>NZ_BAAHAC010000005.1:0-840237 GCF_054777875.1 Spirosoma koreense | reverse complement strand
CAGTCAGCCTACGTGAGCTCCTACTGGCGAAACGGGCCCGTGCTCAACAACGCCCTCTCGGGCCTGGACCAGGCCCTGTGGGACATCAAAGGCAAACGCGCCAAAATGCCCGTCTACCAGCTGCTGGGGGGCAAGGTCCGCTTCGCCATCCCCTGCTACACTCATGCCGGGGGCAACTCCCCCGAAGCAGCCGCCGACAGCGTCAAGAAGTTCATGGAGCAGGGCTACAAGTACATCCGCATCCAGCAGGGCGGCTACGGGGGCGTGGGAGCCAACCTCGATAAGCCCGATTTCAAAGCGGCCGGTTTCGGTTACGAGGGCGATGCGTTCATGAACGTGCAGGCCTACCTCAAGTCGGTGCCCAAGATGTTCGAGGTGGTCCGCAAGCAGTGTGGCGAAGAGATCGAGCTGCTGCATGATGTCCACGAGCGGGTGCAGCCCATGGAGGCCATCAACATGATCAAGCAGGTAGAAGAGTACCGGCCTTTCTTCATCGAGGACCCCTTCTCCCCCGAGAACATGAAGTGGTTTGCTCAGTTGCGGCAGACGACCACCGTGCCCATTGCGATGGGGGAGCTGTTCAACAACATCAACGAGTTCAAGGAGCCGATGGTCAACCAGTGGTTCGATTACATCCGGATACACGTCTCTCAGATTGGGGGCATCACCCCGGCCATGAAGGTGGCCCGGCTGGGGGAATGGTTCAACGTGCGCACGGCCTGGCACGGTCCGGGGGACGTCTCGCCGGTGGGTCACGCGGCTCATGCGCACATCGATCTGGCGGTGTGGAACTTCGGCATCCAGGAAGCGGTGGCCTTCTCGGAGAAGACGCAGGCGGTTTTCAGCGGTTGTCCGACGATGGACAAGGGCTACATGTCGGTCAACGAGGTACCGGGTTTGGGGGTAGACATCAACGAGAAGGAAGCGGCCAAGTACCCCATCAGCACCAAGTCCAACTGGCAGGTCAGAAAGATGGATGGTACCATCATCCGCCCGTAACTATATGTTAGAGTCAGGCTTTACCGCCTGATTTTCTGCCAACTAGCTTAATCGATTAAACGAAAACTACTGTTTTTTTACCCTTAACCCTGATGAACTCTCAAAAAAAGCAATCGGGTATATCCCGACGATCTGCGATTCAGTCGGTACTGGGACTGGCCGGGATGAGTACTATAGTTCTGCCCGAGTCATCCTACGCACAGAATCCCGGCCATTTTCGGGATTACGGCAAGGTAAAGATTACCAAGCTGGAAACGTTTCTGGTCAAACCACGCTGGATTTTCCTGAAAATCCATACCGACGTGGGGGTGGTCGGTCTGGGTGAACCGTTGCTGGAAGGTCGTGCGCTCACCATTCAAACGGCCATTAAGGAGGTAGAACCATATCTGATCGGCAAAGACCCGCGGCAGGTGACCCACCACTGGCAGGCTATTTACCGGCATGCGTTCTACCGCGGAGGCCCGATTCTGACCAGTGCGCTGAGTGGCATCGATCATGCGCTTTGGGATATCAAGGGAAAGTTGCTCAACGTACCGGTCTACGAACTGCTGGGCGGCCCCACCCGCGACCGCGTCCGGATTTATGGACGAGCCAGCAATGCCGAGGATATGAAAAAACGGAAAGCCGAAGGATATACCGTCATTAAAACGGGCGTAGCGCACAAGAATCCGGCCAACATTGTCGAGAACCCGCAATTCATCAAGTACGCGGTCGACAACTTTGCGTCGCTACGCGAAGCGGGTGGCCCGGACATGGACATAGCCATCGACTTTCACGGTAACATTTCTCCCCAGACGGCCAAGGTGCTCATTAAACAGTTGGAGCCGTTTCAACCCATGTTTATCGAAGAGCCCTGTCAGGCCCAGAACGTGGATGTCATGGCCGACATTGCCCGCGGAACGCACCTGCCGATTGCCGCCGGCGAACGGATCTTCACAAAATGGGGCTTCCGCGAACTGCTCGAAAAACGCGCTGTCAGCATCGTCCAACCCGATTTGTGCCACGCGGGTGGCATCACCGAGGGGCGCATCATTGCGGGCATGGCCGAAGCGTATTATGTTCCCATAGCCCCTCATAATCCGATGGGGCCGATTTCGTTGGCTGTCGGGCTCCACCTGGCCGCCAGCGTGCCGAATTTTCTGGTGCAGGAGCAGGTCTCGCTGGGCGAGGGCTACATCAAGAATCCATTCAAGCTGCAAAAAGACGGTACGGTCATGATCCCACAGGGGCCCGGTCTGGGCATCGAGCTGGACGAAGCGCAGATGAAAGACAAGATCGGTCACGACTGGAAAAACCCGGAATCTTACAACGCCCTGGACGGCTCCGTAGTAGACTGGTAAACCAGTAGCGCGGGTGGAAACCCGCAATGCTGGCCTTCTGCGGGTGTAAACCCGCGCTACAATAAAAACCAATTCTCTAACAACCCAAATCAAATGAAAAATTATGTAAAACTTTTTGCCCTGCTTCTGCTGCTGAGCCAACGGGTCGCGTTCGCGCAAACCGGCAGAGTCACGGGAAAAGTGACCGGACCCGACAATCAGGGGCTACCGGGGGTCAACGTTCAGGTCAACGGTACCACGACCGGTACCTCCACCGACGCAGCGGGTAACTTTTCGCTGAATGCGGCCAGTACGGCCTCGCTGGTTTTTTCGAACATCGGTTATGTAGGTCAGACCGTTCCGGTTAACGGGCGGTCGGTCATCGACGTTCAGATGCAGGAAGATCAGAAAACTCTCAGTGAGGTAGTCGTGGTCGGGTACGGTACGCAGCGCAAAACCGACGTGACGGGCGCGCTGACGGCTATCTCGACCAAAGAATTTGCGCAGCAACCGGTCAACCGGCTGGATCAGGTGTTGCAGGGGCGCGCAGCCGGGGTACAGGTGAGCCAGACCAACGGGGCACCCGGTGGCGACGCGCGTATCCGTATCCGGGGTGCCAACTCCGTACTGGGTAATAATAACCCACTCTACATTGTCGACGGGTTCCTGGGGGCCGATTTCAATTCCGTCAATCCCAGCGACATCGAAACCATCCAGATCCTGAAAGATGCCGCGTCGACGTCCATCTACGGAAGCCGGGGGGCCAATGGCGTGGTGATCATCACGACCAAAAAAGGGGCGAAAGGACTGAAAGTGAACTACGAAGGGCAATTCAGCACATCGGAGGTCATCAAAAAATACGATGTACTGCCCGCGGGTGAATTTGCCGAAATCGTGAATGCCCGCTCCAACGCCGTAGGAACTACACCGCCGTTTACGGCCGACCAGATTGCGCAGTTCAAGCAGACCGGCGGTACCGACTGGCAGAGTCTGGTATTCCGGCAGGGCAGTGGTCAGCAACACCAGGTCACCGTTTCGGGCGGTGGCGACAAGACGACGTTTTTGATCTCGGGCAACTACCTGAATCAGAACGGGATCGTTAACAACAGCGGTTTCAAACGATATATTCTGCGCACGAACATCAATACCCAGATCAACGACAAGCTGTCGCTTCGATTGAACCTGTGGGGTACGCGGGCGCAAAACCACAATACACTCGACGGCGGGGCGATCACACAAGCCCTGGCCTGGGCACCGACGACACCGGCCTACGGAGCCGACGGGCAGCCTACCTTTACCGATCCCATCGGCTCGGTTTATCGCAATCCACTGGATTACCTGTACGATCAATCGGTTGATCAAAACCGGACGAGTCTTAACATCAACGGTGGGGTCAACTACAAGCTTCCCATCAAAGGACTCTCGCTCGATCTGCAGTATGCCATCAACTACCTGAATGCGCAAAACCTGAATCTTCAGGGCAAGCGGCTGTCCAACAACGTGCCGAATGCAAGCCGGTATTCATCGGAACAGCTAACCCTGCAAAACACGAATAACCTGAGCTACGACCTCAAAATAGGTAATCATTCGATCAACGCGGTAGCGGTACTGGAAAGTCAGCAATTCACCGATCGTAATTTTACCGCGAGTGCTTCGGGCCTTCGGTTTCCGCAATTGGGCTACGATAATATCGGCGCTAACACGGCCGCCACAGTGGCATCAGGGTATCAGAAATGGACGATCCTGTCGTTGCTGGGACGGATTAACTACGGTTACAAAGACAAGTATCTGGTCACGGCGGCTGTTCGACGCGACGGCTCGTCCAAATTTGCTCCTGGCAATAAATACAGCGTTTTCCCCTCGGTAGCGCTGGGCTGGCGGTTGTCGGAAGAAGAGTTCATCAAAAACCTCAATGTGTTCAGCAACCTGAAACTGCGGGGAAGCTGGGGCATGACGGGCAGCCAGGCACTCGGCGCGTACTCCACGCTATCGACGTATAGCACCGCCCAGGTAGCCTTCAACAACACGGCGGCTACCGCCGGAGTACTTCTGGGTAACCCCGGCAATCCGGACCTCAGATGGGAAACTACCAAGCAGGTCGATGTAGGTCTTGAAGCCGAATTCCTCAACGGTCGGTTGCACATTGAAGCCGATTATT
This sequence comes from Spirosoma koreense, assembly GCF_054777875.1. Lineage (NCBI taxonomy): Bacteria > Pseudomonadati > Bacteroidota > Cytophagia > Cytophagales > Cytophagaceae > Spirosoma > Spirosoma koreense. Next base: position 835,761 of record NZ_BAAHAC010000005.1, on the reverse strand, counting down.
TCAAGAAAAACACCTCCGATCTGCTGCTGAACGTTGTGATTCCGAGCTATGCGGGGGGCGGTACGCAGGCCCGGAATGTGGGCGAAATTGAAAACAGAGGGTTTGAATTTTCGATTGGCGGTACTCCCGTCGCTGCCGGTAGCTTCCGCTGGGAAACTAACCTGAATTTTTCCACCCTGAAAAACCAGGTAGTTAGCCTAGGTGGTTTACCCCGGCAGGGCCAGGGTACGGGTGTCGGGGGGGGCATGTCGACCACTAACGAGTTTATGCTCATACCGGGCGAGCCGCTGGGTTCGTACTGGGGTCTGAACTACCTGGGCACTTGGAAACCGAACGAAGCCGACCAGGCTGCCAAACAGGGGCGCGTACCGGGCGATCCGCATTACCAGGACCTCAACGGCGACAACGCCATCACCACCGACGATTTTCAGATCATTGGTCGGGCGTTTCCGAAAGCGACCGGTGGCTGGAACAACACCTTTTCGTACAAAGGGCTGACCCTGAACGTGTTCTTCAACGGGGTGTTCGGCGTCGACAAGCTCAACTACACGCGGGCAGCCGCGATGTCGGGGGCGGGTGATGCCCGGCAATTCATTCTGTCGGAAATCCGGGATTACTACCGGCCCGGCAACGAGACATCTAACGTTCCAGCCTTTACGAAGACGTATCAGCCCTTCACCCAGTCGAGCCGATTCATTGAAGATGGTAGCTTCGTTCGGCTGAAAAACGTAAGTCTGTCGTATAACGTGCCAACGGGTTTCATCAAAAACAAAGCGAGCCTTCGGGTGTTTGCCAGCGCTACGAACCTGTTGACGATTACCAAATACACAGGTCCTGATCCAGAGTCGGCCCGGGTCGGTAGCGGAACCGACACTGCCATCGGTATCGACTACGGTTCTTACCCAAATGCCAAACAATACACACTCGGTATAAACCTGGGCTTCTAAACGCAGCAGATCAATCATGAAAAAGTTATTAATATTCGGAATGGCGGCTTTGCTCACGGCGGGTTGCAAAGGATACCTCGAAGAAGATACAACGGGCCTGCTGTATGGCGGAAACGTGCTCTCGACGCAGGATGGCTTAGAGTCAGCTCTGACGGGAGCCTACCGGGGCCTGGGCAATCAATGGACGTATGGCTTTCTACACCCGTCGGCTAACGCAGCCGTTCTGGGTGCCGACGACGTAACGACGCACCCGGCCAGTAACAAAGCTGACTGGCGCGAGTTCGACCAGTTCAACGTATCGACCACCAACCAGCGGTCGGGTGCGGTGTATACCGGCTGTTATAAAGCCATTCAGGGTGCGAACAACGTGATCAACAATTACTCGAAAACGACCGGTACCAAAGCGACGATCGACATCATTGCGGGCGAAGCGTATTTCATCCGGGGCTTTTCGTACTACTGGCTCACGCGCTTTTACGGGAATATTCCGCTGGTCACAGCCGGTGAGTATTCGGCCGATCTGCTGACCATCAAGAAATCGACTCCGGCGGAAGTATACGCGCTGATCGTGGAAGACCTCAAGAAAGCCGAAACCATGCTGCCCAACACCCGGCGCGATCCGGGTCGGCCCAACGCGGGGTCGGCGAAGGCGTTTCTGGCCGATGTGTATCTGACGATGGCGGGCTGGCCGCTGAAGCAAACCGATAAATATGATCTGGCGGCTGCTAAGGCCAAAGAAGTGATCGACAACCGGGCTACGTATGGGTTTGCACTCATGCCAACGTTTGCCGAAGTCTTCGCCAATGACCCGGGGGTGGCGATTATTCCGGAGTCGGTTTTCCAGATCAACGGGTTTACGGGTGGCAGCGGTACGGCCAACGCGACCTACGGCAACACGACCATGCCAGGGGAAGAAGGCGGCTGGGACGATATGTTCGCCGAGCTGAATTTTTTCAAAAACTTTCCCGAAGGGCCCCGCAAAAATGCGACCTTCCGGACGCAGTTTGGGCTAGGGGCTACGACAATTCCCTGGCAGAACAGCCTGACCAAACACCCGTATTACCAGAAGTGGTATATTAAAGGCAACGTCGTTACGTCCAGTATTTCCCTGCCATCGGTTATGATGCGCTACCCGCACGTGCTGACCATTTATGCCGAAGCCAAAGCCCGCGGTACAGGTGGACCGGACCAGGCAGCATACGATGCGCTGAATGCCGTTCGTTCGCGGGGGTTATCGTCTGGAGCGAAAATTTTATCGCCGGGTGATGGCCTGACGGCTGCTCAGTTCGCCGATGCGGTTGTGCAGGAGCGGGCGTGGGAGTTTGCCTGTGAGCGTACGCGCTGGTTCGATCTGATCCGGCTCGAACAGGTAGAAGCGGCCAATGCGGCCAAGAGCCCCGACGATCTGCAACCGATCAAGGCGATCACCAAGGCTAACTATTGGTTCCCGCTACCCTACTCGGACACGTCGATCAACCCGAATCTGAATTAGCATTAAACACAGAGGCACGGAGGGCACAAAGATTTTGCTGAATAAACTACCCTCTGTGCGCTCTGTGCCTCTGTGTTTAAACCAATAACTACTACGCGACCTTGAAAAAGATCCTTTTTTCACTCTGTGTTTTTGGAAGCTTATGCAGCGCCACGCTCCCGGTAGCGGAATGGCCGCAGGCCGAGCTTTCCAATGGGCTCGTTCAGACAACGCTCTACCTGCCCGACGCCAGCCAGGGGTATTACCAGGGCACGCGCTTCGACTGGGCAGGCTCGTTCAAAAACCTGGACTATAAGGGCCATAGCTTCATTGAGCCTTGGTTCGAGAATTATGATCCTAAGCTGCACGACGCCATCAGCGGTCCGGCCGAAGAGTTTACGGCACTGGGATATACCGAAGCCAAACCCGGCGATACATTCGTCAAAATTGGTGTCGGTACGCTCCGTAAACCCGACGACAAACCGTATGCGTTCGCCCGGTATTACGACATCGTCGATCCGGGTAAATGGACGGTGAAGACGCATAAAGACCGGGTTGAGTTTACCCATGAGCTTACCGACGCGGCCACGGGCTATGGATACATCTACCGGAAAACGGTTAGTCTGACGAATGGCAAGCCCGAGCTGGTACTCGAACACCGTCTGAAAAATACGGGTCAGAAGCCCATCGATGCCAGCACGTATAACCATAATTTTTTCATCATCGACAAACAGCCTACCGGCCCGACCGTCAACGTTCAGTTTCCGTTCGAGATAAAAGCCGAAGGAAAAGGATTTGGCAGCACGATTCTGACGCAGGGCAACCGGCTGGTGTACGCGCGGGATCTGGAGAAAAAAGAAAATGTATACACCGCAGGCTTACAGGGCTTTGGCCCAACAGCCGCGGACTACGATGTGCGCATCGAAAATCAGAAAACGGGCGCGGGTGTGCACATCAAAGGCGATCAGCCGCTGCAAAAAATAGTTTACTGGGCCTGCGCGACCACGTCCTGCCCCGAACCGTACATCCAGTTGAAGGCGGCTCCGGGTCAGGAAATTACCTGGAAGATCGCCTACGATTTTTACGATAAGGCGAAGTAGATCGCCTGTCGAGCCGATCTGATTTCGCTTTTCTTAACGTTTAAAATTTTCTTAACCGATACATGCATTCACTCGTAAAATCCTGTTTCGGGCTACTGATGCTGGGGCTTTACTGGCCTCTGAACTGGGATAATCACCTTGCCGAGACAAATCCGCCGGGAACCGACTGGCCTACGTATGGTGGCAATAATGCGGGCAACCGGTATTCGTCCCTAACCCAGATCAACACCCAGAACGTCAAAAATCTAAAGCTGGCCTGGACCTACGAAACCGGCGACAACAAAGACGCCAATCAGCGCGGCATGGACATCCAGTGCCAGCCGATCGTAGTCGACGGGGTGTTGTACGGCACCTCGCCCCGCATGAAATTATTCGCTGTCGAAGCGGGGACGGGCAAACAGCTCTGGCAGTTCGACCCATTCGCGGGCCCAGCCAGACGCCCGCGCTTCCACCCGCTCCGTGGGGTGGTTTACTGGCAAGATGGGACCGACAAACGGATTCTGTATACGGTTGGCTCCTCACTCTACGCCATCCAGGCGCAGACCGGTAAACCCGTGGAAAGCTTCGGCAAAAACGGTGAAGTCGATCTGCACGAAGGACTCGGCGATAAAGAAACCCTCGGTCACGAGGTAGCCAATCTGTCGATCCGCGCGACAACACCCGGGGTTATTTATAAGGATCTGCTGATTACCGGCTCAGCCGTGAACGAAGGGGGCGACGCTCCTCCAGGTTACATCCGGGCGTTCAACGTGCGGACGGGAAAACTGGCCTGGGTGTTTCATACCATCCCCCTACCGGGTGAGGAAGGCTACGACACCTGGGGAAAAGATTCCTATAAAAAGCTGGGGGGAGCCAACTGCTGGGCGGGTATGGTCATCGACGAGAAACGCGGGGTAGTATACGCCGGCACCGGATCACCTTCGGTCGATTTCTACGGCGGGGCACGCCCTGGCCAGAACCTGTATGCCAACTGCGTCATTGCGCTGAATGCCGAAACCGGCAAGCGAATCTGGCATTTCCAGACCGTCCACCACGACCTCTGGGACCGCGATCTACCCTGTCCGCCCAACCTGGTCCGGGTCAGACATAACGGGAAAATGGTCGACGCCGTGGCGCAGGCGACCAAAGACGGGTATGTTTTCGTCTTTGACCGGGACACGGGCAAGCCACTATTTCCGGTGAAAGAAGTGCCCGTACCCACCTCGCCCGCGCTACCTGGTGAAAAACCCTGGCCCACGCAACCCGTTCCGACAAAACCAGCCCCCTTCGTTCGGCAGGAGCTGACCGAAGCCGACATCACAACCCGCACGCCCGAAGCCCATGCCTACGTGCTGGACCGCTACAAAAACAGTCGGCACGGCAGCAAATACATGCCCCCCAGTGAAGAAGGCAGCCTGTTTTTCGGCTTCGGGGGCGGAGCCGAATGGGGCGGCAATGCCGCCGATCCCGACGGGATTCTGTACCAGAATGCTAATACCATGCTGTGGTGGCTGAAAATGCGGGATGTGAAAGCCCAGGGAAACAACGTGGCCATGACGCGGGGCTCGTATCTGTTCAATACCAATTGTTCTGTCTGCCACGGCATCAGCGGCAAAGGCAGCAAAGAAGCCACCGCGAGTGCCGCTCAGGCTTACCCCGACCTGACTGAAGTGGGCAAACGCCTGAACCGCGAGCAGATCAGCACGATCCTGTCGACGGGCCGGGGGCGCATGCCTTCGTTCGGGCATCTGTCGAAAGAAGATCGCGACGCGGTCATCGACTTTCTGCTGCATCTCGACACAAAGCCGGCCGCGCCGGCTGTGGCCTCAACGGATATCCATAGCTCGGTGGTAACGGCACCGGTTACCGAGGGGTCGGATTTCCCGTATATGCCGCCCTACCTGAACAACGGCAATACCCAGTTTCGGGATCAGGACAATTACCCGGCGACGAAGCCCCCCTGGGGCACGCTCAACGCCATCAACCTCAATACGGGTGAGTATCTGTGGCAGGTACCGCTGGGTGAATACCCGGACCTGACCAAACAGGGCATTCCGAAAACCGGTACTGAAAACCACGGTGGCCCGATTGTTACGGCTGGCGGACTTATCTTTATTGCCGCGACATACGATGAGAAACTCTTTGCCTACGACCGGAAAACAGGAAAAATCGTTTGGGAATATAAATTACCAGCGGGTGGTTTCGCTACGCCCATCACATACCTGGTCGATGGCAAACAGTACGTCGTGATTGCGGCTGGTGGAACCCGCTACGGGCTAAAGTCGGGCGGTTCGTATGTGGCCTTTGCGTTACCTTAAGTCGTACCTAAACGAAGAGCAGCAATGAAAAACTATCTGTTGGGTTGCGACTGGGGTACGTCCTCCTTTCGGCTGCGGCTGATCAATAGTCAGGATCAGCAGCTTGTGGGGGAAGTCGTATCGCAGGAAGGCGTGGCCAGCACGTTTACAGCCTGGAAGAAAAAAGGCGAATCGGATGGTGTCAGCCGGGAAGAGTTTTTCCGGCTGCAGCTAAAGCACCAGGTCAGTCTGTTAGCCGCGAAGACCGGGGTTGATCTCGATGGACTGACTATTGTCATTTCCGGTATGGCCTCCTCCTCGATCGGCATGGACGAAGTTCCCTACGCTACCCTGCCCTTTGCGGTCGATGGCCGGCAGGCCAGCATCAAACGGCTGGACGTTCAGCCCGGTTTTCCGCACGATATTCTGCTCATTTCCGGCGTACGGAGTGAACACGATGTGATGCGGGGCGAAGAAACCCAGTTGATCGGAATCCTGGCGCTGCTGGGCCAGAAACAGTATCCGCACAAAAACGCCATTCTGTTATTTCCCGGCACGCATTCGAAACATATTTACATTCAGGATCAGCAAGTAGTCGACTTTCAGACGTTTATGACTGGCGAAATCTTTAACCTGATGTCGCACTACAGCATTCTGAAAGATTCCGTCGATCCGTCGACTTCACTCCATTATTCGGCCGCCGAGGTCAAAGCCTTTAAAGCGGGGGTCAACGAAGTCGATTCGGAGTCGATTCTGGCGCATCTGTTCCGGGTCCGGACCAATCAGTTGTTCAACAAATTCACCAAACGCCAGAACTCTCTGTACCTAAGCGGCTTACTCATTGGTAGTGAGTTGAAATCCCTGGTCCACAAACCCAGTTGGCAACTGATTTTATGCAGTGGCACCAACCTGTTCGAGCTGTACAAAATAGCCATGCAGGAATTGCACTTATCCGGCCGAACGACAACCATTTCGGCGGACCTGCTGGATAAAGCCACCATTGCCGGCCAGGTGAAACTTCTACAGAACCAGCTTATGCTCATTAGCAAATGAACTCATCCATAACCACTGCCTTTTCCTGGGATTTATTTAAGCAGGCACCGATCGTGGGCATCATCCGGGGTCTGCCGGTCGAGGATGTCCGCCAGATTCTGCCGCTCTACCGCCAGGCCGGGCTGACCACCATCGAGATTACCCTCAACACGCCCGATGCCGAAGCAATGATTCGATACGCCCGCACGCATGAACAGGAAGGGCTCAACATCGGGGCCGGCACCGTCTGTACGGAAGACGATCTGGACAAGGCCATGGAGGCTGGCGCACAGTTTATCGTTACACCCATTGTAAGCAAAAAAGTGATCAAAAAGGCCGTCAAACGAGGCATCCCGATTTTCCCGGGTGCCTTTACGCCTACGGAAATTTACAATGCGTGGTCGCTGGGGGCGTCGATGGTCAAGATTTACCCGGCCACGTCGCTCGGTCCGGCCTACATCAAAGACCTGAAAGCGCCCCTCAACCAATTGAAAGTACTGCCGACGGGCGGGGTTAGTTTGAGCAATCTGGATGCCTTCCTGAAAGCCGGAGCCGATGGCGTCGGTATTGGCAGTCATTTGTTCGACAGCACTCTGGTTCAGCAGAAAAACTGGCCAGGCCTGACAGCGCACTTCGAAAAGTTTGCACACGCAGTGGATGTTCCAAAATGAATAATGGATAATGGACAATGAATAATGCCACTAATTGACGAGGCCCATTCATTGTCCATCATCCATTATTCATTATTCATTTTGAGCCCTTATCATGTTTAATTTCAAACTTAAAAATTACCGCTGGCTGATCGTTGCGCTGCTGTTCGTGGCCACGACCATCAACTACCTCGACCGGCAGATCATCGGTTTGCTGAAACCCATCCTGGAACAGGAATTCAGCTGGAGCGAAACCGACTTTGCCCGCATTGTCATGGCGTTTCAGGCTGCCTACGCCGTTGGTCTGCTGGGCTTCGGCTGGGTAATCGACAAAATCGGTACCAAGGCGGGTTATTCACTCACCCTTGTCATCTGGAGCGTGGCTGGCATGCTGCACGCCGTTGCCCGTAGTGTGATGGGCTTCAGTCTGGCACGAGTCGGTCTGGGTATCGGCGAAGCAGGAAATTACCCGGCTGCAGTTAAAGCGGTGGCGGAGTGGTTCCCCAAAAAAGAACGGGGCCTGGCTACGGGTCTGTTCAACGCGGGCACCAGCATTGGAGTCGTGGTAGCCGTCGTGCTTGTCCCCTGGATTCTCAACCGTTACGGCTGGCACGAAGTGTTCTGGATTACTGGCGCGCTGGGGTTTATCTGGCTGTTTTTCTGGATCATCTTTTATGACATTCCGACCCGGCAGGCCCGCCTGACAACTGACGAACGGGCGTATATTCTCAGCGGCCAGGAGCCGGAATCCGACGAAGCGGGCCGGCAACAATCGGTCAACTGGCTAAAGCTGTTTACGTTCCCGCAAACCTGGGCGTACATCACCGGCAAAGGGCTGATTGACCCGATCTACTGGTTTTTTCTGTTCTGGCTCCCCTCCTATTTTTCGTCGACGTTCAACCTGGACCTAAAAAAACCCAGTCTGGAGCTAATGATCATTTATACCGCCACTACCGTAGGGAGCATCGGTGGAGGGTACCTGTCGTCCTGGCTGATCAAGCGGGGATGGCCGACCATCAAAGCCCGCAAAACCGTATTGCTGGGCCTGGGAACCCTGGAGCTGACGATTATTCTGGCCCAATTTGCGACCGATGTCTGGGTCGCGGTTGGCCTGATCAGTCTGGCCGTTGCCTTGCACCAGGCCTGGGCCACTAACGTCTTTACCCTGGCTTCGGATATGTTTCCCAAACAGGCCGTCAGTTCAGTTGTCGGGATTGGCGGGACAGCCGGTGCCATAGGTGGGATTTTATTTCCGATGCTGGTCGGTAGCCTGCTGGACAAGTACAAAGCCGTCGGCAATCTGGCGGGGGGTTATAATCTCCTGTTTACCATCTGCGGCTGTACGTATCTAATCGCCTGGGGCATCATTCACCTACTCACCCGAAAAGGCAACGTTGTTGAAGCCAATGAGTTGGTGGAGTCGGTATCGGAAGAAGCATCTTTCTGAGTATTCCTGGTCTAGCGGGTCGCATACACTGCTACTCAAACCGACTAGCAGCGGCTTCTTTTCGTAGTGAATCGTTGTCCCAGCCTTCCTCGACCTCCCGTAGCCAGCGGTCGGTCTCGTCAGAACGGATCAGTTCCTCCAATTCGCGAATCCGACGCCGGGTCGTATCGAAATATTGGTTCTGGTTGTGCCGGACACTGGCCTGTTCGCGCAACGCATCTTCGTCGTGCCGTCGGAACAGGCGCGATGATCGCTCAGCGTGATAGGCTCGGCCCCCCAGCAGGCGCATGACATCGATACCCGTTCGCAGCGAGGTGTCCAGGGTTTCGCGGTAAATGTGGGTTACGCCCGCCTGTAGAAACTCATAGGCATCTTCACGATCATTGGCCCGAACAATGATGGTCAGATTGGGAAAATGCTTCTTGACGGTTTCTACCAGTTCGAGCGATTTATGAGCCGACTCCAGCGCGATAACAATAATTTTAGCTTCGTGGGCCCCCGCCGAATGAAGCAGGTCATAGCGGGAAGCATCGCCATAATAAACTTTAATACCTACTTTCCGGAGCGTTTCTACCCGATCGGCGTCTCGATCCAGTACGGTTGTTCCGATTCCGTTGGCGCGTAAAAACCGGCCGACGACATTCCCAAAGTTATCGAATCCGGCAATGATGACCGGGTTCTTTTCGTCGATCAGATCATCGTCTTTTTTGGGTTTCGACAGGCTGGCAAAACGCGGCAACAGGTATTTCTCATTTACCAGAAACAGAATGGGGGTCAGGGCCATGCTAATCGCCACTACGGCCGTCAGCAGCCCCGCGGTATAAGCGGTCAATATGCCGTTTTGCTGCGTAAACGACAGCAGCACAAAGGCAAATTCACCGATCTGGGAGAGCCCCAGAGAAAACGTCAGGTTCTGGTCTTTGCCGAGTTTGAACCGGTTTCCCAACACAGCCAGTATCAGCGCTTTAACGGCCATAAGACCAATGACGAGGCCGATGATGAGAAGCGGATTATCCTGAATCAGTGAAAAATCGACCGATGCTCCTACCGATATAAAAAACAGCCCTAATAACAACCCCCGAAACGGGCTGATGTCGCTTTCAAGTTCATGCTTGTATTCGCTGTTGGCCAGTACAACTCCCGATACGAAAGCGCCCAACGCCGGGCTAAGGCCAACAGCTTCCATAAGCCAGGCCACCCCACCCACCAGCAGGAAAGCCGAAGCGATGAACACTTCCCGCAGTCCCGTCCGGGCAATGATGTGAAAGACCGGGCGCATCACAAATCGCCCCAGCAGCACCACGACCACAACGGCCCCCAGAACGGCAAACGGCTGCACCCAGCTGGGTAAACCGCTCAGCATCGAATGCGATTCCCCACCTTCGCCACTGTGCTCGACCGGAAACGTCGCCAACAGCGGCATAATGGCCAGAATGGGAATAACGGCGATATCCTGGAATAGCAATACAGAGAACGTCGACTGGCCGGCGGGGGTCTGAATCAGGCCTTTTTCGGTCATCGTCTGCAAGACAATCGCCGTCGACGACATAGACATAACCATACCGATCGCAAACGATTCCTGCCACGGCAGCCCCGTGAGTGTGCCCAAGCCGCCTACAACCAGGGATGTCACCAGGACCTGCAAACCGCCCAGGCCAACCACCGGTACGCGTAATTTCCAGAGCAGTTCGGGCTCCAGCTCCAGCCCAACCAGAAACAGCATGATCACCACGCCAAATTCGGCTACGTGCATGACACCCTTGCCTTCTTCTCCGACCAGCCCCAATAGGGCTGGCCCGATAACCATACCGGCCAGGAGATAGCCCAGCACCGAGCCGAGCCCCAGGCGTTTGGCAATGGGAACGAATACGACCCCAGCGGCCAGGTAAATAATGGCTTGTTCAAGTACTAAATTACTCATAAAGGCTGCGATGGGGTTAACAATTCGTTGGCGTAGGCCGACTGAAGCGCAAGGTCGATGTCGAAATCATCGGCCGTCAGCCGTTGCACCAGCGTACGGTATTGCTGAGCAGCGGCTAGGATGGCCTCGTCGGTTATACGCAGTGTACCATGCACGACAAAGGGAGGCAGGTACGTCATTTTACATAGGGTAGCCGTCCGCTCGAAGGGCGTCAGAAACTGGCGAATCGTGAACTGGTGAAAGCCCGTCAAGGTATACGCTTCCCACGGCCCACCGGTGGTAATCACGTTCATCATCTTCTTGCCAACCAGTGCGTTCCCCTGCCTTCCGTAAGCCCATCCATGCTCCAGCGTCAGGTCTATCCACTGTTTGGTGATGGCTGGAGCGCTGTACCAATAGAGCGGATGATGCAGTAGCACGTAATCATGCTGAAGCAGCAACTCCTGCTCCCGATCGATGTCGATATCGAAGTCGGGATAGGCTTCGTACAGGTCATTTACGGTGACAAAGGGAAGATCTCGAACAGCATCGATCAGTACCCGATTATTTCTGGACTTTTCCAGCGCTGGATGCGCAAACTGAATTAGAACGTTAGACATAACGTCAATAAAAGGAACGGTAAACCCGACGACTAAAAACGGATGTTTCTCCAGTATGGTGTCGTTTCCGGCTTGAGTTAATTCGTGGACGAAGCTATAATAATACGCAAACTATTACCAATAAATGAACGGCAGCGGTATTATTTTACTTTTTTAATCCACTACTATGACCGTTTCCTGTTGAGAAAAGCCTGAGCGAATGGGCCTGATTCTCACAAATGTCGTATGGACTACCCGTTGTTACAAAGCCCCTTGCGGCAAGGTCGCGGGAAGGGGAATCTGGCCGCTCCGATGGCGCATTACGGCCAGCTCTTTCATCTTGCATTCGAACACGATGTCGACTTCTTTACCATAGGTATTCACAGGCGAGTAGAGCCAGTCGGCATGGGCTTCGCGACGGGCTTTAGGGTCTTCGTGATCCCGACGGGAATCAGAAAAGTGAAAGACCGGGCGCACGTCCCAGGTGTTGTAGGCCATCAGGAAAGCCTCTTCTTCGGTTTGCTGACCGGGATTCAGTGCGTGGTGAAAATAATCGAAAACGATCGGAATGCCGGTACGCTCGTGCACCGATACCAGATCGGCAACGGTATACAAACTGGGCCGATCGTCGTTTTCGACCGTCAGACGGGCGCGCAGGTTTTCTGACAGAAGACCAAAGTTCTGGGAGAAGCGGGTGAGCGTGGCCGCCTTATCGCCGTAAGTGCCGCCCACGTGAATATTGATCTTGTTCCAGTGCGAAGGCGGCAAACCCATCAGGTCGAAAAGCTCGGACTGATACTCAAGATCGACGATCGTGTTATCGAGGACCTTATGCTCACCGGCAAGCTTGTTGAAAGGTCCCGGATGGATGGTCAGTCGAATAGGTCGGCTCCCGATTTCTTCGAGGGTTTCGCGGATGTCGGAAAAATCGGGCAGGTCGGCAATGCGGTACTCGGATGCCCAGGGGAATAAATCCGAAGAAACCCGGAACAACCGTATGCCATTCTCCAGGTTCCAGTCGACGACTTTCAGCAAATCCTGAACGTTTTTCAAGGCCAGTTCAGACGCATAAGCCACGCCCCGTTCGGTAAACGTTTTACGGATCATGCCCCGGTTGGTCGTGATTTTATCGGCCTGGAGGCTTAAATTAATGCAGGCGTAGCCAACGCTGGTCGGGCTCAGGTTCATGCTCAGTAAACGCGAAGAATTACCCGCCTGTTTTCAATTTTATAACCGTTCGGTCAAAAATTAGCGGATTTTAGCAAGTAGTAACTTATCTTCCCTGCACCGGTTATACGGGTATAATCCTAATAAACCCTGTACGGGTATAATCATACCTGGTGACGACAATGAAATCGATGGGTCTTAATCGCTATACTGAACCGGTGGGCTACGGCTAGTACATCAGCGCTGGTCCCGCGCAAACCACCATCCAGCTGCGTTCCTGCAACGGAACCTGACCTGGACACGTATTTGAACCTACACCATGTAATAATAGCGTTAACCCCGATTTGGGTTAATTAGAGTTATGGAAGATTTTACTGCGGAGCAGCTCAACGGAATCGCGAACAGCTATAACAATGTGGCGCGCGCGCTGAATAAATTTCAGGCGTTGTACTGGTCGGAGCTGACGCATGAACAACAACTGGATCTGAACGCCTACCAGACGAGCCTGCTGAACCGGCTTCAGGATATCCAGACAAGAGCCGTACGGCCTGCCTTTAAAAACGCGACCGAAATGGCGACCATTATCCGGCAAGCCAACGACGAGGCTACGCTAAGTTTGCAGCGCGTTACCGATACAGCCCTCGCGCTTAACATTGGTGCCATCACCGTAGCCCTGGCCTCCTACGTAGGCCGCGCCAATTTGCGCGGTATCCAGACCGCCCTGCGCGAACTGGGCGAGCTGCTGAAGATGAAATGAAAGAAGGGCAAAGGGGTAAGCGCAAAGGGATAGCAACAACTATTCTCTCTGCCCTTACCCCTTTGCGTTTAAAGAATCAACCCCGATGGGGATTTCACCCCGACGAGTTCAACCTCAAAGGTCAAATCCTGACCGGCCAGCGGATGGTTGGCATCCAGTGTTACGCTGGTATCGGTCAAATCCCGGATAATGACCGGAATAGGCCGGGGGTTGCCGTCTTCGTGCATGTTCAGAGTCATACCTACTTCCAGCGGAATATCGTTGGGAATTTCCGACCGTTCGAGCGTAAAGATCATGTCTTCGTTCGCCGGGCCGTAGGCATCTTCTACAGGAATATTGATGGTTTTTTTCTCGCCCTGATTCATCCCGGCCACACCCTCGTCGAAGCCTTTGATGACCTGCCCGCTACCTACCGTAAACTCCAGTGGTGTACGACCGACCGATGAGTCGAAAATGGTTCCGTCGGTCAGCGTTCCGGTATAATGTACCTGAACGGTATCGCCAGATTTTGCTTGTGCCATATTACTATGTGATTTATTGAAACGTCGTCCCAAAGGTAACCGGAACTTTCGGAAAGGTTTGCTATATGGTAACGTTTGACCAACTCGCCACCAGCCGCAAAAGTTTAGACTATTTTTGTTGACATATCGGAAACTTACATATATTTACAGTACACATTTTGCCGTACGGCTGGAAACCCACCGTGATCGAGGTGATTGCCAGTCAGCATTGCGGGGCTTCACCCGTGCGATCCACATTCAGTAAACATATTTAGTATTTGTCTTTGCAGCCTATGGAACCATCGGGTAGTGAATTTCTTCGGGGAACCCTGAAAACGATTATTCTGAAGCTGCTGGCCGAACCCGGCCACGGCGGTCGGGAAACGGCGGGTCGGCGACGAATGTACGGCTACGAGATTACGCAGGCCGTCAAAGAGCGGACAAAGGGTGAAATCATTCTTTCGTTTGGCGCTTTATACCCGGTGTTGCATAAACTGGAGCAGGAAGGCATGCTGATCACAGAAACCGAGGAAGTAGAAGGCCGATTGCGCAAGTATTACCGGCTGACCCCGGATGGCACCGAAATGGCCGCCCAGAAAGTTTCTGATTTTGAACGCTTTATGGACACGATGCGCCATCTGCTCCAGATCGGGGTTCACCCGGCAACGGGGTACTAAATCGAGCTTAAAACCTTACAAATACAGATAGAGTCATGGAAAAGCTAAACCCGCAACAAATAGCGATCCTGCAAAATCACCTGATTCGCTCCGGTTCGACCGACGCGCTGATCGATGAACTCCTCGACCACCTTGTCTGTGAGGTGGAATATTATATGTGGATTGGCCTGCCCTTCGAAGCTGCCCTGGACGCGGTGCTCGAACAGGCAAATGCCAAAGCCGTTCGGCATCTGCGCGACACGTACCAGGTTGAGCTGGCCATGACGGACGATCAGCTTCGACAAGCCAGTCTGGATGACATTGTCTTTGAATTTCGCAACAAAGCGTACGGTGCCTATGACCTGCGTCAGGCTTATCGGACTTCGTTACGGAACGCCTTTATCATGACCATCGGTCTGTGCATGATGGTTATGGCCATGATGGATTTGATGAGCCATCGCCCCTGGTCGTATCTGAGCGTGGGCGGAGCGGTCTGGCTGGCCGGTCTGGGAGCGGTTACGTTTGCGAGCTTCAGCTGGTATATGCAGCATCTGCAGCAGCAGGAAGTATCGATACGGCAACTGCAGCAGAGCCACTAGCGACCTGGGGTAGCTCCTGGATTGCTGCCGGACCGGTTCTCACGAAAAAAGTCTGCCGGACCGTATCCTAACAAAAGAATACGGTCCGGCAGATGACGGGTACTGTCAAAAATCAGTACGCTCTGGCGAATACCACCCGCCCTTTCGACGGCTTGCCCGAATAGACACAAATGCCTTCTTCCGGCTCCCGATCGAACGGAATACAGCGGATCGTCGCTTTGGTGGCGTCTTTAATGGCGTCTTCAGTTTCGCTGGTGCCATCCCAGTGAGCCAGCAGAAAGCCCCCTTTCTCGATCTGTTCCTGGAACTCCTCAAACGTATCGACTTTAAAGGTATTCTCTTTCCGGAACGCCAGCGCTCTGGTATAAATCGTCTGCTGGATATCGTCGAGCAAGACTTTAATGCGCTCGGTCAACCCTTCGAAAGGCACCGTTTCCTTGGTTTTCAGATCGCGCCGAGCAATTTCGACGGTTCCGTTTTCCAGATCTCGACCGCCCATGGCCAGCCGAACCGGCACACCGCGCAGTTCGTATTCAGCGAATTTCCAGCCGGGTTTGTTGGCGTCCGAATCGTCGTATTTAACCGAAATACCCGCTTTTTTCAGTTCCTGCACCAATGGTTTAATTTTCGCCGACAGTTGGTCAAGTTGTTCCTCAGTACGATAAATCGGTACAATCACTACTTGAATCGGTGCCAGTTTTGGCGGCAGTACCAGCCCATCGTCGTCGGAGTGAGCCATAATAAGCGCCCCCATCAGTCGCGTTGAAACACCCCAGGATGTTCCCCAAACGTAGTCCAGTTGGTTTTGCTTGGTCAGAAACTGCACATCGAACGCTTTAGCGAAATTCTGCCCCAGAAAATGCGACGTTCCCGCCTGAAGGGCTTTTCCGTCCTGCATCATGGCCTCGATGCAGAGCGTATCTTCTGCGCCGGCAAACCGTTCGTTGGCAGTTTTGGCTCCTTTCACTACAGGCATGGCCATCCATTCTTCCGCAAACTGAGCATAGATCTCTAGCATCTGCCGGGTTTCGGCCTGCGCTTCGTCAGCTGTGGCATGGGCGGTATGACCTTCCTGCCAGAGAAATTCGGCGGTACGCAGAAAGATCCGGGTCCGCATTTCCCATCGCACCACGTTTGCCCACTGGTTGATCAGCAGCGGCAGATCGCGGTACGACTGAATCCAGTTCTTGTACGTACTCCAGATTACCGTTTCCGACGTAGGCCGGACGATCAGTTCTTCTTCCAGTTTCGCTTCCGGGTCGACTGTAACGCCCGAACCGTCTGGCGCGTTCTTAAGCCGATAGTGGGTTACGACGGCGCATTCTTTCGCAAACCCTTCGACGTGCGAAGCTTCTTTGCTCAGAAATGACTTGGGGATAAACAGCGGGAAATAGGCGTTGGAATGGCCCGTTTCCTTGAACATATCGTCGAGGGCGCGCTGCATTTTTTCCCAGATCGAAAAGCCGTAGGGCTTGATCACCATGCAGCCGCGCACCGCCGAATTTTCGGCCAGATCGGCTTTTCTGATTAATTCATTATACCACTCGGAGTAGTTTTCACTACGGGACGGAATTGCTTTTGCCATGCTGAAATCGGGTGCATGCTATCGCCGTCCATGGCCGGAAAAAGTCGCTACTGTACGGGGTACAGGCAACGACGATCCACGACAACAAATGACGATAAATGACCTTTTTTTTAAAACGAATTAAACCTTGGTAAATAAAATGGAATCTAACAGATACAGGACTTGCAAAGATAGGTTTTTACTCTATTTTTGTAATCAAACAGGTCGATCCTGTGTTATAGATTGAAAAGGACTCGTATCATGAGTGTTTACTACATTAATTCCCTGGCCAAATGAAAACGCAACGCCTATATTCTTACCTGACGATGGCTGCGCTGCTGGGTTTCTGGAGCTGTACGACCAGCCGCCAGACAGCTCAGAACGCCGGTGAAGTAGATGACCTGTACGGCAACTCCGGCAATGCGGAGGTATATGCCAGCAACCGTCAGTCGGACGGGTACAGCGATTATCGACCCAACCGTCAACAGCGGTCATCACGCAACGCGAACCCTGATTACAACGACGATCAGCAGTACAGCGCAAATGGCACGTCGAATACCGACGAATATTACTCCGATCTAAGTGCCCGCAAGTTAAATCGTGGCCTTTCGCCCGATCCGGGCTGGAACGATACGGGTACCAACGCCTACAACTCGGGCTTTGCCAATGGCTATAATTCGGCCATGACATCGGCCTACAGCTGGAACCGGTGGGGCTTCAACAACATGGGCTTCTATAGTGGTCTGGGGCTTGGTGTAGGTCTCGGTTCGATGGGCATGGGCTTCGGTAGTCCGTTCTACTCACCTTATTACGGCAGTGCTTTTGCCTACAGTCCGTTTGCTTCGCCATTTGGCTATAGCGGTTTCTACGATCCTTTCTATAGCTCCTACGCCTATGGCTACGGGGGTGGTTTCGGCAGCCCATTCTATTCGCCGTTCTACAGTGGTTATTACGGCTACGGGGGTGGTTTCGGCAGCCCGGTATACGTAAACAACGTGTATGTAGCTGGTGCCGATCCGTATCGGGCTCGTGTGTATAGCCCAAGCGGTGCGCGCACATCGGGTCGTTACACCTCCAGCTTCGATAATTCTGCCCGGACGTATAATCCGTCGGGTAGTGGCCGAAGCGCAGCCGCTGGTGCGTATACCAACAACCGGGGCAATAGCGATTACTATGCGCGTCCAAGTAGCAGCAGCCGGGGCAATTATTATTATGACAACAATAGCCGTGGTAACGGCAATACATCGGTCAACTCGGCTCCGGCATACAATAGCAACTCAAACAACAGCTACTACGCACGGCCCCGCGAAAGCAGCCGCGGTAGTTACACGCCTTCGTCGGGCGGATACAGCGACCGGGGCAGTTCTCGGAGTAGCTATCAGCAGCCTTCGTATCAAAGCCAGAGCCGTGGTAACTACAGCCAACCCAGTTATCAGCAACCTACTTATAGCGCCCCAAGCCGCAGCTTCAGTACGCCAAGCTATAGCGCGCCCAGTGGTGGTGGCGGTGGCTTCTCCGGTGGTGGAGGACATGCTGGTGGTGGCGGACGTGGTCCACGCTAGTTATTTCTGAAATTTTCGTTAAAAAATCCCCGCTGGTCAGGACAATCGGCGGGGATTTTCGTTTTGTATCTACTGAAGGCACCACGTTTTATAACTTCGATGTTAAACGTTCGCACGTTCGACTGTTCTAAGCATTAACTAACGTTGCCTTATCCCACAATTGCTTATCAAGACATGAATAAACAGTTATTATTTTCGGCCACCTTCGTGCTCCTGTCAGCCATGGCATTTGGTCAGGGAGCCGCTTACGATTATGCAGATGATGCGTTCCGGTTTTCCGATTTTACCCAAAGTGGTACGGCCCGTTTCCGGGGTCTTGGCGGCAACCAGGCTGCCTTAGGGGGCGACGCCAGTAATCTGTTCGGGAATGCAGCTGGTCTGGCTTTTTACAATCGATCGGAAGTAAGCATCAGCCCGATGTTTACCTCATCGAATAACCAGAACACATTTTTAGGCCAACAAACCAATTCGAGCGGTGGTAAAGTCAGCATAGGTCAGCTCAGCGCTATCTTCGCCGGCGGTACGAACGGAAGTCGACGCTGGCGCCGGACCGCCTGGGGGATTTCGTACTCTCAGTCGGTAAATTTCTACGATTATAGCGACGCCCGTGGTTTTAACAATAACCCGAACTCGTCCATTGCTCAGTCGTATGTTGAAGCTGCCAATGGTGCTGGTTATAGCGAGAATGAATTGGCTAACAGTTTTTATCCGGCAAACCGACAGGCCGATACTCGCGAAGCTGCTGCGTATGGGCTGTTTTTGATTAATCCGACTACAACTACAACCCCCGATTATTCAGGACCGCCGTATTCCCGTTTCGACGCGAACACCCAGAAAGACCAACGCTCGACCTTAACGCGCTCCGGTACGCACTCCCAGTGGACGCTGGCCTACGCAGGCAATCTGGACGATAAACTGTATATCGGTGGGTCTATCTCGCTGACTCACCTGCGTTATTCCTCGGAATTCAATTTTCTGGAATCGCCGATCAATGGCCGGTATTTTGTCAATTATGGCCAAATCAACCGCTTCGATGTGCGCGGCAATGGGGTCAATGCCTCCATTGGCTTAATGTACAAAGTAACGCCAGATTTACAGTTAGGAGCGAATATCGTTTCACCCACGTTCAGTAGCGCCAACGAAACCTTTGGGCAAACGCTGACGGCCAATGCAATCACGCCTAATCCCGCCGGTTTTACCTTGCAGACAAACTCAGTCGATGTCGTTGACCCATCCAATAATTTCGAGTACACGCTGCAAACACCGCTCCGGGGCTCGCTTGGCGCAACCTATTTCCTTAACAAAGGTAAAATTGGCTTCGTGACGGCAACGGCTGAATACGTTGGCTATCAGGGTATGCGGGTACGGACCTCCGCTTTCACGAACCAACAGGACAACACCGATTTCAGGAACGACGTGAAAAACTTCGTTCAGGACACCTACCAGAATGTGGTGAATGTGCGGGCGGGCGCCGAAATTCGTGCCGGACTCCTTCGGCTTAGGGCTGGGGTTGGTTATCTTCCTTCTGCTTATAAAGTCAGTCTGGACCGCGTTGCTGCTGCCGATCGGTCGAAATTACTGCTATCGGCAGGGCTTGGGGTTCGGAATGATCGTTTCTTTGCCGATTTGTCCGGTTCTTACCTGACCTTTAAATCGGGCTACTCCCCCTATCAGTTAAATAATGATTCGGCTTCGCCGACGGTGGCGATCAGCAATCGCAGCACCAATGTGATGATTTCGGTAGGTACGTTTTTCTAAACAGACAATTATTCTCTAAACCAACGGTGCCCCGGTTCTAGAACCGGGGCACCGTTGGTTTAGAGCCAATAACGTCAGCGCTTACAGCCACGCTCCGACTCGCCTTAATATTTCCTCCTGTGTGGTCTCACCCGATACGATGATATGGGCCTGCGAGTAAAAAGGAAACCGGGTTTCGTATCGCTTCTGCAAAACAGTCGGCAAATTCGGATCGCTGGGATTATTGAGTGGACGATCTTCGTGTGCATGCGCCAGAATACGCCGAATCAATACCTCGACCGGCACATCCAAAAAGATCGACACGCCAGTTGCATTGATATAAGCCATGTTGTCGTGAAAACACGGCATTCCGCCCCCGGTGGCCACTACCAAACTACCTCCCGGCCGAATAGTACGCAAGACCCGGCATTCGGCTTCCCGGAAGTAGGCTTCCCCCGATTCAGCGAAAATAGTGGGTATCGAACGACCTTCCTCCCGAACAATCAGCTTATCGGTGTCGATAAAGCGGTAATGCAGTGCTTCAGCCATACGCTTCCCCAGCGTACTCTTACCCGAAGACGGCATACCGATCAGGAAAATATTTTTCATGGATGGGAAAAGTGAACGCGGGAACGGATAAATGCTATACGGTCATTTATCCGTTCCCGCGTTCGATTACTTTACTCGTTCAATTACCTCGGCGGCATCGGGTGTGCTGTTGTAATGCCATTTACCGCGTACCACCCCGTCATGCATCAGCCACGTACCCGGATTGGAGCGCATAATCGTTTTCAGCACCGTAGCATCCGCTTTGTAGTAGGGTACGTTTTCCAGCTGAAATTCTTTACGAAAAGCGTTGATCTCACTGTCACTAACGGAGGTCAGAATGTAGGGCGAGACGTTTGAACCCTGTAACCCTTCTACCAGCGAACGAATGGCCGGCAGGCTACCGGCATCGATATCTTTCGTGTTTTTAACAATAATGAAAAGCTTGTTGCCGACAAAGGTCTGCTGAGTAAAATCGTCCGCGTCGTTCCAGATCCGGTAATCGGTGATCTTCGGCTTGGCGCTTTCATTGACCAACACCATCTCTTTGAACTTATAGCTCTGGTCGGCAGGATACTTCTCGAACTCCGTTGTTTTCCCGTCCTTTTCCATAATGTATTTGTACCGGAGCGGCTCCGACGGTTTCATCTGGGTCGGAACACTTTTGCCAACGGCATAAGGTAACAGATCGAGCGGGGGTAGAAACTCGATAGCGTAGATACCCAGTGCCAGGGTAAACAGCGTGGTCAAGGTTACCAGCCAGCCCGTGTTGCGGGCACGAAGGCGGTTCCGATGCCCGATGATAAAGAGAATCAGCACGGTAAGCACGACATCTTTACCAAACGACGTCCAGGGCTTCAGCTTGATAGCATCTCCGAAACAACCACAGTCGGTCACCCGGTCGAAATACGCGGAATAGAAAGTCAGGAAGGTGAAAAAGACAATTAAAAAAAACAGGAGCCAAACGGTCACCTTCGGCTTGTACGACGCCAGCAGCGCTACACCCAGAATGATTTCGGCCGCACAGAACAACACCGACATGATAAGTGTGAAGGGTACCAGTGCCATGAAGAAATCGTGCAGAATGGGTACATCCTGCGCAAATACCTCAAAATATTCCTCGAACTTAATCTGGGTTCCGACCGGATCGTTCAGCTTGATAAGACCTGAGAAAATAAAAACGACACCGACCAGGATCCGGGCAATACGAGCCGCAATCAGCATCGGTGGTGTACCGGTTTTGACTTTGGGTTGAGTGGCTGTTGGGTTCATTAAAGTAACGCGGGTGGTAACCCGCTGCTTGTCGATTATTGCGGGTTGCCACCCGCGTTACTTTTTATCAAACAAAAAACGGCGTAATTGATCATATCCATATAATTGGCATCGACACCTTCCGATACCAGCGTAGCGCCCCGGTTATCCTCGATCTGCTTCGTCCGGAGCAATTTCATCAGTATGATGTCGGTCATCGAGCTGACCCGCATCTCCCGCCAGGCTTCGCCGTAGTCATGGTTCTTGGCAAAAAGCAGGTCCATCACCTGGCCTACCTGCTGATCATAGAGTCGTTCGAGTTCATCGGCAGGAATATCCGTGCGCGAATCCCCGGCCAGTTGCAGCTGAATCAGCGCCATCACACAGTAGTTGATGATGC
Organism: Spirosoma koreense; assembly: GCF_054777875.1. NCBI lineage: Bacteria > Pseudomonadati > Bacteroidota > Cytophagia > Cytophagales > Cytophagaceae > Spirosoma > Spirosoma koreense. Next base: position 813,600 of record NZ_BAAHAC010000005.1, on the reverse strand, counting down.
CCACAAATTCCGGTTCGACCCCCTCGCCTACCCGGCTTACCCCAGTTTCCTGCAACGTACGGATGCGTTGGGCCTTGATAAAAATCTGATCGGTAATGCTGGGTAGCCGCAGAATCCGCCAGGCTGTCCCGTAATCCTTATTTTTTTTCAGAAACAAGTCTTTGCAGCGCTGGATAACCTGCCGATATTCGGTCTCCGTTTGAGTCATCGTCATTTCAGTGTCATTGGGTGTCATTAAATCGCCACTCATTGTTTCTGCGAAGAATAACAACCAATGCCGACGAGTGATAACCAAATGACGTTTCTATGCCGAAAGTTACGAAAAAAACGCTGAACTGCCGGGGGCACCTGGTCGATTTGACAACGCCCGCCGTGATGGGGATCCTGAACGTAACTCCCGATTCGTTCTTTTCGGGAAGCCGGCTGGCGGGCAACAGGCCCGTTGCCGAAGTAGCCTCTGAAGTCGCCCAAAAGATGCTGAACGATGGAGCCACGTTTCTGGATGTCGGCGGCTATTCGACCCGCCCCGGTGCGGCCGAAGTCAGTCCAGCCGAAGAGGCTGATCGGGTGCTGCCCGTCATCGAAGCGATCCTAACGTACTTTCCGGATGCGCTGCTTTCGGTCGATACCTTTCGGGCATCGGTGGCCCGGCAGGCGGTCGAAGCGGGGGCCGCTCTGATCAACGACGTAGCCGGTGGTACGCTGGACCCGGCCATGTTCGGAACCGTAGCCGAATTAAAGGTGCCGTACGTGCTGATGCATCTGCGCGGTACTCCCCAGACCATGCAATCTCTAGCGACTTATCAAAATGTGGTTACCGAGGTGATCGACGAACTGGGACTAAGACTGGCCGAATTGCGCTCATTGGGTGTTAACGATATTATTCTCGATCCTGGATTTGGCTTTGCCAAGACCCCGACACAAAATTTTGCGTTACTAAGCCGCTTAGACGCCCTGGCTTTGTTCGACGAACCGTTGCTGATTGGTCTCTCCCGGAAAACGACTATCTGGAAAACACTGGGAATCAACGCGGATGAAGCCCTGAACGGCACCACCGTACTGAATACAATAGCTCTGCAGAAAGGGGCATCTATCTTACGCGTACACGACGTCCGGGAAGCGGTCGAAGCGGTGAAACTTACCCAACAATTAACTTTTTTTTAAGCACTTGCTTGCGCGTAGAAAAGTAAATTCCTACTTTTGCATTCCCAAACGACGAGCACCCCCTGTTTGCTGAATGGGAACCGATTCGGTAGCTCAGCTGGTAGAGCAATACACTTTTAATGTATGGGTCCTGGGTTCGAATCCCAGCCGAATCACTAAAATGCCTTAAGCCGCTTCAGAGCGGCTTTTTTTATGCTTATCTTTCTAGGTTACGTTCCCTTTTCACTAGATTCTAATACGCTTATATAGGCATAAGTAAGTACGGTCAATCCTTGGTCGGATCATTAAGCGGAACTCAGGAAGGCTACCAAGGCGTCGCGGATTGCACCAGACCACTGGTATTGGCATCGATCTAACATGACAACCCTTGCATACGACTGGGCATAATTTGCTATATTGGCATTGGATGCTACCGCCCACACCAGTGAATTGGCATTTTTCAAGAAGATTTATAATCAAAATTACAATTGAGGCCATTAACTATTAAATTCCGACAAAAGCTGTTTTTGCCAAATTTTTTTGGTAGTATATTGCGTGACTTTGTCACAAACGCCCGTCAGCCCGAACGCTATCTCCAGGATTACTAATACGTCGGGCAGCCTTTTTAATTTAGATTTTCTCAATAATCGCCCCTATTTTTTGCGATTCTCTTAATTCAGATCGCGAAATAGCGGCCTTATCCAACACTGTTACGACCATGTCTGATCAGGTTGACCAATTGGCGGGCCTTTATCGCCCCGAGTTTGAACACGACAACTGCGGTATTGGCTTTGTGGCCCATATCAAGGGGCGTAAATCGCACCAGATCGTATCGGATGCGCTCCAGATGCTTCGGCGGATGGAACACCGGGGAGCCGTAGGCTCGGAGCCTAACTCCGGCGATGGTGCCGGTCTGCTCATCCAGATTCCGCACGAGTTTTTCGTCGATGAAACCCGTAAGCTGGGCGTTCATCTGCCACCGGCGCTCGAATACGGCGTCGGCATGGTGTATTTTCCGAAAGATGTCTGGCTGCGCGAAGAGTGCCGGGCGGTGCTTAACCGGAAAATGAAAAAACTCGGGCTGGAGCTGTTGTGCTACCGGGTCGTTCCGGTGAACAACAGCGAGCTGGGCAACGGCTCACGCTCGGCAGAGCCGCAGATGGAACAAGTGTTTATCAAACGCCCGGCGGGTGTTACTAACGCCGATGATTTCGAGCGCAAACTGTACATCCTTCGTAACTACAGTACCCGCATCATCAATGAAACGATTGCGGGCGTTGATCATTTCTATTTTTCGTCGCTCTCTTGCCGGACCATTACCTATAAAGGGCAACTGACCACCCTTCAACTGGAGCCTTATTTTCCGGATCTTCAGAACGAGGAGGTTGTTTCGGCGCTCGGAGTTGTACACTCGCGCTTCTCGACTAACACGTTCCCGTCCTGGAAACTGGCGCAACCGTTCCGCTACATCGCCCACAATGGGGAGATCAATACGGTTCGCGGAAATGTCAACTGGATGAAAGCCGCCGAAGGGCTGCTCAAATCAGCCAAGTTTACCCAGGACGAGATGGACATGCTGTTGCCCATCTGCGACCCCAGACAGTCGGACTCGGCCAACCTCGACAATGCCATCGAACTGCTGGTGATGAGCGGTCGGTCGTTGCCGCACGTCATGATGATGCTCGTGCCGGAAGCCTGGGATGGCAATGAACACATGGACCCCGTCCGGAAAGCGTTCTATGAATTCCACGCGGCTCTGATCGAACCCTGGGACGGTCCGGCTTCTATTTCGTTTACCGATGGCCGGATCGTTGGCGCTACCCTCGACCGGAATGGGCTACGGCCTTCCCGCTTCTGGGTTACCAACGACGACGTGGTCATTATGGCTTCTGAAGTCGGTGTGCTGGATATCGATCCGGCAAAAGTGGTATCGAAAGGTCGTCTGCAGCCCGGCAAAATGTTTCTGGTCGATATGGAGCAGGGGCGAATCGTCTCCGACGAAGAGATCAAAGCCGAAATCTGCACCCGGAAACCGTATCAGCAGTGGCTTACCGATAATAAAATCAAGATTCAGGAGCTGGAAGCGCCCATCCGGTCTTATAATCCCTACGATTCTGCCAAACTATTGCGCATGCAGCAGGCGTTCGGCTTTACATCGGAAGACCTGCGGATGATTCTGGCGCCGATGGTCGAAACGGGCAAGGAAGCGCTGGGCTCGATGGGAACCGACGTACCGCTGGCGGTGCTGTCGGAGCAGAGCCAGCACATGAGTCATTATTTCAAGCAACTGTTCGCGCAGGTGACCAACCCCCCGATCGATTCCATTCGGGAGCGGGCCATCATGTCGCTCATTTCGTTCGTCGGCGCCACGTATAACCTGCTCGACGAATCGCCCGAACATTGCCGTCAGGTAGAACTGGAACAGCCGGTGCTGACCACCAAGGAGTTCGACAAACTGCGGTTTATCGATAAGCCGAAATTCCAGGCAAAAACCATCAACTGCTTATTTACAGCGGATGGCGAAGGTAAATCGCTCGAACGCGCACTGGACCGCATCTGCCGGTACGCAGCCGACGCCATCGAGGATGGCTACTCGATCCTCGTACTTTCCGACCGGGCCATCGATTCGAGCCACGCGCCGATTCCGTCTCTGCTCTCGACGTCAGCTATTCACCACTACCTGATCCGGCAGGGCCTGCGCGGCAAAGTCGGGATTGTGGTTGAAGCGGGAGACGTCTGGGAAACTCACCACGTAGCGACGCTGATCGGCTATGGTGCATCGGGCGTAAACCCCTACATGGCTTTCGAAACGATTGCCAGCATGAAAGAGAAAGGGCTCCTGGCAGTGGATTACGACCTCGACAAACTGTTCAAAAATTACGTCAAGGCGGTCAATGGCGAATTGCTTAAAATATTCTCGAAGATGGGTATTTCGACCCTGCAATCGTACCAGGGTGCTATGATCTTCGAATGCCTGGGCCTGAACCAGGACGTAGTGAGCCGGTACTTTACAGGTACGGTTTCGCGCATTGGCGGTATGGGCCTGGACGAGATTGCCCGCGAGATACTGGTTCGGCACTGTGTCGCGTTCTCGACCGCACCGGTGACGGTACCAAGACTGGAAGTAGGTGGTATTTACCAGTGGAAACAACGGGGTGAAAAGCACATTTTCAATCCAGATACCATTCACCTGCTTCAGCAATCGACGAAGAAAAACGATTACTCGATCTTCAAGAAGTATTCTAAACTGATTGACGATCAAACCCAGAATGCCATTACCCTACGCGGGCTGCTACGATTTAGAAAGGGCAAGTCGGTTCCGCTGGACGAGGTCGAACCGATCGAAAGCATTTTCAAACGCTTTGCGACGGGGGCTATGTCCTTCGGGTCAATCTCCTGGGAAGCGCACACGACGCTGGCCATTGCCATGAACCGCATCGGCGGCAAGAGCAACTCGGGTGAAGGTGGTGAAGATGAATTGCGCTACAAGCCCCTCGAAAACGGCGACAGCATGAATTCGGGCATCAAGCAGGTGGCTTCGGGCCGGTTTGGCGTCACGAGCTATTACCTGACGAACGCCCGCGAGTTGCAGATCAAAATGGCACAGGGTGCCAAGCCCGGTGAAGGAGGTCAGTTACCCGGTTTTAAAGTCGACGACTGGATCGGCCGGACCCGGCACTCAACGCCCGGCGTTGGTCTGATTTCGCCCCCGCCCCACCACGATATTTATTCCATCGAGGATCTGGCCCAGCTGATTTCGGATCTCAAAAATGCTAACCGCGACGCCCGCATCAGCGTGAAGCTGGTGTCAGAAGCCGGCGTCGGAACAATTGCGGCCGGGGTTGCCAAAGCCCATGCCGACCATATCCTGATTTCGGGTCACGACGGCGGCACGGGCGCTTCGCCCCTCTCGTCGATTCGCCATGCGGGTCTGCCCTGGGAGCTGGGTCTGGCCGAAGCGCACCAGACGCTGGTAAAAAATAAACTCCGTGGCCGCGTAACCGTACAGGCCGACGGGCAAATGCGTACCGGTCGCGACCTGGCTATAGCGGCTCTGTTAGGTGCCGAAGAATTTGGCGTTGCAACGGCGGCCCTGGTGGCAACCGGCTGTATCATGATGCGCAAATGCCATCTGAACACCTGCCCGGTTGGGGTTGCTACGCAGAATAAAGAACTCCGCGCTCTGTTTACGGGCAAACCGGAGTACGTGGTGAATATGTTTACGTTCCTGGCGATGGAACTGCGCGAAATTATGGCCGAGCTGGGCTTCCGAACGATCAACGAAATGGTTGGACAGGCGCAGATGCTCGAACTCCGCGACAACCTGTCTCACTGGAAATACAAGAACGTCAACCTGGATGCCCTGCTGTACAAAGAGCCCACTACGCTCGACGTAGCGCTGTACAAGCAGGAAGAGCAGAATCACTACCTGGATGACGTACTCGACCGCAAACTGATTGAGTTGGCGAAGCCCGCGCTGACCACCGCCGAATCAGTTTATGGCGAGTTCACCGTTCAGAACATCGACCGCAGCATCGGCACGATGCTGTCGAACGAAATTTCGAAAGTATACGGTGGGCCGGGGCTTCCTGAAAGCACCATTCACATCAAACTGCGGGGAACGGCGGGTCAGAGTTTCGGTGCGTTCAGTACCAGCGGTATCAAGCTCGAACTCGAAGGCGATGCCAACGACTATTTCGGGAAAGGGCTTTGCGGAGCTCAGTTGATCGTGTATCCGGACCGGACGGCTCAGTTCCAGCCCGAAGAAAACAGCATCGTCGGCAACGTTTCGTTCTACGGTGCCACGTCGGGCGAAGCCTTCATTCGCGGGATGGCTGGCGAGCGGTTCTGCGTTCGGAACTCGGGGGCCAAAGTCGTAGTCGAAGGGGTCGGTGACCACGGCCTGGAATACATGACGGGCGGCCTGGCCATCATTCTGGGCAAAACCGGTCGCAACTTCGCAGCGGGGATGTCGGGCGGGGTAGCCTACGTTTGGGATCAGGATGGCACGTTTGCTTCTAAAGTCAACCCGGAAATGGTAAGTCTGGAGCCGCTCAATGAGGAAGATCTCGGTATCGTTCGGGAGTACGTCGAGAAGCATTTCCAGTACACGACCAGCAACGTAGCGCTGGCGCTGATTCAGGATTGGGACAGCCGAATCGGTCAGTTCGTGAAAGTAATGCCCGGCGATTTCCGGCAGGCACTGGCCGGTCGGGGTATCTCGCTGGCCGACCAGATTCGCGACAAAAATATTGTTTATCAGGACATCACTGTGGATGTGACGCACGGGTAAGAAATAACTATGGGAAAACCTAACTGAACTTTTCCGTACGCAAATGCCAGTTGTTCTAATTATCAACGGCTATAAATTCAGGTTTTATAGTAATGAAAACGATGAGCCACCACACATCCATGTGAGCAAAGGTGGTGGTAAAGCCAAGTACTGGTTGACACCATCTGTTAATGAAGAATATAGCTATGGCTTTACAGTACGGGAACGCCGTGAAATCAGAGAATTAGTGGCAGCAAACAGCACGTTGTTAATCGAAAAATGGAATGACTACTTCGGACAATGATATTGTTGACAAGCCCTCTAAAGATCCAATTGACAAGCTGATTTTTGAGCAGGGTTTACGGATAAAGAAACTTTTCTTTGATGTTGATCTGGACTTAATACTGGTTCTATTGACAAACGGCCGGGTGCTTAATCTGAAACTATCGGGTTTCGCCCGGCTTAGAAACGCCACGGTCGAACAGTTAGCCAACTATGAACTGGAAAGCAATGGCATAGCTGTAAGTTGGGAAGCGCTGGACGAAGACCTGTCGGTTCGTGGCTTCATTAAGCAAGCGGCTTTAGAAGAAACATTATATCATTTGGCGAAAGTCGCCTGAAGATTCGCAGACAGCCTAGTAAGAAATGGGAAAACCTACCGGATTTTTAGAATTTACGCGCGAACTGCCCAAAAAGCGCGACCCGCAGCAGCGGATTCACGATTATAAAGAAATTGAAGTACCGCATTCGGAAAAGGATTCGCAGCGGCAGGCCGCCCGGTGCATGGACTGCGGTACGCCATTCTGCCACAGCGGTTGTCCGCTCGGAAACATCATTCCGGAATTCAACGATGCGGTCTATGAGCAGAACTGGGCCTATGCTTACGAGATACTAAGTTCGACCAACAATTTTCCGGAATTTACCGGTCGTATTTGCCCAGCTCCCTGCGAAGCTTCCTGCGTACTGGGTATCAATAAGCCGCCCGTTGCCATCGAATTCATTGAAAAATCGATCGCTGAAGCCGCGTTCGAACACGGGTACGTAACCCCGAAAATACCGAAAGAGCGGACCGGCAAATCCGTTGCGGTTATCGGGTCGGGTCCAGCAGGACTAGCTGCAGCTGCTCAGTTGAACAAAGCTGGGCACACCGTAACGGTTTTCGAACGGGCCGACCAGATTGGCGGACTGCTGCGCTACGGCATTCCGGATTTCAAACTCGAAAAATGGACCATCGACCGGCGGCTAAATGTTATGGAAGCCGAGGGTGTCACGTTCAAAACGGGTGTCAACGTTGGTGTAGACCTGAAAGCTAAAGACTTACTGGATCAGTTCGATCTGGTTATGCTTACGGGTGGTTCGACGGTTCCGCGCGATCTACCGATTCCGGGCCGTGACCTGAAAGGTATTTACCCCGCAATGGAATTCCTGAGCCAGCAGAATAAGCGGAACGCGGGCCGTCCGGTTGAGATCGATCATCGGGGTGAGAAGTACGGCGATGGCGAGTTATGGGCAACGGATAAAAACGTCGTAGTGATCGGCGGAGGCGATACGGGTTCTGACTGCGTCGGAACCTCCAACCGCCATGAAGCAAAATCGGTTACGCAGATCGAGTTAATGCCGATGCCACCAAAAGAGCGGGCCGAAAACACCCCCTGGCCCAACTGGCCGATGATGTTACGGACCAGTACCTCACACGAAGAGGGCTGCGAGCGATTCTGGTCCATCAATACCAAGGCGTTTATCGGCGACGATAACGGTAATTTGAAAGCGTTGCGCATTGTCGATCTGACCTGGGAAAACAAGAACGGCCGGATGCAGATGGTTGAACTACCCGGCTCCGAGCGCGACATCCCCTGCGAACTGGCACTGCTGGCGGCCGGCTTCCTGCACCCGCAGCACAACGGTCTGCTCGACGACCTCGGCCTTGAATACGACGAACGCGGCAACGTTAAAGCCACTAACTACCAGACCACCACAAACCCCAAAGTATTTACCGCAGGTGATATGCGTCGGGGGCAGTCGCTGGTGGTGTGGGCCATTTCAGAAGGTCGCGAAGCCGCCCGTGCTGCCGATTGTCACCTGATGGGCAAAAGCCAGCTTGAAGCCAAAGCCGTTTCGATGGTGGCGGTTGAATAACGGTATTTGAAAAGAATAAAAAAAGCCGCGTCGATGATCGACGCGGCTTTTTTTGTCGTTTTACGTCTGCTTTCATCAAAAATCAGGACAACTGGATAAATCTAAAAAAACAGACCAGATCCACACCTGACATAATAAAGCAACAAGATTAATTTGCGGCCGACCATCGCCGTTTAACAGCTGTTTCGTATCAGTTCGTTCTTTTGTTTAGCCAATTGAGAATATCGGTCATGACAACTTCCTTGTCTAGATCATTCAGTAAATCGTGATAATGCCCCTCATAAAATTTTAGTGTTTTATCCGTGGACGATGCATGATCATAAAAAAATTGACTTCCGGCAGGTCTGGTTGCTTTGTCGGCACTACCATGAAGAATCAGCAGGGGGAGTTGGATGGAAGCCATTTCGGTCTTCAATCGTTCGTCAGCAAGCGATAATTGCTGTACGGTTTTCGTCGGCTGAACTTCATCGGCGATGAGCGGGTCGCTGTTCATAAAATCAACGACGGCCTGATCGCGGGAAAAATCTTCGTTTTTTAACTTCAGCACATGAGCGTGTGGGAACACATGGCTCAGACCCCGTAAAACGGCCACGGCGAAATCGGGGGCAGGTACCTGAAATGCGAAACTTTCGCAAATAAAACCGCTGAGCTTGTTCTGATGCTCCAGAGCATAAATACACGACAAAACACCGCCTGCACTGTGCCCTAATAAAAAGATGGGTAACCCTGGATGAGCCGCTTTTGCAATGTCTATTAACTTATCAAGCGCTTTGACAAACTCTTCATAGTCAGCGATATAGTACCGTTCGCCGTCTGACATTCCCCTGCCAGGAAAGTCAATCCCGTATACGTCATAATGCTGGGCAGTTAGCTGTTCGGCTGGCCATTGGAAATAGCCGCTGTGCGAATTGAATCCATGAGCAAACACCATCACCGCTTTGGGCGTATCGGCTGCTTTCCAATGTTTATAGGCGACATTCAATCCTTGTTCCGAAATGAACGTATTTGTCTGTACTGGGTTAGGGGCCTGCATACGCTTCGCGGGTTTGGGTGGCTAAAAACTAATGATTCACTTGGTACTTTATCCATATAAAGCAACCATCGTGCGTAAACTAACCGATTCATTTACATCCGAAAAACAGTAACCGGGTGTAAATGAATTGGTTAATTCTATCCAGGTTTAAACTCACCTACCCAGCTTAATTAACAGCCTGGCTGGCCGCTTCCAAAATCACCTCCAGAACCTGGTTGGGTTTAGACAACATGGCTACGTGGCATGATTTCAGGATAGTTGTTTTGGCCTTTGCCCGTTGAGCCATTAAGCGTTCCAGATCGGGGTTGATGGTCTTGTCTTCCGAAGCCACAATATACCAGGAGGGTTTCTGTTTCCAGGCCACTTTACTTGCCACTCCTTTAAATACGTCTGGGGAAGTCGGCTGTTGTACCGCAAAAACCAACTCCTGTTCCTGAGCCGAAAGATCATTGGCAAAGACGTTCGATATGCCCTCTTTGGTAAGACTAATGAACCCACCTTCTGCCTGAAAAAAGGAGGCAAGCTGGGTTGGTGCCGCTTTTGCACTTAATGAGGGAACCGTTTCATCCTTTTCGGGGGCGTAGGCCGCCACATAAACCAAGGCTTTTACTTTTGGATGATCGCCGGCTTCCGTGATCACAAAGCCTCCCCAGGAGTGACCAACCAAAACGACATCACCACCGGCAATAGCGATAGCCCGTTGGGTAGCAGCAATATCATTCTCGAGTGTGGTGGTCGGGTTCTGCACAGAAATGACCTTATAGCCTCGGGCAACCAGGAGCGGGATAACTTTGCTCCATGACGATCCATCGGCCCATAAGCCATGTACAAAGATAATAGTGGGTTTTGTTGCTTCCATTTTTTTTGTCTGAGCGTTTGAAGTGGAAATAGATAAGATTACTGCCGATAATAGAAGTAGGGCTAAGCTTTTCATAAGATGCTGGTTATTAAGTGGAAGAAATAGTCTAAGCACGATCACGAACAGTTTACCAGTTGCCAAACGGTCGTTCGAACGCAGTTATCATAAGCCGACCTGATCAGACTCGTTGGTTGAGCCAACGTATGATGTCCCTGATGATTATGGCGTTATACTTATCGTTGAGCAGATCATGATAATTTCCTTCATATAGGTTGAGTTGCTTGTCCGTCGAAGAAGCATGATCCATAAAGTATTGGCTACCACTAGGCGTCGTGACTTTATCGGCGGTACCGTGAAGGATTAGCAGCGGAAGTTTAATGGATGGCATTTCCGTTTTTAAATAAGCGGCTGCTAATAAGAGTTGCTGCATTGTCCGTGCTGGCTGCTTTTCGTTTTTCAGCAGCAGGTCATTGTTCATTTTGTCCACAATAGCTTTGTCACGGGAAAAATGACCATTTTTCAACCTGATCAGCCGCGTATTCGGAATGATAGTACCCAGGAACTTTATCAGGGCCAGCGCAAAACCAGGCGCAGAAATCTGAAAGGCGAAGCTTTCTGAAATCAGCCCATTTAGCTTGGCTTGGTTACCGACCGTATAAACGGATGCAAACACCCCGCCCGCACTATGGCCTAATAAAAAAATAGCAAGGGTTGGATATACCGATCGTACAATGTCTACTAACAAATCTATATCACCGACAATATCATGATAATCAGCAATGTAGTACCGTTCACCCTCCGACATTCCCCGGCCACGAAGATCCATGGCGTAGACTTCATATCCGTTTTCAGTGAGTTGTACCGCAAATTTTTCATAATAGCCGCTGTGGGAATTCAAGCCGTGAACGATCAGGACTATACCGTTCGGTTCGTTCCTTGTAGTCCAGTTTCTGTAAAAAACAGCCTGCCCTTCGCTGTTGCGGAAAACGGATGTCGTTTGGGCTTTTCCTGAATCCATGAAACGTATTGTCAACAGCTTGAACTATCCTTTCATTGATAAAAGGACTGTAGACAATTTCGTACCATTAAATCATCAAGAGAAGAAAAAATCAGATATAAGTCTGATTGTCAGGAGATTTAATCATTTCACTAACGGAATAAAATCGGTAACAGACCTTTTACGCTCCACTATTTTTGGAGGCAATACGATCCGACTCCTAAACTTTTGGAGGTGATATTGTTGAGCAAAGCCACCCCGGCTCTATCAGTTGCGTAAATCCTCCCGCTGAATACCCAACTTAGCTAGTCTAGCTTCCAGGGTTGTCGGCTTGATGTTCAATAATTCGGCGGCCCCATTGGCACCGCGGATAAGTCCTTTCGTTTTTTTGAGAACAGAGATAAGGTATTCCCTTTCTGTCTCCCGCTGTATGCGCCTGACATCCCCGAGCGTTTCAATCTCGGCCTTGCCGGATGCTTTGTCAGCTGTCCCCAAAAGGCTATGCTTTAATTCCAGCTCAGATCGCCCGTCATTGAGGATCACCGACCGCTCCAGCACATTCTCGAGTTCACGAATGTTTCCCGGCCAGCTATACGCCTGCAATTCGGCTATCATGGCGGCCGATATACCGTTGAAATTCTTGTTGAACTCGTTGCAGAACCGGTTGGCAAAATAAACGGCCAGGGCCTGTATATCGCTTTTACGTTCACGCAGGGGCGGTAAGGTTATCGGAAACACATTAAGCCGATAATAAAGATCAAGCCGGAACCGGCCTTCGGCAACTTCACGTTCCAGATTTCGGTTCGTAGCGGCAACAATGCGCACATCGACTTTCCGGGGGGACTTGCTCCCGACCGGATCAATTTCTTTTTCCTGTAAAACCCGCAGCAACTGCACCTGCATGTCCAGCGGCATCTCTCCGATCTCGTCTAAAAATAGCGTCCCTTGATGAGCTTGTTCAAACTTTCCTTTCCTCTTTTCGATAGCGCCGGTAAATGCCCCTTTCTCATGACCAAATAGCTCGGACTCGATCAGGGAAGAAGGAATGGCCGCACAATTCACTTTGATGAAGGGACCATCTCGGCGTGCAGAGAGCGAGTGAATGGCCTGCGCGATGCTTTCTTTTCCAGTACCGCTTTCGCCAAGCAGTAACACCGACGTTTTGTACGGTGCCACCTGCGTCACCAGATCTAAGGCGGCCAGTAAAAGCGGATGATTCCCAATAATGCTTTTAAATTCAGAAACAGTGCCCTGGTAATTCCCGGCTTTCGCCTGCTGCCTATCGGCCGACAGCCGTATCGTGGATGTGGAGGATAGGTCAGACCGGACTAATTTTTCCGTAACGGTGGTCAAACTGCTTCCGAAAAGCGTCAACGCGGCCAGGTGGCTTTGCGTATACATGGCACGCCGACGGCTATAAAACGAATAGTGAACCCAGGAGCCAGTGCTTAGAGCGACCGGAAATATCAGATAGGATTCTAAACTGAACGTGTTTAACCAAATCATTTGCAGCGGGGTAACCGGGACAGCATCGGTCGTTGCTCCATTGTAATACCTAGCTACATGGGTATCTGTATTACTGTTTGCAACGATTGTGGATAAGGCGTCACTTTTTAAACCGGAGATTGTTCGTAGCTCATCTTTACCGATGAACTGATAGTCATCAAATCCGACGCGTAAATAGCCGTAATCGTCAAACCGGGAAGCCGTAAGCGGTCTGGTTCCGCATACGATGAGATCAAACGGAATAAACGGTTGTAGGGCTCGGGCCATCGTCAAAAACGTCTGCTTACCGTCCGAGTCTTCCTGGCTAATGTCCAACAGTTGTCTTTCCAGAAGTGCTTCCTGCCGTAATTTTGATTCGAGCTTATTCTTGTGGAGATACAAGGCAATATCCAATGCCACCAGCAGATCTTTCTCCCTGAATGGCTTGACGAGAAAGCCATAGGGTTCTGTTTTTTTCGCTTCTTCCAGTACCTTTTGACTTGAGTTAGCGGATAAATAAACAAAGGCGATGTTTTCAGCTTTTAGTTTTCGGGCCAGATCAATGCCCGATTCGCTTCCATTCAACCGGATGTCCAGCAGCACAAGGTCGTGTTTATCCCTTAGCAAAATGGCATAAGCTTCCTCAGCCGAAGTGGCGATTCCACTCACGGTGTAGCCGGCCTGCCTTAAGAGTAGTCGCAGCGAATTGGCTACCACAAACTCATCTTCAACAATCAGAATCTTGGTGCTCATAGCCGTTGGTTACGAAATGTTTTCGGGCAGGTTTGTCGGCGAGTAATGCCTGCTTAAGGGAATAAACCGGACGGTCACAAGCACCCCGGTATTGCTTTCAATCGTGAAGGACCCGTTCAATTGCTTCGCAAGCCCCTGCATCAGCTCAAGGCCAAGGGAGTTTGACTCCTTTGTGTCAAGACCTGCGGGCAGACCAATGCCATTATCCGATATAGTTAGTACTAAAAAATCGAGGCTGTCCTGTAGAAGCTCTATGCTCACAACCCCTTTTTGCCCACTCAGAAAAGCATGCTTTATGGTGTTGACAATACTTTCGGTGACGATCAGCCCCAGCGGAATTGCCTGAGCTACATCCAGAGATAGTGGCTCGATCGTCTGTTTAAAGGTTATCTGGCCTCCCTCATCGAAACTTTCCTGCAAGTAGCCTATCAGTTCATTGATGTATTCGGGCATGGACAGGCTGGACGTATTTTCATCCTGGTAAAGCTTTTGATGAATCAAGGCCATAGCCTGCATCCGACGAAGGCTGTCCTTTACGGCCAGTTTGGCCCTTTCATCCTGCAAATACATCGATTGTGAATAGAGTAGGCTGGTTACCATCTGAAGATTGTTTTTAACCCGATGGTGAACTTCCTTCAACAACCATTCTTTTTCTTTGAGGAGTTTTTCCTGTTCGGTAGTCAGTGTTTCCAGGAAATTATTTTTCTGATCCAGCTCCCGCTGATTCGCGACAAGTTGGCGGTTCGTTCGTTGTTTAATCAGATACCGGTTGAACAACAGCGCGATAATAATGAGCAGGAGCACCAAACCAGCCAACATTATATTTCTGGTCCGGTGTGCCTGCTCCGTCCGCAAACGCTCCAGCTGATTCTGGCTGTTCAGTAACTGAATGTTTTTATCCTTTTTCTCAGCCTCGTATTTCACCAGTAACTCTTCGGTTCGTTTCCGCTGGTCCTGACTAAACACCGAGTCGGTAAACTCGTAACTATGCCTAAGGTGTCGGATCGCATCCAGATGACGCCCCTCCATCGAATCAATTTTGAACAGATTATAATAATAATTGTCCTTGGCTACTATATCGAATGCAGATGTGTAGTCTTTTCCGCGCTCTAGATAGGCCCGGGCCTGCCTGGTTTTGCCAATTGTTCGGTAAAAGGTAGAAATTTCGAAATAGGCCGCCGGGAATTCGTCATGGATGTATTCCACCGGAAATTTTTCCGACATGGTCAGAAAGACCTGGTAGTTGCTTTCCGCGAGACTGATCTTCTTTAAATTGCTATACGTCTTTCCCAGTAGAAAGGCAAAGTGCATCCTGTCAAAATAAGAGTTGGGCGGATACTTCCGTTTTGCTTCTTCAAGAAGAGACAAGGCCTCCTTTGCTCGACCAATCTCATTCAGCGTTAGCACTTTGCCGATCATGGCTCTGTACCAAAATAACCTCGTTCCGAGCGTCCTATTTTCCAGCCCTTTATCATACCAGGTAAGGGCTTCATCCAGTTTATGCAGTCGTTCATAGACAAGTCCCCTTCGCGTATAGAAATAACTGATAAATGTAGAATCAGCTTTGGAGGCCAGGCTTGCCAGACTTTTGTTCGAATAGGCTAACGCATCGGTCAGTTCCCCTTTTCGATAAGCCAGCCAGGATAATGCATCGTAAGGGTATTGCTGATGTCGAAAGTTTAGTTGGGCCTGAAGTTTGACAATCGTGCGCAAATAGTTTTCGGCTATATTATACTTTTTGGCGACAAAATATTCAATATTTATCAGAGACAAGGTTTCAATTTCCTTCTCTTTTGCATTTGTTTTTTTAAAAATAGACAGGGCTTTTTCAAATTTCCTGAGCCTTTCCGGGTCTCCGTAAGGCAATAGTTCTCCGGCACGCAGCAATAGCCTCGCAGAAACCGGTTCGTTTCCCGACCGATCGCATAAGGTCACTAGTTCATTAAATACGTTCTGTCCCTCAGCGGCAAATCCGGATTGATCAAGCCAATGAGCCCGAAGAGCCATACTCTCCACTTGCCATTTGATAGGCGCTTTCTTACTTAGCTGTAAAGCTTCGTTGATGTATGCTGATGCCTGATCAAGATCCGCCTTCTCGTTGCCCGGCTTAAAAACGAAGTAACTGCCTGATTCCAGCAATAACCGAAGCCGTGCTTGCTGACGCTGCTTGCTAAGCAATGCTTTGGCTTCCGCTATCCTTCCGGCATCCAGCAACCTGGTTCCCATTGACGGTTTTCCATCTCCGTCACTAAATCCCTCATTGTAAGCAAGCAGAGGACTTAACTGATATACGTTGCAGGGAATACGGATGGCACTATCCATATCGATCTGTCCCTGACTAATGGTATGGATGTATTGCGCCGTAATCCGGATTAATAAACGTTGTCTGGCTACGTCGCTATACACTGAGCTATCAGGCTGCGCATTGGCAACATATCCGGGTATGGCAATGATGGCCACTAAACCTGATATAAGCTGCTCAAGACGTGTAAGACTAAACTTACATCCCATAATAAGCGTATGATTATGTCAAGGCAATCAAAAGTATCTCAATATCAATCCCTTAGTTTCAGTATCATTATAAAGTTAATGACTAAATAGATAACTAGTAATTTGCCTATTCTCAGTTTTTCAAAGCTTCTTTTCATTCAATTGTGATCGATACGACCACACAGAACAACTTGCTTCAGTAAACTTTTCACAGTTCGCCGTTTCTTCATTCGCCTATTTTAAACGACAGTAGCATTTTGGCGACTTCTGAGCTAAACCTTGGTGTACCTTACAGATCAACAGGTTCTTCTTTCTCGTCGTAAAACAGGTAATTCAGCAAATCGCAGTAGGGTTTAAGGATCAGACAGCCCCGCACAATCTCATCGGCGAAGGTTGGCTTTAAGACTTCTTTGTCGGTATAGCGGTGCATAAAAAACAACTCCTTCCGCCGGAGTAGCTCAATCTCCGGATGATCGGCCGGATATCCCTTTGGCGTCGTCTTCATCAATTCGCCGGACGCTTCCGGAAAATACGCTTTAAATTCGTCGGCTTCGATGATGGTTTTGAGCTCGTCGACGTTATAATCGACTTCCTGACGGAACTTCGCCAGATTGGCTGGGGTCGGCTGCCACATTCCCGCCCCAAGAAACGACTGATTGCCGGGCTGGATATGCACGTAATAATCGATCCGGCCGGAATGCCGCCCGCCAGGCCCGATGGCAAACGCCAGGTTCGATTTGTAAGGCGCTTTATCTTTCGAGAAGCGAATGTCGCGGTTGATCCGGAAGATACAGTCTTTCACCGAAGTATTGGCCAGCGGTTCGTACGGACTCAATCCCGTCAGGACCCGTTCGGTTACGCCACACAGTTCGGCTTTGGCCGCATCGTATCGGGATCGGTTGGCCTGGAACCACTCTCGGTTGTTATTTTGCACGAGTTCGCGCATGAAGGCCAGCGTCGGCGCGGTGAAGGCAGCTTTAGAGGCAGGTTTCGTTGTCAAAGTAATATCGCTAATCAAGCGCTGTTAAACATATAAAAGGCCCAATGGCCAACGGCCACGTGCACCCATTCAGTTCGTAAATATCCTACTTTTCGGGTTAGCAGCCGACAGAAATAGTCAGGCATTTTATCCACAGACTCCTTATGGACTCCATATTGTAGCACGGGCCTCAAAACTTACACGGTCGCTGGAAACTACTCAGCAACGGGCTTTATAGTGCCTGCCGCGACGGCTGTTTTCTTCACACCGCTAAAGCGTCGGTGACCCCTCCCCCGTCAATACATAGCGCATATTCATACTCGGAAACTTGCGTGCAATCTCCGCCAGCGACTCACTACTGAGGTAGGTCTTGTTGTTTACATGCCGATAAAACTTCTCCCGACTGTAGCCCAGTTCTTTCGCTAATCGGTACACCGTAACCTCCTGTTTGGCCAGGGCTTCCTTAAGCCACTTGCCCTCAACTTCCCGTTTTTTCTGCTTGCGTCCGGCCATAGACAAAACTAGACAAATCGCGAAAAAAGTCAAAAAAATATACGTATTTTTTGTTGTATATAAGTATTATTAGTAGTATATTTAATACATAATAAACGACCAGAAAATGACCAAAAAAGCCCTTGATTTAGGCCAGATTATCGACCAAACCAGCCCATTTTTGAGCACACCCTGCATCTATTTTCTGCTGGATTCTGAAGACAATGTGATTTACGTGGGCCAAACTAAAAATCTTAATAATCAACTAAATAAGCACAGACTGGACGGAAAAAAATTTACCCATTTCCGTTACTTTCCCTGCCAGGAATGGGACCTCGACCGCCGGGAGCAGGAGGCTATTGCCCAGCACAAACCCGTACTTAACCAGGCTCCGGTAAACCTGTCGAATTCGAATTATCTAAGCAAGTCTCTGATCTGTCTAAAGTACAATATTACGCCAGTTGCTTTCGAGCGATTACGCACTGAGTTTGGGCTGGAGCCCGTGCGTTCATTTGGTCCAACGAAGTATTACCGGCCAGCCGATGTAGATGCCTGGCTGAACCGGTTCAAAGGCCTGGTGGTTCGGGGGCGACACGTATTGCAGACCACCCCCCATTACCTGGCCGTGGGTGTCAGCGCCCGCACCAAACAGTTGCAGCTGTTTAAGGAAAGGTAAGTGAGAGCAGTAGAAGACAGGCCTAGCCTCCCCAATCAGCCTATGGCTTGCAGGTGCGCCAGAGCGGATAGCCAAATAATGCCGGTTTCTTCATCAGACGACAGACCGTCGTCTGATGAAGAAACTGATCGTTGGAACGAGGTCAATTCAGACCGAAGAGTTGCCGCTTAAATTCACGGGGGCCTATGTGTTCGATTGCCCGGAAAGCATTGCTGAAGTGCGTCAGGCTGTTGAAACCCGATTCGTAACACGCGTCCGTCACACTTTTGGCGGGGTTACTGAGTATTGCCTTCGCCCGGCGGATTCGTTCGGTCAGAATGAACTGGGCGGGCGATATCCCCAGCTCCGTTTTAAACAGTCGAAAAAAGTGCGATTTAGAAAGGCAGGCTTTGTCACTTAGCTCTTCGATGGACAAAGCGCGGGTCAGATTTTCCCGAATATACGCGACTACGTAAGCCAGGCGATTGGAGTTCAGGTGCTGGCTCGTTTGCAGGAGAAGCCCCGTGCGGGCCTGGGTTTGCGAAAGCCTGACGATCAATTCCCGAAGGGTATTCTTGATAAAAAACGGCTTGAAGGCATTATTCTCCCGAAACAGCCGAATCAGTTTGTCGATCAGCGAGCTGATTTCCGGATCATTTTGCAGCAGATAATTTTCCGTATCCAGTTGCCACTGGTCGGTAGTTTCGACCCGCGGAACCTGCTCATTGAGTTCGGCAACGGTTTCGCGGATGAAATCATCGGAAATTGTTAGCGCCAGGCAGCGCGTGGGTTCATTGATCGTGGCGTCGGGAAAATCGATTTTCATGAGCCGGTCCGATGGCAGCAGCAGCGATTCGCCCGGCTGGTAATTAAACGGCTCCATCTCCCGCAGGTGCATCACCTTTCGGCCACTCAGCATGCTGGTCATCACGGGGGCATTGAAGCGCAGCTGGATCAGGTGTGCTTGCTGAAATGTCTCATACAGATGCATCTCTGCTTCGTCGTGACTTAGCGTCAACTTGTTCTCGACCAGCGTGTCCAGCTGAGCGCCCCAGGCGCTAATCGCTTCATTTGCAATTACTTTCTTTACTTTTCCCATACGACTCAGGATGAGACGATTCTACAAGTATTTAAGAGTATAACGCAACTTTTCTTGTACAATTTTGGCAAATTTTGTAAAAAAACCTATCACCCTCACTTAAACTTATTCTAGCGATGCAAACAGCAGAAGCACCAAGCAAAATTTTGCCCCGGCCCATGTTCAAAACCCAGTATGAAAATTACATTGGTGGCAAATGGGTAGCCCCGGTCGACGGTGAGTATTTCGCGAACCACTCCCCAGTAGACGACAGCCTGATTGCCAGAGTGCCCCGTTCTAAAGCTGCCGACATTGAGCTGGCGCTGGATGCTGCGCATAAGGCCTTCACGGCCTGGTCGCGGACGTCGGCAACGGAGCGCAGCAACATGCTCCTGAAAATTGCCGAGGTTATCGAACAGAATCTGGAATTTCTGGCCCGGGTCGAAACGGTGGAAAATGGGAAAGCCGTCCGTGAAACCCTGGCGGCCGACTTGCCGCTGGTGGTCGACCACTTCCGTTATTTTGCGGGGGTCATCCGGGCCGAAGAAGGGAGTCTGGCCGAGCTGGACGCTGATACGGTATCGCTGATTGTAAAAGAACCCATCGGGGTAGTCGGGCAGATCATTCCCTGGAATTTTCCGTTGCTGATGGCGACCTGGAAACTGGCCCCGGCGCTGGCTGCGGGCTGCTGCGTGGTCATGAAACCCGCCGAACAGACACCGACATCTATTCTGGTATTGATGGAGTTGCTGGAAGGACTGATTCCGCCGGGCGTGGTCAATATCGTTAATGGGTTCGGTCCCGAAGCGGGGAAACCACTGGCGCAATCGAAACGAATTGCGAAGGTCGCCTTCACGGGCGAAACCACCACGGGCCGCCTAATTATGCAGTATGCATCCGAAAACCTGATTCCAGTTACGATGGAGTTGGGCGGTAAGTCCCCGAACGTTTTCATGGAATCGATCGCGGATGCCGACGACGAGTTCTTTGACAAGTGCGTGGAAGGGGCGGTCATGTTTGCGCTGAACCAGGGCGAAATCTGTACCTGTCCATCGCGGTTGCTGATCCACGAAAAAGCGTACGACCGGTTCATCGAACGGGTCATCGAACGCACAAAAGCCATCAAAGTTGGTCACCCGCTCGATCCGGAAACGATGATGGGCGCTCAGGCCAGCAACGATCAGTTCGAGAAAATTCTGTCGTATATCGACATTGGTAAGAAAGAAGGGGCCGAAGTACTGACCGGTGGTGGCCCGGCAAAACTGAACAGCGGGCTGGAAAATGGGTATTACATTCAGCCGACCATCTTCAAAGGCAACAACAGGATGCGCATCTTCCAGGAGGAAATCTTCGGTCCGGTGGTTTCGGTAGCGACCTTCAAAGATGCCGATGAAGCCGTTTCGATGGCTAACGACACGCTTTACGGGCTGGGCGCTGGCCTTTGGACGCGCGACGCACACGAACTGTACCAGATTCCGCGGCAGATACAGGCGGGTCGGGTTTGGGTCAACTGCTACCACAACTATCCGGCGCATGCTCCGTTCGGTGGGTATAAGAAGTCGGGCTTTGGCCGCGAGAATCACCACATGATGCTCAACCATTACCGGCAGAGCAAAAACATTCTGATTTCATACAGCAAGAAAAAACTCGGCTTCTTTTAATCAATTTTGAATGCCTGAATGATAGAATGAGTGAATAAACTATGGAACGGTTATTCACTCATTCTATCATTCAGGCATTTTATCATTCAGGCATTCAGGCATTCAATCATTTCGCTATGAACCGCATCGACCTTACTCCGGCAGCCGCCGAGGTTATTGATAAGCTCCGCGCTCAGCACGGCCCGCTGATGTTTCACCAGAGTGGCGGCTGCTGCGATGGTTCTTCGCCCATGTGTTACGCTGTCGGTGATTTTATCATCGGTTCTTCCGATGTGTGGCTGGGCCAGATCGATGGTTGTGACTTCTGGATGTCGCAGGATCAGTTCGAGTACTGGCAGCATACGCATTTAACCATCGACGTGACGCCCGGCCGGGGAGCCAGTTTCTCACTCGAAATTCCACTGGGAGTTCGGTTTCTGATCCGATCCCGGCTGTTTGAACCCGACGAAATGGAGCAGTTGCCGCCGGTTCATATCGGTCCACTGGAAGCAGCGTAACTGTTCGAACCGATGCGTTATGCGATCGGCAAAGCTGATAGCCGAGTCAGATCCGGCTAGTAGCTCACTCCGCTAACTACTTGGCAACCAGCTTGCTTTTTATCAATCAGGCCGCTATATTCGGTGAGTATTCTCTAAACCGCTATAGTCATGAACCTGTTACATCGTATTGAGCACTGGGGCGATACGCATCACCCCGCCTGGACGGATGCCCTACGGATCACGCTGGGCATTATTCTGGTTCTGAAAGGAGTCAGCTTTATCAGCGACACGGCTTATCTGAACCGACTGGTTGGTGGAGCACACTTTGGCCTTTATTCGGTCATGGCTGTTCATTACGTAG
Source organism: Spirosoma koreense (assembly GCF_054777875.1). Lineage (NCBI taxonomy): Bacteria > Pseudomonadati > Bacteroidota > Cytophagia > Cytophagales > Cytophagaceae > Spirosoma > Spirosoma koreense. The sequence continues at coordinate 791,727 of NZ_BAAHAC010000005.1, read as the reverse complement.
CTTTTGCCCACCTGATGGGCGGCTGTCTGATTGCGCTGGGCTGTCTTACCCGCCTGATGGCCATTCTGCAACTGCCCATTCTAATTGCCGCTGTTTTCTTCGTAAACATCCGGCAAGGCTTTTCACCGCTGAACTCCGAGCTGTGGCTGTCGCTGATCGTGCTGGTTCTGTTGCTGGTTTTTATCGTTATCGGGTCCGGACGCTTTTCAATGGACGAATATGTCAAACAACATGCCCATTAATGAGTTATCCGGGTAATCAACCAATCAACGTTATGGCTAACAAGACCCTCGAAAAAGTAGAAGAAGAGTACAAAGATCAGCGGATCACTGGCAATCAGGATAACGGAACTGGCCACGGCCAGAAAGGCAACGGACGTAGTTCAACTTCGCACAAGAGTTCGTCGAAAGGCAACCACAGTGCGGGTGGTTCGACGGGCGGTAGCAAAGGCGGACATAGCAACTAAGTTTTAATAACCTCAAAGCAACCGGCCTCCAGATGCACATCTGGAGGCCGGTTCTTTCGTCAGAAGATATATCGGATCTGGCACCAGGGAATTTCTTCCTGCATCAGCTTTTCAAACACTTCGATCATCTTGCGCTTCAACTGGTGGTTGTAGCGAATGTTCCAGCCGCCAAACTGACTGACCTTGCTTTCCTGCAGTTCGGGTACCCACAGCAACTCCTCTGCTTTTGGATTGATGGCCAGGTTCGCCTGATGCTGCCATTGGTTATGCGTCAGAAAAATTACTTCGCACTTGAGTTGATCCCGTACTTCCGGGCGCAGCGCAGCATCGAGCTGACGGAATAAATCGCGGTAATCGTTGCGCCAGGCTTTCCGGTCGCCATCGGGGCCGCTGTAAACGATCACCGGCGAAAAATTAACGTGTACTTCATAACCCGCATCGTAGAAGTCGTTGATGGCCGCAATTCGTTTCTCGATGTTATCCGTCCGTACGTCGACCAGTTTGCTGACGTGGCTGGGCATCAGCGTAAACCGAATCCGAACTTTTCGCTGCGGATCGAAGGTCAACATCGCCGGATTAACAAATTTGGTGGCAAACGTTGCCTTAGCGCGCGGATGACTGCGGTAGAAGTCAAACACCTGCCGAATACCATCAGTCAGGCTGTAATCGATGGAAATGTCGGAGTTACAACCGATGTCGTAGGTATAAAAACCCGGGTCGGTCTGGTTAGCCGCTTTCGGCCACGGCAAACTCATCGCGTGCCGATCGACCGAAGCGATGTTTTCTTCGATGTTGGTAAACAGCGTGATGGGATTTACGTTTTTATGCCGGTCGACATAGCAATAGGCGCAGCCGCCGAAACACCCATTGGCCAGGCTCGGAGCGATATAATCCGCACTACGACCGCTCCACTTGATGTCCTGTGTTTTCAGCCGCCCAAGCACCAGCACATCGGATTTGATCTTGAAATGATTCATACCCAGTTCGGGAAGACGGTTATGCTGTTTAACTTCGAGCGACTCGGCGTTGGGATACTGAGCCAGAATCGTTTCTCCTCTGCCGTTGAGCGCATCGGCGGTGTAGAGAATAAGCGACGGATTGAAATCGGGCATAAATTGGCGTTGAGTTGGGTATATAGAAAACACCTGTACGTGTCCTATAGTTCAGAATATTTCACTAATAACTACCTGTAAATCAATCGATTAGAAATAAAAAACTTTCAATTCAAATCGGCAGAATCCGTGTCTCAGCGACTTACCCCGGTAATTTCAGCTATATTCGTCCGGCTGAGCCGTCAGGAAACGAACGGCGGCTTCAGTCCCCTGTAATGCACAATTCTCCGGCTGACATTCCAACCGATCCATCGATGTCGCCTACTGCCCGACGGTTCTGGATTACGCAGGCTATTCTGCTACTGGCCAGCAGCCTGATCGTGGGGACTATTCTAATCTTACCCAAAAATCGCTACTGGCTCACTAACATCGTCGGTCGATTCTATACCCAGCGGCAAACACTGGGCAATAAGACGGATGTCCAGTTCCGTAGACAGAAAGGTTACGCGGAAGCTTATCCGCTCATATCATTGATCCAGCAGCGTTGCCAGCCCAACGATTATTTTCTAATTCCTCCGCAGCGCTATCTGATCCGGAATGCGTATCCGCAGGGTAAGGCCAGCGGCTTTGCGTGGGTTTATCCGAGTGTACTGTATTATCACCTGGGCCGATCCGTTCATCTGCTCGACATGACCGCACCGGACTCCTTACTCCAGCGGGCGACGCATACGTTCTGGGCGTATGATAACAAGCTGTTTTTGCTGACGTTTAAGCCTCACAACCGACCGCTGGTGCTCGATGAGTTCCGAAAATACGATCCTCATTTTTTTGCCTACACACCCGCGCAGGCCCGGCGCTACTACCAATCGAAGCCATGAGTTTACCCGTCGCGTTTGTGATGCTGCTCCAGTTGCTGATCGGCTTCGGTCTGACAACCCGCCTGCGGACGGTGACGAATGGCTTTAGTTTGCTTGGGCTTTCTATGCTAATGGGACTGGGTGTTAGTTCGCTGATGCCGTTTATTCTGGAATTTTCCAGCTTGCCCATTGCGCCTAAGCCCATGTTTACGGGCCTGAGTTTGCTGGCTCTCGTTTCGTTGTTCCTGCTGCGGGGTCAGGTCGATTATTTGCGGAGCGTCTTTAATCGGCGTCGGCTCTCGATACAGTTGTATGAATTGCCCTTCCTGGCTTTTTGGGCATACTTGCTGGTTATCAGCGCCTGGAAATGTGCCTGGTACCCGAACCTTCCTTTCGATACGATCGTTGGGCCGGATCTGATCGCTACGGCCGCCGTGCGCGAAAAAACCCTTGTCTCGTCGGTATTTACAGAGCATTTACCGTCGGTATCAGTATTCAGCAACCAGCCGTTTTATGCGCCATTTACGGCTATGCAGCAGATCATTTATCTCCTGGCGGCCGGAGGAATCGGACCGTTTGCTTTCGGGAAAATCTGGCTTACTGTGCTGGTCATCGCGTTTGGCTTATTTCTATATGCCGAACTCCGCGAACGGATCCATCCGATGCTGGCCGGTACGTTGCTCACCCTGCTGGCCTGCAGCCCAGAGTTGTTTGCCTACACATTTCTGGTACAAACCGACTGGGCTAATGCGGCTTTCTTTACGGCAGGTGTAGTCTTGCTGCAGCGTTACCTCGACGCCCCAAAGCGCGGCACCTTGATAGCCAGCATTCTCCTGTTCGCACTAGCCTGCTGGACACGCACCGAAACCATTTTCTTCATACCCATCGGGTCGTTGCTGATCTTTTTCCAGGCCATACGCTCATCGCCAGTAACAGCCCTGATCCGGGCGGGTAGTTTGTTGCTAGGCTGCCTGGCACCGGTTCTGTTCTGGAATTACGGGTTTCTGCGCGGATACGTGCCCTTGCCCCCTAATGCAGCGATCGCCTTCGTGCACAGCCCGGCGAATGACTATCTGGGGCATCTTATCCAGCTTTACAACGGTATGAATACGCAGGCAATCTTCAGGGCCGACTACTGGAACTATGCCGTACCCGTTTTCCTGACGCTGGCAGTGGTCAATCTTATCCTTTTCCGTAGTCGCCACAACTGGTCGATACTCATCTGGATCATGGGGATTTACCTTTTGTTCGGGTTGATTCTCCAGCACATTGAAGGGGCCAACATTCCCTACACCTTCCGGCGGGGCTTCTTCAAAATCCTGCTGCTGATGTATGTATATCTGGGCACTAGCGCCCTGTTCCGGTGGCTGTCGGACCGGATATACCGGTGGGATAAGCGAATGAAATTGGTTGCCTCACCTACTGGAACGGGGTTATAAGGAATAAGGAAGCTATCCAGGCGACGTTATCCCTGCTCCTGCTCGAACTCAATCAGAAATTCGGTCCAGCCGTCGTGGTTAGTCTTCAACGAAAACGGGAACTGGTGGTTGAGCAGGATCTCACGGGTGAGCGTCAGACCGATACCCTGCCCCTCGGGTTTGGTGCTAAAGAAAGGGTTGAACAGGTTGGCCGCTACCGTTTCCGGAATGGGTTGTCCGTTATCCCGAATCGATACGTACTGACCACTGCTCATGACCTCGACCCGATGCCCCGCATCGCAGGCTTCGAGGGCGTTTTTCACGACATTGACCAGCACCTGTTCGATCTGTTCGACGTCGATGAAGCGGATGTTCGCTTCACCTGGCCGGTACGTCAGCGCCACTCCCCGGCTTTCGGCCTGGGGCTGCAATAGCCGAACCACATTCCTCGTGATCTCGCTGATGTCCGCCGAGCGCTTCTGGGGAAGCGGCAACCGGACGATGTCGGCGAACCGGCGCATAAACAGATTCAGCCGGTCGTTGCGCTCGATGGCGACGCGGACCGCATGCTGCACGTCGGGTTCGCTCACGTACGACTGCGTGACGTCCAGAATTGAATTGACCGCTCCGATGGAGTTGTTGACTTCGTGCGCCATCATCCGGATCACTTTGCTGTAGGCTTTTTTTTCGCTGGCCAGAATCTCCGGCGTCAGCTCTTCAATGATCAGAAACGACCGCCGGAAGCCCCGGTCCATGAAGTTCGACCGGATCACTTTGTAGGTTTCCATCCCGTTCGGTTTCATCAGTCGCGATTCGCCGTCGGTCAGGTCGGCCATCTGGGCCAGCAACGAATACCCCAGGTCGGCCAGTGCTTTACCAACCACATCATCGGACTGCACCGACAGCAGCTTGCTCGCCCGTGGATTGACCGATGCAACGCGCCCGTCGAAATCGAAAATCAGAATCGCAATGGGAGCCGCTTCGATGAGCTTTTCCAGAAAAAACTGCTGTTCCACCTGCCGGGTCCGCTCCTGCCGAAGCTGATCGATCATAAGATTATACACGGTGATCAGTTCATCGACTTCCTGATTACCCGTCGGTACGAACTTGACGGTAAAATCCTTATCCCGGATGGCTTCGATGCCTGACGCGATGAATTCCGACGGCTGCTGAAACGCCCGATAAATCCGCACGGCCACATAACCCGACAGCAAAATCAGCACTTCGGACGTAATGAACAACAGTTTTTGTTCGCGTAACACCCAGCCAATCAACCCAACCAGAGCCAGGTGAACGACTGAAATATAAACCAGGTAACGCGTGCGGAGAGGAAAAGACATGGGGAAAGGGGTAAGGGCGGAGGGGGTTGGGGTAAGGGCATGGGGGAAAGGGGTAAGGGCGGAGGGGGAAGGGTTAACCATCTAAGCACCCCCTGCCCTTACCCCTCTGCCCTCACCCATATCCCCTCCGCCCTTACCCCTCCGCATCTTCATACGGAATGCCAAATTTCTCTAATCGGCGGTAGAGTGCAAAACGGGTGATGCCTAGCGCCCGCGCCACCTTCGCCACCCGGTTCTGATGAAAGGCCATAGCCCGCTGGATCATCTGGTACTCCATCTCTTCGAGGGTCATGGTGCCAACGGGTGGCAGAGCGCCAGGGGCAGCGGGCGCGGGGGTAGGCGTTGCTGGTAGGTTCCGGTCGAAGTCGTCGGGCTGTAGTTCGTCGGCGGCCGACAGGAGGACCGTGCGCTCGACCACGTTTTTCAACTGGCGGATGTTGCCAGGCAGAGCCAGGTTTTTCAGCCATTTCTGCGCTGAAGTATTTACCCGTAGGTTTGGACGATTGTAAATAGTTTTCAGATTGTCGACAAAATAGTTGACCAGCAGTGGAATATCGCCGGGCCGCTCACGCAGGGCAGGCAACCGAACCGTAATCAGGTTGATCCGGTAAAATAGATCCTCCCGAAACTGGCCTTTATGGACCATATCTTCCAGGTTGCGGTTAGTGGCGCAGATAACCCGCACATCGACCGTCCGGGTTTTGCTGCTTCCCAGCGGCTCGAACGTCCGATCCTGCAACACCCGCAGCAGCTTCACCTGACTGGCCGGGTCGAGGTCGCCGATTTCGTCCAGAAAAATCGAGCCTTTGTTCGCCAGTTCGAACCGGCCGACACGATCCGTTTTGGCGTCGGTGAAAGCGCCCCGCACGTGCCCGAAGAGTTCACTTTCGAACAACGTCGAGGAAATGCCCCCCAGATTGACTTTCACAAACGGCTGGCGTTTTCGGCGGCTGTTCTGGTGAATGGCTTCGGCGATGAGTTCCTTGCCCGTACCGCTTTCGCCTGTGATCAGTACCGGTGCATCCGTTGGAGCCACACGTCCCACGGTTGTCAGGATATCCAGCAGGCTAGGGTCTTCGCCGACGATGTTCTCGAACTGAAACTGCTGGTCGAGTTTGCGTCGACTGGGTGATGCCGAAGTCGGCTGCGCCAGGTTCAACGCCGTCCGAACCGACTGCACCAGGTGGTCGTTCTGCCAGGGCTTGGTAATAAAATCTTTCGCGCCGGCTTTCATCCCTTCCACGGCCAGATCGATACTCCCCCAGCCCGTAATCAGAATCACCGGCACGTTGGGCAGTCGTTCCCGAATCCGACGCAGCAACCGCAGGCCATCATCACCAGACGTATCGACTGAGAAGTTCATGTCCAGCAGAATAGCGTCCGGGGTTTCTTCGGTCAGTACCTCAAAGGCTTCGAACGGACCATCTGCCAGGCGCACCGTAAACCCTTCTTTCCGAAAAAGTAGCGAAAGTGATGTCTGGATGGCGGTATCGTCGTCAATGATGAGGAGCATAGGAAATAAATGAATAATGGACAATGTAAAATGAATAATGGGCAAGGTGCAATTGATTCTGTAAAATGAAAACTCTAAAGGCTACCCACTTCTGTTCATTATCAATTATTCATTTTACATTATCCATTAATCCTTACTCCTCATGCAACGCCACAGCAGGTTGGATCAGCGCGGCCTGACGGCTTGGGAATAGCGCGCAGAGGGTGACGATGGCATAAATGATGAGGGCTGCAATGACAATGGCGGTTACGTAGGTGCCGGCCTGCACATCGAACACATTCAACAGCGGAAACTGGACTGCGAAGAGCAGGCCGATCAGCAGGGCGAAAGTAGCCAGCACCCAGATTTCGCCAATAAACTGGGTGGAGATACCACTTCCGGTTGCTCCGATGGCCCGCCGTAAACCAATCTCACCCCGGCGCCGGGCGATGCTCAGGTTCAGGACACCGAACAGACCTAGCGCCACGTTGATCAGCAGAAATCCGGACACGATGGAGGCAATGATTACCGGCACCAGCACCAGGTTATGCTGGTTCTTCCGCGAATCGGTCAGGTAGTCGACTTCCACGCTCCACCCTTTCACCATCGAGGCAATCTCTTTGACAACCTTCGCTTCGAACACCGCGTCGGTACCGGGCTTCACTTTGATGAGCATCGTGTCGTTCCAGGGTTCGCTGGCCTTGACCAGTTGAAACATAGCCGGTTTATTCCCCATGAACTCCCCTTTTGCCTTGAAGTTGTCGATTACGCCAACGACTCTGAACCGGTCGCCAACCACTTTTCCGAGCGGGTTCTCGTCGCCAAATAATCCTTCCCGGGTCTGTTGGTTGATCACAATCGGTGTGTATTTGCCCACGCTGTCCGCATTTCGGTACCAGTTTCCGAGCACCACAGGGATATCGAGCGTCTTCGCAAAATCCGCATCGGTCGTATACATGTCGGCCAGCACTTTCCGCTTCCCGTATTCGATGCCATTATTCATCTGGTTGGCCGAGAAGGGAAAATTACTGCTCATGCGAGAAACCGAGGCCACTTCGGGGTAAGCCTTTAGTCGGGCCAGTATCCGTTGCAGCTTGTCGGCTACTTCGACCGTGTCCTGATTGCTCCGGAGCCCAATGGCCCAGACGTTTTCGTACGTAAAGCCAAGCGGTTGCCGGTAATTGCCGACGTTGATGACAATCAGCGTCGCGAGTCCGAACAGGACCATAAACGAAGCCCAAATCTCCACAATCAGCAGGGCGTGGGCTTTTTTCTTATTCCAGATGAGTCTAAACAGATGTTGTAGCATGGGGTATGGGGGTGAGGGCAAAGGGGGAAGGGCGGAGGGGTGAGGGCAGAGGAATATGGGTTATTTACCCTTTCCCCTATGCCCTATGCCCCTACCCCCATACCCTACGCTTTTAACGCTTCGGCGATGGTTAATTTTGACATGCGGAGGGCGGGCATTACGCCCGAAAGGAGCCCGAAAATCAGGCACACGAGCAGGCTGATCAGGAACACGTTTAGGTTGATCGTCAGGTCGGCGTAGGCAATCCAGCCGCTGGTATTGATCAGGTGAATGACAATCAGCGTCAGGATGAGCGCGATGGCGCCACCAATGAAGGTGATGAAAATGTTCTCTACGATAAACTGCCAGACCAGCGTGCGGACGGGCGCTCCGAAGGCTTTGCGGATGCCGATCTCAGACGCTCGTTCCATGATGCGGCTGACGTTGACGTTTACCAGATTGATAGCCGGCAGACCCAGCAGCATGAACAGCACAAATCCGATAATTCCGAAGAAGATCGTCTTCAGACCGGGGCCACCGTCCAGAATGGTGCCGATAAAGTTTTCGGCATACGGCTCGGCTTTTACTTCCAGTGTGGCATATTTGAATCCATCCTGCACGCCCGGCAATGGAATCCGGCTGATGTAGCTTTGAAATTCGTTCTGAACCATCGGCAGATCGGCTTTATTTTTTGCCAGTACAATGGCCACGTATCCTCCACGCATACCGCTTGCCTGGTAATTGCTCTTCGGCGCTGTATAGGGAAAATAAACATCCGAATAGGTAAACGGACGAGTAACCGGACTGCCTTTAACTACGCCAATTATCTTGTAGTTGATATTCTCAATATCGATTACCTTTCCAATCACCGACTCATTGACGTCGCCAAAATATTGTTTCTTCAGATCATCGTTGATCACCACGACGTGGTCACCGTTGGCAATATTCTGTTCGTTATACGGCTTGCCTTCCAGAAACTGGAAGTCGGTTACCCGCCAGAAATCCGCGTCGGTAAACTTGGTATTGAGCTTGATTTTCTGCGAACCGACGTACGCATTGGAGCTGTTGACAAACGTACAGATCGTCGATCGTTCGGCGGTTTTCAGGGTTTTGACATAGTCTGTCAGAAACCGGAAGCTCATTGGTCCGGAGTTACGGCTGGTCTGGCTCGAATCTTTCTGGGTCATCTGCATAATGTACAGCGACCGGTCGCGATTGGTTTCGGGATAATGGCTCCCGAATAGGTGGTCCAGAAATGACGTCAGCACCATCAGCACCGTCAGGGTGAGGCTGATGCCGAAGAGCGTGATGAAGGTATAGAACGGGTGCCGTAGCAGGACCTTCCAGGCGATTTTGATGTAGTTTGTGAGCATGGCTTTTTTTGCGGGGGTGCTTTGCGCATGGTTTGCAGGGAATAGCAGGGGTAGCAGGGACGTAGTGGGGTGCTTCGCGCGGGGTGGCAGGGATTGCTCGGATAGCTGGGATTAACTCAGTGAAACAAATCCCTGCAATCCCTGCCATCCCCTGCGCGAAGCACCCTGCCATTATAAAACCTGCGTGCCGTCGAACAGGCGGATTAGTCGGTGGGTGCGTTTAGCCATTTGTTCGTCGTGGGTGACCATCACGATGGTGGCGCCGTCGTCGTTAAGACCTTGCAGAATGTTCATAATTTCGTTGCCCATCGCGCTGTCGAGATTACCCGTCGGTTCGTCAGCCAGGATGATGTCCGGGTTGCCGACGATGGCACGGGCAATGGCGACGCGCTGTTTCTGGCCGCCCGACAGTTGTTTCGGAAAGTGCTTCATACGGTTGCTCAGGCCCACTTTCACCAGCGCATCTTTGGCGTAATCCTGCCGGGGTCGCCCGTTGGCCGACCGGTACAGCAGTGGAATCTCGACGTTGTCGATTACCGACAGATCGTTGATCAGGTGAAAGCTCTGGAAAATGAACCCGATCTTCTGATTCCTGAGTCGGGCCAGTTCTTTGTCGCGATACTGAGTAACCGGCTGGCCATCCAGTTCGACGGTTCCCTTCGAGGGTTCATCCAGTAACCCCATCACGTTCAGCAGGGTACTCTTGCCGCAACCCGAAGGCCCCATGATGGAAACGAACTCGCCTTTCCGGATATCCAGGTTGATGTTGTTCAGGGCCAGCGTCTCGATGGTGCTGGTGCGGTAAACTTTTTCGATGTTCTTGAGGTGTATCATGAGCGTGGGGCAGAGGGCATGGGGGTGAGGGGGAAGGGTGTAGGGGTTGGGGTAATGGGTTGGAACAGTGGGAAAAGGGTAACCGTCGAAGTATCCACTATCCTATGCCCTTACCACCACGCCCTCTGCTATTTTATTTTTTGGTTTGTTTCAAAATCGTATAAGGTCAATAAGCGCAGGGTGTAAAAGGCCTGCCAGTAATCGCGCAGGGCCAGGATGGCGTCGCGACGGGCGCGGTCTTTTTCCTGCGTGGCAATGCTTAAGTCGGTTACGCTCAGGTCGCTCAACTTGAACCGATCCTGGGCAATCTGATAGCGGTTCTGGCCAATCTGGTCGGCCTGGGCCGTCAGGGTTACCTGCTGGCGAAGCATTTGCAGAAGCGTCACCTGAGTAAAAATCTCCTGTTCGAAGGTCAGCTTGTCCTGCTCCACGGTCTGTTCGGTCAGCTCGCGGTTGGCCTTGGCCGTTTCGACGATGGCCTGCGCCCGACCCCAGGTCATGATCGGAAGCGTGAACTGCAGCGACACATACTCGCGGTTCTGCGGTTTCACGTAAATATCAACCAGCCGCGGTCCCTGATTCGACAGACCATAACCCGCCGTCAGGGTTGCGTTCAGGCCGTTGTTTTTGCGGGCTTTATCCAGGTCCCGGTTCGCTTCCAGCATGCGTCGTTGGAAGCCGATGGCCGCCGATCGGTTGGCAGTAGCCTCATCGAGCGCCCGCTTCACGTCGACGGTCAGCATCGGCAACTGATTGGGAATAGTCAGATCCAGCGAACGTTCATCCCGCGACCCGATGAAGGTTTTGAGCTTGAGCGATGCTACCGCTGCCGTTTGCTGCGCCGACGCCAGGTCTTTTTCGGCGTTCAGCAGTCCCATTTGCAGTTGCAGCAGATCGTTCTGCGAAATCTTGCCCAGATTCAGCCGGTGCCGCGCGATCCGGTAAAGCGTGTCGTTGTTCATGCGGTTTGTTTCCGCAATCTGCAGATTCACCTGCGCTACCAGCAGATCGAAATACAGCGTAGTAGCCGACAGCGATACCTGTTCGAGCGACTCGATCAGTTGCTGATTCCCCTCGGCGTACAGCAGCGGCTGAATCTTGCGGTCCCAGCGCATGGTATTGAACTGAAACAGCGGCTGAGTCAGCCCGATACCAAACGGAACCCCATTGTAGAGCGTATTGTCCTGAATAAAATTATCGAACCGCTGAATCTGCTTCTGAATAAAAATGGTGCCGCCCGTAGGCGCAATGGTCTGGCTCAGCGACAGGTTCAGCGTCGAGTTGTTGTACGAAACCGGCTCAAACTGGATATTCCCGTCGGGCTGAACGACCTGGATATACGAACGGGTGAAGTTCGGCAGGGTTCCGTCGAGGCTGAGCTGCGGCTTGAACTGCGCCAGAAACGACCGATACGACCAGACATTCGTGCGCTGCTGCGTATTGGCGCGCTTGGCCGCCACCGACTGCGCCTGAGCCAGTTGCAGCACCTCATTCAGCGTAACCGTCTGCGACTGCCCGACCGTCTGCCCGACGATACCCATTAAACTGAAAATGAACATGTAGAAGCGGATCATGGTCAGCGGTTCGTTTTGGGTTCGATGGTCAGTTCTTCCAGGTGTTCGTACTCGCTCAGGTCGGTGATGATGACCTGTTCGCCCACCTGTACCCCGCTCTTAATCTCGACATAATCGAAGTTGGACAAGCCAATTTCGACGTCACGCCGACGCGCCACGTTGCTTCCTTTGCCCAGCACGTACACAAACTGCTTCCGCTTCCCTTTGAACGCCGGCCCATTGGCCACCCGAACGGCTTTGGCAGCCCGGTCAGTGATGACAAATACGTCGGCTTTCATGTTGGGGCGCAGGGAAGCGTGGCGGCTGTTGTCCAGTTGAATCACAAACTGAACGACGCCGTTTTTTACGGCCGGCTTCACCTGGGTGATCTGGCCGCGCAGGTTGGTTTCATTCACTTTCACGATGACGGGCAAGCCCACCTTCACCTGTTCGGCGTACACATCTGAGCAGGAGCCTTCGACCCGGAAACTCGCCAGGTCGGCTAATTTGGCCAGCATCTCGCCCTCGTTTACGGCCGAACCGATGTTTTCATTGACCCAGGTCAGCACACCCGGCCGGTCGGCAACGATGTCGGCCTGCTTCAGTTTGTGCTGAAGTTCTTTCTGGTTCTTTTCTTCGATCTGCGCCTGTAGCGTGGTTTCGCGCAGGCTGGCTCCCATGGACTGCCGGTTATAATTCAGGTCGTTTTCCAACTGCTTTTTTTCCAGTTCGGCCACGCGCAGCGTGTTTTCGGCGCGGGTAACCTCTTCGGCCGTGCTTCCGCCTACTTTCTGCAAATGCCGGGTTCCTTCCAGATCGGCCCGCAGCCGGTTGATGTTGAGCGATTTGATCTGGTCGTTGACTTCTGCGTCGTAAAGGCTTTTATCCAGCTTCATCCGCAACTGGTCGATGCCGTTTCGTTTCAGCGCCAGTTGGTCGTCGAGCTTCTCCAGTTCAATTTCGGTCAGGGATTTATCCAGGTCGAGAATCGGCTGACCCGGTTTCACGGCCGTTCCGGGGGTGAGCAGCACGCGCCGGATGCTGGCCCGAATCGGGCTGGTGATGATCTGTTCGAAAGCGGGAATGACTTCTCCCGTGGCATTCAGTGAGTTCTCGACCGGGCCGATCTCCGCCGTTGCCGTCCGAATTCGCGCGGCTTCAACCGACGTTTTGAGGGCGTTGCGCGCCCAGGTCAACGCCACCGCCAGCGCAACAACCAGCGACACGCCGATGATCAGGCTTTTGTTGCGGCTTCGGGTTGCCACTTCGGGGGCAAGTTCTCTATCCATGTTTGTGTGTAGCGTTTCATGGATAAAGAGCCAAATAGCGTACCAACTGATAAACTGCTATTGATCAATACATTACCAAATTAGTACCCATTAAAAACTGTGCGAAATCGCACACGTCGTGACGATTTCGCACAGATCAGAGAGTGATTAGCGACCAGGTTTGGTTTCTGACAGGATTGACATCCGGGCCAACGCTTCGGATTGACATGATTTTATATAGGAAGAATCCCGTAAATCCTGTTAATCCTGTCAAAAACAAAAAAAGCTTTTCGTACTTTTTGCCCTTCATTCGTAGCCGACGGCTATTTCCTCCGAAAAAGATGATTGTACGCCTTACTATTTTCCTTCAGTTTCTTGCCCTTGTTTCCCTCGCCCAACCGAATCTGGTACCTTATGTCCATCCGCTGATCGGTACCGAAAAAATGGGGCATACGTTTCCCGGCGCGACCGTGCCATTCGGAGCCGTTCAACTCAGTCCGGACTCGGATACGCTATCGTACGAGTTCAATGGGAAGTACAACGGCGACGTGTACAAATACTGCGCGGGTTATAAATACGAAGACAAAACCATTGTCGGGTTCAGCCATACGCACTTCAGCGGCACCGGACACTCGGACCTGGGCGATTTTCTGATCATGCCCACGCAGGGCGCTTTACAGCTCAATCCGGGCGTGGCCTCGAACCCAAAGAGCGGGTACCGGTCCGCGTTTTCGCACGCCAACGAGGTGGCCGAAGCGGGTTATTATAAGGTCAGGCTCGATGATCACAACATCCTGGCCGAATTGACCGCTTCGAACCGGGTCGGCTTTCATCAGTACACCTTTCCGAAATCGGACCAGTCGCACATCATTCTGGATCTGGCGCACGGCATTTATAATTACGACGATAAGGTGGTCTGGACCTACGTGCGGGTCGTGAACGATACCCTGATCACCGGCTATCGGCAGACCAATGGCTGGGCCCGCACCCGAACCGTGTACTTCGCGCTGTCGTTCTCGAAACCGTTCAAAGCGTATGGGCAAAAGAGCCTGGATAAACCACAGGTATACAAAGGCTTCTGGCGGAAATTCGACCAGACGCGCAACTTTCCTGAACTGGCAGGCAAGCGCATGCGGATGTATTTCGATTTCGACACGCAGGAGGGCGAGAAAGTAAAGCTCAAGATGGCGATCTCGCCGGTGAGTCAGGAAAACGCCCTGGCCAACATGCAGGCCGAAATTCCGCACTGGAACTTCGACCAGGTCAAAGCCCGGGCGCAAGCCGACTGGAACCGGGAACTGGCTAAAATCCAGATCGACGCATCGGACAACGACAAGATCAATTTCTATACTTCACTGTATCACACCTTTGTCAATCCAACGACTTATATGGACGTCAATGGCCAGTACAAAGGGCTCGACCAGGGCGTTCATCAGGCTAGCGGGTTTACTAACTACACTACGTTTTCGCTCTGGGACACCTACCGGGCGCTGCACCCGTTCTTCAACCTCATCCAGCCATCGCGGAACAACGACATGGTGCAGTCGATGATGAAGCATTATGAGCAGAGCACGCTGAAAATGCTGCCGGTCTGGTCGCACTACGCCAACGACAACTGGTGCATGAGCGGCTACCACAGCGTGTCGGTGCTGGCCGATGCCATCATCAAAGGCGTTTACAAGGGCGATGCGCAGAAGGCACTCGACGCCTGCATTGCTACGGCCAACCACCGCGATTACGAAGGCATCGGCGAATACATCGACAAAGGGTACATTGCCGCCACCAGCAACGGCACGTCGGTGTCGAACACGCTCGAATATGCCTACGACGACTGGTGTATTGCGCAACTGGCGAAAAAGCTCGGTCGGCAGGATGTAGCCGAAACCTTCCGCAAACGCGCCGAAAACTGGCAAAACGTTTTCGACAAATCCATTGGGTTCATGCGCCCGCGCCTGGCCGACGGTTCCTACAAAAAAGAGTTCGACGTCTACAGCACCCACGGCCAGGGATTTATCGAAGGCAACTCCTGGAATTTCAGTTTCTTCGTCCCGCAGGACCCCGCCACGCTGATTCAGTACATGGGTGGCCCGAAGAAATTTGCGGCCCGGCTCGACACGCTTTTTGCGATGAACCTGCCGGATAAGTTTTTTGCCGAAACGGAAGACATCACCCGCGAAGGCATCATCGGGGGCTATATCCACGGCAACGAGCCCGCCCACCACGTGGCGTATCTGTACAACTGGACGGGTCAGCCGTGGAAAACCCAGGAGCGTATCCGGATGATCCTGAACATGCAGTACAAACCTACACCCGACGGACTGGGTGGCAACGACGACTGCGGCCAGATGAGTGCCTGGTACATGTTTTCGGCGATGGGTTTTTATCCGGTAGCACCGGGCTCGGAAGACTACGCGCTCGGTAGTCCTTCGGTCAAAAGTGCCCGCCTGCAACTCGAAAACGGCCAGACGTTCAGCATTGAAGCCATCAATCAGGGCGATAAAAATGTGTACGTGCAAAAGGTGCTGCTGAACGGCAAGCCGCTGGACAAGCCCGTCATTACACATTCCGACATCCTGAAAGGCGGCAAGCTCACGTTCTACATGTCGGCAAAACCAGCGAAGAAATAAAGATTTGGTGCCGGAATACTGTATCGCGGACTTTAGTCCGCTTTTTATTCAAGCAGCGGACTAAAGTCCGCGATACAGTATTCCGGCAACCATAAGAAGCTCTTCACCTATTTTTTATTAAGAATTTATCTAAATAAACATTGCTCCTTATCGATCTGGTTTTACCTTTGCCCTTAGTTATAATTATTCTAAATAAATGAGGGTACTCTACACTACTTTAACGCTTACGGGCAGTCTTCTGCTATTATTAAGTTTACAGGCGCTTGCCCAGACTCATGGGATCATCAGCGGTGTCGTTAAAACCAACGATGGCAATCCGGCCTCCTTCGTAAATGTCAGCTTAAAAGAAGTTCGGAAAGGGACCGTCACGGCTGAGGATGGATCGTACCAACTGCGGGGAATCAACCCCGGTACCTACACCTTACAGGTTACCTTCGTCGGTCTGCGCACCCAGGAACAAAGCGTTACCGTGAAAGCCGGACAGACGACCCGAACCGATTTTTCGCTGCTCGAAAATACATCTCAGTTGAGCGAGGTCGAAGTAACGGGCAACAGCCAGAGCGTCACGCTGGGCAAAGCCGGTATCGCTCCGCTGGACCTACCCCAAATGACGGGCGTAGTGAGTAACGTGGTCATCGCCAATCAGCAGGCTTCCCGGCTGGGCGATGTGCTGAAAAATGTCAGTGGGGTTTCGCTGACTCAGCAACGGGGTGGTGTCGCCGAAACGTTTTCGGCCAGAGGGTACAGCATCGGTATTGCGGGAGCGGGCGGCAGCATCTTCAAAAATGGGGTCGTTTCCAACACCATGGGCTTTCCCGAAGCCAGTACGCTGGAGTCGATCGAGGTGCTGAAAGGAAGTTCGGCGCTGCTCTACGGTAATGTGTCGGGGGGGCTGATTATCAACATGGTAACCAAGAAACCGAAGTTCGATTTCGGTGGCGAAGTGTCGATGCGCGTGGGTAGCTTCGGGCTGTACAAACCCATTGTCGATGTATATGGCCCGCTGGCGAAGAACCTGGCTTTCCGGGTGGTCGGTACCTACGAAAACGCCAAAAGCTACCGGGATGTAGTGAAAACCGACCGGCTTTACGTCAACCCGTCGCTGTTATATAAATTAGGACAGAAAACGACCATCCTGCTACAGGGCGATTACCTAAAATCGAATCTGACACCCGACAATGGCGTCGGTTCGCTCAACCAGAACCAGGACGCCATCCTTCCGGACGTTCCCCGCTCGCGCTTTATCAACACGCCCTGGGCGTACAACAACGTTGAGCAAAAATCGGGCTCGGTCAACATCGACCACTCGTTCAACTCCAACTGGAAACTGACCGTGATCGGTTCGGCCCAGGGAACCAACGTAACGGCCTACGGGGCAAGTGTTCCGAACAACACCGTGTCGGCTACGGGCGACTGGTCGCGGACGCTGAGCCGGACCCTGACCAGCGAAAACGATTACACGGGCCAGGTAAACCTGAACGGGCGGTTCAATACCGGCCCCATCGGTCACCAGGTGCTGGTCGGGAGCGATGTGGTTGGAATCGTCAGCAACAGCACTTCATTTACCGTTGATTACGGTGCGGGCAAAACCGCCTACGACAAAATCAATATCCTGAACCCGAATCTCTACGAAGCGCGCACTGACATTCCGGGTGCTACCGGAACGGCCAGAACCACCTCACCATCCGTCCGAAACGGGATTTATGTGCAGGACCTGATCAGTCTGACCAACACAATCAAACTGTTAGCGGGTGTTCGCTGGTCGCAGCAAAAAACCGTGCAGACCACCATTCTGAATTTACTGACACAGGTCGAAACCCGTGGAGCCGCCGAAACCAAGATGGATGCCGCTTTTTCGCCTAAAGTGGCGCTGATGTACCAGCCTACCAAAAACACGTCGATCTTCGGTAGCTACTCGAACAACTTTACCATCAACACGGGCCTCGATATTTACGGCCAGATCCTGAAGCCATCGATTGTCGACCAGTTCGAAGTGGGAGTGAAAAACGAGCTGTTCAACGGCCGCATTACCGCCAACGTGGGCGCGTATCACATTGTCAACAGCGATTTTGCGCAGATGGCTCCGTTCAAGGCCGATGGCACGCCCAATGCCGACGCCAACGTAAAAGAGTTTACGGGGCAGACTACCAGCGACGGTCTGGAAATCGACCTGACCGGCAACCTGTCGAAAAACGTTTATTTCATTACAGGGTACGGGTACAACTACATGCGGTATACCAAAACCTCGCTGGTGAAGGGATCGCCGATCGAAGGGGAGCGGCTGACCAACAACCCGGCCCATACGGCAAACGCCACGATTTTCTACACCTTCGATCTGCCGCAACTCCGGGGTCTGAAACTGGGCGCGTCGGCTTTCTACACCGGCAACCGCTACGGTGGTAACAACAACCAGTATGGCCAGACACCAGCCTTCAGCCGCCTGATTCCGCTGACCGGCTTTACCACCATCGACCTGTCGGCTGGTTACGGCTTCCGGAATATCTCGATTCTGGCGAAAGTGTCGAACATCACCAACGAGCTGAATTACCTGATCCACGACCGGTATAGCATCATGCCGATTCCGCCCCGGCAATTTGTGACAACGGTATCGTACCGGTTCTAGGTTTTCGACAGGATTGACAGGATTCGTTTACTGAAACATAAATCCTGTCAATCCTGTCGAAAAACCTGTTAATCAGCATCTACCACCACGACCGCTTTTCCGATAATCCGCCGTTCCATCATGTCCGTTAGGGCCTGGGGTGCTTCGGCCAGTGAGTAGCGCTTCGAGATGTAAGGAGCCAGCTTTCCCTGCATGACCCAGGTGGCAATCTCCTGCATGTTCTGCCGATTCAGCGTCGGTTCTCTCTGGGTAAACATTCCCCAGAAAACGCCCACCAGCGCGCTCCCCTTGAGCAGCGCCAGGTTTAGCGGGATTTTGGGTATTTCACCTCCGGCAAATCCAACGACCAGGTACCGGCCTCGCCAGGCCAGCGAGCGAATGGCAGGCTCGGCCCATCGGTCACCCACCGGATCATAAACCACATCGACACCCTTGCCTTGTGTGATTTCCTTAAGGCGTTCGCGCAGGTCCTGGCTGGTGTAATTGATCAGTCGGGTTGCGCCTTTCTCCTGACAGACGGCCAGTTTTTCGTCGGTCGATGCGGCTGCAATGACGGTTGCGCCGAGGAGTTTTCCCAGCTCGACGGCCGCCAGCCCTACCCCACCGGCGGCCCCTAGTACCAGCAGCGTTTCGCCAGGGTTTAGTTGAGCACGGTCTTTCAGGGCATGATACGACGTTCCATAGGCGTAGAGCGTCGAAGCGCCCGTCACGAAATCCATCCCATTGGGAAGAAGAATGGTCGCCCGGGCGTCGGCAACGCGCTCTTCGGCCAGGCCACCATGGGTACCGTAGGTAAACACCCGATCGCCCGGTTTAACGTGGGTTACCCCCTCGCCCACTGCTTTCACCACCCCCGACGACTCGCTGCCCGGCGAGAAAGGCAGCGGAGGTTTGAACTGGTACATATTCCGGATGGTGAGCGTGTCCGGAAAGTTCAGGCTGGTGGCTTTCACCTGAATCAGCACTTCGCCGGGGCCGGGCGTAAGCGATGGGACATCTTCGAGCGTAAGCGTATCGGGTAAGCCGTAGGTCCGGCAAAGAATGGCTTTCATGGATAACAATGGGTTTGTATCGCGGATTTCAATTCGCTCTGGAGAAAAACTGGCCCCAAGTTAACCCCTCGGCAATCGGTTCCGAAGCTCAGCTACAACGGATTCGTACGAAGCCCCGATCGGGATAGCCCGATTCCCCACCGTTACGTCCTGCCGGCTCAATTTCTCGATCTTATCGACCGCCACACAAAACGACCGGTGTATGCGAAAAAACTGCTCCGGCGGCAAATTGCTCAACAAGTCGGTCATGGTTTGTCGGCTGAGCAACTTGCGGTTCGGCAGTACCAGCGACAGGTAATTTCCTTCCGCTTCGATGTACAGAATCTCATCGATCCGTACTTTCTCTTCTTCGTAACCGGTCTTCACGAAAAGATATTCCTCCCGTTTTTCCGAACGCAACGTCTGCATTTCCATCGCTTTGGTGCAGGCTTTGAGGAAGCGGGCCAGCGAAAATGGTTTCAGCAGATAATCGACGGCGTCCAGCTCAAATCCCTGCACTGCGAAATCAGAATAAGCCGTCGTGAAAATAACCATAGGGTCTTTGGGCAGGCATTTGACGACCTCCACACCCGAAATATCGGGCATTTTGATGTCCAGAAAGAGCACATCGACGCGGTTGGTCTGCAGATAGGCAATGGCGTCGAAGGCATCGGTAAAACTGGCTCTCAGGTCGAGAAACGGCACTTTAGCCGCGTGAAGCCGGATCACGTCCAGGGCCTGAGGTTCATCGTCGACAGCAACGGCGGTTAGATTCATGGCTATGGGTCAAGTCAGTGTTTATCGGATCATACTGAACCGGAGCAGGCTGGTCAGCAGGCTATCCTCCCCGGTTTCGATTGTAAACGAAGCGCCCGTTACGTCAGCAAAATCCGATTGTGATTGTACCGTAAATGTAAACGTCCCGGTCTGTTGTTCAAGTGTCTGCGATTGAATCCGGCTAAAAACGATGGGCACAAGCCAGAGCAGTAATAAACTGAAGATCAAATATTTCATTGGAATGTATTGGTTTGTATGGAGGATGAACTGCGCGGGGCACTACCAGTAAGTCAGGGTCAGCGACACGAAATAATCCTGCTCCGACTGTTGAATAAGCAATTGATGACGACCTGGATAAATCAGTTCCAGTCGCTTGCGAACGTTGTCAAGTCCGATGCCCGGCTGCGATTCTTCCGGATCATGCGCGGTTTTCGGATGGCGGGAGTTGTGTACTTTAAAATACAGTTGTGTCGCGTCCAGCGTCAGTGTGATGTAAATCCAGGACGGATGCCGAAAACTAATGCCGTGCTTGAAGGCATTCTCCACGAACGGCGTCAGGAGCATGGGCGCCAGGTAGATCGGCCGGTCCGGTTCCTGAATCATCACCCGAATTTCGATTGGCTGGGTCTCATCGAGCCGCATGCGCTGAATCTGAATGTAATTATGCAGGTATTCGATTTCTTTATCGAGGGGAATGCGATCGCGGTGATTTTCCTGCAGCATAAACCGCATCATATCCCCCAGTTTCTGGATTCCGTCGGCGGTCTTTTCGCTGTTTTCTTTCAGCGCCGTGGCGTAGAGGCTGTTGAGCGCGTTGAACAGAAAATGCGGATTGATCTGCGCCCGCAGCCCCGCCAATTCGGCCGATTGCGTCGAGACCTGGGTCTGCAGTGCCACGTTCTCTTTAGCGACTCCTCTGCGAACGTAGGCAATAGCCAGAGCCCCTACCCAGACAAGACAGGTAAATGGCACAACCGGGTCGAAGGGGCGGTAATGAAAGTTGGTAACGGCTCCCCACAAAACCAGGGTCGCTACGAATCCGGTTAACAGAAAGGTCGTGACCCGGCTGATCAGCAAAGGTTCAGCCCTACGGGATGTCCTGAACACCGGCAAGATAAAGGTGTGGGCATAGGCTTGCAGAAATACCAGTTGGATGACAAGCCCCATCACCAGCGGCAAGTCGCGGGTACCGCTTCGCCATAAGGTGGGAGGCAAATTCACTGCCATAGCCAGACTCCCCAGGATAGCGACTAAACCGGTATACGGTAAATAACTAAGTGCCTGCTGACGATCGGATAGTTCGGCGGCCAGGTTTCGGTGCAGGTAATTGAACAGGTGTGCGAGCAGTTCATACGCTATCAGGAATATACCCAGGCCAACGGCATCGGCCAAAACCGTTCGTTTGCTAAATACCGAAAACACTTTCAGTCCGATGATCTTACCCAACTCATCGTGCTGATAGCGCAGCTGAAGCTTAAAATAGTGATACACGAAAGCGCTCGCCAGTAGCAACAGGCCCGTCAGCAGCAAAATCAACCCAGCCTTGCGGTCTACGATCAGGGTAGTGCGAAAGGGGTAATCCAGCCGACGGAGGGTATACCAGGCCATCAGCATCAGGCAGACACCCGCAATCAGCGGAACGTTGTTGTTGACCGTATGGTCGTAGCCGGCCAGGTTGCGCCCGATGAGGGCCGAGGATACCCCGTTCTTTTCGGCCGTATCGATCATAGTATCGAAGCGGTTCACGTCAAGGACCAGTCGTCTGGTTACGTAAATAATCGCGGCACCGGCGATAAGAACCTGTTCGTAGCGTCGTATAAGTTGCTCGTTCAGCATAGATCTATTGACTTGTTGACCAAAGCTAGACCAGGCGGGCGGGCACGTGGAGAAAATGGGTTGAATAGGTTGAAAAATGGGATGAACCTGGCCAGTACTTGCTTCGGAGCATACGCACGCGTCTACTGATAAATAGGACTATGCCGATATTATAGATATTGTAGATAAAATCATCAATCAAATCAATTTGGTTTATGGCGCCCGAAGCTTTAATATTGTCCTGAAACGGAAGCGATTCCTTCTAACATAACCACTGTTCTATTCCTATGGATACCTACTCGGGTGACATCAGCAAGTGCCCATTCTACAGCGGGACTCAGAAAAATGAGCCAGCCGCAAAAATTAGCGTGGCGGGTAACGGCACGCAAAATCGCGACTGGTGGCCTGATCAGTTGAAAGTTCATCTGCTTCGTCAGCACTCGGGGCTCTCCAATCCGATGGGTGAGACCTTCAACTACGCCGAAGAATTTAAAAGCCTCGATCTGGAAGCCGTCAAAAAAGACCTGCATGCGCTGATGACCGATTCGCAGGATTGGTGGCCGGCCGATTTTGGTCATTACGGTCCTCTGTTCATTCGGATGGCCTGGCACAGCGCTGGTACCTACCGTATTACCGACGGTCGGGGTGGTGCAGGAACTGGCCAGCAGCGGTTCGCTCCGCTAAATAGCTGGCCTGATAATGTTAGCCTCGACAAGGCGCGTCGGCTGTTATGGCCCATCAAACAGAAATATGGCCGCAAGATTTCCTGGGCCGATCTGCTGATTCTGACAGGCAACGTGGCCCTGGAATCGATGGGTTTCAGGACGTTCGGCTTTGCCGGAGGGCGTGAAGACGCCTGGGAGCCCGAGCTGGACGTTTATTGGGGCTCGGAAGACAAGTGGCTGGGCAGCGACAAACGCTATGCGCGTGGTTCGGATGGCGTAGCCGAAGATCATGGCATATTGGTGTCGGATGAAGACCCCAATGGTAAACTTCATGAGCGTAACCTCGAACAACCGCTGGCGGCCGCCAACATGGGGCTGATCTACGTTAATCCGGAAGGACCAGACGGTAATCCTGATCCGATTGCTTCGGCTAAAGACATCCGCGATACGTTTGGCCGGATGGCTATGAACGATGAAGAGACGGTAGCGCTGATTGCCGGCGGTCATAGCTTTGGCAAAACCCACGGCGCTGCTTCGTCGGAACACGTGGGTTCTGATCCCGAAGCGTCCGACCTCGAACTGCAGGGCTTCGGCTGGGCCAACTCCTTTGGAGCCGGAAAAGGGCCCGACACCATCACCAGCGGTCTGGAAGTAACCTGGACAACCACGCCTACGCAGTGGAGCAATAACTACTTCGAGAACCTGTTCAAGTTTGACTGGGAACTGACCAAAAGCCCCGGTGGCGCCCACCAGTGGGTCGCGAAAGACGCGGATACTATCATTCCGGATGCGTACGACCCGTCGAAGAGCCACCGGCCAACTATGCTGACGACCGACCTGGCGTTGCGGCTGGACCCTGCTTATGAGAAAATCTCGCGTCATTTTCTGGAAAATCCGGATGCGTTCGCCGATGCGTTTGCCCGCGCCTGGTTCAAGCTGACACACCGCGACATGGGTCCCCGCGCCCGCTACCTGGGCACGGATGTTCCGCAGGAAGAACTGATCTGGCAAGACCCCATTCCGACGGTGGATCATGCCCTGATCGACAAGAGCGACGTGGCTGCGCTGAAAGCTAATATTCTGGCGTCGGGGCTGAGTATTCCCGAACTGGTATCGACGGCCTGGGCGTCGGCGTCTACCTTCCGGGGTTCCGATAAGCGGGGTGGTGCCAATGGGGCCCGCATCCGCCTGACTCCGCAGAAAGACTGGGAAGCCAACAATCCGGCTCAACTGGCGAAAGTGCTGGGTACGCTGGAGAGCATCCAGGAAGAATTCAACAGTACACAAACCGGCGGCAAGAAAGTATCCCTGGCCGACCTGATCGTACTGGCGGGGGGTGCGGCCATCGAGAAAGCAGCTCAGGCAGCCGGCGTCGAGGTTACGGTTCCGTTCAAGCCCGGCCGGATGGATGCTTCGGCCGAGCAAACCGATGTCGAGTCGTTTAGTGTACTGGAGCCAGTTGCCGATGGGTTCCGCAACTATCTGAAGAAAAAATACACCGTATCGACCGAAGCCCTGCTGATCGACAAAGCGCAGCTGCTGACGCTGACGGCCCCTGAGTTGACGGTACTGGTTGGGGGTATGCGTGCGCTGAATGCCAACTTCGACGGATCGAAACTCGGTATCTTCACCGACCGGCCGGAGGTGCTAACCAACGACTTCTTCGTCAATCTGCTCGACATGAGAACGAGCTGGAAGGCTATCGCCGATCATAAGGAAGTCTTCGAAGGACGCGACCGGTCGACCGGCGAGCTGAAGTGGACCGCCACCCGCGCTGATCTTGTGTTTGGCTCGAATGCTGAGCTGCGCGTCATTGCCGAAGTATATGCCAGCGCCGATGCAAACGGAAAATTCGTCAATGATTTCGTAGCAGCCTGGAGCAAGGTCATGAACCTGGACCGCTTCGATCTGGCCTGATCCGTTCCACCGTTATCTGTAAATATGAAGCCGACCTGATCTCAGGTCGGCTTCATATTTTGCGTTTGTAGAGATACGGCTACATTGAGGGCTTAGCCTTCGTGTCTCCTATGTATCAGCAACTAACCGTCAAGCTATCCAGGTCGGCAAACAATCCGTGCCATCCAGGCTACCCCTGCCACCCCATGCTATTCCGATCGCAACGATTTGACCGGATTCATCAACGCGGCTTTGATGGCCTGAAAGCTGACCGTCAGTAGGGTCACCAGCAGAGCACCAGCACCAGAAATCGCAAAAATCCACCAGGAAAGCTCCGTTCGGTAGGTGTATCGTTGAAGCCAGCCGGACAGAAAATAATAGGCCAGGGTGGCGGCCAGAACAAAGGCGATGGTAACCAATCCCAAAAAATCGCGGGAAAGCAAACTCCACAAATTCAGCACCGACGCTCCCAGCACTTTGCGGATACCAATCTCTTTGGTCCGCTGCTCGGCTACGTACGACGCCAGTCCGAATAGCCCCAGACAGCTAATAAAAATAGCCAGGGCCGCAAAAAAACCGGCCAGTTGCCCAATACGCTCTTCGACGGCAAACTTAAGGGCGTATTCCTGATCAGCAAATTTGTACTCGAAAGGTGCTGAGGGAATCAGTTTTTTGAAGACCGCTTCAATTTTAGGCAGGGCTTCGCTGGCACTGACGGCTGGCTGGATTCTAATGTGAATCCAGTTGGGACGACCATGCGCCCGAATCATAAAAACCGTCGGGAAGATCGGCTCATAGGGCGACTCCATCACGACATCTTTTATTACGCCCAGAATTCTGAAATTCAGAATCGGCTGATCCTGAAATGTCCAGCTAACGGCTTCGCCAATGGGCTGTTTCAACCCCATGTACTTCACTGCCGCTTCGTTGATGACGATACCCGACGAATCGGATGCCAGCTCGCGCGAAAAATCACGTCCTTGCCTGAACTGCCAGCCGACCGTTTTTCCATACTCCGGCGTTACGACCAGTGTACCAAAACTATTATCCAACGAGGGTTTCTTTCCTTTCCAGTTGAATCCACTGTTGCCCGACCAAACCTCGGTAACTTTCCCCATCGATTCGGCCATTTCGGCTACGGCGCCCGTTCGCTGGAGTTCGCTGCGGAGTAACTCATGTTTACCATAAAAATCCCCTGATTTCATTTCCATCATCAACAGGCCATCACGCGTATACCCCACCGGCCGATTTTTGGCGTACTGAATCTGCCGAAACACGATAATGGTGCCGATAATCAGCGTAACGGAAACCGTGAACTGCAACACAACCAATGCTTTACGAGGCATCGATGCGAATCGCCCAACCCGAAATGTACCTTTTAATACGTTGACAGGCTGGAAACCAGACAGATATAAAGCGGGGTAACTACCGGCTACAAAACCCGTAAAACTGATAAACAGTAAGCTAGCGATCCAGAACCATTGGTTGGTCCAGGGAACTGTCATTTGTTTGGCGGCTACGTTGTTGAACCAGGGCAGGGCAACCGAGGTCAGCAAAAGTGCCAGCACAAACGCCAGGATAACCACTAAAAAAGACTCGCTGAAGAACTGACTCACCAACTGGCTCCGCACCGAGCCAACGGCTTTCCGGACACCCACTTCCCGGGCCCGTTTTTCAGAGCGGGCCGTTGACAGATTCATGAAATTGATACAGGCCAGCAGCAAGACAAACGCGCCAATGATACTGATGAGCCAAACCATCTGCATCGGTCCTCCGTCGATGGTGCCGCGTTTGTAATTGTGCAGGTGCCAGTCGCGCATAGGAAGCAGAAAAACCTCTGGCGTTCGTTTGGCTTCTTCCGGAAAACTGGCTAGATTTTTCATCTCCGCAGGCTTAATATCGACCAGTACTTTCTCAAAATCGGCATCGGGCGCTAATTCAGCATATATTTTCAGAAAATGATTCTGCCAGTCGGCCGCGGCCTTCTCTTTAATCCACGGATTGTCGATGATCCACAAGTCGAAAGGTGCCAGGAATTTGACGTCGTTGAACTGGGTGTTCAATGGTAAGTCCTCATAGACACCCGTTACTTTCACATCCAGTTTGTTATTGATTTTCATCAATTGATTGACGGGGTCGACATTCCCAAACAAGGCCCTGGCCGTAGACTCAGAAAGCAGGATGGCGTGCGGATCATTCAAGCCCATCCGAGACCCATAAACCATTTTCAGCGTCAGCATGTCGGGGCCATCAGGCTCCATAAATAATCCTTTTCGGGAAATTTTCGTGTTGCCGGCCGACAGCACGTTATCGATATCCCACGAAGTAGCCACAATATGCTTAAAGTCAGTTTTGTAGTTGGCTTTAAGTTCCGTGATCAGCGGGTACTGCACCGATGAACTCACTCCTACGCCGTGTTCACCGTATTCGCGCGTGCGGACCTGAACAATTCGGTCGTAATGCTCATGATAGGTATTGAAGGACAATTCATCATACACCCAGAGCCCAATCAGCAGGGCTACGGCCATACCTACAGCCAGCCCGCCGATGTTGATAAAAGATGAAACCTTGTGACGGGTCAGGTTCCGCCAGGCGATTTTTAAATAATTCCGTAACATAGTCGTATTTGTTGGTTGAGGGTACTGTGAGGGTTTTCGGTTGATAAACTCAGGTCGTACGTAAGCCAGTACATCCAGCCAGTAGCGCCACCAGGCACGGGTCTCCCCTATCTGCCGTACCCGTAGTGCATACCGCTCATGCAAATCCCCCAGCACTTCCTCCACCAGGTGAGGAGCGCAGAACCAGGTCAGCAGACGATCGGCGAAGCGGGGCGGGGTAGTAGACATAGGGCAAGGGGGTAAGGGCATGGGGTTGGCTAGGGGTTGGGGCTAGGCTTACCCCAGGCCCTAACCCCTACGCCCTGTGCTATTCCGATCGTAAGCTTTTGACCGGGTTGACCAGCGCGGCTTTGATGGCTTGGTAGCTAACGGTCGCCAACGCTATAGCGAGGGCTAAAACCCCTGCAACGGTAAATACCCACCACTCAACGGAGACGTGATAGGCAAATTCATTTAACCATTGATTGGTAGCCCACCAGGCTAACGGAAAGGCAATGCCGTTGGCAATCAACACCAACTTCAGGAAATCTCGGGATAGTAAGGCCGTCAGATTGAAGACACTGGCACCCAACACTTTCCGAACGCCAATTTCCTTGACGCGCTGCTCGGCTGCGTAAGTAGCCAAGCCGAACAGTCCCATACAGGCAATGAAAATGGTAGCCATTGCAACCCAGATAAGCAGGGTTTCACGACGCCGATCTTCGAGGTAGAAGCGGGCCAGTTGCTCGTCCAGAAAGTGATATTCCAACAAATGTGTCGGATCGATTTTGGTTAGCACCTCATTCATTTTCGCCAGTGTTGCCGGAATGTCCCGGCCTTCCACGCGCGAGGTAAAATAGTCGATCGTATGAACTGGATTATGCTCATAAGCCAGCACCATCGGCGCTATTTTCTCGCGCAACGACTGAAAATGAAAATCTTTAACAATACCAACTACTCGCGCATGAAACGTTTGGCGATTCATGAGCGGAAAGTAACTTCCGTTCATCGCCCGTTCAGGAATCTCTACCAGCTGCCCCGATACATTGGTAATATTCAGAAGTTTAGCCGCCGTTTCGTTCAAAATTATAGACGTCGAATCGCTTGCATTCACGAAGTTGCGGCCTTTCAGCACCTGTACCTCGAATGTCTTAGCAAAGTTTTCATCGACACCCAGCAGATACGACACCTTATGGTCTTCCGAACTACCCTCCTGCCGAATATGAATAGTCGGAATGATTTTCCACTCACCGGGTACTCGCGACGTTGTCGATACGTTTTTCACCGTCGGTATTTTACTAAATTCCGCTTTGATGGTTTCCGATCCGCTTCTGATTTTAGCGGAGTTGATATCAACGACCAGCAGGAGTTCCTTGTTGAAACCCAAGTCTTTGTTGTTGGTGAACCGGATCTGCTGAAACAACACGATGGTCGCAATGATCATGACCACCGAAATCGTAAACTGAAAAACAACCAATCCTTTGCGTAGCGACAAATCGCCTTTGTTCTGGAGTTTAAGATTTTTCAGCAGCGCCAACAGGCTGAATTTTGACAGCAGGAACGATGGATAACTGCCTGCCACTAAACCAACCGTTACGAGGGCGATCAGCGCGTAAAGCCAGATTCGGTAATCGGCCTTGAAACCCAGTGACAGTTCTTTTCCCGTAAATTCGTTGAAAGCCGGAAGGAGTAGGTTCACAATGCCAATGGCCAGCAGAAAAGAAATGGTGGTGACAACCATCGATTCGGTCAGGAATTGCTTGACGAGATGGATTTGAAACGCACCATTGGCCTTCCGTACTCCAATTTCTTTCGACCGGTTCGACGCTCTGGCCGTCGTCAGGTTCATGTAGTTGATGCAGGCAATCAGTAGCACGAAAAGCGCTACCACGGCAAAAACTTTGATGTACAACAACACCCCTTTACCCATCTCAGCGACATTCGCGTTTCGGGCGCCATCCACAATGTGTTCCGAATACAGGTGCATATCGGCCAGAGGTTGCAGACTATAGCTTATCGACGTACCTACCTCCAGTTTGGCATTCGCGTTGAGTAACTGGGTAATTTTTCTGGCGGTCACGTCTGGATTGGCCTGTTCTTTCAGCAGGAAAAAGGTCATGAAATTCTGAGATGCCCATTCAGAAATCCATCGGGCAAAATCATCGTCGTGACGGATCGTTGCTTCGGAAATGAGCGTATTGAAATCAAAGCTCGAATTGCGGGGGTGATTTTTCAGAACAGCCGTTATCGTCAGCGGTTTATCCATATATTCCAGCTTCAGGGTTTTACCGGCCACCTGAGTCGTATGAAACAAGCGCTGGGCAAACTCCTCGACAATAACAATGGAGTTAGGCTCTTTCAGGGCCGTGCGGCTGTTGCCATCTACAGTCTCGAAATCAAACAGTTCCATGATACCGTTATTCGCGAATGCGATGGTTTCCTGAAACGTATTTTTGTTTGCGGGATTTGTCAGATTAGCCCGCCCGGTTCGGATGATTCGAGCGGTATTCTCGATTTCAGCGATCTGTTTTCTCGACTCTTCCGACACTTTGTAGCTCGATGCGGCAATGGTGAGGTCTTCCGTCGAACTCTTTTTATGCTGGATTGCCCGGTAAATCCGGCTCGACTGACGATGTTGCTGATCGAACGTCAACTCGTCGAACAGATAAAGTCCAATCAGTAAAAAGCACGTAACACCAAACGTCAGACCCGCTACATTCAGCGTCGTGTAGAGCCTGTTCCGACTCAGCGTTCGGAAGGTGATTTTGAGATAATTCCGCAGCATAGTCGTATTTGTTGGTTGAGGGTATTCGTCGGGTCGTCTTCGAACAAATTCAGGCCGCACATACGCCAGCACATCCAGCCAGTAGCGTCGTCGGGCACGGGCCTCCCCCACCTGCCGTACTCGTAGTGCATACCGCTCATGGAGATCCCCCAGCACCTCCTCCACTAAATGGGGAGCGCAGAACCAGGTCAGCAGACGGTCGGCGAAGCGGGGCGGGGTAGTGGGCATAGGGCATGGGGCTAAGGGCAGGGGGTTGGCTTGGGGCCAGGCTTACCCTAGGCCCTAACCCCTACGCCCTAACCCCTACGCCCTAGGCTATTCATTCCGATCGTAAGCTTTTGACCGGGTTCATCAAAGCCGCTTTGACGCTCTGGAAACTGACCGTCAGCAGAGTGATGAGCAGAGCACCCATGCCGGTAGCTCCGAAAATCCACCAGGAAAGGTCGGTATGATAGTCGTAGTTCTGAAGCCAGTTGCCCAGTAGGTAATAAGCGACCGGGCTGGCCAGACTAAACGCGATGATTACCAGCGTGACAAAGTCTTTCGAGAGTAAGCTCCATACGTTGAGGACAGATGCGCCGAGCACTTTGCGCACACCGATTTCCTTGGTGCGCTGCTCAGCCACATACGACGCTAAACCAAACAGGCCCAGACAACTGATGAAGATAGCCAGCACGGCAAAGAAGCTGGCCAGCGTACCGATCCGCTCTTCGGTCGCAAATTTGAGCGCGTATTCCTGATCGGCAAATTTGTAATCATAAATGGCCGCTGGCGCGTATTTTTTGAAGATATCGCCAATTTTACCGACCGCTTCACTGGCGCTCATAGCCGGGTTGATACGAATATTGACAAAATTGCTGGGGAAACGGCTGATGTAAAAAAGCGTTTGCTGGGCAGGTTTGTAAGGTGAATCCATGACCATATCCTTGATAACGCCCACGATGGTATACCGCAAATCGCCTTCACGGATGATTTTTCCAACTGGCGATCTGGTCAACCCCATGAATTTTACAGCCGCTTCGTTGATAACCATAGCGGACGAGTCGGTACTGAATTTTCGGGAGAAATCGCGCCCTTCCTTAAACTGCCAGCCTACTGTCTTTCCAAAATCGTGGGTTACGCCGATGACCGCAAAGTCGGGTTGCTGGGCCGGGTCTTTGCCGTCCCAGTCGAAGCCACCGTTAAAGTTCCAGATAGCCGTCAGGGGGCTTTCTGACTCCGCTATTTCAGCCACCGCTCCCGACTGGATCAACTCCGCGCGGAACGTTTCAAAATGATCGTGAATATCGGGCGTAGTGGTTTGTATATACAGCAGTCCGCTTCGGTCATAGCCAATTGGTCGGTTTTTGGCGTATTGAATCTGTCGGAACACGATGATGGTTCCGATGATCAGCGTTACCGAAACCGTGAACTGCACCACTACCAGCACCTGTCGGGGCAGCGACGCAAAACGCCCCACCTTAAAGGTGCCTTTCAGAACTTTTACCGGCTGAAAAGACGACAGATACAAAGCGGGATAACTACCGGCGACCAGGCCGGTCAGCAGCGTAAAGCCAAGACCCAGCAGCCAGAAAAGGGGCGTTGACCAAAGGATAGCCATTTGCTTGGCCGCTACTTCATTGAATACCGGCAGAACGAGCTGCACCAGAACCAGCGCAATTCCAAACGCCATAAAAACAACCAGTAAGGATTCGCTCAGGAACTGGCTGATCAGTTGGGCACGCACCGATCCAATCGCTTTGCGGATACCGACTTCTTTAGCGCGTTTCTCGCTCCGGGCCGTACTTAGGTTCATGAAATTGATGCAGGCCAGCAGCAGTACAAACACGCCGATGATGCCGAACAGCCAGACAAACTGAATTTGCCCCCCCACATTTACCCCGTTTTTAAACTCCGAATACAGGTGCCAATTGCGCATCGGCTGCAGAAAAATCTCGGGTTTAAATTTGGCTAGTCCGGGATCGACATTCGCTAGCTTCGCATCTTTTATGGTTGCCGAAACCTGGTCCATATCGGCCTTGTCGGCAAGCTGCACAAAAAGCTGAAACGAGTTATTGTCCCACTTCTGCTGCGATTTTTTTACCCAGTCCCGAACGGCCACATTTACCTGCCAGGGAACTAGGTATTCCAGATTACTAAACTGTGTGTTGTAGGGTAAATCCTGGTAAACTCCCGTTACTTTAACGGCCGTCTGATTATCGATTTTCACGAGTTGACCCAACGGATCGCTATTTCCAAAAAGGGCATTGGCGGCCGATTCGGATAACAGAATCGAATACGGTTCATTGAGTCCCGCCCGGGTCCCCTTGACCATGTTCAGCGACAATAGATCGGGGGCCTGCGGTTCTATATAATTCCCTGTTCGCCGGGATTTTTTATCTCCGAATGACAGGATATGGCCCTCGGTCCAGGAGGATAACACCACCCATTTAAAACCGGCTGCATACGTCGTCCGGAGCACGTTGGCCAGCGGGATGGGGATCGTGGGGGCAGTCGAGACAGAGCCATTGATAGTCTGATTCTGCATCACCTGCGCAATACGGTCGTAGTTTTTGTGGTATTTATTGAACGACAATTCATCGTAAATCCATAGTCCGATGAGCATGGCCACCGCCATACCAATAGACAGCCCCCCAATGTTAATGAAGGAATACGCTTTCTGCCGGGACAGGTTTCGAAAAGCGATTTTCACATAATTCCGTAGCATAGTCGTATGGGTTGGGTTAGGATACTGCTTGGGTTGTCGGTCGATAAACTCAGGGCGCACGTAGGCCAGCACATCCAGCCAGTAACGTCGTCGGGCACGGGCCTCCCCCACTTGCCGTACTCGTAGTGCATACCGCTCATGGAGATCCCCCAGCACTTCCTCCACTAAATGAGGGGCACAGAACCAGGTCAGCAGACGGTCGGCGAAGCGGGGCGGAGTAGTGGGCATAGGACAAGGGGCTAAGGGCATGGGGTTGGGGCTAGGCTTACCCCAGGCCCTACCCCCTACGCCCTAGGCTATTCATTCCGATCGTAAGCTTTTGACCGGGTTCATTAAAGCCGCTTTGATACTTCGGTAACCGACAGTCAGCAAGGCAATGGTAAGCGCCATCAGCCCCGATAGCCCAAACATCCACCACTCGACATCGATGCGATAAGCGAAATCCTGCAACCATTGATGCATAGCATACCAGGCAATAGGCGAAGCAATCAGGACGGCAATTAGCACCAGTTTGACAAAATCTTTGACCAGTAACTGAACGATGCCCGGCACCGACGCGCCCATGACTTTGCGGATGCCAATTTCTTTGGTCCGCTGTTCGATTACGAAAGCCGAAAGCGCAAACAACCCCAGGCTGGCAATGATAACGGCCAGCAGGGCAAAGGCCGAAAATAAGTGCTGGGTACGTTGCTCACCGGCGTAGAAGGCCGCAAACTGATCGTCCAGAAAATGGTATTCCAGCGGCCCATTCGGGTTGAAGGCCTCCCATTGGCGTTTTAGATCGGCCAGAAAGCCCGCTACGTCCGAGGTGTTGATTTTAATGACGATTCCGCCGGCACTCCTGCCCATCATCAGCATGATGGGAGCTACTTTCTGCTTGACCGACACGTAGTTGAAATCCTTGACCACACCAATGATTTTGAACTCGTGATTGCCCGACCGGACCACCGATTTACCGATCGGATTGGTCCCTTTCCAGCCTAGTTCTCGCACGGCCGATTCGTTGATGAGCACCCCGGAAAGGGAATCCGTCGGGAAGTCTCTTGAGAAATTCCGCCCCTGTACGACCTGTATCCCTAGCGTGCGGAGGTAATCATAGTCGACGTGGTAAATATTGGCGTGAATTTCCGCACCGTTCGACGTTTCGTTTTTAGGATAAATCTGCGTTCCGTCCATCATGATGCCGCCCGGCACATACCTCGACAGGCTGGCCGATATGACATGACTATTCTGCAAAAGCTGTTCTTTAAACGCCAGTTGGCTATCGCCCAGCAGTCGGGTATCGGGCAGTGCAATTACCTGATCTTTATCGTACCCCAGTTTCTTGTTCTGCATGTACTGCAACTGCCTGTATACCACCATCGTAGCAATGAGCAGGATGGTCGAAATCGAAAACTGGAACACAATCAACCCGTTGTGCAACGGTTTTTTCTGCGAGCTTTTACCAAAAAATGATCCTTTTAAGGTTTTGATAATACTGAACGACGACAGAAAAAAAGCGGGATAAATACCGGCTATAATCCCGGACAGTACGCTGACCAGAAAAATCGTGAGGATAGCCCGATAGTCCAGAAAAAAAGCGAAGCCAATCTGTTTGTCGGCAACCTGATTGAAGTAAGGCAACAATAAGAAAACCAGCCCGTACGAACACACCATCGCCAACAACGTCAGCAGGACCGATTCGGTAAGGAACTGGAACACCAGCTGGTTTTTCACCGATCCCATTACTTTGCGAACCCCTACCTCTCTGGACCGTTTTGCCGCTTGCGCCGTCGACAGGTTTGTGAAATTGATGCAGGCTAATAATAGAATAAACAGCGCCAGAACGGAGAAAATATACACGTACTTTATGTCGCCGTTCGGCTCCATTTCATACTTGGTATTGGAGTACAAATGGATGTCTGTGAGCGGCTGTAGTAAAAAGCGGAATGTCTCTACGGATTTCTGGGCTTCGGCCAGACTGACACCCATGTCACGCTGCACTTCGGGAACGACATATTGGGCAACCAGTTGCGGAAATTTAGCTTCCAGTTTTTTCGGATCTGCTTTATCGGCCAACTCCAGATAGGTAAAGAAACCGAGATTGCTCCAGGTCGGATGGGCGATGTGCCGCGTCGATAGACTCAGAAAAGCATCCGTATGAAAATGCGAATTATCGGGTACTTTATCGATAATCCCCGTAACCGTATAGGTTTCCCGTTGCGTACCTACCGCCAGCGCTTTTCCCATCGGGTCTTCATCACCAAAATATTTAGTAGCAAACTCTTTTGAGACGACTACGCTATTAGGTGCCACCAGAGCCGTTGCCACATTGCCTTTCAGGAAGGGAATGGAGAATAGTTGAAGGAAATTTGAATCCGCAAAAGCAAGGTGTGCTTCTTTGAACTGATTGGTTTTGTACTGGACATAGTCGCTGACAGGAGCTAGCCTGGTCGACGCTTTTACTTCGGGAAAAGCCCGCTGAATGCCTTCGCCAACGCCCGCATCGACATTGGGGTATACGGCTACGTCACCATTGCCGACCATCGAAAGCTGTACCCGATAGAGGTTACCGGCGTGAACGGGGTATTTATCATAGCTCAATTCGTTGTACACGAATACGGCGATAAGCATAAAACTAGTCAACCCAATGGCTAACCCTAGAATATTGATGGCGGTAAAGGCTTTGTTCAGCATCAAATTCCGCCAGGCGATTTTGACATAGTTTCGTAGCATATCGGTAACTTCTGGGTTTGGATAATCTTCGGAATATCGCTGGTGCGGCATTCCGACTGTTGGTTGTCGGTTTATAAACTCAGGGCGCACATAGGCCAGCACGTCCAGCCAGTAGCGCCGTCGGGCACGGGCCGCCCCCACTTGCCTGACCCGTAGTGTATACCGCTCATGCAGATCCCCCAGCACTTCCTCCACCAAATGGGGAGCGCAGAACCAGGTCAGCAGGCGGTCAGCGAAGCGGGGTGGGTTGTTTGGCATAGGGCAAGGGGGTAAGGACAGGGAGTTGGGGGCGGGTCGCGGGTAATCCTACCCTAGGCCCCTAGCCCTATGCCCTACGCTATTTAGCTCCATTCCAGTCGAATGTTGGGAATAATCCGGTCCCACAGCCGATTGCGCACGGCCCGCACCTCGCTCAGTACCCGGCCGCCCAGGGCCGTAACCGTAAACAGCCGCTTTCGGCGACCGCCCCGTTCGGCCGTGGCCTCGCCCAACTGCGACGTCAGGTAGCCTTTCTGCTCCAGCCGTTGCAAAGCCGCGTGGACCGCTCCCGTACTGACCGAATTACCGGTTTCCTGCTCCAGCTCTTCAGCAATCATCACTGAATACGCTTTGGGCGAAAGAGCTGCTACGGCTAGTAAAACTACCTCTTCAAACTCACCTAAATCACTGCGTCGCATAACCCGAACGAGAGTTAATGAAAGCCAAATGGGATATCCTCCATTTCGGTATATCAAATGCTTTGCCAAATCTGTAAAACAGGGTGATCGGCGCAGAAACAGAGGTTAATCACAAAAAATGCGTACATCCATTGTCCGTTTATGGACAATGGATGTACGCATCTGGACAGTGGAGCGATAAAAGCTATTCGAGCTTGTTTACTGTCTTCTTACAAAGAGGACGGATTTAATAAGCTCTTTTGGCACTCTCACGTAGGTGAAATCACAGAAACAGTAGTCCTGTTGGGGTTACCTCTCAATGACGAACTTTGTCGCCACCGTGCCCGTTTGAGCCGTTGGCCGGAACAGGCTGTAGTTTGGCGTCGGCATGTTCGTCGGGCTTCTGGTCTTTTTTCGCGTTTTTCTTCAGCTCTTCCAGCCCTTTCTTTCCGTAAGCTAACCGGGTAATAGCCACGTACAGCACCGGCACGACGAAAATAGCCAGCGACGTAGCAGCCAACATGCCACCCAATACCGTCCGGCCGATGGTAGCCCGTGCGACGCCCCCTGCCCCACTCGCGAGGGCCAGCGGGAACACTCCCAGGATAAACGCCAGCGACGTCATCAGGATCGGACGCAGCCGCAACCGAACCGCTTCGATGGTCGATTCGAGCAGGTCCTCGCCTTTATCGACCCGTTCTTTGGCAAATTCCACGATCAGGATGGCGTTCTTGGCCGCCAGACCGATCAGCGTAATCAGACCGATCTGCGCATAGACGTTGTTGGTCAGGTACGGAAACAACAGCAGGGCAATAATGGCCCCCATTGCCCCAATTGGTACCGACAGAAGGACCGAGAACGGCACTGACCAGCTTTCGTACAGAGCCGCCAGAAATAAGAATACGAACCCGACCGACAGCAGGAAAATATACAACGAGCTGTTGCCCGCGTTGATCTCCTCGCGGCTCAGTCCGCCAAAGTCATAGGAATACCCGGCGGGGAGCACTTTGGCTGCCACTTCCCTCAGGGCATCGTTGGCCTGGCTGCTGCTGTACCCTTCCCGTGCTATCCCGTTCAGCTCGACCGTACGGAACAGGTTGAAGTGCGAAATGAGCGGAGCGTTTTCGATGATGCTGGTTTTAATGACCGCGCTGATCGGCACCAGTTGTCCACCCTGGTTACGCACATAATATTGATTTAGATTCGTTAGATCGGTCCGGTACATCGTATCGGCCTGCGCTACCACCCGGAACTTACGCCCGTAGATAATGAAGTCGTTGACATACTGACTACCCAGATACGTCTGCATGGTGGTATATACCGAGCTAACCGGAATACCCAGCTTTTTACATTTATCCCGGTCGACATCGACCCGGTAGGCGGGTGTTTTCGCCGTGAAATACGTGAAAGCCCGACCGATTTCCGGACGTTTGTTGGCTTCGGCCAGGAAATTCTGCACCACGTTGTCGAATGCCCGTACGTCGTCGTTGGTTTCGCGCTGCTGAATTTCAAACGTAAACCCGGAGCTCTGCCCCAGGCCCGGTATTGCGGGCGGCTGCAGCACCTGCGGCCGGGCGTCGTTCAGGCCGGCCAGCGCTTTCTGCAATTTCGCTACCAGCGAGTCGGCCTGAAGTTTCCGATCTTTCCGTTCGTCCCAGGGTTTCAACTGCATAAATACGGTACCACTGTTCGATTTCGATGCGAACGTCACGGCATTCAAACCGCCCAAAGCCGCGAAGTGATTGACATAAGGCTGCTCTTTCAGAATATTCATGATTCTGTTGAGCACCACCAGACTGCGTGAGGTCGAAGCGGCTTCCGGAATCTCGTACGTAACAATCAACCGGCCTTCGTCTTCGGTCGGAATAAAGCCCGTCGGCTTTGCACGGAACATAAACACGGTTCCAACGTACACAACGATCAACCCAACGATCACCAGCGGGGTGGCTTTGATCAGCCGCTGCACCGCATTGGAGTAGGAGTTGGTGACCCGCTCGAACCAGGTGTTGAACTTATAGAAAAATTTGTTTAGCCCCGTCGCTTTTTCATCGATGTGCATCGGACGCAGCAGCAGCGTACACAGCGCGGGCGTCAGCGACAGCGCCACAAAAGCCGAGATCAGTACCGACACGGCAATGGTGATGGCGAACTGCTGATAGAGCCGCCCCACGATACCCGGAATAAACCCGACCGGCACGAACACAGCCGCCAGAATCAGCGCAATGGCAATAACCGGGGCCGAAATCTCACGCATGGCTTCTCGGGTGGCATCTTTCGGCGACATGCCCTTATCGATGTTTACCTGGACGGCTTCCACCACCACGATGGCATCATCGACCACGATCCCGATGGCGAGTACGAACGCAAAGAGTGTCAGAGTATTGACGGTAAACCCGAGCGGCACGAACAGCGCGAACGTACCGACGATCGATACCGGAATAGCCAGCAGGGTAATGAGCGTAGCCCGCCAGCTTTGCAGGAACAGAAACACCACCAATACCACCAGGCCAAGAGCTTCCAGCAACGTTTCGACTACTTCCGAAATCGACACCTGAATTACCGATACCGACTCGAACGGCACGACGTATTCGATGTCTTTCGGGAAAGTTTTCTTGAGGTTATCCATGGCCGCATACACGCCCTTGGCCGTTTCGAGGGCGTTACTGCCCGGCAGCTGATAGACCAGCAGGTACGATGCCCGTTTGCCATCGACAAACGAGTTGCTGGCGTACGAGAACTTACCCAGCTGAATTCGAGCAACGTCTTCCAGATAAACCAGCGACCCCTTGCTCGGATCACTGCGAACGACGATTTTCCGGAATTCATCTTCCTTGCTGAGCCGGCTGTTGGTGAAGACCGAATACTCGAAGGCCTGCGTCGAAGGCTGGGGCGAAGCACCCACCGACCCACCGGCCACCTGCAGGTTTTGCTCCTGGAGGGCTCCTACCACGTCATCCGGCGTCATACCCAGCTGAGTCAGCTTGTCGGGTTTGAGCCAGATTCGCATACTGAAGTCATCGGCCCGGCTGAAAATATCCCCTACCCCCGGCACCCGCAGCAGTGCGTCGCGGATGTAGATGTTGGTATAGTTGTCCAGGAACGAAACATTGTGCGTGCCGTTCGGCGAATACATCGCCACCAGCATAAAAATCGATGGGTTCCGCTTCCGAACCACAACCCCCAGACGGGTCACTTCCTGCGGAATCTGCGGCTGCGCGATACCCACGCGGTTCTGAACGTCCAGCGCGGCAATGTTGACGTCCGTGCCGACCTTGAACGTCACGTTCATGGTCATCCGGCCGTCGTTGGTGGCGTTGGTCTGCACGTAGTCCATCCCCGGCGTACCATTCACCTGGGTTTCGATGGGTGTGGCCACCGTCTGCTCGACGGTCTGGGCATCAGCGCCTGTATACGTTCCCGTTACCTGCACAACCGGCGGGGTAATGTCGGGGTATTGGCTGACCGGCAGGCTCAACAGGGCCAGCACCCCCAGCGCCACAATTACGATGGACGCGACGATAGCCGTTACAGGCCGATTGATGAATATTTCTGCGAACATAATTTCAGAGAATGTAAGACCGAATACGCGACCGACTGAATGCCCCACGTCGGGGCGTGCTCATCCGCTCGTTTACGCTTTCGACCGTTATTTTGCAGCTGTTTGTCTATTGCTCGAATCCGGTTTTGGCCCACCGGGCTGGCCGGGTTCAGCAACCCGTACTTTCGCACCGTCTCGAATTTTCTGCGTTCCTTCCGTTACGACCATCTCCCCTTCGTTCAGCCCATTTTTTACAATGACCTTGTCGTTGATCCGCGCGCCCAGAGTAACTTTCTTCTGGCTGACCTTACTGCTATCGCCCACGACGAACACGAAGTATTCGCTCATCTGCTCAGTTACGGCCTGGTAGGGTATCAGCAGTTGCGGCTGTCCCGTACTGTTTTTCACCCGAACGTTGCCGTTCAGGCCGGGTTTCAGTTGCTTGTCCGGATTAGGAAAAGCGATCCGAACACGCAGGGTACCGGTTTGCGGATCGACCGCCCGGTCGACGATCTGGATGGAACCGGGGTATTTATACACCTGACCGCTGGGCAAGACCAGCCGGAACGTCGAATCCTGCGTTACGTTCTTTTTGTTCTGAAGCCCAATAAACCGTGAGATCTGCGATTCATCGACCTGAACATCGGCGGCAATCGGGTTATCTTCCGAAATGGTATTCAGAGCGGCCGAACCCGGTGCGACGGCCGCGCCCAGCCGGACCTGCGAAATCCCGATCGTACCGTCCAGTGGCGCGTAAATGGTTGTATACTTCAGGTTGGTTGCTACCTGCTGAATGGAGGCTTCCGAAGCCGCTACCTGCATTCTGGCTGCTTCCAGGGTTGCGTTGGCATTGTCGACCAGTTGTTTGGCCACGGCGTCCTGCTGCGCCAGGGTGTTGTACCGGTCGGCGTCTTTCTGCGCCCGGTTAAGGTTCGCTTTCTGGACGTTCAGGTTCGCCACAGCCTGGTCGTAGCTGGCCCGGTACTGCTGCGGGTCGATCGAGTACAGCTTCTGTCCTTTGCTGACCCGCTGGCCATCCTGAAAGAAAATACCCGTGATGTTGCCGGCTACCTGCGGCTGGATCTCTACTTCGCGCAGGGCGGTTACGGTTGCCGGAAATTCGTCGTAGTACGTTGCGCTGCCTTTTTCGGCTCTTACGGCCGTAACAGCAGCTGGGGGAGGTGGCCCCTGTTGCTGCTGGGCATCTTTCTTGCCGCAGGCGACCAGGAAAACACTTAAAGCGATACTGCTTACCACTGAATTTATATATAGCTTCATAATAGCAAAAATCTCGTTTGTTTGGCTAACAGAGTCGGCCCTAAAGGTTAAAATCGAATGTTCCCCAGCGCCCGCTGTACATCTACTTTACTGATCAGCGCCTGATATAGTGCATTTGATACATTCAGTCGCGCGGTTCTCAAATCGGCTTCGGCAATGGTAACGTCTAGGTAGGTTTTGATTCCCGAGCGGTACTGTAGATTGATGATTCGATACACATCCTCGGCCAGTTGCTGATTTTCCAGCAAAGCCAGGTAATTGGCCAGATTGCCTTTATACGTAGCCAGCGCCTGTGCATATTCAGCATCGATCGCACTGTTGAGGGCTACCAGATCCCAGCGGAGCCGCTGTACCTGCAACTCCGCAATCTTGGTTTGCTGGATTCGTCGACCGCCCTGAAAAATGGGTAACGCCACCGATAAGCCAATGACCGAGTTGGGAAACGATTGCCCGTAGAGCTGCGTAAATACATTGTTCTGATACAGCAGGTTATAGTTTCCGAACGCCGACACCGACGGCAGATAAGCCCAGCGGTTATAGCGAACATTGGCATCCAGCAGACGGCCCTGGGTTTGTAAAAGCTGATACTCGATCCGGCTTTGTGGATTCACCAACAGCAGCGTATCCATGGCCACATCGGTGGTCAGTTGCAGTGAATCGTAGCCGACCGCTAATTGACTATTGGGTGGATACCCCATCAATTGCTTGAGTGTCTGATACTTCGACCCCACCAAATCGCGGTATTGCTTGCGCTGGGCCAGGGAGTTGTTCAGGGCAATCTTCGCCCGTTGCGCATCGGTTTTATCGACGATGCCCCCCTGATACTGGTTGGTTGCGTCCTGCAGGCTTCGCTGCAGCCGGGCGATATCTTCGCCCAGAATATCTACCTGGCGCTGGGTCAGAATCAGGTCGTAAAACGCTTTGCTGACATTGACAACGACCTCGATTTTGTTCTGAACCGTAGTCTGAGCTGCCTGAACGCGGTACGCGTCGGCGGTCCGGCTGGCCAGTAGCACATCGCGGTTGAAAATGCTCTGCGTTACCGAAAGCGAAGCCGTGGAGGTGTTTTGAGCGCCGAGTGCTACGGGTCTCTTTTCGCCCGTGGTGGCGTCGGGAATCAGCGTAACGGGCAGTTTGAGGTAGTGCAGCAGGTTGTACGATCCGCTCACCTGTGGATACCAGGCCGCCAATGCACTCTGCACGGTGCGTTCGGCAATTTCCTGATCGATAGCCGATTGCCGGACAATGGGCTGGTGGGTTAACGCGTAATTGATGCAATCAGTAAGAAACGCTTGTTTCGAAAGCGAATCCGTTGTTTTCTGCGCAAAAAGACCGGGCGACAGAAACCAGCCAATCGCGAACAGTAAGCCGATAAATAGTTTGTTCATAGATCACGTATACAATAAATCTATCCTGGGAGGATAGTCAACGGCGTGTACTATCTCAAACCCGTTCTGATGTCGTTTTTGTTCGCTGATTAATAAGAAATTAACGGGGCTTAAACGCCTACTTAAGTACTTTTCAGGCACGTTCATCCGTAAAATAACTCGGTGGGCGCAGCAAAGAAGACCGGATTTTTACACGTGCTCAGCTTTTTAGCAAGTTCCTTACTGAGTAATGCTACGCTCTCGATTCAGCCAAAGGTATAAACGGATTCGGCACGGGTTCGGTTTAGAACCCGTACGTTTGTGTTTGTCAAACCCACCCAAAGACCGTAATTTCGGGCCTTTATCGTAGCGATTAAGCGACATGGCTGACCTGACCACAGAATCTGAAGCACCGATCTCCGGCGAAAACAACTCGGCGGACCGGGCGCTCAACTTTATTGAACAAATAGTCGAAGAAGATCGCGCCAATGGCAAAAACGGGGGTCGCGTTCACACTCGTTTTCCGCCCGAGCCCAATGGCTACCTGCATATCGGGCATGCAAAATCCATTTGCCTCAACTTCGGGCTGGCGGATAAATACGGCGGTCAGACCAATCTGCGGTTCGATGACACAAACCCGGTTACGGAAGATACCGAGTACGTCGACTCGATCAAGAACGACGTACGCTGGCTGGGCTTCGACTGGGAGAACGAATTCTACGCATCGGATTACTTCGAGCAGTTGTATCAATTCGCCGAAACGCTGATTCAGAAAGGTTTAGCCTACGTAGACGACTCGTCTTCGGAAGCGATTGCCGAGCAGAAAGGCACGCCCACCGAACCCGGTCGCACGAACCAATATCGTGACCGCAGCGTCGATGAAAACCTCGATCTGTTCCGGCGTATGAGAGCCCGGGAATTTCCCGACGGCGCGAAAGTGCTGCGGGCAAAAGGTGACATGGCTTCGCCAAACATGCACATGCGCGACCCGATCATGTACCGCATCAAGCACGCCCATCACCACCGCACAGGCGACACCTGGTGCATTTACCCGATGTACGATTTCGCGCACGGGCAGTCGGACTCGATCGAACACATCACGCATTCGCTTTGTACGCTGGAATTTGAGGTACACCGACCGCTGTATGAGTGGTTTATTGAAAAACTGGCCATTTTCCCGTCCCGACAAATTGAGTTTGCCCGGCTAAACCTGACCTACACGGTCATGAGTAAACGGAAACTCAAGCAACTGGTTGAAGAAGGCCACGTCAATGGCTGGGACGATCCTCGGATGCCAACCATCGCGGGTCTTCGTCGGCGCGGCTATACCCCCGCCAGCATCCGCGAATTTGCCGACCGCATCGGAATTGCCAAGCGTGACAACCTGATCGACGTGGGGTTGCTGGAGTTCTGCATCCGCGAAGAACTGAACAAAACGACTCACCGCGTGATGGCCGTACTCGACGAAAAACCGCTGAAACTCGTCATTACGAACTACGAAGTGGGCCGGGAGGAAATCATGACTATCGAAAACAACCCCGAAGACCCCAGCGCGGGCGAACGGAACGTGCCGTTCAGTCGGGAAGTGTATATCGAGCGCGACGATTTTCTGGAAAACCCGCCGAAGAAATTCTTCCGGCTGTCTCCGGGCGGTATGGTTCGGCTGAAAGGCGCGTACATTATCAAATGCGATGAAGTCGTGAAAGACAACGCGGGCGAAATCATCGAACTACGTTGCTCCTACATTCCCGAAAGCCGCAGCGGTTCCGACACGTCGGGAATCAACGTGAAAGGTACGATTCACTGGGTATCGGTTCCCCACGCCGTTGAAGCCGAAGTGCGGCTCTACGACCGGCTGTTCTCCGTCGAAAACCCGGCCGCCGATGAGCGCGAGTTTCGGGAGCTGCTGAATCCCAACTCGCTCGAAGTGGTCCGCGCGTTTGCCGAACCGGCGCTGGTCGAAGCGGCCCGTTCCGGTGCGCAAACGAACTTCCAGTTCATGCGCAAGGGCTACTTTATCCTCGACCCCGACTCAACTCCCGACAAGCCCGTTTTCAACCGAACGGTGACGCTGAAAGATACATTTGCGAAAGAGGTGAAGAAGGGGTAGGTTGACAAAATAGTTTACTGACTGGTGACATTTCATACTAATCAATGTCATCAGTCAGTAAACTAGTATCAGCATGCCTACTCTCTTTCGGTTATTCGGTTTTCGTTTTTTCTACCGAATGTACGATTTGATGAATGAGCCATGCCATATACACGCTGGCGATGACGGGGTTAAATTATGTAAATACTGGATTCGGGAAGATGGCAGTTTTCTATTGGCTGATTCTGTTAAGATCAAAGTTGCTGAGCGAAAGAAAATAGAGAAGGCAATACGTGAACACATACGTTTA
The DNA here is from genome assembly GCF_054777875.1 of Spirosoma koreense. Lineage (NCBI taxonomy): Bacteria > Pseudomonadati > Bacteroidota > Cytophagia > Cytophagales > Cytophagaceae > Spirosoma > Spirosoma koreense. Next base: position 747,310 of record NZ_BAAHAC010000005.1, on the reverse strand, counting down.
ATTATGATCACTTATGAAAGCGACTGTCAGACCAGCGGCATCAAGCCTAACTACTACAACCAAGCGAAGTAATAGAGGCCGTCATCGGCCAAAACTCGCGGATTTGCCAACGTTTACCGAGGTGAAAGTCGACGCCGACACAATCGGGTTTAGCCTGAGTGATGGACGCACCATTACCATTCCATTAGCTTGGTCTGCGTTGTTGAGTTCAGCCTCTTTCAGCCAACGTAACAATTTCACGATCAGCGCTTATAACGTGTTTTGGGACGACATCGACGAAGTTATTGGTGTTGAAAACGTGCTCTTTGGCAAAGAGTTGTATTTGTAACCAGCCAATCCATTTTTAACCAGACCGCTATACCAACAGCTAAGATTATTCCAGGGGATCTTTATTATCTTTACGAAAAGTCCTTGAACATCATATGAGTATAGTACAGGTTTTGGTGTCGGATGTAGCGGCACAGAAATATAATCAGCTCTCTGCTGAGCAGAAGCAGGCACTTTCTGCTTTGATCACTGATAGCCTCAATGATACAACTGACCTACTGGACGTGATGGATTACATTAGCTTCAAAGCAACTAAACGTGGCTTGACTGAAGACAAATTGAATGAATTGTTAGCTGACTGATGCCCCCCGCCATAGTTTTTGACACCAACGGTTTAGTAAGTGCGGCTTTATTGGCACAGTCAACAAGTAGGCAAGCATTTGAGAAAGCTTACCGCCATTGTCAACTCTTGACGTCCGTATCTTGCCTGGACGAACTAACTAATGTTCTATCCAGACCTAAATTCGCTAAATATATTACTCCATTCGAGGCCAGCCTATTTATCAACCGCTATACATTAGCCGCACATAGTATTACAATCACTGAAAGCATTACGGATTGTCGAGACGCAAAAGATAACAAATTTCTTGAAGTTGCTATTTGTGGACATGCTTCATACATAATAAGTGGCGATACCGACTTACTTGATTTAAATCCTTACAAAAGCATCCCAATTATTACTTCGAGAGAATTTCTGGACTTACCTTTATCATGAGATTATTCATGATCTCTTGACCAAAATTCCATGTCCATCATCCGCAAATCCAGTAATCCCGACGAAATCCACGTTTACGACAAGGCCTACTGGTAGGCAAAAACACCGCAGGAGCGGCTGGCCGCGGCCCTGAAACTTATCCGGCGGGCAAAAGCGATTTATTATGCCAACCCCAACAATCCACCGTTAGGCGATGGAAAACAAGTATTTAAATCCAATAAGCCTATAGAGCGTCCTAAATGGCATCAAATTCGGCCATAGGACTCGTTCGATGTGGAAACTTACCTCCAATAGAACAAACTACGCTCCTATCTTCCGCAGGCCGCACTGCCGGTGCAGCCTAAGCTGACAAACAGCTCGGAGCGGATTTTCCAGCCCGATTCAGTTTTTTTCCACATCGCCAGGTAAACCCCCGTAAACGTCTGAATGCCGTCGGAGCGCTGAAACCGGCTTGTCCAGTGGCCATGTTCAGCTGCGAGTGCGCCCGATGTGTTGACCTGCACATTGTCTGGATCGCGGACGTAACCCAGAAAAGCGGCATCCTGAAAGTTGGACGCAACCGACGCCAGCACCGACCCCCGCCCCGACAGGTGGGTACCGCTCCCCCGAGTCACCTCCACGTCGGGCAGCATCGACTGGCCATAGGCAACCAGATCGCGGGCCTGAACCGCCCGGTTCGACTGCGCCCGTAAATTTCGTATCTGAGCAGCATCGGATCCCTCGCCAGATTTAAAGTGAGTTGCCGAGCCAGGCGGAAGCAGCCAACAGCTCATGGCCCATAACGAAGCAAGTAACGATTTCATAGACAAAAGCAGTTACGGTCGTACAGCTTTACACGTTCTCTTGTACTGGTGGCCAGCCGCCTGCGATGCATGTTCTGCACAAAAGCATCAGGCGCTGGTTTATAAAAGGCCAGGAGAGAGAATAAATTGAAACGGTGAAAAGAAAAGAGTGGTAGTTGTTTTCCATTCATTGATGAGTAAGGTAAGTTATCAATAAAATCCGGCGGAGCCGTTCAAGTGTTAACCCTATACTTCCATCGAAGACAGATCAGGCGGTCGATTTCCGGACAGTTTATGGCTATAAAAGTAGGCGCCCCCGCCAAATTACCGCTAATCATGTCTAAAAAACACAAACTTCCCCTCTTTCGGTACGTTTTGCCGGTTTACCCGCCCGGAACAGGGCTCTAATTTCCTGTTGCGCAACAATAGTAAGTTGATCGAACATCGCTCTTTTAGGTATATGACCCTGCTTAGGTTAGTCCGAAGATACCGATCCGCTCTTAATCGTATTTAAATCCATGAATCTGAATCGCCGAGAATTTCTCCAACAACTGGGCTTTGGTGCCGCCGGTCTGACGGTCGCCACTACCCTACCCACGCTGGGCTGGACACTGCCCACCAAAACGATAAAATTGCCCCGAAGCCTGCCCGAAGCCCAGGGGGTGGCCCCCGTTGGCCTGCTGAACTTCATCAAAACTGTGGAAGACAGTAAGCTTAATGTACACAGCATGATGGTCGTTCGGCACGGGCAGGTGGTAGCCGAGGGCTGGTGGGCCCCTTATGCCCCTCAACTCAAACACACGCTGTATTCACTCAGCAAGAGTTTCACCTCGACGGCGGTCGGTCTGGCCGTTGCCGAAAAGCGGTTGACCGTCGATGATAAGGTCGTTTCGTTTTTTCCGAACGACGCGCCGGCTACGGTCAGTAAGAACCTGGCCGCCATGCGCGTGAAGGATTTACTGACCATGTCGACCGGTCACGATAAAGACACCACGCCGGCGCTCCGGAACGGCACCGATAGCAGTTGGGTCAAGGCGTTTCTGGCCCAACCCGTCGAGCATGAGCCCGGCACGTTCTTTGTCTACAATAGCGGGGCGACGTACATGCTCTCGGCCATTGTTCAGAAACTTACCGGCCAGACCGTGCTGGAGTACCTGAAGCCCCGGCTTTTTGGGCCGCTGGGCATTGAAGGCGAAGACTGGGAAGTATCTCCGCAGGGCATCAATACCGGCGGCTGGGGCCTACGGCTGAAGACGGAGGATATTGCCAAATTTGGGCAACTCCTTCTTCAGAAAGGGGTCTGGAATGGCAAACGACTGGTCAGCGAAGCCTGGATTGCCGACGCGACCCGCGCCGAAGTTCAGTCGAAGGGCGGCAAAGGCGATGCCAGCGTGAACGACTGGATACAGGGTTACGGCTACCAGTTCTGGCGCTGTCGCAACGACGCGTACCGGGGCGATGGAGCGTATGGTCAGTACTGCATCGTTCTCCCTAAAGAAGACGCCGTTATCGCTATTACCTCCGAAACGGGGGATATGCAGGCCGTTCTGAACGCCGTCTGGGACAACATACTCCCAGCGCTTCGGCGTGTAGGGCTACCCGCCGATCGGGCCGAGCAAGGTATTCTGACCAAAAAAATGGCCAGTTTGACCCTTCCGCCCACGACCTCCAAAGCAGAAACGTCTGTAGCGAGCCAGATCAGCGGAAAAACGTATGCGGTAGCCGACAACCCGATGCACGTAAAAGAGGTTTCGCTCACCTTCGGCAAGGATGGCAGTATTTTCAAACTACAGGACGACAAAGGTAGCCATCAGGTGCTGTGTGGTGGTAGCCGCTGGGTCGACAGCACAACGACGTTTGCCGTAGCCCCGCTAATGCTGACACCAACGCCCGTTCCCGGCGATCAAACCCGAAAAGTAGCGGCCAGTGGCAGCTGGCAGGACCCGAATACTTTTGTGATGCTGTGGCGGTTTATCGAAACGGCGCACTACGATATGGTTACCTGTCGCTTCGGATCGGATGGCGTTCAGGTCGAGTTTCAGAGCAGTCTGAGCATTTTGGGCAAAACCAAAGACAAACGCCCGGTGCTGGAAGGTAAAGTGATGGCGTAGATTTTAATCAGAAGTGGTCAGTAAGTAGTCATTGGTCGCAAAACAAGTTATGCGATCAATGACTACTTACTGACCACTTCTGACTTTCTGCTATAACAACTTATCTAAGGTGATCGGCAGATCACGAACCCGTTTGCCGGTAGCGTGGTAAATGGCGTTGGCAATCGCAGCGGGCATCCCCACAATACCGATTTCGCCCACCCCTTTTATACCCAGCGGATTCACGATAGTATCGTGTTCTTCCACAAAAATAACGTCGAGGTCATGAATGTCGGCGTTGACGGATACGTGATATTCAGCCAGGTTATGGTTCATGAACCGACCGAAGGTATGATCCAGGACGCTTTCTTCGTGAAGCGCTTTGCTGATGCCCCACACCATACCGCCCAAAATCTGACTGCGAGCGGTCTTAGGATTTAAAATACGGCCAGCGGCAATGGCGCTCACGGCCCGGGTCACTTTCACCGTTCCCAGCTCTTCATCGACCATTACCTCGACAAATACGGCCGAATGGGTGCTGCGGGTATAATCTTTCTGTTTCAATACATTCGGTAACGCTCCCGACGTTTCGCGAACCGCTTTTCCGCCGTTCTGATCGACAAGCGTCAACAACGATACAGCAACCGACGGGTCTTGTTTCAGGCGCAGGTGCTTATCCGCAAATTCGATATCCTCCCATTTGGCGCTTTTAAATGGCGAACCGGGCATTTTTTTCGCCAGTTTCAGCAACGATTTTCCTACTTCCTGACAGGCAGCCTGCACTGCCGACCCGACTGTGGCCGCTGTCCAGGAACCGCCCGAAATGGGAGCGATCGGAAAATCAGTGTCACCCAGTTTAAAAATCACGTCCTCCATGGGCATGCCGAGCGTATCGGCGGCAATCTGCGTCATGATGGTGTAGGTACCCGTTCCGATATCGGCCGTAGCACTACTCACCCACAACTTGCCGTTTACCAGCAGGGCTGCTTCCGCGCGGGCCGCCATCTGGTTGGCATCCCAGATGCCAACAGCCATCCCCCAGCCGATCAGGTTATGGTCTTGGCGCATCGACCGGGGCGCAAAACTGCGCTTCGACCAGCCAAATCGCTCGGCCCCCTGCCGGAAGCACTCGCGAAGCTCCTTACTGGAATACGGCCGTTTTTCATTGTGATCCAGTTCCGTATAATTCTTCAGCCGTAGTTCGAGCGGGTCCATCCCCAGTTCATAGGCCAGCTCATCTACAGCAACTTCGAGGGCCGACATACCCGTTACCCCGCCGGGTGCGCGCATGTCCAGGGGTGTAAACACATCCAGCGGCACCAGTTTGTACTCCATTTTGGTATTCTCGGGTGGATACAGCATGCCCCCCCAGTTAACGACCACCTCGGTATAGTCCTCGAACTGAGACGTTTCGCCGTAGGCATCGTGGTAAAGCGCATCCATAGCCCCATCGGGAGAGGCCCCCAGCGCCACGTTCTGCACCGTAACCGGGCGATGCCCGAAGGTGAACATCTGCTGGCGCGTCAGGGTTACGCGCACCGACCGTTTTAGCTCCAGAGCGGCCATAGTAGCCATAAATAGCTGATACTGTGGTCGCAAGCCAGACCCGAAGCCCCCTCCCATATAAGGTGAAACTACCCGCAGGTTTTTGAAAGGGATATCGAATACCTGCGATACGTACAGAATGCTGTTGGTTACCCCCTGGGTCTTGTCGTAAATGGTCAGTTTAGGCGCTTTCCTGCCCGGCTCATAGACCACCGTACTGGCAAACAACTCCATGGGATTATGGTGCTCAGCCGCGTGTACGTATCGACTGTTCACTTGAGCGGAAGCATTTTTGTAAGCCTCCTCAAAGTCGCCACGAGGTTTGGGTGGCGGTGGTTTCAACAGGCTGGCGAGGCCACTTTTGGGATCCCGTGCTTTGTGCAGGTTCTCTTCCAGATTGGTTTCGAATGTATCTTCCTGATAGTCGATTCGAACCAGCGAGGCTGCATAGCGGGCTACTTCAAAGGTTTCTGCGACAACCAGAGCAACCGGCTGACCACTGTATTTGACCGTTTCATCCTGCAGAGGCCGAAACGGCGAACCTGGCGGTGCGTCCTGATCTTTGTATTTGATATCGAACCAGGGGAGTTTTGGCCGATTTTGATGCGTAAATACCTGCAGAACGCCATCCAGACGCAAAGCGTCGCTGGCGTCGATATGAGTGATTTTCCCCTTTGCAATAGCACTCGATACGACATACCCGTAGGTCAGACCGGGCACATTGAATTCGGCAGCATATTTGGCTTTTCCCGTTACTTTTTCCCGGCCGTCGACGCGGCTGATGGGTTTTCCGATGGCGTTGCTCATGCGGTTGGTTCGAGTTTAGCGGCCTGGCCCAATGCCCGTACGATAGCACGTCTGGCCAGTTCGATTTTAAATGTATTATGTCCGTAGCCCTGCGCCCCAGCCAACAGGATTTCGGCAGCAGCCTGAAAGGCCTCTTTCGTAGCAGGCTTTCCAACCAGCACGGCTTCGGCTTCCGGCTTGCGCCAGGGTTTATGTGCCACACCCCCCAGCACGATCCGAGCGTCGGTGATGGTGTTGCCTTCCAGCTCCAGCGCAGCCGCCACCGATACCAGCGCGAAGGCGTAGGAGGCCCGGTCGCGCAATTTTAGGTAGGCGTGGTTTTTCGAAAAGCCTTTCGAGGGCAGATCGATCGCCGTGATCAGTTCGTCGGCTTCGAGCGTGTTGTCCAGGTGGGGCGTGTCGCCGGGCAACTTATGGAAGTCGGCAAAGGGAATGGCGCGCTCACCATTTTTTCCCGTTACGCGCACAACCGCTTCGAGGGCCGCCAGCGCCACGCACATGTCCGATGGATGGGTAGCGATGCACTGCGGTTCGGTCAGCTCTCCTTCGTTATTCGGATAGCGTGTCCCCAGAATAGCGTGAATTCGGTTGAACCCGTTAATGGCCGAACAGCCCGATCCTGGTTCGCGCTTGTTGCAGGGCGTTGCTAGATCATAAAAATAATAACAGCGGGTGCGTTGCATCAGGTTTCCGCCATCGGTGGCCATATTGCGCAATTGGGGCGAGGCTCCCGCCAGGATAGCCTGCGATAGTAGCGGATAACGCTCCACCACCCGTTCGTCGTAGGCGGTATCGGCATTAGTCATCAGGGCGCCCAACCGCAAGCCCCCTTCCAGGGTTTCGGAGATGGTAGCCATGGGCAAGCGGGTAATATCGATCAGTCGCGTGGGGCGCTCCACGTTTTCCTTCATCAGATCAAGGATATTCGTGCCCCCCGCAATGAATCTGGCCGACGCATCAGTGGCCCGCTCGTCGACAGCCATATCGACCGCATCGGCCCGGGTGTAAGTGAAACTGTTCATACGGATTGCTGGTTCATGACCTCTTCAATGGCATCATCGATGTTGGTGTAGGCTCCACAGCGGCAGATATTCCCGCTCATCAGTTCGCGGATGTCGGCTCTGTTTTTAGCGTGACCTTCGGTCAGCAAGCCAACTGCCGAGCAAATCTGGCCGGGTGTGCAGTACCCGCACTGAAACGCATCGTAGTCGATAAACGCCTGTTGCAGCGGGTGCAGGCCGTCGGCAGCATCGGTGTGCGTCTGCGCCAGCCCTTCGATGGTCGTAATGGATTTTCCTTCCTGCATGATGGCCAGCGTCAGGCAGGAGTTGATACGCTTGCCATCGACCAATACCGTGCAGGCTCCACACTGACCGTGGTCGCAGCCTTTTTTGGTACCGGTCAGGTCCATGTATTCGCGCAGGGCATCGAGCAGACTGGTCCAGGGAGCCAGTTGAAGTTGTTTTTCAACGCCGTTGATGGTCAGGTTAACCGGGTGGACAGGCGGCAGAGAAGGTGGCCGCTGTTCCAGCGGTGGTGCTTTACTAGTCAGAGTCATAACGTTCCGGAATAGGTATATGTATTACGGAACTGTCAGCCAGTAAGGTTGTTTGAAAATAGCTCAGCAGCAGCGAGCTCAGCATGTCGATGCAGAAAGCCGACGAGGCTGAGCGCTACGCTTTCAATAGATTATACTTCTTTTTTTCGCGGTAAGAAGCGTACCATTCCTGCCCATCGTCGCCGTTACTGGTTCGTTTATCCCACAGGATATACCCACCTTTCGGACCAACCCGGTAGCCCAGATGCGCGGGAAGCCTGGGATGGATTTCTTTCTGATAAGCAGACGGCTGATCAAATGGATCACTGCTGTTCAGTTGTCTGCGTTGAATCATGGCCATTCAAATCGGAGTCGTTTCTCAACGGCTACGGCCACTATAAGCCGAACGCTGATACGTCCATAACGTCATGATTTTCTGAAAGTTTGCCTCTAGTGCAAAAGCAGGCTAATTTAGAAATGGACTAGCTGTAGGTTAGTTTCCGGCGCCGGGTTTAAGCTCCGATTCTTTGGCAGACATGCCTAAAGCCAGGCTGTAGCACAAGCTGCGGCCCAGCTTCAGGCATATCTGCCCTACCCCTAAGCCATATGAAACACACGTTGCAGCGGCACAGCCACCGGTGAGCTGTCGGGGTTTGTTTCCATCAGATCAGCCATATACGCCCACCAGCGTTTCATGACGGGCTGGCCCGGTAACGCACTGGCCGTATGACCGGTAATCCGTTTCTGAACCGCAAACAGGGTGCCGGTTGCACGATCCAGATAAATCGAGTAGTCGCGGATACCGGCTTCGGTCAGAGCCGCCGATAATTCCGGCCAGATCTCATCGTGGCGACGTTGGTATTCGGCCTCGAAGCCGGGCTTCAATTTCATTGTAAAGGCAATTTCTTCCATTGGTCAGGGGTAAGGGATTCCAGGAAAATTTCAGCAACGGCAAACGTACTATTTATTTCATTTTCCACAACTCCACTCCAGCCAGCAGGAAGCACCCCAGGCCGTAGTCTTCGAAGTCGGGCTTGCTGTCGTAAGTGACAGGCTGTCCGTCTTTGGGTTCTTTACCGGTTCCCTGCACGTAGCCTAAAAACCCGTTCGCGTGCACCGACTCGGTAGCCATGGCGTTCCAGGCTTTCGCAACGACGGGCCGGTAGATTTTTCCGTCGAGCAGCCCGTGATTGATACCCCAGGCCATTCCGTAAACAAACAGCGCGGTGCCCGACAGCTCTTTCCCACCAAAATGGGCCGAGTCGTGTAAACTGACGTTCCAGTACCCATCCGGGCGCTGCAGCGTAACGAGCGCCTGCATCATTTCGCGGTATGTTTTTTCATATTCATTCCGGTGCGGAGCGTCTTTCGGCAGAATGTCCAGCACCCGTACCAGCGCAGCCACGACCCAACCGTTCCCCCGCGACCAGTAGCAGTCCTGTCCATTCGGCTCGGCGTAGGGTGGCACAAAATCTTTATCCCGCCACCACAGATGATCTTCAGAATTATACAGTCCATTGCCCCCGTGTTTGTTTTTCGAGTAAGCGTAGAGCTGGTACATCTTCTCGAAGTAGGCCGGGTCTTTGTACAGTACCCCTAACTGCGCGAAAACGGGCATGGCCATTTGCAGCGCGTCGATCCAGTTCCAGTCGTCAGCTTTATCACTCAGCAGCATCGCATCGACGGATGCCTTGATTGCCTGAATGCGCTCGGGCTTCGGGTCGATGCGATACAGATCGAGGTAGGTCTGACCACAGCACTGATCGTCGGCGTTGCGCGTAGCCGGTCCGCTTCGGAGGCTCCAGTGGTGCTTTTCGCCCCACGCTACCGCATAGTCGTAGTAGGCCTTCCTGTTATCGATTTTGTAGAGAGCCATCAAGCCTTCGTAATACACGGCTCGGGTCCAGATGTTGCTGGGCCGGGTTTTATTGGTCACGATTTCCTGGCCGGGATCGGGCCAGGTCGTCATGAAATATGCGTTGGCTAGCGTCATTTTGGCCAGAATAGCTTTCTTATCAGGTAGTTTTTGCGCGTGCGCGGTCACTCCAACGACGCTGAACAGAAGCAAAAGATGCTTAACGAGTGGGTGAGTACGCATCGTTCAGAAGGTATATTGACTGTCAGGCAAGTAGAATTGCCTCGATTTAACCTTGTTTTAACCAAAGTTCACCGGCTTCCTTTTCTCCTGTTTCGTTGGTTGGTCTGGCTTACCCAAACGGCCCAAGCGATTTCATTCAGGCAGGGGGTTCCAGAAGGAAGGACTGGGAAGGTGACTTAACCATAACAAGATAAATTTGTAAAAAAGAACGAAACGTGGCCGTAATCTGGGGTGTTGTCTTGCATGCGCTGGGAGGGTTTGCCTCCGGCAGTTTTTATTTGCCGTATAAGCGGGTTCGGGGTTGGGCCTGGGAAAGCTACTGGCTCGTCGGTGGGCTGTTCTCCTGGATAGCCGCCCCCCTGATCTTAGGAACGCTGACGGTGAAAGACCTCTTCGGCGTATTGGACCAGACACCTAGCGAAACCTTGTGGTGGACGTATTTCTGGGGCGTTTTGTGGGGCTTTGGCGGGCTTACTTTCGGGCTGGCCATGCGTTACCTGGGGCTGTCGCTGGGCATGGCCGTCACACTGGGGTTGTGCGCCGTTTTCGGAACGCTGGTGCCGCCCATCTGGCAGGGTGAATTTGTCAAACTGATCAGCACCACATCAGGTCGGGTTATCATTCTGGGGCTAGGCGTGTGCGTGGTGGGTATCGCGGTCTGCGGGCTGGCCGGTATCATGAAAGAACGGTCGCTGTCGGATGCACAGAAAAAAGCGACAATTGAAGAATTCGATCTTCGGAAAGGGCTGCTGGTGGCCGTTTTTTCGGGGGTAATGAGCGCCTGTATGTCGTTTGGGCTGACAGCTGGTCAGTCGATTGCCGAACGAGCCGTGGCCCACGGAACGGACCCCCTCTACATGAACAATGCCCCCCTGGTCATTATTCTGCTCGGCGGTTTGACGACCAACGCCATCTGGACCATTTTCCTCAACATCCGCAATCGGACCTATACCGACTATACCAACATTTCTACTCCGGTTGTTGCCAACATCATTTTCTGCGCGCTAGCAGGGTTTACGTGGTATTTCCAGTTCTTTTTCTACGGCATGGGCGACAGCAAAATGGGCGACTACCGGTTTTCTGGCTGGACTCTGCACATGGCCTTTATCATTGCCTTCAGCAGCTTCTGGGGGCTTTATCTGCACGAATGGAAAGGGGCTAATGAAGCAACCATGCGTACTATTTCAGCGGGTATTTTGCTGGTCATCCTGTCGACGGTTGTCGTCGGCGTCGGCAATTACCTGGCTGCCTGAAGAACCTATTTACGGAATCGAAAAGTAAAATAAAAAGTCTGGCCACGAACGTTCATGGCCAGACTTTTTATTTTTTATCCATCACCTGCAGCGAGCTATCGTTGATTTCAAACGATTTTTTCTTCAGTAAATTGAGCACTTCGGCGCCCGCCAGCAGCACCGGACCGTAGCCATGCGCTGCGTAAACGTTGATGGGGCGGTGGTAATAAAACGCCGGATCGAAACCCATGCCGGTGCCGACGCAGGTCCCCTCGACCTGCCCCTTAGGCGTAACTTTGGTCGAAACGGCATTCCAGGCCAGCAGCGCCATCGGAGCATAGGCTTTGGCATCGAGCCAGCCCCGGTCGACGGCCCGGGCAATCGCATACGTGTAAATTGCCGTAGCGGAAGTTTCCAGATACGAGTCGCTCCGGTCCAGCAGTTGATGCCAGAACCCACTTCCCGACTGGCAGGCAGCCAGCCCCTGCGCATGCGCCCGTAACAGTTCCAGAATGGCGCCACGTCCGGGATGGTTTTCGGGCAACACATCCAGCAGTTCGACATTGGTCATAATGGCCCAGCCGTTGGCCCGCGCCCAGTGAAACTGCGGATGGACACTCATGCCTTCGACCCACCCATGCATATAGAGACCCTTGTCTTTGTTGAACATCCGCTTCGAGAACAATTGCACCTGTTTGACCGCTTCGTCGAAATATTTCGGGTCGTTGGTCAGCTTACCCATCTGCGCCAGTGCCGGTACGCTCATAAACAGATCATCGAGCCAGAGCGTATTGGGTTGCGGTCGATTGCGCGCCAGGGTCCCGTCGGCCAGGCGGTATTCTTTCGTCAGGATGTAGTTCATATAAGCATCGATCTGTGGGCGAAGATCGGCTTTTACGCCACCGGCGCGCACGGCTTTGATCATGGCCGCACACATGGCTCCGGCGTCATCCAGTGCGTGCGGAGCCAGCATCGGTCGCAGCGACGTATTGGCGTGCGGATCGGCGCTGACCTGCTCCCGAAAATACGGCCGGAGCGAATTCAGGAAAGCCAGTCGTTTGTTGGTGTAGTCGGCAAATCGGGCGTCGCCGGTGGCTTCGCTGGCTAGTAACATGCCCGCGTACGTAACGCCCCATTCGTAACTGGTCAGGCGAAAATCGCCGGGTTTGATGACGGCATTTGGATTGAATTTACCTAGATCTGTAATTGGTTGCCCGCTCTGTTTATCGATTACCTGTGCCGGAGTCGACTCGTTTAGATAGGTATATACCCGGTCCAGCACATTCGTCACGTCGGCGGCTTTCGGTGGCCCGTACGGCACCGGATAATCGGGCTGCAATAGATGTAGTGGCGTGGTGGAGTCGTTGGCTTTGGGAGCGGGCGTTTGTGCCAGAGCTACCGAACACGCAAAAACAACACCTGCGAAAGTCAGGGGGGTAGATGTAGCGAATTTTATCATAGCGGGTCAGAGCATTAAAGCCGGTAACGGCAGGCTTGCTTTCAGCAACAAAAGTAGAAGAAAGCAGGAGATTCCCGGCGCCCCCAACGCCTAACTCAGACAGAACGATTCTGGCGTCGGCTAAGAAGCCCATCGATCGACTTGACGGCCGCTAAAACAGCTCGCGCGCAATTTTCATGATATTATCTGCCTTTCCCATGGTGTAGAAATGCAACACGGGTGCTCCAGCCGCCACCAGCTCGCGACACTGCTGAATGCACCACTCCACTCCTACCTGCCGGGCCTGCTGGTCATTTTCGCAGGCTTCCACCGCTTTCACCAGATCCTCAGGCATGTCCAGATGAAAAAGGCGAGGCAGCACTTCAAGCTGCTTACGAGTACTCAATGGTTTCAGACCCGGAATAATCGGGACCGTAATGCCCACCTGCCGACACCGATCGACAAAATCGAGGTATTTTCGGTTATCGAAAAACATCTGAGTGACAAGGTAATCTGCTCCTTTATCGACCTTCTGTTTCAGGTAATGAAGATCCGAATCGTGGTCGATGGCTTCAAAATGTTTTTCGGGGTAAGCGGCCACGCCGATGCAAAAATTACTAGGGGCCAGGGGTGTATCTTCCTCGTGCAAATACATTCCGCGGTTCATGTTAGCCACCTGCTCGACGAGTTCACTGGCGTAGGAGTAGCCATTCTCCTTCGGTTTGAAGGTTGTGAAGGGTTTGGCTGGATCACCCCGGAGCACCAGTGCGTTGTCGATACCCAGGTAATGCAGATCGATCAGGAAATCTTCCGTTTCTTCGCGGGTGAAACCTCCACAGAGTACGTGTGGTACCGGATCGACGCCGAACCGGTGCATGATGGCCGCGCAGATGCCGACGGTACCGGGTCGTTTACGGGTCACTATTTTCTGAATCGTCCCGTTGGGCAGCGGTCGTTCGATGTATTCTTCGCGATGGTAGGTTACGTCGATGAACGGTGGTTTGAACTCCAGCAATGGCTCAATATTGTCGAGCAGATTCTTCAAATTGTCGCCCTTGATCGGCGGAATTACTTCAATCGAAAAAATGGGTTTGCCGGTGGCAGCTTTAATGTGATCGGTAATTTTTGTCATCAGTCGGATAAGCACTTGCCAATACAATACGTCGGGTAGGGACGACCCATCAGCGGGAAAACATTGCGAGTCGCAGGTAAATTCCATTCGCCGAACCGCTGCTCCACGGCTGCACGTCGAGTCGGTGGCCTAGTTTACTTCGGTTCTTCACTTCGTGTAATTTCGGAATTCCCCACCCGACCAGCGACCCAAACGCAGCTCCGGCAATCAGATCCGTCGGGTAATGTTTACCCCCCTCATACCGCAGCACGGCCGTAGCTGACGCCAGCCCCAACGATCCGATCCAGATAACCGGTTTCAAGCGCGAATGCGGAAAATAATGCCGGAACACCTCGCCCGTAAAAACGGCGGTGGCAAAAGCACTGGTCGCATGGCCCGAAAAAAAAGACTGGCGGGCGTCGCGTTCGAGCTTATCTTCCAGAGGAGCCACCGGGTTATAGACAAAAGGCCGGGTTCGCTGGGTAACAGCCTTGACGGTCCGCTCGATACCGTTGGCCAGCAGGATGGTTTCGAGGTACATGATCCCGGCGGTTTTAAAATCCTGCCGGATGGTCTGGGTGCCCAGGGCGAGCGCACCAGCCAGAGCTACGTTGCCCACCAGCGTCACGTCACTCAGCTGCCCCGCTTTTATGGACCAGTGTTTCGTAGCCGACCGATCGAACGAATTGATGTCAGCCGAATTTAACCCCGCAATCTCGCTAACCGTAAGCGGATCGATGGTTTGCTGCAGCAGCACCGACGCCCCGTAACTTACAGCACCGACGCCAAACGTCGTGAGTTCACGCCCGGTCTTTAGCTCATAAGGCGACTGCGCAAATGCGGGGTGAATGTATAATGTACAATGGATAATGAATAATGTAATTAATTTCATCGGCTGACTACGCACCTTGAGAAGATTTGAGACTGGTTCAGTCATTCTACAATCTACAATCTACATTGTTCATTATTCACCTAGCTAACCCGCACGACCTCGGGTGTATCGGCCAGATACACCAGCCGTCCTTCGACTTCAGGATAACCCATTTCCCGGTACAGGTTCGTAAAATACCGCAGCGCATCGACCGGCGAATAATTCGTTGTCGTCTCCGGGTCTGCTACCGACTCATACTGCACCAGGATAATCGTACCATCGGAGCGGTGTACGACCCGGTGTGGTGCTCCGTGCATGCGCTTTCGGCTCAGAATGCTCCGATCGGTGTCGATCCGTAAGGCGGGATCGAACAGCATAGCCAGGGCCGGATGTTCGACAATGGCCAGCAAATTTTGTTTTAGTGCCTCGTACTCGGCATTGCGGACCAATCCTTCACCAATGAGCTGCCGGAGTGCTTTATCGATGCTTTCGGGGCCCCTGATCAGGCTCAGGGCGGCACAGAGCTTTCGGTCGCGCTCGCGGGTGCGCTCAAACGTAGCTACGTCGAACACCCGGTCGGCCTGCCGACGCAGTTGCAAATCCTGATTGCGGTGGCCGCTGACGATCTCGTCTAGCCGGATTTCATCCTGGCTTTCATCCGGCCGCCGATGCACAAACGAATCGGCGCACAGGCTGATCAGGTACGTCGACTGGCCCTCCTGCCATGCACAGCCGCAGGCACGCGCGACCTCGCTATCGCGCAGAAACGCATGCAGCCAGTGGCTGACGGTATTGGGTTGCCCTTTCTCGAATTCCTTGGCCTCACTGATGACGTACAGCCGGTCGGTTGGGCGCGTGAAGGCAACGTAGAGCAGGTTCATGTTTTCCAGAAACGTCCGCGTCAGTTCCTCCTCATACTGAGCGGCAATGGGTCCGGGCGTAGTGCGCAGTTTATGCGTCGTATTCGCCGGAGCGGACGACAGTCGGACCAGTTGACCAGGGCCCGATTCATGCGTTAGCTTATCGGTCCGAACCGGGCTTAGATCCAGCCAGATCGTGCTGTCGCTGATCGGCTCGACTTTCCAGTTGGCAAAGGGAATGATAACGACCGGATACTCGAGCCCTTTCGATTTGTGAATGGTCTGAATGCTTATTGCGTTCGTAGAAGCTCCTTCGACAGAAATTTTCTGCCGCACGCCTTCCCAATACAGCAGGAAGTCGCTTAGGTGCCCGCTTCGTTTCTGATTGAACGCCAGCACTTCGTCCAGGAAGCGGAAGAGAAACGGGTTGTGCTCGGCTAGGCGAAACAACCCAAACTGGGCGGTAAGTCGCTCGGCCAATTCATATGGATTGAGCTGTCCCAGCGCATACGGATCGAGCGGATATCCTTCTGCGGCCAGGTATTCGTATACCGACGTACTGTCTTGCTCGGCCACTGTATGCAGCTTTTCCGTCAATCGATCGTCTGGAAAAATACCCTGTACGACCCGATGGAATAAATACAGCAGTTCATAGCGCAGCATCCGGTGGTCGGGCCGCTGGAGCACCTGCATGACCGTGACGATCCATTTGACCGGATCGGAGAATTCCAGCGACAGCGAATCGGCCGACACCAGCGGAATCTGCCGGGCATTCAGCTCGTTGGCCAGAACGCGGGCATGGGCTTTTTTGCGGCACAGAATGGCAATATCACCGTACTGATACCCATCGGTCAGGGCTTTCTCCAGGTGTTTCAGGGTGGTGTCGAGCATCACGGCCGTCAGGTCTTTTCCTTCCAGCTCCGATTTCTGAACGAAATCGATCTGCACGTGCCCTTCCGCATGGGCATCAGGCTGCGCTTTCTGGTGAAACTGCCGCTCGGCGTCGAACACATCGGTTACTTTCGGATGCTGATACTCAAACTTGCGGGCCGTGAATTCAAAAAAATCGTTGTTGAACCGAACGATGGGCTCTGCACTGCGCCAGTTGGTATCCAGGCGCTCGTCCACCAGTTGCCCATCGAGCCGGTCAATCCGGTCGGCAGTCCAGGACGTAGGATCATGCGCTACTTTCAGACTGTCCAGATCTTTCCGGTGCAGAGCAACGATCTGGTCCATATCGCCCCCCCGGAAGCGGTAAATGGCCTGTTTGCCATCGCCTACGGCCAGGTTGAAATGACCGGCTCCGAGGGCATTTTCAATCAGTGGCAGGAGGTTGGCAAATTGCAGCCGGGAGGTGTCCTGAAATTCGTCGATCAGAATATGATTGTATTTGGTACCCAGCCGTTCGTACAGAAACGGTACGGGTTCGGAAGCGACGATGCTCAGGATTTTTTTGTTAAATTCGGAGATGTGCACCCGGCCATCTTTCCGTAGCAGCTCATCGAACTCGACCCGCATTTGTTTCAGCAGGGCCAGTTTCTGCAGGTGTGGCAGCAGGCAATCGAACAGCGCCACCTGCCGACCGTGTTCTTCACGGATTGTACCGATCTGGCTAATGCAATCGCTCAGTTCGTCGGTCATGCCGTCGATAAGCGACTGCACCGGTAAGGGTGTCTTTTTCCCGTACCATTCACCTTTGTTGAGCGCGTTACTGACGCGCGTTCCGGCTTCTTTACCAGCATTGCCTTCGGCAACGGTTCGCAGATAGCCCCCCACCCCGGCGGCCCCGTAGCTAAAATCGGCTTCGTCCAAACCCACTTCCGTGATTCGTTTCCAAGCCCGCTGACCCTGGCCAACGATATCGGCTTCGACCTGTTGGTTATAGGCTATCAATTGCGCCCGAATGGCCCGAATGGCACCCGGCGACAGTTCCTGAGCAGCATTGACCGAGTTATAGAACTGGTCGGACGTCAGATTCCGGCCGAATTCCTTCAGTAATTCGGGGAGTTGATTCCAGCTTTTGCCTTCGTTGGCCGTATGGGCGTAGTACTCGCTGAGGATAGTCGTAATCTCCTCCATTTCCTCCGTGCCGGCCTTTTCGATAAGGTTATCGATTGCCAGTTCGAGCACTTCGTCGGTTTCCAGCTCGACTTCGAACGAATACGGCAGGCCCAGCTCGTCGGTGAACGCCATCACGACGCGCTGGGTGAACGAGTCGATGGTAGTTACGCTAAAATCGGCGTAGCGGTGCAGAATAGTCCGGAATACGGAAGCCGCTTTCTGGCGTAGCTCGTCTTTGGCAATGGCAAACGCTTCGGTACCGGGTAGTACTCCATATAACTCACCGACCAGTTCATTGAGCAGCGACAGTTCTTCGGTCCCCGCTATGTCGGCCAGCCGATGCAGAATCCGGTTCTTCATTTCGTTGGCGGCCGCGTTCGTAAACGTTACCGCCAGAATATGCCGGAAATAGTCATCTTTCGCATCGGGGCGCAACGCCAGCTTGAGGTACTCTTTCGTGAGCGTGTACGTCTTTCCCGAGCCGGCCGAAGAACTATAAATTTTAAACATGGTAGTCGTCCATCGTCGTTACGTCAATAATTCTCAGTCGTCTCCTTCCCCACGAACGATGATTGGTAATGACTAGTGCCTAAAAATTATACCGCAATCCAAGACCTGTGTTGAGACTCAGGAAAAACGGCGCCTGAAGCAGCTCGACATAGGCTCCCGTTTCCAGAAAAAAGGAATACGGTTTGCTGGGCGGAAAAAACTCCAGTCCACCAACGCCCGATCCACCCAGCGACAGCGCATTTTCGTACTCGCCGTTCAAGCGGGGCGGGTAATATTTGCGGTTGTTGATCTGTCCTCCAAACCCGTAATAAGCCCGAATGCTTTCGCTTTTCGTGAGGGCCGTATGCCACAGAAAATGCCCCTGTACGGTTAAGCCAACCGTTTTGTATTCGCCCGAACGATAGCTCCGCTTTGTTCCATAGAGCGCACCGTACGTGCCGATGTTCAGGTCGAAAGCGTGGTTATTTCCGAAATATTTGCGAACATTTACCCCCGATGGCTCACCAAGCCGGAAACCTACCGACCAGTTATTGTACTGGGCCGAAGCCGTTTGAGGGATTACGACCCAGCTCACCAGAGCTACGATGACGACAAGAAGCGATTTTCTCATAAATACGATATCAATTTCAGGCATTCGACAGCAACTCCGGACGGGTCGCCGATTCACCCGTTCCGAGCGGCAATTCCTCCGGTACCGGACCGCTGCTCAGGTGCCGGAGTACGTCCAGCAGTCGATTGTTCTCGTCCGCCGTACCGACCGAAATCCGCAGACAGCCGTCACAAAGTTTAACCTTCGAGCGGTCCCGAACGATTACCTGCTGTTCGATCAACTGCTCGAATACCCGTTTCGCATCGGCAAACTTCACCAGCAGAAAGTTGGCATCAGACGGATAAACGAGTTGGACCGACGGCAAAGAACGGAGATTTTGCGCCAATTTCTGACGCTCCAGTAGCATTTCCGTCACCATTCGATCTTTTTCGGCCTCGTGGTTGAGGGCTTCCAGCGCCAGTGCCTGCGTCGGTGCCGAGATGTTATACGGCGGTTTGATCTTGTTCAGGATCTGAATCAACTCTACCGATGCGAAGCACATACCGAGTCTCAGGGCCGCCAGCCCCCAGGCTTTCGAGAATGTCTGCAGGACAACCAGGTTGGGGTACTTAGGTAACTCGCGGGTCCAGGAAGGCGCATCAGCAAAGTCGATGTAGGCTTCATCGACAATGACCAGCGACTGGTCAGCCGCTTCCAAGATAGCGCGAACACCCTCGGCCTGCAGCAGGTTTCCCGACGGATTATTGGGCGAACAAATCCAGATCAGCTTCGTGTGGGCGTTGATGGCGGCCAGCACCGCTGGTATATCGATCTGAAAATCGGGGGTCAGTGGCACTTTGACGATCTCGACATCGTTGACAGCCGCCGACACTTCGTACATGCCGTAGGTTGGCGGCATAATCAGGATGTTGTCTTTGCCGGGTACGCAGGTGGCCCGCACCAGCAAATCGATCGGCTCGTCGGAGCCATTGCCCAGAAAAATCTGCTCCGGACGAACGCCTTTTATAGGTGCCAGCCGCTGCTTGATGGCGAACTGATGCGGATCGGGATACCGGTTATAAGCGCCCTCGTCGGTTGTTGAGCCAATGGGGTTTTCATTCGCGTCCAGGAAAACGCCGATCTTTCCGGTATACTCATCGCGGGCGGAGGAGTAAGGCGTTAGCGAGAGAATATGCGGACGGAGAAGGTTGTTGAGATTGAACATACTAGTTAACTAAAAAGTCGCCCATCGAATGAGAAGGGTTCAATATCTACTAGAGTTAGTCGGGAAAATAACTCATGCTTGGGGTTGACAATGTAATTATATTCGGCCTTGACAATGACAGATGGAACGCGCAATAAGAGTGAAGTCCTGCTTTTCAGCCAGCTATCTCCCAGTTGGCGTGTGTATTGCTGATCATCACGCCAGTTGCTCTTCGTATGCTGTATGTCCACTGTTTGTACAAACGTATCATCGGGCAGGTATAAAACCGCTACTTTGTACTCATCTTCGGGTGGCAGATCGGACAGATACACCAGTGATTCGACCATGGCTAGTGATCGGCTCTGAGCCGTGTATAGCGCAAATTGACCGGCTGAATTCCAGCGCCCACCCCGTTCATAGGCCCCTTTTCCACTTAAGTCAGAAATATATTTACTTCGGGTAATTCGGAATAATTCCATCAGGAGAATACACCGTGTTCGATCCGCCCGAGAATATCATCTACTGTATTGATCCCTACCTCATTATGCAGAATATCAATAGGTTTCTTATTGTGAAGCCCTAAATTTGGCCGATATAACCACGATCGGAAATAATCTGGCCCCAGTGCATCAACTCCGTGGGCAAATAAGTCGGCGAGCATAAATAGACGACCCGTTACAACCTCACTCAGTCGATCCTCTTCGGCATAGCGATGCAAATTTCGAGCTGTGACTGGCAGTAATCGAATGAGTTCACGAACGTCTATTCCATACATATCCGCCAGGTGTTTGATGGTCGCTTTCGGAATACCTTCGGCCACAACATCGACTAGCTCTATCTCATTCTTAAACGGACGACCAATTATGGCCGGTCCACCCAGGTTCTTATAAGCTAAGGCAGCATTCATATAACCAGGAAATTTTTCAACAAATATATAGACATTTTTCCAAAAGTTACGATAAAAGCTAACTGGTCATTAAGCTCTATTTCGGCTCAGGCGTAGGTCGCCACCGAAACGACTGATCATCGATAGCGCGCATGGTGCAGAGAACCCCGTTCAGATGATCGTATTCGTGCTGGATTAATTCGGCCAGCTTCCAGTCTGTTACGTTCCAGGTATGCGGTTGCCAGTGTTCGTCGCGATAGAGAAGGGTTAGGCTACGGTGGCGTTGGACGCGCACCAGCAGGTTTGGGAAGCTCATACAATCATCCCATAGTTCGCCCACCGTATCGCTCAGATCCATCAGTTCCGGATTGATGATCACCCGTGGCCGATCGACGTTCAGATAAATCAGCCGTTTCATAATCCCCAGTTGGGGCGCAGCGATCCCCCGCCCGAACTGGTAGTTAGCCCGAATTTCTTCCATCACCTGATGCAGGTCGGCTACCCAGCCTGCAACCAGAGGCAGTTCTGACTCTAATACGGGTTCGCAGGTTTCATACAGACGGGGGTCGCCCAGTAGCAGCAGGTCAGCGAGGTGTTTCATGGAGTTAGAATATCGGCCAGCGCAATAACCCGCAAGCCATCGACATCGGAAAAGTCAGCGACATTATTCGTCAGAACAGGTTGATTGTACGGCAGGCCGGTAGCCGCAATGATCGAATCACCGATGGACCGTTTGCGCTGCTGGCGCAGGCGAATGGCTTCTGTGATGACAGAGTCAGACAAGGGAAGTAGTTTTACGCTGGTGAAATACGTCTCAAACAGACGCTTGTCTTTCAGCGACAACCTGCTAAATCCCAGTACCTCCAGGGTGGAGATCAGTGAGACATGAACTATCGACTGATTGACCTGTAAATACCGGGCCAGAGCGATATATGCTGGCTGAACGGAATAAATAATAATGTTACTGTCTACTATCATTCTTCCCGACCGTCAAGTACACGATCCCAGCTACGAACTTCGCGTTGCCATTCAGATGGATCACCAAATGATTCTCCTGCTCCACCCGACCGAATAGTATTTTCTAGTACTTCAGACAGGGATAGCCTGGCGGGAATTGTTTTTTTTTCAATTAGCCGACCGTTCAGCTTGGGAAGTAACGAAAGCAATATGGCTTCGTCTTCCTCAGAATCCATCTCAATAACCAACTGACTCATAGCTATTTTACTTGGTTTAGTAGCAAGATAACAAAATCAGGCCGGATTTGTCTCCGCCAGACTGGCCAGCCGTAAACTCACCGCCCGCTTGTGCGCGTCGAGCGATTCGGCTTCGGCCATGGCCTCTACCACGGGACCAAGGTTATGCAAGCCTTCGGGCGTGATGTGCTGCACGGTAATTTTCTTCACGAAACTATCCAGCGACACCCCGCTGTACGCCCGTGCGAAGCCGTTGGTTGGTAAGGTGTGGTTGGTTCCCGACGCATAATCGCCCGCCGATTCGGGGGTATAGTTTCCGAGGAAAATAGAACCCGCATTGATGATCTGCTCCGCTACGGCTTCGGCGTTTTCTATGCTCAGAATCAGGTGTTCGGCGGCATAGGCATTCAACAGATCGATGGCGTCAGCCTGGGTTTCGACCAGAATCATCTTACTATTTTCCAGCGCTTTGGCGGCCAGTGCCTGCCGGGGTAGTCTGCCCAGTTGCGTTGTGAGTGTAATGTTTACGCTGCTGATCAGCTTTTTACTGGTCGATACCAGCAGCACCTGGCTATCGGCGCCGTGTTCGGCCTGCGAGAGCAGATCGGCCGCAACAAAAGCGGGAACAGCCGAGTCATCGGCATAAACAGCCACTTCGCTCGGTCCAGCGGGCATGTCGATCGCGATCCCTTCTTTGGCTACCAGCATTTTGGCCGCGGTCACGTACTGATTCCCCGGCCCAAAAATTTTGTAGACCTGCGGCACGGACTCGGTTCCGTAAGCCATGGCCGCAATGGCCTGTGCTCCACCTAGCCGGAAAACCCTGGTTACGCCAACCAGTTTGGCCGCAAAATAGATCGCGGGGTTATTACTCGGCGTACAGAGCACGATATCGCGGCAACCGGCCAGTTGCGCCGGAATGCCCAGCATCAGTACGGTACTGAAAAGCGGAGCCGTACCGCCCGGAATATACAGACCTACCTTCTCGATCCCAACGCTTTTGCGCCAGCACGTTACCCCCGGCATGGTTTCAATTTTTTCAACGGGTTGCCGCTGCCGTTCATGAAACAACCGAATGTTCTGATACGCCTGCCGGATGGCAGCCTTCAATTCATCCGATAGCTGAGATTCGGCGGCATCCAGTTCGGTCAGGCTAACGCTCAACTGGTCAGCGCTCAGCTCGACGTTATCGAATTTTTTAGCCAGTTCGATCAGAGCCGCATCGCCGTTGGTTCTGACCTGCGCCAATATCGGAGCCACAGCCGCTTCAATCTGCTGCGTCGATTGCACCGGCCGCGCCAGCAGAGCAGGCCACTCAGCGCGTTGGGGGAAAGGGATAATGTTCATTATTTGTCGGTGGACGATTTGTGGCGGGGGAAGGAACCCGCGATCTGATTAAAATCGCGGGTTGCCACCTGCGCTACTCGTTAATTAATAGATCATTTTTTCAATCGGAATAACCAGGATTCCTTCGGCACCGGCGGCCCGGATGGCTTCGATGTTTTCCCAGAATTCGTTTTCGTTCAGCACCGAATGCACCGAACTCCAGCCTTCCGTTGCCAGGGGCGTAACAGTCGGGCTTTTCATACCCGGCAGCAAGGCCGTAATCTGATCGAGCGCATGATTTGGGGCGTTCAGCACAATGTATTTGTTGTTTTTAGCGGCCTGTACCGCCTTGATCCGAAACAACAGTTTATCGACCAACGCCTGTTTGTCCTCGTCCAGTTCGGGGCGAGCAATCAGAATGGCTTCGGAGCGAAAAATGGTTTCCACTTCTTTTAATCCGTTGCTCAGGAGCGTACTGCCGGAGCTAACGATATCGCAGACCGCTTCGGCCAGCCCAATGCTCGGTGCAATCTCGACCGATCCGCTGATTTCGTGAATATTCGCCCGAACGCCCTGGTCGGCCAGGTAGTTTCCCAGCAGATTTGGGTACGAGGTCGCGATGTTTTTTCCATCCAGGTGCTGAATGCCCGTCCAGTCGGTACCGCGGGGCACAGCAATGGACAACCGACATTTGGAAAAACCCAGCTTATGAATGGTTTGCACCGGGCGACCCGTTTCGACCGCGACGTTTTCACCGACGATACCCAGATCGGCAACACCATCTTCGACATAACCGGGAATGTCGTCGTCGCGCAGGAAGAGGAATTCAGCGGGAAAGTTCGACGAAACCGACTTGAGTTTACCGGTGCCGTAGTCGAAGCGAATGCCACATTCTTTAAACAGTTGGTAGGAGTCTTCGCTCAGTCGCCCGGATTTTTGTAAAGCAATGCGTAATACGGAGGCCATTAAGAGATGTATGATATAAGATGTATGATGTACGGTACTGGATATACATCACGTACTGTATTGATTTTCAGACAGGCACTTATCCGTCTAAAGCAGACGGCCAGTAGCTCTGTAAAATAGAGGGCAAAATTACAGGAAAACGGGAATACAACGACGTATCGGCGCAGATGCTCAGCAGCCGGAAGGATGGTGCCGATGTCGAAAAGGAGAATGCGTAGCCCGTTGGGAAATCATGACGCAAAGCTAAGGATAAAATTCGACAGGATTGCCCAGGCCGATCGATCCCTGACAAAAAAGCGGATTTCACTAAACCGCATTTTATATCACCCACCTGGCGCCACGTTGGATGAAGCACCTGCGCTGATAAGAAGCGGCCACCGCCAGCGCCGACCATGGGTCGGTTCAGAGAGGTTTCAGGCCGTGAAGCCTGTTGGCAAAAATAGCCATTCCATCGAACCTTCCGTATCTTTGCGTATGCTTTTAGAACAGAAACAACCTACTATGACAAGGCCGGAACCAGGCCGCACCACATTGCCCGTCATGGAAGCGTTCTATACGCTTCAGGGCGAGGGTGCCCATACGGGTCGGGCGGCTTATTTTATCCGACTGGGCGGCTGCGATGTCGGCTGTCACTGGTGCGACGTCAAGGAATCCTGGGATGCGGATGCCCATCCCAAACTACCGATTGAAGCCATCGTGGAGGGCGCACTGCAGTACCCCGGTCGTATGGCGGTCATTACCGGCGGAGAGCCCCTCATGCACGACCTTACAGAACTGACAGCGGCTTTGCAGCAGGCGGGTTTCCAAACGAATATCGAAACATCGGGGGTATGTCAGGCCGTTACGGGCGCTTGGGACTGGATTTGTTTTTCGCCAAAAAAATTTAAAAAGCCCAATCCGGCTATCTTCGACAAAGCCGACGAGCTAAAAGTCATTATCTACAATTCGTCTGATTTCGCCTTTGCGGAATCGTTTGTGCCTCATCTGCGCCCTGACTGTAAACTCTTTTTGCAAACAGAATGGGGTCGGTCCAATGAAATGCTACCCCGCATCGTTGATTACGTAAAGGCTAATCCGCAATGGCAAATCTCGTTGCAGACACACAAATACATGGATATTCCGTAAGCATCGGGCAGAGGGTCTGGGGCAGAGGGTTGGCCCGATTCGGTCTGGCTCTGTCTTTTTTCATTCTCGCCCTATGCCCTACGCCCTATGCTCAAACCAAAAAAGCGCAGGAACTCTACGCCCAGTCGATCAGGCTGTTTGGCGAACGAAAAGCCGGAGAGGCCATTCCGTTTATGGAACAGGCCATCAAACAGGACCCTGCGTTTACGGATGCGTACCTGAAGCTGGGGCAGTTATATGAATTTACGAAACGGTATGATCCGGCCATAGCCGCCTACCGAAACGCCATCCAGCTGCAGCCCGACAGCCCGACCTCAGGTAGTGCCTACCAGGCGCTGAGTACCATTCTGCTGCGGTTAGGGCGCTACGGTGAAGCCCTCCCCTACCTCGAAAAGTTTCAATCGCTCTTTGCGCCCCAGTCGGCCCAGGCCAAACGCATCGCCCGACAGTTGGCAACTGCCCGCTTCGGTCAGGAAGCGCTCCAGCATCCGCAGACCGTCGATCCAAAACCGTTATCATCGGTATTGCAAACGACTCCATCGCAGTATTTTCCGGTGCTGACCGCCGATGAGCAGACGCTGGTATTTACGGCACTGAAACCCGAAGGCGACGAAGACCTGATGACCGCTACCTTCAACGGCGAAACCTGGTCGCCCCCGGTTTCGCTGGCCCCGACCATCAACACCCCGGAAAATGAAGGAACTGCCAGCCTCTCAGCCGACGGGCGGACGATCGTTTTCACGGCCTGCCAGGGTCGTAAAGGTTTCGGTAGCTGCGATTTATACATGAGCCGCAAAACCGGCAGCGACTGGTCATCACCCGAAAACCTGGGTCCGACGATCAATTCCCGCTATTACGAATCACAACCGGCGCTGTCGGCCGACGGGCGGCAACTGTATTTTGTCTCCGACCGGCCCGGCGGCAAAGGCCTACGCGACATCTGGCGCAGTGAATTCGGCCCCGACGGGAACTGGACCGACCCCGTCAACCTGGGTGAGCCAATCAATACGGCGTTTAATGAAGCATCGCCGTTTATTCACCCGAACGGCCTGAGTCTGTTTTTCGCGTCGGAAGGACACGTGGGCATGGGTGGCTACGATCTGTTCGTGACGGACAGCAAAGATTCTGGCTGGTCAATGCCGACGAATCTGGGCTATCCGATCAATACTTCCGAAGACCAGGCGTCGTTGTTTGTGTCGGCCAACGGAAAGCATGCGTACTACTCGTACGAGGAACAGAAAGAAGGCGTTTCGCAGAAGTCGCGGCTGTATACCTTCGATTTGCCCGAATCGCTCCGGGAGCGGGTCAAACCCGTCAGCTATCTGAAGGGAATCGTGGCCGATGCCAAAACAAAAAAACCACTGGCCGCTACCGTCGAACTGATCGATCTGAAAACTAACCAGACCATTTCGAAAGTACAGGCCGATACGCAGACGGGTATGTATACCGCCGTGCTGCCCAGCGGTGGCGAATATGCCCTATACGTCAGCGTACCGGGTTATTTGTTTAAAAGTTTATCGTTCGATTTCACCCAAAAAACCAAGGGCGAAGGCATTTCTCTGAGCGTGCCGCTTGAACCCGTTGCTGCCGGTTCGTCGGCCAACGAAACCCTGAACAATCTGTTCTTCGAAACCGGGCGCTATGATCTGGCCGAGAAATCACGCACCGAGCTGGACCGACTGGCGGCTTTTTTACAGGCTAATCCGGCGGTAAAGGTGGAGATTTCGGGTCATACCGACGACAAGGGCGATGCGGCTGTCAACCAGACGCTTTCCCAGAAACGAGCGCAATCGGTGGTGAGTTACCTGACCAAAGCAG
Source organism: Spirosoma koreense (assembly GCF_054777875.1). Taxonomy (NCBI): domain Bacteria; kingdom Pseudomonadati; phylum Bacteroidota; class Cytophagia; order Cytophagales; family Cytophagaceae; genus Spirosoma; species Spirosoma koreense. Next base: position 720,279 of record NZ_BAAHAC010000005.1, on the reverse strand, counting down.
GCATCAGTCCGGCCCGGATACGAGCCATTGGTTACGGCAAAACCCGGCCTATCGCCCCTAACACAACCGAAGAGAACCGACAACTCAACCGGCGAATCGAGTGGAAGGTGCTGTAGAGCCAAGGGGTTGGGGCAGAGTGGAAAGGGTTAAGAGGAGAGCGATACCCAGCCCCATGCCCTTTCCCACTTGCCCCAACCCCACGTATTCTTTGCATTCTGCGGGATTTTTTTCAATTTTGTGTATGTTGTCTAACTACTCCGGCTGTTCAGGCGCGGAGTCGTTTTTAGCTTCAAGACAACCCCATTCCATTTGCAATGACTTCTGAACACGTTAAGTGCTTGATTATAGGCTCTGGCCCCGCTGGATATACAGCTGCTATCTACGCATCCCGAGCCAACCTGAATCCCGTTCTCTACCAGGGTTCACAACCCGGCGGTCAGCTTACGATCACGAATGAAGTAGATAATTTTCCGGGATATCCCGACGGCGTTCAGGGTCCGCAGATGATGCAGGATCTGGAAGCACAGGCTCGCCGGTTCGGCACCGATATCCGGTACGGGCTGGTAACTCAGGTAGTTTTTGTCGATCAGCCGGGGCCGGGCAATCCACACCGGGCCATCATCGATGACAAACACCTGGTCACTGCAGACTCGATTATTATTTCGACGGGTGCTACGGCCAAATGGCTCGGCCTGCCTTCCGAAATGCGACTCAACGGCCGGGGTGTGTCGGCCTGTGCGGTTTGCGATGGATTCTTTTTCCGGGGGCAGGACGTTGTGGTGGTAGGTGCGGGCGACACCGCAGCCGAAGAAGCCAGCTATCTGGCCAACCTTTGCCGCAAAGTGTATATGCTGGTTCGGCGCGACGAAATGCGGGCCTCCAAGTTCATGCAGAAACGCGTCAGTACAGCGCATAATATCGAGATCCTGTATAACACCGAAACGGAAGAAGTGCTGGGCGACGAAGACGTGACGGGCGTTCGGGTAAAAAACAGTGTGACGGGCGAAGAGCGTGTGCTGGACGTGACGGGTTTCTTTGTGGCGATTGGCCACAAGCCGAATACCGAAATTTTCCGGGAATTCCTTGATCTGGACGGTCATGGCTACATCCAGACGGAGAAAGGAAGTACGCGAACCAATATTGCTGGTGTGTTTGCCTGCGGAGACGCCCAGGATAACATCTACCGTCAGGCCATCACAGCCGCTGGAACGGGGTGTATGGCGGCTCTCGATGCCGAGCGTTATTTAGTCACGCTGGAAATGCAGGACGAAGAACTTATTCATTAACAAAATCCAGTCGATGGTCGATGATCGATGGCCGCTCAGTTATCTGACGACTATCGATCATCGACCATCGACTCATCTATTTCCGATGAGTAAAACCGCTACACGATGGTTCATGGCCATTGGGTGCCTATGTCTGTCGCTAACGCTTCAGGCGCAGGAGCGCGGGCGATTCAAAAATAATCTGCGGATTACGCCCAAGAATGACCCGGCATCAAACGCCCCGGTCGTCGATCAGCCGCAAAAAGCGGACGACCAGTTTGAACAGGAAAAGACACAACTTCGCTTCAACAGCCAGTTCGAACCGAAGAAAGAACTAAACCCGGTAGTCAGTGAAGACACCAGCCAGCTCGACCAGGGCGAAACCAGTGTCGTGGAAGTTATCGACTCGGTGCTGGTGGGAAACGAGTGGGTAAAAATTGCGGATTACTACGCCGTCTGGGATTCCCGAACTATTGATCCTTACAATATCAATCCGCTGGAGTTCAGCGAGGCCATCGACATCAAGCTGTACGATCCACCCGCCAACCGCTACTGGTCGGCACCGTTGAATGAAGGCAAGATGACGTCTAACTTCGGTTACCGCTGGGGACGCTGGCATACTGGTACTGACCTCGATCTGGAAACCGGCGATCCGGTTTATGCTGCTTTCGATGGTATCGTTCGCGTTGTTGGCTGGGATGGCAATGGCTACGGCCGTTATGTTCTGGTCCGGCACTACAACGGGCTGGAAACCTTATACGGCCACATGTCGAAACAGACGGTCGAGACGGGCCAGTTAGTAAAAGCCGGCGATCAACTCGGCTTAGGCGGCAGTACGGGGCGAAGTTCGGGGCCGCACTTGCATTTCGAAACCCGTTATGAGGGCAATCCATTCAGCCCGCTCAATATCTACTCGTTTCCCGAAAACACCATCAACGCCGATCACTTTCTCCTGACGGCTTCGGTCTGGGATTACCTGCGGGGCGGGAGTAGTCACTCCGGGTCGGATCTTAGCTTCAAGCCCCGCTTTAAACGGACTGTGCTGCATCGGGTTCGGTCGGGTGAAACACTGACCTCTATTGCCGATCGCTATGGGATGTCGGTTTCGACTCTAAAACGCAAAAATCACATTTCCGGCTCGCGGCTTCGCCCTGGTCAGAAACTGCGGGTGCACTAACTGGAGTTTACTATCGAAACTAATCGACGCGGTACAGAGAGCCTTTCAGCACACGTCATAAACCCGCATCACATAAAAAAGAAACCTGGCTGCCATAGCCAGGTTTCTTTTTTATGTGATGCCTCATCTACTTTTCTACTTTTCGCCCTCAGGTAAGAACAGTCTAGCGTTTCCAGGTAGACTGTTCTTACTTTTTCTGCCTCTTCACAAACCGATTATATCTACGTTATAGCTACTTACCCGAGCCGGTTCATTTTCTTCTGTCTAGTGCTTTCTCCGTACAGAAAAAGCCGCTACAAGTTAACAGCGTATCGATCACTCATAAACTTTAGTAAATAGAGCAATCGTACACCGGTTACTTATTGGGCTATTTATATATTTTCCGTAATCGATAAGGCTATACTTTAACAGACTAATACCGCGTATTCATAAAGTAAAAAATGGCCGCAACTTTTTGGGTGATTTCGTCCGGCAAAATGGTGATTTCAGACAAAACCGATTGACTGGCTACTGACCCACTAGTCTTAAAGCGGTTAAGTGGGTTACTAAATACCTGGCAAGGGTTTTCAAATGAGGTCGCAATTCCTGTCAGACATTTTACCGGCAGTTCCAGCAACTGGTTGCTAAGAGCTGACCGTCTTCATCAATCGTTTTAAACGTATAGATTCTTATGAAATTCACCGGAACGCTTGACAGCCAACAGTGAACTTGCCTGACGATACGTCTATTGACTGCGATCGGTGGTGAGGCATTTTGAGCACTTAATAAGGCTGGTTTAAGCTTTACTCAATACTTATCATGAAACGTCCAAAAGACATCTTCGAACTCGTCCTAGCCTTCGCCATCGTAGGTAGTTTGTGGTATTTTAGTAATGACCTGACACGGTTCGTTATCAGAAAGCTGCACGCAGAAGCCTATCCTCTTGCTTACACTGTTATCGACTATTCGATCCTGCTTCTTTCTTTCTTCGGTTTTTTGATTGCTAAAAATGCCAATACCATTCATACGGTCAGGATTATGATCGTTCAGACCGCTATCATCTTTATTCTTGCGGAGCTACTACAGGTGATCATCCGCTGAATGCCCGTAATGCAACAAATCACCCACTCGCATCTAAAAAGTGAAACCCTGACTTCTGGCCAGGGTTTCACTTTTTAGACTAGACTAAGTTATTTCTGCTCATATTTGTCTTTATAAGTCTTGTATAGTCGTTTGTGTCGGTCATCCAGATTCACCTTACGGCCCTGAATAAAGGCGTGTTCGATAATGTTGGTGCGCATGTCCAGCGCATCGCCCGCCGAAACGAACAAAGTAGCCTGCTTTCCCTTTTCGAGGGTACCGACCAGGTTATCAATTCCCAGAATTTTGGCGGTGTTCGCCGTTACCATTTTCAGGGCTTCCTCACGATCACTGACGCCAAAGCCAGCGGCCGTCCCGGCCAGAAATGGCAGGTTTCGTGTCCGCCACCACTCATCGGCATAACTAAGCCCAACCAGTATACCCGCTTTTTGCAGAATGCCCGGCATACGATATGGCAAGTCCACGTCTTCGTCTTCGCGGTTAGGCAACCGGTGCAGCCCACTCAGAATGACCGGAATATTATTTTCCTTCAGAAACGTAACGGCCCGGTTGGCTTCCTCACCCCCAACGATCACAATTTTCGGCACCCCCATCAATTTGGCAAAGGTGACGGCCTCGATAATATCTTTGCCGTAATCGGCCCGAATGTACAGGTTTTGCTTGCCCGAAAATAGCCCCCGCATTGCTTCCAGCTTCAGGTTCATCGGCTTTGGATTCGATAGAGCTGCATAGGCTTTGGCATCCGCAAACGTCGCCCGCAACGCTTCGATGGCCGGCGCCCGTTTCTCGTTTTTGCGGACCACGGTTGTAAAATCTTCAAAATTGAAGTCACGGGCCAGATAAGTAGGCCAGTTGAGCCAGATGCCATCGTCTTTTTTCAGAGCGGCATCTTCCCAGTTCCAGCCATCGGCCATCATCACGCTCGAACTTCCCGAAACCGTTCCGCCCTGCGGCATGGCCTGCGTTAGCAGCACACCGTTATTTCGGATCGTCGGAATGATTTCCGAGTCGGTATTGTAGGCAATCAGAGCCCGGATGTTCGGATTCAGAATACCGATTTCCTGTTTGTCGACCGTAGCCCGTACGGAGCCGATTTCCTGTAAACCAACCGTCGATGCGGGGGAAATGATACCGGGATAGACGTGTTTACCCGACACGTCGATCGTTTCAACGTCGGTCAGGTTCAGCCGGACGATCGTTCCATCGACAACGTTCGTGATCACCCCGTTGCTGAACAGCACCACGCCATTAGGAATGACCTGCCCATTTCCGACATGGACCGTGCCGCCCATGAGCGCAATGGTTTTGGTCTGTGGCCGAGCCGGGGCCGGGTTCTGGCCATACGACGTGAGCACGGCCAGGGTAAGTATGGGTACTAAAAATCGTTTCATGTTTTTTCGTCGATACGGAAAAATGATTGGACCGTGGTTACTGTTATTTCTGCGCGTCGGCATGTTCTTCGCCTTCGGCCAGTATCCCTTCTACGTCTTCGCAGTGCCACATGCGTGACCGCCGGAACGTTGGTTTCACCGTGGAAGCACCACCCGCTTTAGCCGTCAGCATTTTCTGGATCAGGCGGGCTTTTTCGGCCAGCATCGCGTCCCGTTTGGCATCCTCATCCTTTAGGCTGAAATAAACAGCGCCGTCGATCATCGTAATTTCAGGCCGGGCATAAATTGCCAATGGATTGGTATTCCAGAGCACCAGATCGGCATCTTTGCCTGCTTTGATACTGCCCATGTGGCTATCCAGATGCAGCAGTTTTGCGGGGTTCAGCGTTACCATCTTCCAGGCATCTTCTTCACTCATACCGCCGTACTCGACCGTCTTGGCGGCTTCCTGATTCAACCGGCGGGCCATTTCGGCATCATCGGAGTTGATGGATACCGTTACGCCCTGCCGCTGCATAAGCGCTGCGTTGTAGGGAATGGCATCGTGTACTTCCATTTTGTACGCCCACCAGTCGGCAAACGACGAGCCGCCCGCGCCATGCTTTGCCATCTTATCCGCCAGTTTGTACCCTTCGAGAATGTGCGTAAACGTATTCACTTTAAAGCCCAGCGAATCTGCTACTTTCAGCAGCATGTTTATTTCCGACTGCACATAGGAGTGGCACGTAATGAAGCGTTTGTGCGCCAGAATTTCGGCCAGTGCATCGAGTTCGATGTCCCGGCGGGGTGCTATCGTGGTGGCTTTTTCTTTCGCACTCAGCTTGTTGTAGGCCGTCCAGCTTTGTGCGTATTCCTTAGCCCGTGTGAAATGGTCCATGTAGACCTGCTCAACACCCATACGCGACTGCGGAAAGCGCGTCAGCACGTTTGGGTTTGGGTAGTTGGCTTGTTTTACGTTTTCCCCAAGGGCAAACTTGATAAACCCGTCGGCCCCTTTGATCAGCATGCCGTCCGGCGACTCACCCCATTTCAACTTCACAATAGCCGACTGACCGCCAATGGCGTTTGCCGAACCATGCAGCAGTTGCGACGTAGTAACCCCACCCGCCAGCTGACGATAAATGTTGATATCTTCCGGATTGATGACGTCGGCCATCCGCACCTCCGCTGAACTCGACTGCCCCCCTTCGTTGACCGACAAAAGCGCAATGTGCGAGTGTTCATCGATAATGCCGTTGGTCAGGTGTTTACCCGTTCCATCGACTACCTTGATATCCGCCGGAACCGGGAGGCTCTTGCCAACTTTAGAAATCTTACCACCCGTTACCAATACATCTGCGCCAGTTAGAATTCCTTCCTTTTCGTTGGTCCAGACGGTGGCATTGCGGATCAGGATGGTTTCGGGCTTAGGCTTCTGCGCATTCCCCATACCCACGAACGGGTAAGTAACGGCCAGTGCGGTATTGCTCACCGGAGTCGTTGCGGTCGAGCTGGCTGCGGTTGTTGATACCGCTGACGTCGATCCGGGGGCGTCACCCGCCCGAACGGCCGTCCAGGTAATATGCTTCCCATCGGGCGTTTCGCCATCGCCTTTGATGGTCGTACCGGTGCGGTAACCTGTCAGACGCGTCGTACCCGGCTTTTTCTTATCCAGTTGGACCTGAATTGAAACCAGATTGCCCGAAACGGCAACTTTAGGCGTTAGTTTGACCGTATCGGCCACAATCTGGTAATCGGGTTTATCAAGCGTTTTCCCCGTAATGTTCAGTTTCAGGTTCGATTGTGTCCCAACCGTCAGGTTCCAGGTACCGCGCAGGTCGGCGTTGTTTTTATTCGTGACAATGTACTGTTTGCCCTGCATCCAGTTTTCGAAAATCACGTTGTCGGCACTGAACAGGTTACCGGAGGTGATCAGAAAATTGGCCAGCCGTCCTTTTTGCAGCGTACCAATCTGTCCCTCCGCCCGAATCAGGCGGGCGGGTACGGTGGTCAGGGCCTCCAAAGCTTTTTGTTCCGATAGTCCATTTTCGATGGCTTTGCGCAGGTTTGGCCAGAAATCGGCCTTGTTGCGGAGCCCGGCCGACGTGAGGGCGAACGGAATATTCGCAGCCGCCAGCCGTCCGGCGTTCAGCGGGGCCATTTCCCAGTGCTTAAGTTCGGCCAGAGATACGTTGTCGGCATCCCAGGCATCTTCCACATCGTAAGGCTGTGGAAAATTAAGCGGTACGATCAGTGAAGCGCCTGTAGCTTTTATATCGTCGATCCGCTGGTACTCGTCTCCCGAGGTGCGAATAATGTACTGAACACCAAACTCGTCCCCAATTTTATCAGCGCGAAGGATGCCTAGTTTGTCGTTGGCTTCAAAAATAGCAGGCAGTGGCTGAATACGGTTCAATGCTTCCAGCGACATATTCGCCTGTTCTTTACTACCAGCGCGTTTGTACCAGTCGGCATCGTACAGCGCCTGCCGCAGTAGGGCTACCGTACCCATCATCGAGTTCGGATACTGCTGCCCCGAACTCCCTTTGCTGAAGGAATAATGCGCCGTCGCATTAGGCTTGAGAACGACCGTATTTTCACGGTCGTCGGCCAGGGTTACCAGCGCCCCCGTGCCCCGTGCAATGCCGTCGTGCTGATGGGTCAGGACCGTGGCAAAACCGAGCTTGCGCAGTTCATCTGCTTTGGTTGGATTCGCTTTAAAAATCAGACTGGCATCGTTTTCGGGCTGAATAGCCTGGTTCCAGTAGTATGCTCCTTTTTTATTCGATTCGTACTGCGGAACCCCTCCCCGACCACCGCCGGGCCCGCCGGAGCGGATTAGCTCGGGCATGCCGTAATCGGCATCGATATCGATCAGGGCGGGATAGATCCGCTTTCCTTTCAGGTCGGCGACGACCGCTCCGGCAGGCACACTAACGGAGGTGCCGACCGCTTCAACTCGCCCGTCGCGGATCAGCAGGGTAGCGTTCTGCAGGGTGGTCTGCGGGTCAACGACAATAGTTGCATTCGTGAAGGCATACAAGCCCGGTCGTTCATCGTAGACCCCATTCCGCGGGAAGGTAGTCTGAGCCACAGCCGAATAAGCCAGTGCTACCGTGAACAGTCCAGTCAGGAAATGTTTTAGCATATAAGTGATTGGTTGATGAGTTGGGTTAAAGGCCAAAAATACGGAAATCAGCGCGCTCGCTGGTAGTTTATCCAAAGAAGATTCTGATAATTCATTTTATTTTAATAATTTATTTTACTTCAGAAAGTAATCGTCTTAAGAAAGGTAATCCTGCGGGTATCAGCCGCTTTCCGATACCAGCGCTCATTTTTCAGGATACGCCTTCGTCTCCCCCTTTTATTGACCAATATTCGGCAACTGGCACAACGTGAAGGGTCAATTTCTTTTCTTAATTAATCGTTAGTAAACTGTGGGGCTCAGTGCTGCAACAATTCAATGAATTTTAGTGTATTAGTTATCGTATGCATCTGGTAATGTTCGGGTCTGCTCTTCTCGATTTCATGGTTTTTACTCCACTGATTTGCTCCAGTTGTCTCCTATGAAATCTGCGGTCAGGTCGTTGATAGGACTGTTACTGGCAAGTCTACCGGGGTTGGTCAGCCAGGCAGCGCAGATGCCACTAAGCGATACGCTGGGGGGGCTGGTGGCTCCAGCGACGACAAGGCCCGCCGTTCGGCAGCAGGATATCGCAGATGTAATCAAACGCTGGTGCCCACGGCTACCGATTACGCTGCACGATTCGGCAACGCTGCAGGAAGGGAAGCGTTTCCTGCTGATAATTCCGCAGGTTGGCTATACATTACAGACCCGCGGGCTGGCTGCCGTACTGGTCAACGCTGCTTTTCGCAACCCACTGGCCAACATGTCGTCGGTTATGGGGCAGCTTTCGTACACGCAGAATCATCAGGTTATTTTTACCTCGAATTCGGCAATCTGGATGGCCGGAAACCGCTTTCTGTGGACCCACGACTGGCGCATTATGCACTACCCACAGGCAACGTACGGGCTGGGTATGTACACCACGACCGACCGGGTCATCAACATGGATTATGCGTATCTGCGGCTCTACCAGAGCCTGTTACGCCGTATGGCCCCTAACCTGTACGTCGGCCTTGGTTACCATTTAGACCTCCACTGGAACATCGAGAGTTACGCCCGCAACCGCGAGCTGACGCGCATTTCCCGGTATCCATACGGAGTGGAGGGGCGTTCGGTATCGTCGGGACCAACGCTACAACTGCTCTACGATAACCGGCAAAATGCCATAAACCCTATGGGAGGCCTGTATATCAATGCCGTACTGCGGGCGAACCAGAAATTCTTAGGCAGTGACGATACATATCAGTCACTTTTGCTGGAAGCACGCAAGTACATTCATTTCCCTTTCGAATCGGACAATATTCTGGCGCTGTGGTCTTATAATTCGCTGACCCTGAACGGGAACCCACCCTTTCTGGACCTACCCAGTACAGGCTGGGATAGCAACGGAAACGTCGGACGTGGTTTTATTCAGGGGCGCTTTCGGGGAAAAAATCTGCTGTACGCCGAAACGGAATACCGATTTCTTATTACCAATAACCGCCTGTTGGGCGGGGTCGTTTTTGCCAACGCCCAGACGGTAACCGAGCCCGAGCAGAACAGCGGGCAGTTTGAGAAAGTGGTTCCAGCCGTCGGTGCCGGCCTGCGCATCAAAATGAACAAAATCTCCCGCGCCAATCTCTCCATCGACTACGGTTTCGGCTTCGATGGCTCCAAGGGTTTATTCTTCAACCTCGGCGAGGTATTTTAAGTAACCTAATGTACTGCCTGGCTAATCTATCGGCTGGCTAAGGAGCACCCTAACATGTGTCTGGGTACAAGCTGTATTTTTCATACACCCCGAATAGAGAAATCTACAAATTTATCAATACAATTAATTTTATCATATTTCAATCAAAGTACGTTAAATCGCTATCTGGGATACCTAAAAAATACGTTGCATTTTAGTTAACCGCAACTTTTAATAAATATCAATCCTATGAAAACGTACTCAGTTTATTTACTTATTTTCTTGCAATGTGTAGCTACGATCGGAAAAGCACAAATAGTTGTAAAAGCAACTTTATCGCTTGTCATCAATACTGTGCCTTCTATAGATGATCCGCAGGAAACCTATCAGGAAGAGGCTATATTAATTGAGCTAAAAAATATTTCTGAACAACCATTAATCATTTTTCACAATAAGCTTGTACAAGATCATGTCAGCATTTCTATTGATAGCATCGACAAAAATATTTTTATTAGTAAACAAGTAAAGTCAAAAAGGGGCTCAAGACCTAATTTCAATGGACTGTATCAAAAGTTAATCGATACCAATGCCGGAAACCGGCAGTTATTTAAAGAAATTCCTATTTCAGCATTAAAAGATTTAGGAATCATGATTGGAGATACGTTAGAAAACGGAATAGCTTATGGCCTTATATTATATCCGCAACAGACATTTCGCGATTTAAAGTACTTTAGAAAAGAACTCGGTCTACCAGGAAATTATTTATACAAATACTCTCCTCTTCAGGTAGAATCAAAGAGTAAGCCTAAGCCATTAACTTTTATTCTTGACGGGAAAAGCTACAGAGTTGTACTCGCTTCAGAGATAGTGTCTAATGAATTTAAGTTAACTACATTTAAGGATTGAGATTAGATTTCTTGTCTTTTCCCTGGTCTTCGCAATGATATTCCATCTATACTAAATTAACTATCCGGCTCTAAAAAATAACCAGTTCAGGCTAAAGCCAAAACATCCGCACGAGTCAAATTAAATAGAATATCGTGAAACGCTTTTACTCAAAATTAATACAGTACTTCTATGTAGTTCAGTTAGTTTACCCACTAACTATGGATGTATCACAAGATCCACGTTATAGCAAAGGTTCTTACTCCTTCGTTCGAGAAAGAGGCTCACCATTTCAAGCTCGAATTAAAGGAAAACTTATTGACAAGCAGACAAAAGAAAGTCTAAAAATTGCAATAGTAAAAATTAATGACCAGCAGATAAAAGCGGATACTAGCGGATATTATACCGTAGTAGTAAAACCAGGCAGTTACATCGTAACAGGACTCTGTTACCCGTACTGTGTAGTTAGAACCAAACGATTCAACCTTAAAACAGGTGATATGGTAACTATAAACTTTCAGTTGCTTATTGACGAAACTCCACTTATCAACTAAACACCTCTGAGTCAGTTCCGTTTTGGCCACAACCCACACTGTCGACTCCCTGACAAACCACCGGTAGCCAAAGCTGTAGCGAGGTTCGGAAGAAATAAGCAAAGGCATATGTGCTTAGCTGATCAATCACTCGCCCGCCGGCGCTGAAACCGGAGACTGGCCCCGATCGGTTGACCGGTCCTCTCCACGTGGCCCACGCCGACGTTTTTTCCGGCGCTTGGGTTTATCAGTCGATGGTTCGCCTGTCTCATTGGTTTCTACCGCTTTTGCCGACGCGTCAACAGTAGCTTCAGTTGTCGGAGCTGTTCGTTCCGGGCGGGGTTTGTCGGCACGGCGTTCCCGTTTGCCTTCCTGATGTTCGCCAGTGGGAGCGCTCTCATTACCCGACCGGCGCTTTCCTTCATCCCGACGGCCACCGCGTTTGTTACGCCCCACCGATCCCTTGCCGCGCAGACCGCTGAACCGCTTCGGATCGAACACGGGCGATTTGCCCATGCCCAGCTCTTCGGTGATGGATTGTTTTTCGACCTCCCGTTCGATAAGTCGCTCGATATTGACGATACGGTTCTGATCCTGGTCGCTAATGAAGGTAATGGCCGTGCCGGTCGTGGCCGCGCGGGCTGTACGGCCTATCCGGTGCACATAATCTTCGGCATCACGCGGGATATCGTAGTTGACAACGTGCGTGAGGTTGTCGATATCGATGCCCCGCGACAGCACGTCGGTAGCGACCAGAATCGGGAAGGTTTTGTTCTTGAAATCACGAAGTACTATTTCCCGATCATCCTGATCCAGGTCGGAACTAATGCCACGTGCTTCGTAGCCAAGCTTACTCAACGCCCGCACAATACCGTTCACCTCCGATTTCCGCGAGGTAAACAACACCATGCTCTGCACGGGCGTAGGGCTGTTCTTGATCAGATGCGCCAGCAGAGGCAGTTTCTGGTTGTCGTAAGCCAGATAAAATTGCTGATCGATACCAGCTGCCGGTTTGGATACGGCCAGTCGGATTTCTTCCGGTTCGGTTAGAATCCGTTTCGAAAACTCGCGTATTTTAGCCGGCATCGTTGCCGAAAACAGCAGGGTCTGGCGCTTGGTCGGCAGCTTGGTTACAATGTTCAGGATATCGTCGGAAAAGCCCATGTCGAGCATTTTATCGGCTTCGTCGAGCACCAGATAATCAATCTTATCGAAGTTGACGTAACCCAGTTGCATATGAGCGATGAGCCGTCCAGGCGTAGCAATGATGATATCGGCGCCAGTTTCGAGCGCTTTACGTTGTTTGTCCCAATCGTCGCCCTTGCCACCACCGTAAATGGCAATGCTGTTGGCTTCGACGAAATAGCCGAACCCTTCAACCTGCTCGTCGATCTGCTTGGCCAGTTCACGCGTTGGCACCAGAATGAGCGTACTGGTATGATCGTGGTTAGCGTGCGAAATCCGGTCGAGCAGCGGAATGAGATAGGCGGCCGTTTTACCGGTACCCGTCTGCGCGCTGGCAATGAGGTCGCGCCCGTCGAGGATTTTGGGAATGGCCATCTCCTGAATGGGAGTAGCCTTTAGGTAGTTCATGGCGTCCACACCGGCCAGCAGGTCGTCGTGGAGATTAAATTCCTGAAATGTCAAGGTACAGCTGAATGATGGTGAAAAACCGCTGACCTTTTCTTCCCGGTCAGCAAACCGTCAGGATAATTTACTATCCTAACGATGATCCGATTCATTTAAGACAAATATAATGAAAAAGCGGTACATAGTTATTATTATCAGCGCCTAATTGACTGAGCCCATTTTCTCCACAAATTCGCACCCCCGGAGCAGCGACCCGTTCGTCGGTCCCTATTCATCAGAAACCTGCCTGTTCAGAACCAAACGGCGGTCAGCCTAAACAGCTTCTATCGGCCCACACCGCTAAACCTTCCCCACAAATAGCCGTTACACCTGAGAACAGACTAACTCAGCATCGTATGAACATTGCGCTTTTGTCGGGAGCGATCCTGCTCATTGGTTCGGCGGCACGGGCCCAGTCGACTCCTTCGGCCAGGCTGGAAACAGTTGCCGAATTTGGCCGGCATCAACCCATTGGCCTGGGTGTTTCGCAGCAGAATCGCCTATTCGTTACCTTCCCGAAGAATGCCGAAAATTATGATTACGGCCTGGTCGAGCTGGTGAGCCGTTCTGACGGCACTAAAGAACGAATTCCTTACCCCAGCGCCGTCTGGAACCAGTGGGATTCGCTGAAACCACGGGATCGATTCATGAATGTTCAGGCGCTGTTTGTCGATCAGACCAATAGGCTCTGGGTGCTGGACCCGGCTAATCCAGCCGGACAGAAAGCCATTCCGGAAGGCATCAAGCTTCTAAAAATAAATTTGCAGACCAATCAGGTCGAACGGATTTATCGGTTCGAGGATTTACCCCGTGAACGCACTGGCCTCAATGACGTTCAGGTCGATACACAACGGCAGATCGCTTATCTGTCCGATCCTGGCCGGGCGGCTATTGTGGTTCTGGATCTGGCGTCGGGCAAGAGCCGGACCGTACTGGAAAATACGCCCTTCACGAAGGCCGATGCGGCTTTTATCCTTACCATCGATGGCAAAGGGGTGCGTGATAGCCAGGGTAACCCGTTCAGAAGCAACGTAAACGGTATTGCCCTGACCCACGACTTTACTTACCTTTATTTCCGACCTATCACGCAAACCAAACTTTTTCGCATAGCCACCCGATACCTAGCCGATCCGGCGGTATCGGCTACCGAAGTTGCCTCACACGTCGAGGTCATGGGCGAAACGGGTGTCTCACACGGCATGATTGCCGATAAAGCCGGAAACGTGTATCTGACCGATTCACCAGATAAAGCAATCCGCTATTTTAGCCCCGACCGCCAGCTAAAATGGCTCGTACAAGATAACCGGCTACTTTGGCCCGACAGCTTCGGTATTGGCTCAGACGGGTATCTGTATGTAACAGCGGCCCAGATTCAACGCACCAGGCGATACAATGCCGGCGAAGATAAAATAGAATATCCGTTCCGGTTGTATCGGGTGAAGCTGCCGAAGTGAGTTTACTCGATCAGGCGAAACAGGCGGTTCCAGCGAATTTTGTGCCATGCATCAGCCGGAACCGGATCGAGCGACATCCACACGAATACGGCTTTCCCAATAATGTGATCTTCCGGCACAAACCCCCAGTAGCGCGAATCCTCGGAGTTGTGGCGATTATCACCCATCATAAAATAGTAGTCTTGCTTAAACGTATACGAGCTTATGGGCCGACCGTCGATCTGGATGCTGGTGGGGGTCATCACAACGTTTTCGTTGGCTTCATAGCGCTCGATCACCGGCCCGTATAAGGCAATCGTTTGCTTATTGACAGAAATCGTCGCGCCTTTCTTCGGTACGGTGAGCGGCCCAAAATTGTCCTGATTCCAGGCAAAGGCCGCGCTACCGTATATACGCGGATCAGCCTGACCTGGCTGCTCGGTCATGGATTCTATGCCTTTGACCCAGTCGAATTCCTTGAATTTGGTGATTACATCGGCGGTGGTGTTGACCCGATAACCGACCAATACCGGTGTTTTGGTAGCTTCGTCGTACCGTTCCAGGGGTTGCCAGTTGATAAAAGGCCCTTCCGCCGATTTGAAATCATTGACGATGTCGTACTTCCGGAAAAACCGATCATCGAGTACTTCGGTGGTTTTCACGAAATATGTGGTTTCGGAACGCTTCGGTACGGCAAGTGCTTTGCCATTTACATACACCTGCTCCTGCCGAATCTCTACCACGTCGCCCGGTATCCCGATGCAGCGCTTGATAAAATCTGTTTTTAGGTCTGAGGGGTAACTCGATTCGCCCGCCTTGGGCGGGGGATAATTGAACACCACCACATCCCCGTTTTTCACGTGCGTGAATCCCGGTAGCCGATATACGGGCAACTGAATAGCGGTGCTGAAAGAGGGAATCTCAGTACCCCAGATTTTCTGATGGGTCAGCGGCACTTGCAGGGGAGTTTTAGGCGTCCGAATACCGTAATGCAACTTGCTGACAAACAGGTAGTCGCCCACCATCAGGCTGTTTTCCATCGAAGGAGTCGGTATGGCAAAGGCTTCGAAGGTTAAAAAGCGGATAAGGGTAGCCGCAATCACGGCAAATGCCACGGAATCGAGCCATTCACGCAGCGCAGACTTTTTTGGTTTGGGCTGTTGGTCAGCGCTTGTTTTCGTCTTGAACATAAACCGGGGTCGTAAGGATGATCACCAAGACGAAAGGTAAGCGGGCAGGCTACAGCCAGGCATCTATTTTACACAGGCGGTTCGTATTGATTTTAAACACAGACATTGAGTAAACACGGAGGCACAGAGAACACAGAGTTTTACTTATTTCTCTGTGTTCTCTGTGCCTCCGTGTTTACTCAATGTCTACTTTACCAATTCTTTCTGATACAAGCCCACCAGCGTATCGACGGCGTAATCGATCTCATCGGGGGTGTTATACTTACCAAACGAAAATCGGACGTAGCCCCGATCCGGATCGAGGCCGGGCAGAGCCGCCAGCACGTGCGAACCAACGTTCGACCCACTCGAACAGGCCGAACCACCCGACGCCGATATCCGGGCGATATCCAGGCTAAAGAGCAACATATCGCTCATGTCCGACGCGGGTAAGCTGACGTTCAATACGGTATATAAGCTATTCTCGACATCGGCCGAATCACCATTGAATTGCACGCCGGGCATTTTCTCGCGCAACCGTTCGATCATCCGGCGTTTCAGCCCAGTGATATGTTGCTGATGAGCGTCCATGTCGCGGTACGCAATTTCCAGCGCTTTTGCCAGCCCGACGATGCCGTATACATTTTCGGTGCCTCCGCGCATGTTACGTTCCTGAGCCCCCCCGTACATAAACGGATGAATTTTAACGCGATCAGCGTTGACATACAGGAAGCCAACTCCTTTGGGTCCGTGAAACTTATGACCAGCCCCCACAATAAAATCAACCGGCAACTGCTGCAGGTCGTGACGAAAATGGCCCATCGTTTGCACCGTATCGGAATGAAAAATAGCGTCGTAAGCGCGACACATCTCCCCTACCCGATTCATATTCAACAGATTACCAATTTCGTTGTTGCCGTGCATGAGCGACACCAGCGACCGCGACGAACCGGCGGCCCGGTTTTGCTGCAGCAGTTCTTCCAGATGCGCCAGATCGATATGCCCTTCCGTATCCACCCGCACCAGATCGAGCCGGATGGTGCCCTGTTGTTCGAGGTGCTGAAGAGTATGCAAAACGGCGTGGTGCTCCAACGGCGAGGTGATCGCGTGGGTCAGGCCGTAGGTTTCAATACTGCTCCGAATGGCGGTGTTGTCGGCTTCAGTGCCGCCCGAGGTAAAGAAAATTTCAGCTGGCGATGTGTTCAGCAGGGAAGCGACCGTTTTGCGGGCTTTTTCGATGGCCGTACGAACCGCCCGTCCGTGGCTGTGAATCGAGGATGGATTCCCAAACTGCTCTGTCATAAGCGGTAACATCGCATCCAGCACTTCGGGGTCCAGCCGGGTCGTCGCGGCATTATCAAGGTAAACGGCAGTGGTAGGTTTCATCATCAAATGGTTGTAATATTCCGCAAAGGTACGATGTAGGGCCTTACTGATGAAA
The DNA here is from genome assembly GCF_054777875.1 of Spirosoma koreense. Lineage (NCBI taxonomy): Bacteria > Pseudomonadati > Bacteroidota > Cytophagia > Cytophagales > Cytophagaceae > Spirosoma > Spirosoma koreense. The sequence continues at coordinate 703,501 of NZ_BAAHAC010000005.1, read as the reverse complement.
CACATTGCAAACCCGCACCGTTCTCCTTCGTACGATCACTTTTTTACCGAATGAATTTTTCGCAGGCCGCCGGACTTATTTACGCTGAACTGTCGATCTGGTTGCGGGCCGCTGTACGCTACATACCCAAGGTAGCCGTTGCCATCCTGCTGCTGGTCTTTTTTACGTTTCTATCCCGATGGTTCAGTCGGTGGTTGGTGCGTGGGCTGGTGCGGGTTAGTAGTAATGTCTCGCTGATCAACCTGACGGGGGCCGTCATCCGGGTCGTTGTGGTGGCGGTCGGGCTGTTCGTGGCCCTGGGTATACTGGGGCTGGATAAAACCGTGACCTCGCTACTGGCCGGTGCGGGCGTCATTGCCCTGGCAATTGGATTCGCGTTTCAGGATTTGACCGCCAATTTTATTTCGGGAACCATGATTGCCCTCGCCCGGCCTATTCAGTTGGGCGACATTGTAGAAACCAACGGCTATACGGGTAAAGTACTGGATATCAAACTGCGCTCCATCGTGATCGATAACGGCCAGGGCCAGACCGTCGAGATTCCGAGCAAAGACGTCTTCCAGAAACCCATTACGAATTTTTCCCGCCTTGGTCAGCGACGCATCGAAGTAACCGCCGGAGTGTCGTACATCGACGATCTGGCAACCGCTCAACGGGTTGCCATAGCTGCTATTGCCAGGCTTCCTTTCGTATTGCCAGATCGGCCGATCGAGTTTCATTACCGGCATTTTGCGGATACAAACGTTCAGTTCGTGATATGGTTCTGGGTAGAGTACCCAAAAACGAACGCACAGACCGCCCTGAGCGAAGCCATGATGGCCGTGAAAAAGACCTTCGACGATCACCAGATCCTGATGGTCTTTGCCGCACAGACATTCGATCTGAAACAAAAACTTGCGGCCAGTCGAGCTGATCAGTAAATCAGAATACCTCTCCCAAATTCAGGAAAATCCCCTGTGAACCACCCACGCCGAAACCATAGTCTATGGCCAGGTTCAGGTTCGAATGCTTGTTTACTTTCAGGCGCAGGCCAACCCCACCACCCGGCAGTAATCGGCCAAAGTGAGCCGAATCGGGGTAGTCTGTGTACATCTGCATATTGGCAAAGATGACTCCTCCCAGCAAACCGTTCGTGAGCAATATGGTTCGGTATTCGGTTTCCAGATAAATCAAGTCTTTCCCCCGAAAGCGACCCTGGGTGTATCCACGGCCAAGATTCGAATACGTATCCCAGCCCGTACTGGGCAGATCGAGATACGGAGCCTGCTCCCCGAAGCTCAGCCAGTTCATGTTCCAGAACGCCAGGATATGTCGCCCGTCGTGGGTCAGGGGAACGTACTTACGGAAATCGGCCACTACCGATTGCCAGTTCTGATCACTACCCAGCCAGCGCAGATTGGGCCGAACCAGGACGCTACCGAAAAAACCACTTTGCGGATTGTTAGGGTTTCGACGGTTGGTATACTGTACTGTAAACGTTGGCCCGGACGACACAGAACGACTACCGGAATTGTAGCGCTGAAAATCATCGTTGAGTTGCGGGGTATCGTTTTCTTCCCGAATTCGCCAGTGGTAATCCAGCGCGTATCCAATACCCACTGAAAAATTGGGAGCTACCTGCCGCAGTACCGCCTGATGCAACCGCAGATACGAATAAAAAAGACGATCGTCGACGTCGGCCCGAGAACTGCCGCCCAGGCCGAAATTATCGGCCGAATAATTATAGTAACGCCAGTCACTGACGATGTTGTACCGGTTGCCCTTTGTCCATAAGTTCGTAACGATCGGGATGATAACCTGCTGATACTGGGTATACTGGGGCGTCGAATAAATAACCGAAACGTTTTGTTGTGGATCGGCACTGGTGAACGATAGATTCGCATTCAGGCCAACCGCAAAGCCGGTTTGCAGAGCGTAGGCCAGTTCCGGGAAGATCGAAGGATGAAAGCCTGGTTTTGTCCGTTCGGCGGGCCGGTGTCCTTTGCGGTTGATAAACTGATAGTACACATCCCAGATATCGGCCGACGAGTCGGCCGGTACGTGCTGCTGACCGACTGCGGAAACCGTTCGCGCAGAATCATTCTGGGCAGTTGCCCGAAACGGATTCAACATCACCAGCACCCAACTGATTAGTAAAAAACAGCGTACAAGCCCGTAGCCGCTTTTATCGCTGGTCAACTGCATCATTCCTGAAAACGGGTAAATCGTACGAATAATCTGGCTGACTAACCGATTCGACCAGTAATCCGTTCCTTTGTGCTGACCCACCATTATAAAACAGAAAGTCGCTTTCTGACGATGAAAGCGACTTTCTGTTATTGTTTCGATGCTTACCTATTCTTTTTCTTTATACTGCTGAATGATCTTGTACAGCGCTTTTTGTTTTTCCAATTCCGGAAAAAACTCGAACAACTGCACGTGCGCATCGTAATCGAGCGTGAGGGCCGCTTCGAGCTGAACGAGCGCTTCACGGTAGTGACCCGCATGGATCAGATACACCGCTGACCGATAATACAGGTCGGCTTCTTGCGGCATGTCGTTGATACCCGACTGAATGATGTCGTTGGCCCGGAGAAAATCGCCCTGATCAAATGGCACCAGCGACCAGGTTAGGTAGACATCGGGATTTTCGGCATCTACTTCGGCGGCTTTCTCGAAGGCTTCGATACTCGACAGCACGTTACCCACTTTATACTCAGTTTCGGCAACGGCCAGATAATACTCGCCGTTGTTGTCATTGAGTTTGATAGCTTTTTGCAGAAACGGTAGCGCTTCGTACCATTTACCCGACTCGCTGAGACAAACGCCAATGCCGTACCAGGCTTCGTCCCACATGGCATCGAGCTTCAGCGCTTCCCGGTATTCTTTGATCGCGTCTGGCAGACGGTCCTGTTTTTCCAGGCTCGCGCCGAGGTGGCAGTACGTGTCGGCGGTTGCTTCTTCGTATTTGAGTGTCTGGCGATAGCATCCTTCAGCTTTTTCGAACAGCCCCAGGTTCATGTATGTATTGCCCAGATTGAAATGCGCAGACGCAAAATCGTCTTTGATAATTACCGCATAATCGTATGCTTCGGCAGCTTCTTCGTACCGACCCAGCTTGCTGTAGGCGATACCGATGTTATACCAGGCATTATACGAATAAGGGTCGGCATCGATCAGTTGCTGATAGTAAGTCAGGCTGTTTTCGAGCTCCCCCGTAACGTCCAGGCAAAACGCCAGTTCATACAGGGCATTTTCGTTGTTGATATTCAGCGCGATCGACTTCTTGTATTGTGTAATGGCTTCGTCGTACTTACCCCAGTTCTGATAACTTTGCCCCAGTTGAAACAAAATATCGTCTTTATCGTCGGCCCGGTCGAGGAGTTCTTCCAGCACCTGAACCGATTCTTCGTAACGACCAGCCATGTTCAGCACCGAACCCTGCATAAACGGCACGTCGAGGTCGCCGGGGTTAAACAATGAAGCCCGTTCCAGTAACTCCAGCGACTCGTCGAATCGTTGGAAATTAGCCAGAATCTGGGCTTTATCGAGCATTAATTCCAACGCATAGGGGAAGTTTTCCAGCCCGGATTCGGCGGCCTTGAACGCCTTGTCTAAATCACCCTGGTTGAGATAATGCTCCACCATTTGTTCGTAGACATCCAGATCGAAAAACTGGCTTTGCTGTTGGTCCAGCATTTGCTCAAAACGCCGGATGGATTCTTTAATATCGCCTTCTCGTTCTTCGAACTCTTGCTCCATACTATTGCCTGAAAAATGTTTGGCGGATAGGGGCCGCACCAATGGCGCGATTTATCCTTTGGCATTGAAATATAAACTCAAAAAAGCGAAACTCCAACCCTTCGCCCTAAAATTTAAGCACCGGTCTGCGGCTGCTGAAAGGCATCGGCTACCCGCTGAAGCGTATCGCTCAACGGTCGGTACTGAAAGCCAGTCACCTGCTCAATTTTCCGACCGTCGTATCTGTAAAACGAACTCGCCGATCGGGCTGTCTCGCGGGTGATGAGCGGGGCCTTGCCCGTCAGCCAGGCCCGTAGGGCTTCCAGCGGCCAGAGCAAGCGCGTGAGTACGGGCGGTACCCGCATCGTTGGCGGGCGCTTACCCACTACCATCGCTATCTGTTCTAACAAGGATCGGTAGGGAATGGTGCCCGCATTGAGGATGAACCGCTCGGCCGTAACCGACGACTGCATCAGCCGGACCAGCGCATCGGTCACGTCGAGCACATCGACGTAATTGACCAGCCCCGCCGGATAAAATGGTTTTTCGTCGTGTACGTACCTGATCAATTGCAGACTACTCCGGCTCCAGTCGCCCGTTCCGAGCACGATAGACGGATTGACCATGACGGCATTCAGGCCTTCGGCGACCCCGCGCCAGACTTCCAGTTCGGCCCGGTACTTGCTTTTGGCATAAGCAGAATTATTGGGTGAATCCTGCCATTTCTGATCTTCGCGGATAATGATCGGTTCGGTTGGCGTACTGTTTTTCGCTACGGGTCGGCCGAGGGCAGCTACCGAACTCAGGTAACCGAATTTACGAATTCCCACCTTCAGACACACATTCACGACATTCGCCGTTCCTTCTACATTGATCTGATCCATCCGGTCGCGGTCTTTCGGCGAGAAGGAAACGATGGCGGCCGCATGAACTACATCCATACGATGTTGAATGGCCGTCTGAAGCGACGGAATATCCAGCACATCGCCTTCGTGCCAGGTAATCTGGTCGGCCACGTCGGCCAGCATGCCGTATCCTTTTTCGGGTCGATACAAAGCCGAAACCGGGTGCCCATCCGCCAGGTAGCGCCGGGCAATGTGCGAACCGATAAACCCGGTGGCACCGGTAATAAAAACAGGATTAGGTAGTGATGATGTCAATTGAAGATTTTGATTTCGACCCGGTTGAGGAAATTATTCGTATTCGAGGTGGTGTTCTCCATAGCAGCCCGGCTGTACTCTTTGTGTAAACATAACAACGTTCGGGCCTGAATTGCTAATTTTGCGTCCCAAATACTGGATTATGTCCCTCGAAAATCCCCAACGCTATACCGTTACGGCGGCCCTGATCTACGCCAATGGCCCGATCCACATCGGCCACATTGCCGGATGCTACCTACCCGCCGACATTTACGTCCGCTACCTCCGTTCGACGGGTAAGGATGTCGCTTTCATCAGCGGCACCGACGAACACGGCGTACCTATCACTATCAAAGCCAAGAAAGAAGGTATTACGCCCCAGGAGGTCGTCGATAAATACTACGGCCAGATCAAACAGGCGTTTCAGGAATTCGGCATCTCGTTCGACATTTATTCGCGCACGTCGAATCAGATTCATCACGAAACTTCGCAGGAGTTTTTCACGAAGCTCTACGACAAAGGCGATTTTGACGAGGAAGTGACCGAGCAGTATTACGACGAAGTGGCCGGGCAGTTTCTGGCCGACCGCTACATTGTCGGTACCTGCCCGGTTTGCGCCAACCCGAATGCATACGGTGACCAGTGCGAACGCTGTGGTACGGCCCTTAGCCCAACCGAGCTGATCGAACCGCACTCCACGCTGTCGGGCTCCAAACCCATTCTGCGCTCGACTAAAAACTGGTTTTTACCGCTCGACCGGATGCAGCCTGCAATCGAAGCCTACGTCAACGGCCACACCGAATGGAAAACCAACGTGTTCGGGCAATGTCAGTCGTGGCTGAAGGAAGGGCTGCGGCCCCGGGCAATGACCCGTGACCTCGACTGGGGCATTAAAGTTCCGCTGCCGGATGCCGACGGAAAAGTACTCTACGTCTGGTTCGACGCGCCCATCGGCTACATTTCGATGACCAAAGAATGGGCAGAGCAGCAGGGCCGCGACTGGGAGCTCTACTGGCGCGACAAAGACACTAAGCTGGTGCATTTTATCGGTAAAGACAACATCGTTTTCCACTGCATCATTTTCCCGGCGATGCTGATGGCCGAGGGATCGTATATCCTGGCCGATAACGTGCCCGCCAACGAGTTTATGAACCTCGAAGGTGACAAAATCAGCACCTCGCGCAACTGGGCGGTGTGGCTGCACGAATACCTGGAGGAACTGCCCGGCAAGCAGGACGTGCTGCGGTATGTGCTGGCGGCTAATGCACCTGAGACCAAAGACAGTGAGTTTACCTGGAAAGATTTCCAGGCGCGGAACAACTCTGAACTGGTCGGCATTCTGGGAAATTTTGTCAACCGGGCGGTGGTCCTGACGCACAAGATGGCCGACGGTCACGTTCCCGCTCTTGGCGAACTCACGGCCTACGACAACCAGGTTCTGGACGAGCTGGCCTTGTTTCCGGACCGGATCGGGCAGGCCATTTCGAACTATCGGTTCCGGGAAGCGCTGGGACACCTGATGGATCTGGCCCGACTGGGGAATAAATACCTGGCTGAAACCGAACCCTGGAAAGCGATCAAAACCGACCCGCAGCGTGCGCATACAATCTTGAACATTGCCTTGCAGATCACCGCAAACCTGAGCATCGTGTGTGAACCGTTTTTGCCGTTTACAACCCAAAAGCTACGGACGCAACTGGCCATTACTGACGATTTCAACTGGACGAACGCGGGTCGTGCCGACTTACTGGTCATGGGTCATGCATTGGGGCAGGCTCCGGCAGGACCCGCCGATTTGCTCTTTGCCAAAATTGAAGACGACGAAATCAATAAACAGATTCATAAGTTACTGAATGCTAAACGCATGAATGAGTTAGAAACAAAGGCCGTTCCGGAAATCCGGTCGGAGATTACGTACGAGGATTTCGCTAAAATGGATATCCGAATCGGTACCATCACCGAAGCCGAACGGGTTCCGAAAAGCGATAAGCTGCTGAAACTGAAAGTAGACGACGGCCTGGGCGGCCGACAGATTCTGAGCGGTATTGCCAGGCATTTTACGCCCGAAGAAGTCATTGGCAAGCAGGTAACATTTCTGGCCAATCTGGCTCCCCGGAAAATGATGGGACTGGAATCGCAGGGAATGATTTTGATGGCCGAAGACCGCGACGGTAAATTATCGCTGATCACACCGGGCGAGGCCGTCTGGAACGGCGGACTGGTTTCGTAATTCTTATTCTGGAAACTAACTAAAAAGCTGAATGCGTTCTCGCATTCAGCTTTTTAGTTTACCCTTTAATCGCATGGTCGGTTTTTACGTCCTGCCCCGACCAGATCTTTTTGGCGGTCCAGTCGGTAGCGGATTCAGTCCAGAAGGGGTCTGATGCGGGCAAACCCAGCGGCAGAAACGCGACCGAGCACAAATACAGGCTTCCCGTCGAGATGTAGGTTTCACCGATGGCGGGTTGGTGCCCACATAAACCAATCTGCAGCCATCCTTTCGCATCGAACGTGCCGGGCGCGTCCATCGTCCGATGGATCACCGCATTCAGGGCCGAACGGACCTGAGCAGCTGGCAGTTCGGCAGGCAGTTTCTTGTGTAAGGCAACCTGCGCCAGCAACTGAAACGCTCCGCACCGGTACGCCAGCGACCGTCCGAAAGCGGCAAACGAGCCATCGGGTGCAATGAGCCGCTCCTGGATCATGGCGTAGCGCTGCGCACGGCCCAGCAGGGAGTCGTATAAACTTTTATCTGCTTTTCTGGCATCGACCAGTACCTGAACGGTATCCAGCAGCATCGGTTGAATGACGTAGCTATTGTAATAATCCCAGTGAAAATCGGGGCCATCGCCATACGCTCCGTCGCCCTTGTACCAGGCCTGGTGCTGCCGAATGGCATAATCCATCCGCAGTTCATCACCCGAACCGGTGTATTTCAGCAGCGCAGCTTCGACCATCGCACTGAACAACAACCAGTTATTGTAGCCCGGTTTTATATCCCGGCTGGCCTGCAGCGCTTTTATAACATTCGCCTGCTCCTCTGACTTTAAGGCCGCCCACAGTTTCGGCGAGCGCACCAGTCCATGCGCCAGAAAAGCCGCATCGACCAGCGGTTGTCCGCCTTTGGTGAAGTTCAGATAATCGGGCGCGTGCGGATCGACGCCGTTGGCGATGGCCTGTCGGGCCAGACTCAGGTATTTCTGTCGCTGCCGCCCTTCCGACGAATCGTCTGCGCTTATTTCCAGCCACGGAGCCAGCCCCGCCATCGTCCGGCCGAGTGCTTCCAGATGTGATACCGCCAGGCGACTTTCCTGTTGCCCCGGTGCCGACTCGATGGGCATCGTGGCTTTCAGGCGATTCTGCGCCAGGGCGTTCAGCACCGGATCGGCAATTTTCAGCAGGGTTTGTAGCCAGTAAGACCGATCGTCGGTGGCCGTTGCATTCGTTGCGGATACCTTAGCGACAGTTCCTGGGTTTTCAATGGGTAAACCAAAGGGCAGAGCCGCGGCCAGGCGCGTAAAGGAGCGTCGTTTCATAGAACATGGTCATTCGTAGTCATTGTTGTCATGAGTAGTCATCCATAGCTGGAATGGCTTAATTCTCTTCCTAACAACTCATGACTATGCATGACAATAAATGACTTTTTTAAACCACCGGTTTCCAGCCTTTTTCGTACTCGCGGCTCCACAGCTTCGACGCTTCCGGATTGCGCAGAATATGACCGTTGGTCGGGTCGGTGTAAATCATACTACCCGTGCGATGGGCAATATTGGCCAGATGGCAGAGCAATACCGACTTATGGCCTTCGGTAATTTCGGCAGTCGGCTTTGTTTTTCCGCGGATACTTTCGAGAAAATTATCGAGGTGATACGCATCCAGCTTTTCGCCACCCGCGCTGATCGCATTCGTTGCAGCATTGGCGGGTGCATCGCCTTTTACGTCCTTAATGACTTTACCACCCAGATCGAGCAACTGATAACCCGGGCCACTTTCGGGAGCCGACAGCACCCCTTTATCACCGTAAATCGTAAATCCGCGACCGCTTTTTTCGGGACCAAACGCCTGGCAACTCAGCCCCTCCCAGGTGATGGAGGCTTTATCGCCGAACTCAAATGACGCCTGCTGGGTATCGGGGGTTTGCCAATCGTCGCCTTTATACGCATACCGTCCACCCGTCGACGTCACTTTGGTTGGGAAGTCCAGGCCCATCAGCCAGCGGCAGCAGTCGATTTCGTGCGTACCATTGTTGCAGGCTTCGCCGGTTCCCCAGTTCCAGAACCAGTGCCAGTTGTAGGGTACCACGTTGTCCTGATAGCCTTTGCGTGGAGCGGGGCCCTGCCACAAGTCCCAGTCGAGGGATGCCGGAACGGCAATCGGTTTGCCGGTTCCGATCGGCTTGCGGTTGTTGTAATACCAGGCCCGGGCGAAATACGGCTTTCCAATAGCTCCTTCGCGAATTTCCTGCGCTGCCTGCTGCAGCGTGGGCCACGACCGGCGCTGGCTACCCATCTGTACGATCCGATTGTGGGCTCGGGCTGCCTGAACCAGCCACTCGCCTTCCTGCGGATTATGGCCACACGGTTTTTCGACATATACGTGCTTACCGGCCGAACAGGCCAGCATGGCCGCCGGCGCGTGCCAGTGATCGGGGGTTGCAATCGCTACCGCATCCAGATCTTTTTGTTCGAGTAGTTTTCGGAGGTCTTTAAAAACCTTGGGTTTGCGCGTCTGCCCGGCTTTCTCTACCGCTTTCAGGCCGTTGGCAACGGCTCCGTCTTCGACATCGCAGATATAGCCTACTTCGGCACCGGGTAGTTTCGAGTAAATGCCAGCCAGCCAGCTTCCCCGCGACTGCGTACCGATTATGCCCACGATCACTTTCTCGCCAGGCGCATTACGCCCGAAGATCGGAAAGGGTAAAATCTGCGTTGCGAGTCCGGCAACGGCGGTTTTCTGAACAAATTGTCGGCGGTTCATCTGGATGATCGGTCAGGTAATTATTCAGAAAAGGCAGGGCCGACCGATTTTACTGCTTTTTAGCCAGGCTTACCCGAATAGCCGGTATAAAACCTGAAACGTTCGGCTTGCAAACGCTGTTACCTCCCTACACTCGCCATTTTATTTTCTGTGAGCAACGAACAAAAAAGCGCCGAGTCCGGCCGAATTTTCGACTGGGCTATCCTCCGACGCCTATACGCATTTGTCAAACCTTACCAGGGCCGCTTCTATTCTCTGGTTGGGGTCATTTTACTGTCGGCCTGCCTGGCACCCCTGACGCCCTTACTGATTCGCTATACCATCGACAACGTAATTTCGATGGGCGATTATCAACGGCTAACCCTTATGCTGATCGTCATGATCGGTGTGCTGGTCGTCCAGGCTATCGTTCAATTTTCCAATACCTATCTGTCGGGCTGGCTGGGTCAGTACGTCATTCGCGACATCCGGGTGCAGCTCTATCAGAAAATCCTGCACCTGCGACTCAAGTTTTTCGATAACACGCCAATAGGCCGGCTGGTAACGCGCTCCATCTCCGACGTGGAAACTCTGGCAGATGTGTTCAGCGAGGGCATGGCGGCTATTGCAGGTGATATTTTACAGCTGATCCTGATCATCGGGGTGATGTTTTATACCGACTGGCGGCTGGCGGCCATCAGCTTGTCGACCATTCCGCTGATGCTGTTCAGCACCTACGTTTTCAAGGAAAAAATCAAGAAGTCGTTCAACGAAGTCCGGACGGCGGTGGCCAACCTGAACTCGTTCGTGCAGGAGCACATTACGGGGATGAACATCGTTCAGATTTTCGGCAGCGAGAAAATCGAAGCTGAAAAATTCCGTGTCATCAACGCCGAACACCGCGACGCCAACATCCGCTCGATCTGGTATTATTCCGTGTATTACCCCGTTGCCGACATTATTTCGGCCGTTGCGGTTGGACTGGTTGTCTGGTACGGTGCCCAGCAGATCATTCACTCAGATGTTACCTTCGGTACGGTCACGGCTTTTGTGATGTTCATCAATCTGTTTTTTCGACCGATCCGGATGCTGGCCGATCGGTTCAACACGCTTCAGATGGGTATCGTCAGCACCGACCGAATTCTGAAATTACTGGACAGCGATGAGTTTACAGCTAATGACGGCACCTATGCTCCCGAACACATTCGGGGAGAGGTTGAATTCCGAAATGTCTGGTTCGCCTATAACAACGAAGATTGGGTGCTGCGGGATATCTCGTTCTACGTCAAACCAGGCGAAACCGTCGCGTTTGTGGGCGCTACCGGTGCCGGAAAGTCATCGATTATCAACTTGCTGAGCCGGTTCTACGATATCAACAAAGGCGAAATCCTGGTCGATAAGACAGACGTTCATCAGTATGAGCTCGGGCATCTGCGCCGAAACATCGGAGTGGTTCTGCAGGATGTGTTTCTTTTCTCCGATACGATCGAAAACAACATTACCCTCGGCGATAAACGCATCAGCCGCGAAACGATCGTTGAAGCGGCCAAACTGGTAGGTGTTCACGACTTTATCGAGCGGTTGCCGGGTGGTTACGAATACAACGTCATGGAGCGGGGCTCGACGCTGTCGGTGGGGCAGCGCCAGTTGATCTCCTTTGTGCGGGCTATGGTGCAGGACCCCAAAATTATCGTACTCGACGAAGCCACCTCGTCGGTCGATACCGAAACCGAAGAGATGATCCAGAATGCCATCAGCAAGCTCATGAAAGGCCGTACGGCGATCGTTATTGCCCACCGCCTGTCGACTATTCAGAAAGCCAATAACATTATTGTTGTCGATAAAGGCCGAATTATGGAACAGGGTAATCACGAAGAGCTGCTTCAGCACGAGGGCTTCTACGCCAACCTGTACCGGATGCAGTACAAAGAAGTGGTCTAATTTGTCTCCGTTCGAATCAATTTATATATTTGAGAAAAGTCAGTGCGTATGCCGACCCCTATTTCAACCAAAACTACAGCGAAGTCCAGACGGAAAATTCCGGACTATCTGGTCTATGAAGTCATGGACGGTAAGCCCATTTACTACCGGGGCTACCAGTCTGTGCTGAACAAAACAAAAACGCTGGAAGATATTATGGGGTGCAGTTCCTTGCAGGCCGAACTGGTGAGTTATATCTTATCGATTATTTATCAGTTTATAGACCGCAAAAAGTACCGGGTCTACACCAACGAGATCGGTAGCCATATCGACAAGAACAACAACCTGTCGAATGACATTGCCATTTACGACAAAGCGGTCCTGACCGCCGATAAAGTCAACAAGAAATATCCGGAAGTGCCTCCGAAAATCGCGATTGAAATTGATACGGAAGCAGACACCTCTGAATTGACGGGCTTTGGTTACACGTATAAAAAATCAAAGAAACTGCTTGACTTCGGCGTAGAGCGCATCATCTGGATCATGATCAATACGCGAACAGTTACGGTTATCGAGCCGAATCGCGACTGGCAGGTCCGTGAGTGGAACACCGATATTGAGTTAATGAATGGGCACACCTTTAACATCGCCCGCTACTTAGACGAAGAAGGTATTGTCGTCGAAGAATAGAGACACTGACCGTTACGATTCAAATAGGTCCTTTTCCTCTTCGGGCCCGGCGCCAGTCGTGCCTTCAGTAATTACATCGTGACCCGACACATTGGGTTTGGCGTTCGTAGGGCCGGGGCCGCTGCCATCCAAAGCGTAGGCAATGGAATCGGACAGGTTATCGGGCGCCAGTTTAGCTTCCTGTTCGGTTTTTACAGGTTCCGGATGCGACTCGCCGGCCTGCTGATCGATCACTTCTTCATCGGCATCAGGATCGGTTTCCATACCGGTTGGCACGCGACGGGAGTCGTTGCCGGTTTGTTCGCTTGGATCAGGCATGAAATGTCTCATAGTCATAGCTGTCGATGAGGTTAATTCGTAGCTATAACCAGCAAAAAGGGGCATCTGTTTACAGATCAGGGTTATTCTTCGGCCAGTTTCTTCACCAGAATCTTGTCGATTCGGCTTTTGTCCATGTCTACGATCTCGAACTGGTATTTGTGCCAGACAAACGTCTCGCCCGTTTTCGGAATATCTTTCAGAATGTGCAGTGCAAAGCCACCGAGGGTATCGAAGCCCGTTAACTCACGACGGGTCTGCGCGTTGATGGTGATGGAAAAATAAGACAGAAAATCCTCGAACGGAAGCTGAGCATCGATTAGGTAACTCCCGTCTTCGCGCTCGCGGATTTCGTAATCGGAGTGGACATCATCGTTGATATCCCCAACCAGCACGTCCAGAATGTCGTTCAGGGTAATAACGCCCAGTACCCCCCCGTATTCATCCACGATGACGCCCACGTACTGCCGGCGCTCCCGAAAGCGTTCCAGCACCTGGTAAGCCCGGTTGTTTTCGGGTACAAACAAGGCATCCCGTTTGATCTCGCTGAGCCGAAGCAGTTCAGTATCAAGGTCTTTACCGAGGAAGTCTTTTGAATAGATCAGGCCCACTACCTCGTCGACACCCCCGTTGCAAAGCGGATACACCGAGTGTTTGTATTCGAGAACCCTGGCTTTATTTTCGGCCGGATCGTCTTCCAGATCGAGGTAAACGATTTCCTGCCGGTTGGTCATCAACGACGTAATCTTCCGATCGCCAAGCTGGAACACATTCTGGACAATCTCCTGTTCGATCTCTTCGATGGCCCCACCCGAGGTGCCTTCCTGGATCAGACTTTTGATTTCTTCTTCCGTTACGGCGCTTTCATTTGGTTTGATATTCAGCAGCTTAAGCAAAAGATCGCTCGAAAGGGTAAGCAGGGTGATGAAGGGAGACGTTACTTTCGAGAGCAGGATCATGGGAGCCGCCATGGTTTTGGCAATGCCTTCGGGATTGGACAAGCCAATGCGTTTGGGAACCAGTTCACCGAAAACGAGCGAAAGATAGGTCAGTAACAACAACACCAGCACAACGGCAATGGAATGAGCATAGGGCTGTAGAACCGACACCTGCGCTACGTAACCCTGCACGTCGTCGGTCAGTTTATCACCGGAGAAAATACCCAGCAAGATCCCGATGAGCGTGATGCCGATCTGTACCGTCGACAGGAACCGGTTGGGCGAGTTCGATAAATCCAGAGCCACCTGCGCCCGGCGATCGCCGTTTTTGGCTGCCGTTTCCAATTTGGATTTACGCGATGAAACAAGCGCAATTTCTGACATGGAAAACACGCCATTCAGAATGGTCAACAGTAAAATAATGAGAAGTTCCACAAAGGGAGATGGTTGGCTTGTTGCAAAAATATAGAAACTGAATGTGTTTCCAACAGGTTTACCGATACGACAGACCGTCTGTTTTGCTACTTTTGCCGCTCGAACCTCATTTGCTGATGATTGTTTTTATTAACGACCGCCCCATTCGGCTCGTTGGCGCTAAAGCCGCTGCGCAACTGACAGGTGCCACTCCGACCAAATCGTCGGGGCCACAACGCCCTTTTACGGACTACGATCTGATTATCGATGCCCGTCTGGAAGCGCTGAAAGAAGATGCCCTGCATGGGCACTTACTGGTTTTGAACGCCATACCCGCTACCGTTAGCCGATTGCTGACGTTGCTTCAGAAAGCCGACGCCAGCCAGCTACTATCTGTTACGCTGGGGTGCCTCAATAAAGACGACTGCGAGGAAGCAATCAGAAAGCCCTTCAAAGTGATCAAAGCGGCTGGGGGTGTCGTTCTGAAAGGCGACAAAATGCTGCTCATGTTCCGGCGTGGAGTCTGGGATCTGCCCAAGGGCAAACTTGACGATGGCGAATCTTCCAGAGCAGGAGCCGCCCGCGAAGTCGAAGAAGAAACGGGGGTTCGCGTGGCTGTCGGCGAGCGAATCTGCACCACCTGGCACACCTACAAGCTCAACGGCAGCCGCATTCTCAAACGCACCAAATGGTACCGCATGAGTGTTCTCGACGATAGTCGTATGACTCCGCAGATAGACGAGGATATCGAGAAGCTGGCCTGGCTCGACCGGCGCGAAACCCAACTGGCGCTCACCAATTCGTTTAGCTCGGTTCGGTACGTGATCGATTCGGTCAACAAATAGAGAGTGCCGTCGTTAGTGGCTGGTAGATAGTAACCGGATGGCTGCGTCAGCTACTGGCAGCGAAGCCCTGACTCTATTTACTGATTTTTATCGATTTTGTAAGGCAGAAACGTGTCCACTTTCTGGCCGTAGCGGTGCAGATCCCGGATGATGCTGGAACTGATCGGGGCTAGGTGGGGCGAAGTGATCAGAAACACTGTTTCAACCTCTTCGTAGATGTAGCGGTTTACCTGCGAAATACCGTTTTCGTATTCGAAATCGGTAGTGTTGCGTAGCCCCCGCAGCAAAAACCGGGCGCCAAGCGTTCGGGCTACGTCGGCCGTCAGATCATCATAGCTGATTACCCGTACGCTCGGATAGTTTCGGAACGCTTCTTCGATCAGCTGCGTCATCTGATCCAGTGGAAAATAACGGGCCTTCTGCGCATTGCGGCCGATGCCGATAACGACTTCATCGAACAGGCGTAGCCCCCGCAGAACGATATCTTCGTGCCCTTTTGTGAACGGATCAAATGAACCGGGAAACAGCGCAATACGCTTCATAGATTGTGCATTAACGATCACCCGCTTGTTGGTGCGGTGAATTCAGGAACAAACCTATCACTAATTCGTTAATTCACTCATTAAACCTAGCCCGTACAGACTTAAATAGCGATGATCGGGTAATTCGCTGAATTCGCTGGCCAGGGTGAGACCCGGTGGTGTTTGCCCAAAAGTCATCCGGGGCAGAAAGCGACTTAGCTCGGCGTAGGCATCCGCAAATGGAGTAATTTCGCCGTATAGGGAAATAGTGGCCGACTCCGGGCTGAGTCCCTGCTCATCCAGCACATAAAGTATGTAATAAGCCAGGTCCTGCACATTTTTGTACCCGAACCGATTGCAGTACTGCAGTTGGTGATTCTTTCGGTGAATAACCGTCACGAACGCGTCTTCATAATACAGATAAACCGTATCGGGTGTCAGCATGTGGCGATCCTGATCGGCGGTAGCCTGAATCAGGGCACTGATCTGATGCACATACGTGATGGGCTGAAGCGGATACAGCTCCGAAAAATAATCGGCCAGGGGGTGTTCCAGATTGAAAACGGACAGAAACCCTTCGGCCTCGTGCACGTAAGCCTGCGCAAATTCGTAAGCGGGTAGTGTGCTTCCCCGCATCAGGGCCAGATAGCTACTGGCGTATTCTTTCCGATAGAGCGATTGAGGCACCAGCGTAAACGACGGCGAGTTGACCCCGATCCGGATTTCCTGCCACGGTCCTGCCGACAGCACCGGGTGGTTGCGGAAAATATTGGGCAGGAAAGCCGTAATCGACTGATTGGTAAGCAGCGACGGAAAGCCGTAATCTTCCAGGTACAATCCCTGCCCCTGCCGATTCTGCACCAGTAACCGAAAACGGTCCTGACCTACCTCCAGACACAGCACTGATCGATCAGTATGGTTCGGAGTAAAAGCGTCAGCGCGTACGGTTACCGTGGGAACGAGAGGTACAGTGGTTTGCACAACGTCGAATAGCTACTTGTTAAAAAGGCGATATAAACCTACTAAAAATTCCACATTAGTCACCATACTATCCGACCTAAGTCGGCTTAATATGAGTTAACGGAGGTATCCTTGAAGCCGAAACACATCGTCGAGCGACTGGCAGTAGCGGAACAGGTCGTGCACTTCATCGGGCGGATAGCTTTTGATCTCCTCAAAACTCATCAGCCGGACGTCCTCGATAATTTGCCCGGCCAGACTCATTTCCGGATCAATGCCCTGCCGAAGCGATCCACCGGTTACCTGCACCGTAAAAAACAGCTCCATAGCATGAAGCGGTGGTGCCATAAACTCGTTGACGAACAGCATATCGCCAATTTCGATATCCAGTCCAGTCTCCTCCAGAAATTCACGGGTTAGCGCTTGGGGAGCGGTTTCGCTAAACTGCGCTCCGCCACCCGGTGGGCACCAGAACGTATCGGTGGGATTAATGCCCCGATGCCGGACCATCAGCAGGCGATCGCCCTCCCGATACAGGCCACATACCCGAATCCGAAGTCGGTTTCCATATAATCTAAGTACTTCTTCGCGGGGCTTGTCGGCATCCACTACCTGCGTCATAATCTGGTTACGTATAAGGGACGCAAAGGTAGAGAATTTATGTAGGATATATGATGTAGGATATCTTAGTAGACCGCCAACATCCTGCATCATATATCATAAATCATATTTCAGTATGGGCTTCCGGAAATATAGCTTTCCAGTGAATCAATGCGGGTTTTCTGGTCAAGAATGATGGCGCTGACCACGTCGTTGATCGAAATAATGCCGATGAGTTCGCCATCGCTCATGACGGGCAAATGGCGAATATGCCGGTCCGACATCACGACCATACACTCTTCGATACTCTGCTCGGGCTCGATCGTGATGACGTTGGCCGTCATGACATCGGCAATCCGGGTATCGTCGGAGTGGCGATCTTTCAGGATAACCTTACGGGCATAATCGCGCTCGGAGAAAATACCGGTTAGAACTCCTCTGTCGATCACCAGCACCGCGCCAATGTTCTTGTCGGCCATCAGCCGAAGGGCTTCCAGTACCGTCTGATCCGACGATACCGAATAAAGAGCGTTAATTTTTTTACTCTGGAGAATCTGGCGAATGTTCATAAGGAGAGAGTTTAGAGACGTGTCAATATATTAAAAAAGCATGAAAAGGGAAAACAGAAGCGCCCGAAAACGCAAAAAATCTAGTGAAAATTACTCATAAATCCAGGCCTCTCCGGCGAAATCCGGCGCTTTTATCATGTTGCTTTTTTTCGTACCTTTAGGTATATGAACGAGACCCAGACGGCCGCGCATTTGCTGGCCAAACGTTTCCCTTTTAAGCCTACAGCCGGTCAGGTACAGTTTTTTGAACAGATCGGCGCGTTCATCGCCCACGAGGATATCGAGCATTACCGCGACTGTTTTCTGTTGCGTGGATACGCCGGTACGGGCAAGACCACACTCGTGGGTACGCTCATTAAAGTGTTGCCGCGTTTCGGCTACAAATCGGTGCTGCTGGCCCCCACCGGTCGGGCGGCCAAGGTCATGACCAACTACGCCAAAAAACCTGCGCAAACGATTCACCGGAAAATTTACCGCCAGGTGGCCGATCCGGGTTCGGGGACGCTCGCGTTCCAGCGTCAGAAAAACTACCACGAGGATACGCTCTTCATCGTCGACGAGGCTTCGATGATTTCGGATGAAGCCGATTTTGGCGGGAAAGGTCTGCTCACCGATCTGATCGATTTCGTGTTCGAGAACCCCGGCAACAAACTGATGCTGGTGGGCGATACGGCGCAGCTCCCTCCTATTGGTCGTGAGTTAAGTCCAGCACTGGACCGGGGGTTTCTGGCCAGTTCATTCGACATGACGGTTTATGAGCAGGAGCTTACCGAAGTAATGCGTCAGGACGAAGATTCGGGTATCCTTTACAACGCCACTGGTTTGCGCATACTTCTGGGCGAACCGACCCCTACGCCCAAGGCGGTGGGGTTCGATGCGCTGCTGAGCGATAAGCCCCCCGTATCGGCCGCCGAGATGCCCGACATTCAGTTGAACGTTCGGTCGTTCAACGACATTTTTAAGATGCCCCTGACCAAACTCGAAGACGGTATCCGATACGCCTACGATAAGTACGGCCGCGAAAACACGGCCATCATTTGCCGCTCCAACAAAACCGCCGTTCAGTACAACCAGTTTGTCCGGCGGATGATCGACCAGTGCGAAGAAGAACTCGACGCGGGCGATATGCTGATGATTGCCCGGAACAATTATACCGTACTCGACGAAGAATCGCCGGCGGGGTTTCTGGCCAACGGCGAGTTTGCCGAAGTACAGAAGATCCGAAATAAAGAAGAGATGCATGGTTTCCGATTCGCTACGGTTACGCTGCGGCTCATCGACTACGAAGATCAGCCCGACTTCGACGCGAAAATCATGCTCGATACGCTGCACTCGCCCGTACCGTCGCTGGCCTCCGACCAGTATAAAGCGCTCTACGAGAGCGTCATGAAGGATTATTTCTACATAAAAAGCAAGAAAGAGCGGGCCGAAGCCGTCCGGCGGGATCCGTATCTGAATGCCTTACAGGTGAAGTTTGCCTACGCCCTGACCTGCCACAAAGCGCAGGGTGGTCAGTGGAGCGCGGTCTTTATCGATCAGGGATTTCTGCCCGAGGGGCAGGTCAACGACGAATTTGTGCGGTGGTTGTATACCGCCCTGACCCGCGCGACCGACGAAGCGTTTCTGATGAATTTCAACCCGCAGTTTTTCGGCTAGATGCGCCGACTGAACCATCTATTTCGTTTGTAGTTTATAAAGCAGCCGCTCCGGAGCGGCTGCTTTGGCTTAGTAGTATCGGGAACTCCCGGTACGGTACTTGCCCTTACGAACGACAAACCATAGACCACCATGTCCATTGAATGGATCATTAGTGCCTGTATTGGCGTCGGCTTAGCCGCGTGCTGCGGGTTTCGGGTATTTGTTCCCCTGCTCATTGCCAGCATTGCCACAAAACTCGGGTTTGTTGGCCCCGTAGCGGGTTTCGAATGGCTGAGCGACTGGCCCGCACTGATCGGATTGCTGGTCGCTACGATTTTTGAGATTGGCTCGTACTACATTCCCTGGCTCGATAATTTTCTGGATACGCTCGCTACACCCGCTTCGATCATTGCGGGCACGTTGATCAGCACCTCTTTTCTGCACATCGACAATCCAATACTCCACTGGGGCCTCGGCCTGATGCTTGGCGGGAGTTCGGCGGGTATCGTTCAGGCGGGCACCAGCCTACTCCGGCTCGGCTCGACGGCTACTACGGGTGGTATTGCCAACCCGGTGGTGGCCACCGGCGAAAATGTCGCGTCGGTTGGCTTGTCGCTCTTTACGGTTTTTTTGCCCCTGATCGCTATCGTTATCATTGGCCTGGTGATTCTGTTTATCATTGGCCGACTGATTGCCCGGCGCAAAGTCTGGTTTTCGCGAGCCCCCAGGCAGGCGGGCAATCCGCTGACAAAAATTCCACGCAGCAGCAACGGCCGACATTAATCCCGAATGACGGTTAGCCGGCCTGGCGCGCTTCCAGCGAGCAATCGTACTGGTAATCAATTGATTTATAGTCCAACGACCTTCGTCTAGACGAAAAGCTGACTGCCCAGTGGCTACAGATTCACCAGTTGCGTTTTCACGGGGGCCTGGTCGGCCAGATCGTCACTGGCTGTTTTCAGGATAATATCTCCAGGTTTCAGCTCACCGAAAACCTGCGTCTGACCGGCAGTATCGTCGCCTTTTTGCACCGTTACGCGAACGGCTTTGCCGTCCACAACTTTCTGAACAAACGTTCGGTCCATTGTGCTGATAACGGCCGATTTAGGTACGTACAAGCTTCCTTCCGCTGCCGGGCTGACGGGTAACCGCACCGAAGCAAACATACCCGGTTTCAGTTTACCGCCTTTGTTGGGAAAGTCGATCTCGATCATTTCCGAGCGGGTTTCCGGCCGTACGTTATTCGAAATGCGATTGATCCGTCCGGTAAACGTCTGCCCCGGAAAACTACGCACCGAAAACTGAACGGAAGCGCCCCGACGAATATCGCCCAGATAGGCTTCCGGTACGGCAATGCGCAGCCGCAGCCGATCCAGTTGCTTGATTTTCAGCATGGGTACGCCGTTTTGTCCACCGGGCCCAACAAAAGCCCCTGGCGACAGACGACGGTCGGTGATGACGCCGGTAAATGGAGCGGTAATTTTCAGGTAACTGACTAGTTGCTGTACGGAAGCATAGTGGGCATTCGCAGCCACTACGCCCAGACTATCCGAGATGGCTCTGGTTCGGGATGTTTCCAGATCGACAGGTGAGATAGCCCCCGCCGTGCGACTGGTGCGCAAGACCCGCAGGAACGTGCCTTTACTGGCTCCGTATACGGCTTCGGCGGCTTTTACTTTCGAATAGGCTTCGGTCAGATTGGCCGTCAGCTCGGGCGCTTCCAGTTCGGCCAGGACCTGTCCTTTCTGCACCTGATCGCCAATGTCGGCGTGCAGCGCTTTGACGTAGCTGCTCACGCGGGGGTACAAGTCCGTTTCGTAGTAGCTTTCCAGCTCACCCGGCAGATTCAGCTCGGAGCTAGGGCGCGTAGCAGTCACTCGAACGGCGTCGTACCGGATTTCTTCGGTAACGGGCTCTTCAGTCATCTCACTTTTTTCAGCGGATGAGTTACCGCACTGACTGAGCAGGAAACCCATACCTGTCAGCAGGGCTACGTGTACACTGGATCGGAGAACAGAATAAAAACGCATAATCGTTAGTAGCTAAGTGTGGTTTCAGACGGCTCGGCAAGCACCGGGTGATGGCCATCGTAAGACGTACTGGTCGGATCGTCGGGGTCGAGCGAGGGCGAATCGAACGTCGTTTTTCGTTGCACGGCGGCAAAAACGACGGGCAAAATCAACAGCGCAGCAACCGTTGAGAACAACAACCCACCAATCACCGCCCGGCCCAACGGAGCCGTCTGTTCACCCGATTCGCCCAGGCCACTCGCCATGGGAATCATCCCCGCAATCATCGCCAGAGCGGTCATCAAAATCGGGCGCAGCCGAGCCGCACCCGCTACCCGCGCAGCCACCCGGGCGTCGCGGTAACGGAGTCTGAGGCTTTCAGCATTGGTCACCAGCAGCAGTGCGTTCGCTACCGATACCCCCACCGACATGATAATACCCATGTACGATTGCAGATTCAGCGTCTGCCCCGTAACAAGCAGCAACGTAAGCGAGCCCGCCAGCACAGCCGGGATGCTGACCAACACCACACTAGCCACTTTGAAGGATTGGTAGTTGGCCGCCAGCAGTAAAAAGATAACCACGATCGCCAATCCTAACCCAAACTGCAGGCTGCTCAGCGTTTCCTGAAGCAGTTGCGCCAGCCCCCGCAGTTCTACCACCGACCCTTTGGGCGGATCGCCCGCGGCAGTGATAGCCGCCTGTACATCGCGGGTGGCCGTGCCTAAATCCCGGTTATTGATGTTGGCCGATACGGTAATGATGCGCCGGGGACCAATTCGATCGAATTGACCCGGGATGGTAGTGGAACGAACGGTCGCGACGTCGCCCAGGGTGGGCCGAAGTTGACCTTTCACCAACGGAATCGCCTGAATGTCAGCCACCGACTTCATCTGATCCTGTTCCAGCTGGATCTGTACCTGGTAGGCAAACCCTTTCGACTGGTCGAGCCAGAGGTTTTTGGCCGTAAACCGGCTCGATGACGTAGCGGCTACCAGCGACTTGGAAATCTCATCGGTACTCAACCCCAGTTGAGCGGCCCGCTCGCGGTCTACCTGAATGGATACGGTCGGGTAGCTGAGCGGCTGATTGATCCGCAGATCGCGCAGGTATGGGATTTCGCGCAGACGAGTCATCAGCCGGTTGGCGTAATGCTGGCCTTCAGTGAGGTCTTTGCCACCCACCAGAATCTCGATAGGCGTCTGCGCCCCCTGACTCATGATCTTATCCGTCAGATCGATGGGCTCGAACGAAAGTCGGACGTTGGGCATTTTCTGGCGAACCCGCTGGCGGATTTTCTCTTTCAGGGCATCGAGCGACTCGACTTTGTATTCTTCGGACAGATTAACTTGTAGAACCGCTTCGTGGGGTCCGGCATTGAATACGTACAGAGCGCTGGTACCATAACTGGACGGGGTCATCCCCACAAAAGCCGATGAAATCGCTACGTTTCGGGGGCCAACCAAGTCGTCGATCTGCTTGATGACCCGCTTGGTCAACTCTTCGGTCCGTTCGATTCGCAGGCCCTGTGGCCCGACAATCCGTACCTGAAACTGGTGGGCGTGATTCTGACGCGGCATCATATCCTGGCCGATCTGCGTGAAGCCAATACCAATCAGCAGTGCGCAAATCAGCGCATACATGCCAATAACCAGTGCCCGCTGGGCCAGCAGTCGGTCGATTAGCCGCAGATACCCCAGCTTGAAGCGCTCAAAACCGCTTACTTTTTCGGGATGTTTTTCTTCATAATGTTCCTGCTGAGCCTCCGGCTGCTTCGCCAGATCAGGTAAAATGCTTAGCTCATGGGGTTGCGCGTGCGGATGGCTCTTTAGCCACCAGTTGGCCACCACCGGCACAAACGTCTGCGAGAGGACGTACGAGGCTATGATCGAAAAGCCGACCGACAGCGAGAGCGGCAGAAACATGCCGCGCGGCACGCCCGTCATGAGAAAAGCCGGGGCAAACACCGCCAGAATGCAGAGTGTAATGAGCAGCAGCGGAAACGACATTTCCTGGCAGGCATCCAGAATCGCGCGGGCCTTGGGCTTGCCCATTTCCAGGTGCTGGTGAATGTTTTCAATCACGACCGTCGCCTGATCGACCAGAATCCCGATGGCCAGCGCCAGTCCCGACAGGGTCATGATATTCACCGTTTGCCCCGTCAGGTTCAGCAGCAGAATAGCACTCATAATCGAAACCGGAATGGTCAGGATAACAATCAGCGAACTACGCCAGTCGCCCAGAAAAAGCAGCACCATAATCCCCGTCAGGATCGCGCCCAAACCACCTTCCACCGCCAAACTATGCACCGCCTGCGTGACATAAACCGACTGGTCAAACTCGTAGGTCAGTTGCACGTCATCGGGCAGGAGTGCTTTCATCTCCGGCAATTTGGCTTTCAACGCGGTCACGACGCTCATCGTGGAGGCATCGGCACTTTTGGTTACCGGAATATAAACAGACCGTTTCCCGTTGACCAGAGCGTAGCCAACGGTAATGTCGGTGCCATCTTCTACCGTAGCGACATCGCGCAGAAACACCGTGGGGCCTACGCCTTTCCGTAGCGGAATATTCATGAACTCACTCACCTTGTCTAGTACCGTATTGCTGGGTGTCATGACGGTGTAGTCACCCATCTGTACACTACCTGCGGGCGAAATCTGATTGTTCTTCACCACCGCCTGCACGATCTCATCGGGCGTCAGTTCGTAGCTGCGCATGCGTTCGGGATTGACTTTTACCACAACCGTCCGTTCGTTACCACCAAACGGAGGGGGTGCCGAAGCACCCGGAATCTGGGAAAACAGCGGCCGGATGCGAGTCGACGCCAGGTCCTGCATTTCGCCCAGTGACGCCCGGCGGCTGCTGAAGACCAGTTGACCCACGGGTAAGCTCGACGCATCGAAGCGAACCACGGTGGGTGGTACGGTACCCGGCGGTAGGTAGTTCATGACACGGCTGACCTGGTTGGCTACTTCGCCCGAGACCTGGGCCATGTTGACGTCTTCGTAGAAGCTGCACTTGACCAGACACAGCCCCTGGATGTTCTTCACCTCCACACTCTTGATACCCGATACATACAGTAACTGATTCTGGTAACGGGTTGCAATGAAGCCTTCCATCTGAGCGGGGGTCATGCCCCCGTAGGGCTGGGCAATGTAAATCGTAGGCAGGTTCAGTCGGGGGAAAATATCCACCGGTATCTGCAAAAGGGCCAATATGGCAAATAAAACAATCCCGGCTAAGGCGACGATGACCGTAATGGGTTTGGCTAAGGCAGCTTTGATCATGAGAATTAGCGGGGAAGTTGTTGGAAGAATGAATCCAGATCGCCAACGGTAGCGGCCCGGAGCAGCAGCGCACGCCAGACGCTACTGGTAACCAGAGCCTGATCGACTTCCGCCCGATTCAGCAACGCACTGGTCTGGGTAAGCGCCTGAATGTTGTCTAGTCCGGATTCGTAGCGGGCCTGCGCCTGGATATACGCCTGCTGGGCGGCATCCAGTTGAAGCGGAGCCTGCTGGGCACGGGCCTGAGCCAGTTGAAGTTGCAGAACCGCATTCTGACCCGCAGCCTGAAGGCCCAGCGCCTGCTGGTCGTACATCTGCTGATTGGCGTTGATCCGTTCGCGCTGGGCCGATAATGCGTATTTTGTTCGCCACAAATCAGTCGGGCGCCAGATGGCCGTTACCCCAACGATGTAATTGAAAGAACGCAGCGGCAGACCAGCGCCCGGCGATGGATCGATGCGAAAGGTGCCATCGGCCTGTGCTCCTTCGCTGATGCCGGAACCGCGCCCCTGTAGAGAACCAAGCACCGAAACAGACGGCAAGGCAGCCGCTTTTAGCAGCGTTTCGCCTGCTCTTCCTACCTCAATATTTTTTTGATAGACGCGCAATTGCGGATGCAATGCTGGGTTGCTGCCGGGATAAATCGGTAGCTGGGGTAACTGGTTATAAAAAACCATCGAGTCCAGCCGCACAGCCGGGTTGGGCTGACCAATCAATTCAGTCAGTCGAAGCACTTGCTGCTGAGCCAGTTGCTGATTTTCCAGTACCTGCAGTTGAGCGCGGGCCACTTCGGCATTTGCCACGGCACTGTCGATACCCGGTCGGAGTCCTCCTTCGGTGCTGGCGCGGATGATGCGCTGGAGCTCCTGCGCCCGCTGGAGATTTGCCCGTTGCAAGGCTACCGATTTTTGCGCGTTGAGCGCTAACAGATACGCATCGCACACCCGCACCTGATGGGTAAATAATTCGCCTTCGTAGTCGGCCTGGGCCTGCTCTACAGCCAGCCGGGCCTGATCGCGTCGGGCTTGCCGACGACCAAACGTAACGGCTTCCCAGTCGACGACCATGGAAGCGGCACTGGTCCAGGCAGCGTTCATATTGAACCCATCGGTGCGTACGCCCGAAACGGGCAGCAACAAGCCCCCGTTGGAAACATAGGCACCCCGCACCTGATTGGAGGTAGCGTTCAGCGTCTGTGCCTGAATACCCGCCTGCGGTAACAGCGCCATGTTCAGCGCCTGGGCATCGGCTTCGGTAGCCCGAATGGTGGCTAATTTACCCCGAAGGCTTGGGTAATTTACCCGAGCCAACTCCAGCGCTTTGGGCAAGGTGAGTGCATTCGTCGGCATCGACGGCGGGTTGCCCGGTTGCGCCCAACTCGGGCCGATCCAGCAACTGGCCAGAAAATACAGAAGCCAATAGTATCGTTTAGTTCCGCTGCGCATGAGCCTGTTTCAATGAGTAGGCCAAAGCTACGGGGCGGATATTAGAGCCAGATTAGAGCCAAATTAGTTCATATTAGAACGGTTTACGAGTTGCGATGCCAGTCAATTATAAAGGCTCTGCGGCAAAGAATAGGGTATGGTAACTTCCAGAATATGTTTCCCGGCCACGGTTGCCCTATCCTGTAAATAGACATCTATTTTCGCTTATAAATGGGAGCTTTTTTGAGAATGGCCACAAAGCACAGACTACTGTCTGATGATGGCCAGACCGGTTCCAACTTTAAGGTGTTCACTATCTTCTATTGCGCCAGGTGACCTTAGGCTTCCGCTCCCATAATATGCGCTCGGTGCTGGACGCCCCAGTTCTTTAAAGCCTCAATCACACTCCCCAACGTTTCCGCATACGGCAGCGTGGTATAGGTGATCAGAACAGGGTAACCATCGTCAACCGTTCGTTTAATCAATCCATTCTCTTCCAGGTCTTTCAACTCCTTCGCCAGCACTTTCGTGCTTAGATCGGGAATACTGCGCTGTATCTCCCGAAACCGGTGATTTCCGACCCCGATGGACACTAAGATCAGCAGTTTCCATTTTCCGTTCACTACTTCCAAAGCGTCTCTGATCGGTAACAGCGCGGATAAACAATCTGTGTAATTCGGCATAGCGTTCGTGGTTGATTACCAAAAGGTAACTGATTACCTATGGGTAACTGATAACTTTAGGTAATCAAACGTACGTACTTTTGTTAAGGAAAACAATCGGGCGACTGCTACCCATTAACGCAGGACACACCCTCAATTCTGTATCAGCTTAGTAATGAGTTGTTTAACCCTTGGCCAGCCGTCGAGATCGCCCGTTTTTCAACATAAAACCATAAACAAGATGAACGCCAAAATGAGCGTCGATATCTGGAGTGATGTCATGTGCCCCTTTTGTTATATCGGCAAGCGAAATTTCGAAAAAGCACTCGCTGAATTTCCCGCCAGGGACTCCCTGGAGGTTGTATGGCATAGCTTCCAGCTGAATCCCAATTTGATGTATCAACCCAACAAAAGATTTTATGACTATGTCGCCGAATTGAAGGGACAAACTCGCGAGTGGTCCATTCAGGTTCATAAAATATTGGTTCAAACAGCCAAAGATGCGGGCCTGGATTACCGACTGGATCAGGCGAAGATCACCAATTCACTGGATGCCCATCGGCTCATTCAATTGGCCAAAAAATACAACCTGACCAACGAACTGGAAGAGCGCTTTTTCCGGGCCTATTTCACCGAAGGGGCCTTACTGAGCGACCACCAAACGTTACTCGCCTTGAGCACGGAGGTAGGACTTCAACCGGCTGAAGTAAAGCAGGTGCTGCAATCCGACCAGTATAAAGACGATGTTCGCCAGGACGCCCAGCGGGTACGACAACTGGGAGCTACCGGGGTGCCCTTCTTTCTCTTCAATCAAACACAGGCGGTTAGCGGTGCGCAACAACCCAATGTATTCGCTCAGGCACTAGCTGCGGCATACGAGCAATGGTTACAGACTAACCGCGAGAAAATAGACATCGTCGAAGGAGCGGTATGCACACCAGAGGGGGACTGTCATTGATGTTCATTGACAGCAAATCAGACCCATTACAATTTCCAAACATCAATCCATTATGAATACCAAGCACGTAAAACTAATCTACTGGGTATCCACCTTATTCCTGGCCCTCGTTGGCTTAGCGGGCATCTTCAACATCCTTATGATTGACCAGTTGGTCCAGGTCAACAGAGCACTGGGACTACCCGATTATTTCATGCCCTTTTTCGGTGTCGTTAAAGTCGTCGGCGCCATTACCATTCTGGTTCCCGCGCTTCGACGCTTCCAGCAGGCAGCCTATTTCGGCTTCATCTTTTACTTCATCGGGGCAACCTACACCCTGATGGCCACCCATGGCGGCCCTGAAAAATGGGGCGTTACCCTGTTGATTCTTGCCGCTGCGGGGATGTCGTATTGGGCCTGGCATAACCTGTTTCAGCCTAGAGCCAATCCCAAAATTTCGTAGTTCTCACTCCCAAAAATCTTCTTAACATTATGGCACAAACAATCGCCATTATCGGTGCTGGCCCTGGTGTAGGGTTTGCAATCGCTGAAAAATTTGGTCTGCAAGGTTACAACGTAGCCCTCTTATCCAGAAATACAGAGAAGCTTGCTCCGCTCCAAAGCAAACTGCAAGCCAGGGGCATTACGGCAAGCATTTTCAAAGCCGACATTCTCGACAGAGATAGCATTACCCGGGCGCTTTATCAGGTAATCGATGAATTTAGCGCTATCGACGTACTGGAATTTAGCCCTTCACCTGCCTGGGAAACCCTGCGGACTCCCCGAAACATTGATGTTGCCAATGAACAATATCATTTAGATTTTCAGGTACTCTCGGCCATCACGGCCGTACAAACGGTGCTTCCGCAAATGGTCGGTCGCAAATCGGGGAGTATCCTGTTCACTACGGCGTCAGCCGCGCAGCATCCTAACTTCGCCACAGCCAGTTTTGGCGTGGCTGCCGGAGCATTACTCAATTATGCACGCTTGCTTCATGAGGACCTGGGTCAGGACAATATATACGTGGGTATCGTATCGATTGGGGCCATTGTGGTCGGTGAGGGCGTAGGCTCAAAAGGTGATTTCCCCGCTGATATGCCGACCATTCATGTCGACGAAGTAGCTGAAACGCATTGGAATCTTCATACGAAGCGGGAGGTGGCCGAGATTATTATTGGCGCGAAGTAGATGACGCATTCGAGGCAAACGAGTACCTTGAAAATGATTCGTTCGAGGTACTCGTTTGCCTCGAAAAAAGACTTGTGGTTTATAGAAAATGCTTTCATGGGTGCCTGACATTTCTTGAAACGCCCGTTTTTCGAACCAGTAAAAGAAGGAGCAGCATACATCTATTCAATTTATTAAACAGTCTTAAAATGCTGACTCACAAATCAATGTATCATGAATTAGGCCTGTTTGAGTTTATGACACATAGTTGTTAGTTACTACGTGAGCTGTAACGGCAGAATAACTTCGGTGATAGTTCCTCCGTCTGGCCGGGGAAGTAGCCGGAGCCGGCCCTGATGAAGTGTAATAATGCGGTGGGCTAAGGTTAGCCCGATCCCGAACCCCCCGATTGCTTGCACGTTAGAACCTCGAACCAGGGGTAGGAAAACGCGCTCTTCTTCGCCGGGAGAGAGACCAATGCCCCGATCTTCGATACGAATACGGGCCCGCTCGTCGGTATCCATTTCCAGACATAACACAACGGGTTGTCCGCTGGAGTATTTTGCGGCATTGTCCAGCAGATTCAACAGAGCGGTTTTCAGTAAGTACGCATTGCCCATGACCCGAATAGGGGTAGCCTGCTCCAGGACCCCATCACTCAGTTGTACTGACAGCGATTGCCCGACCCGCTGTTGGCCGAGCGTATCGGCAGCATCCAGAACAATCTCGACCAGTTCAAGGGGTTGACGGTCCAGTTGTGCGTCGACGCCCTCGATGCGGGCCAGTTGCAGGAGCCCATTGGCCAGCGCAGTTAGTTTATCCAGTTCGGTCACCGCCTGAGCCATGCCTCGCTTGAGGCCATCCGCGTCGGCGTCATACAGCATAGAGGTTTCCAGCCAGCCCTTGATGGTTGTCAGTGGAGTACGTAGCTCGTGGGAAGCCTGAGCAATAAACGATCGCTGATTGTCGACCAGCCGCTCCTGTCGGGTGAGCAGGTCGTTGAAGGCCCGAGCCAGAACGCCTACCTCATCCTGCGGATTATCTGTGTGCAATCGAAAAGGCAGCGTACTGGCCGCGGGCGTATCGATCTGATCGATCAGCTTATTGAGCGGCTTCAGCGCCTGTCGGGCGAAAAAATAACCCAATAGAATTACCAGACCGATTGCTACGAGGTTACCTACGATAAACAGATCGCGTAACTGCTTTTGCCGTTGATAGCCATCCTGGTCGTAGGCCGTTACGACCGCTACATACTCCTGTCCGTCAGGCGATGGCGACACCCCTGCGTAGCTTAGCGCGACGCCATCTTTCGGATACGCATGGCCAGAACTTTCGTATTGAAACCGAACCAGCCGCTCCCGACGGACCCGCTGCCGGAAGGCGGGTGAGGCCATAAAGTCGTTGGTGCGCTGGCTGCTATAGATCAAACTATCGGTGGGCGAATAAACAAATTCGACCTGTTCGGGTATGGAGGTAATGACGCTGCCCGCTACAGCTCCTTTGAGCGTAAGCAGTTGCTCAGTGACGCGGGCTTTCCGCTCCAGTCGATCTTCGATAGAGCGTTGCCGGAAGCTGGCATAGGTGCTGTACACATAGACTGAAAAAATCAGCAGAATGCTGGCTACCAGCGAAGAAAACCACAGTATGAGCTTATGTTTGATCTGCATCCCTAGCTCCGTAAGACATACCCCATCCCCACTACGGTATGCAATAGTTTCGGACTGAACTCCTTGTCAATCTTTTTACGCAGGTAATTGATATACACCTCGATGACGTTGGTATTGGTATCAAAGTGCAGATCCCACACTTTCTCGGCAATATCGACGCGGCTGACGGTCCGTCCCTGGTTGATCATCAGGTATTCCAGAAGCGCGTATTCGCGGGCGGTCAGTTCGATCCGCTGACCAGCCCGGCTAACCGAGTGCGCTTCGGTATCGAGTTCCAGGTCGGCCACCCGCAGCACGGTTTTCAGGCCCGTAAAGGCGCTGTTCCGCCGGGCCAGGGCTTTGATCCGAAGCATCAGTTCGCGAAACTCAAAGGGCTTGACCAGGTAATCATCCGCCCCTGCCCCGAACCCACTTTCTTTGTCCGGCAAGCTATCCAGCGCGGTCAATAACAGGACGGGTAACCGGGGAGAAGCGTGCTTGATGTGCCGACATAAGTCAAAGCCGTTGATATGTGGCAGATTGACATCCAGTACGATAACGTCATAGATATTATTATCAGCCAGCCGCTGGCCCATCAGGCCGTCGTAAGCCACGTCTATTTCGTAGCCTTCGCTCTCGATGCCCTTGCGGATAAACGAGGCCAGACTCACTTCGTCTTCAACCAGCAGTACTTTCATAATTGACCAAAAGCGCTATCCTTAACCTGTTTACCAGATACCCTACCCTCCTGAATTGATTTTCGACTCAGCCTCAACAACTGAACACAGACCAGCAGAGGTGGTTCCGTACGATCTGGTCATCCAGAACCAGTTCACGGATAGTAGCGGGAAGCTGGTCCCGCTGCCATTGACATTCGCGTTGCGCCATTGCATCCTTTGCCTGTTCGTCGACTGATTCCCGCACTGCTCGTATGGCGTAGGCCGCGGCCCCCAGCTCATGGGCCGCCACGTGAGCCACAGCCACGGCCTGTCCGGCGGCCAGAGCGGCAAACCGAGCGGCATCGGGCATACCTCTGGCGGCTGCATTGGCCGCAAAAGCCGCTTTATGCGCTTGTTTCATGGGTATCTCTCCCTTTGTCCAGGCTCGCGCCAACTCAATAGCCTGTCGGGGTCGTTTATCCTCAGCGTTGGCTTGCTCGAAGAGGTGCAGTACGTGTTCGGCACAGGTAGCCGCCCATAAGGCCAGCAACTGATGCGTGGAATCGGTTAAGGTGCCACCCCGCCTTAGCGTTATAAACCGTGGGTCTCTTTCTTTCGGCAAGATCATGATCTGAGGTAGTCCTGTTTACAGAGAAACGCTCGTATGTATTTCAACAAGATGGCTATCGGACTGCAACCAGTCATTTACCCAGCACATTGCGCTGGGTAATGGCCGCTAAACGAATGAAAATTGGTTTTCCTGCGTTCGAATAGCAAACGACCTACCCTGGGTTCAGGCAAATGCTATCGCTTAGTAGCATTACTATTCTTATGAACTACACAGAATACAAACAATTGTTTGAGACCATTCTCAACAGCCCCACTCCCCAGCCGCCCTATACCAAGGCCGACTACATGTACTACACGAAGCTGAATTATTCGCGGATGAAGCGCTGGGAAAAGACCATGCAACTAGATGAAGCGCTTGTGCAGAAACTGGCCGAGCTAACCGAACCCCAGCACTGGATTATTATCGTGGAACCCTGGTGTGGCGATGCGGCCCACTCGCTCCCGTTTCTGGTGCGGCTGGCCGAACAAAGCCCGCTGATTACCTACGAGTTGCAACTTCGCGACAGCGAACCATTTCTAATCAACTCGTACTTAACGAACGGTGGCAAGAGTATTCCGAAGCTTATCGTACGGGATTTGAACGGCAACGACCTGTTTACCTGGGGACCTCGCCCCAAACCGGCGCAGTTGTTACGGGAAAGCCTGCTAGCCGCCCAGACAGATGCGGCTACCGTTATCCTACAGTTGCAAAATTGGTACAATGCCGATAAAGGCCAGACACTCTTCAGCGAACTGACCGAGTTTTATACCCATCAGCCCAGACAGACGCAGATCGTTTAATTAGTCCCAGTGTATCTATAAGCGGCTGCCCACTCCCCGGAGTGGGCAGCCGCACCTGATTTTACCACTCGGTGGGCGCTTTACCGAATTTCCTTTTGAACGAGTGCGAGAAATGAGACAGGCTTTCAAATCCCAGGTCGAGGTAGATGGCAGATGGCTTTTTGTTTCGGTCTTCGATCAGGTGCCGGGCTTCCGAGAGTCTTCTTTCCTGAAGCCAGTGGCGGGGTGCCATCCCGAATAGCTTTTGGAAATCGCGCTTAAACCCCGCCAGGCTTCTGCCCGTCAGCCGGGCAAATTTTTCAATGGGCACGTTGTAATGAAAATTGCTGAGCATGAACTTTTCCAGATCCATCTTGTAAGGCTCAGAAAAGTCAAATAAGAATTCTTCCAGTTGAGGCATCGTATAGAGGAGAAGATGCACTGCCTCCTTTACCTTCAGCATACCCAGCGCATTGGTTATTTTTTCTTCCGGATGACGAACGTAGGGAATCACGGATTGAAAGAAGGCGTGCAGGAAATCGTTTCCCGGAATAAGAATGTTGGGAGGGCCCGTGTATTTTTGACCTGTCTCGATTTGCTCTTCAAGAGCAATCGTTCTGAGCAGGTCTTCTTTCAGGCTGATAACGATCGTTTGGTAGGCCTCGCCCTCTACGGGCATCTTCGTGATTTCGCCTAATTGATTTTTTTGGATCAGCAACATCTCCCCCCGCCCCATCGAGACTCGCTGGCTGGCGGTTTCCATCGAAAATCGACCTGAAACCTGTAATACCAGGGTATTATGCTCCAGAAAGGCTACCTTCTCCTTCCGCATGGTCGAGAGATAAGAGAAGAAGATAACTCCCGGAATTATTTCAGTTGGATTTGTCACCGCGTAAAAAATAGTAAAAGTAGGTCTTGTGGGGTATCTCCCTATCGTTGAAGATAGGTACTGCCCAGTATCGCACCCGGCGCAAAATGGGTGTTGAGCGTATTCATCTCGTCGGCGGTGAACTCGATCGTCATGGCCTCCATGTTTTCCGGAAGCCGCACTCGTCGGCTCATGCTGACCAATGGCATGATATGATCACCCTGCGCATTCACCCAGGCAATGGCTAGCTGGGTCGGTGTGTAGCCTTTTTCCTGCGCCATTTGCTTTAACACGTCAACCTTTTCGAGGTTCTTTATCAGATTTTCGCCCTGAAAACGCGAGAAATGGTTATGATAATCGTTGGCGGGCAGGGGTGCTTTCATCGCACCGGTAAGCAATCCTTCGGCCGTATTGGCAAAGGCGACCACCCCAATCCCCAGTTCTTTAGCCGCAGGAAGCAAGTCGCTTTCTATCTGGCGATCGGCCAGCGAATACCCTATTTCCAAAGCGGTTACCGGATATATACTGTGGGCCTGGCGCAGTTGTTCGGCGTTGATTTCCGACACGCCGAGGTAGCGCACTTTTCCTTCTTTGATCAGGTCGGCAACCGTGCCAATCACTTCTTCGACCGGAACACTGTTATCAAGTCGGCACGGCTGATAGAGGTCGATGGTGTCGATTCCCAGGCGTACCAGTGAATAGTTGATAAAGTTTTTAATGGCTACGGGCCGCAGATCCAGCCCGATCCATTGACCGTTATAAAAAATCGCCCCGAATTTTACGCTGATGAAGGCGTCGTCCCGTCTGCCCTTAATGGCTTTTCCGACAAGCAGTTCGTTGTGCCCACTTCCATAAAAATCGCCGGTATTCAGGAAATTGATCCCATTGTCCAACGCCATTTGAATGGTAGCCACACTTTCGTTTTCGTCTGCCGCCGGGCTACCCCATACAGACGACATGCGCATGCAGCCCAACCCGAGTTTGGAAACGAGGGGGCCGTTCTGGCCGAGATTTATTTTTGTTATCGTTGTCATCGCTGTTTTTTATGATTTGATGACACAAAGATCAGGGTTGTTCGGCCCGGCCTATTTCCTGCACGGCTCAAATTACTTGTCTGTACGGTTCAGTTATCGCCCCTTGTATGACGATGATGGGATTCTGTTTTAGGGGGTACGTACAGGCTATGGCTATTATAAAACTGACTATCCCGCAACACCCTATTTTGATCAACAAAGCATCGATAGTTTGCTTATAGAATCGGTCAGTCAGCTAAGGCGGCCGCTTTTCCCAGCCATTCCAGGTAACCAAAACAAACTTCCTTAGAATGGCGATCTATTTGTAGGAAGCATAGGAGGCTTTGAGACGGCGCATAACTGATCGTACACCATCTACCGTTTCTTCGTTAAACGAATTGGTAAAGATTACATAACCGATCCCTCGTTTTCGATCGATATGGGTTAGTGAATAGTAGGTACCAGCGGTACCGGCATGGGTCGAAAAGCTGGAGTCGCCTTCGTATATATTATACCAGCCTAAAGAATAGCTGGCTATCCCTTCATGAATAAACTTATAGGTACTGGCTTTCAGGTAATTGTTCTGCCCCATCAACCCACGGATATTTAGCTGAATGAATTTTATATAATCTTTTAGTTTTAAGTTTAGATCCCCCGCCGGTTCAGTATAATCCAATGAATACGCTTTGTCAGAGGCCAAAGGCGTTAGTTTACTGCCTTCCTGGAGATGGCCCCAGGTATCCTGGTTATGTTGATTATCGGGCCACGAAAATTTTACATCCAGTTTCAGATCGCTATTAAAAACTTTACTGATCAACTGTTCCCAGCTTTGGTTGGTGGCTTTCTCCAACATTAAGGCAGCTAATGTATAACCAGCGTTAGAATACACAAATTGATGGCTGGAGTCTGGGAGTACAGGATTCAGGGTGAGAACGAACTTTCCGAACTCCTTCCTTCTGGCTTGCTTACTGCCTTTAAAGTCAGGAATGTCAGGATCGTTTTCTCCCTGAAAGGGTTGTATTTTCGCTCTGTGTGATAGTAAATCTACTAAGGTTATTTGCCAATACGATTTGTTCGATTGCGCCTTCCACGCTGGGAAAAGGTCGAAAAATTTAGTTTTCCATTGTATACGTCCGTTTTCGACACATTTGGCGGCTACAAAAGCAGTCATTGCTTTGGTGTTGGAGCCAATATGAAATCGGTCATCCAACGTCCCCTTTTCGTTCAATGCAACTGAATGGTTTCCACAAACGGCTAGTTCCAGGGTTTTGTCCGCAGTGACTACCGCGTAGCTTATTTCGGGGATTTTCTTTTCCTGTCTGATGGAGTCGACAAAAGCTAGATTTTGCTGGCCTAGTGCATAGTCGGGCAGGAAAACGACAAGTACTAGCACTAAAACCCTCATTCCCAATTGATTCATATACGATAATTTATGATCTGGAACTGTCGTCCTTCTTCACGCTTCCATCAGTAGCCTTCACTGATCTACCAGCCACCGTTGCCTGATTTTCAATAAAATTAATACTTTATCATAGCTGCTATTTCAATCTTTAACGGGAATGGGTGATCTGCCATGGCAGATCACCCATTCCCGTTAAAGATTGAAAACAGTATAAAGCGCTTGATTACAATCCGGCAACAGTTCGTCTGACGAACGCTGTCAGATCGGAACCTGTCAGCATGTTCTGCGACAGGAGCGCCAGGTCGTACAGTTGCTTAGCCAGCGACTTCTGGACATCGGCATCGGTTTCGGCCAGGATTTTCCCGGTCAGCGGATGATTGGCGTTCACAACGACGTTGTAAGTCATGGGCAGGTTTCCGTAGAACGACTGCTCCCCCGACAGGGCCGACATGTCTTTCATCCGGCGCATAAACTCGGGCAGCGTAATAGTAACGGGCAGTTCGTCGGTCGGCTGGGCTTCGACACTCACGTTCAGCATCTTGTTGTTCAGTACCTGTTCGAACACTTCCTTCAGTCTGGTCTGATCGGCTTCCGACAATACGCTTTCATTGCTCAGTCCTTTGTCGATCAGCTTATCGAGCGTATCGGCATCGACGCGCTGAAAATGTACTTTTTCCAGTTTTTGCTCCAGCGCATTGATGAAGTGTGAATCGATCACGTTGTCGAGCAGCAGCACATCGTAACCCCGGCGAATGGCCGACTCTACGTACGCATCCTGCTGTTTGCGGTCGGAGGTGTAAAGCAGCACCAGGGTTCCGTTCTTGTCGGTCTGGTTGGCCTGGATTTTCTCGCGGTACTCGTCGGGTGTCGAATAAACACCTTCGGTGTTTTTGAGGAGCACGAAATTCTTGGCTTTATCCCAGAATTTGTCGTCGCTCAGAATGCCGTATTTGATGAAGAGCCCGATGTCGTCGAACTTCTCTTCGAACGCCTTCCGGTCGGCGTTGAACAGCTCATTGAGTTTATCGGCAACTTTACGGGTAATGTAGCCATTGATTTTCTTCACGTTGGCGTCGGCCTGCAGGAAGCTCCGCGATACGTTCAGCGGAATATCCGGCGAGTCGATCACCCCGTGCAGCATCATCAGGAAGTCGGGCACTACGTCTTTTACTTCGTCGGTGATAAACACCTGACGGCTATAGAGCTGGATCTTTTCCCGCTGGAACCGCAGTTCGTTTTTAACCCGCGGGAAATACAGAATCCCGGTCAGATTGAACGGATAATCCACATTCAGGTGAATCCAGAACAGCGGTTCCTCGCTCATCGGGTACAGCTCCCGATAGAAGGTCTTGTAATCTTCGTCGGTGAGTTCCGAAGGCGCTTTCGTCCAGATCGGATTCGTGTTATTGACCACCTCTCCATCGAATTCAACCGGAACCGGGAGGAAACGAGCGTATTTATCCAGGATACCCCGCAGCCGACCTTTATTCAAAAATTCTTCCGAATCAGGAGCAATGTGCAGAATAATGTCGGTGCCCCGATCAGCGCGTTCGGCCGCTGTCAGCTCAAATTCCGTAGAGCCGTCACAAACCCAGCGGGCCGCTTCGGCGCCATCCCGGTAGGACTTCGTAACGATTTCGACCGATTCAGCCACCATGAAAGCCGAATAAAAACCTAACCCAAAGTGACCAATGATCTGCCCTTTATCGTCGGTTTTATCTTTGTACTTTTCCAGAAAATCGGACGCACCCGAAAAGGCAATCTGGTTGATATACTTCTTGATCTCATCGGCGGTCATCCCGATACCGTTATCGCTGACGGTAATGGTTTTCGCTTCTTCGTTGAGCGAAACCGTCACTTTCAGGTCGCCTAATTCACCGCCAAACTCACCAAATGAGGCCAACTGACGCAGCTTCTGGGTCGCATCGACAGCATTGGAGACCAGCTCGCGCAGAAAAATTTCGTGATCGGAATACAGGAATTTTTTGATAATCGGGAAAATATTCTCGGTATGGATGGAGATCTGCCCCCGCTCGCCTTTTTCGTTCTGTACGGTTTCCATTATACGTGCTAAAATGAGGTTATTGGTATAGCTGACCCGCCTTCAAATCCTGTTCCAGCACGGTACAAGCTGACAGATTGACAGACTAATTTTATCACTCAAACCAATTATCCGGTATACTTGCAACATGAAGCGCCGTTCATATAAGCAAGCTAGTCAGTACGACAAAATATTAAAGGAGAATCTGGAAGCCAGTATTCCCGGACTTATCGAGAAAGTGCTCCACATTCAGGTCGCTTTGGCGGAAGAGTTGCCCGACGATTTGCAGCATACGAAAGAACGTAAACCGGACGCGCTCAAACGCATTACAGATCAGTCGGGTCATACGTTCGTATTGCATCTCGAATTTCAACTGGCCAATGATCTAAAGATGGTTCATCGCATGCACGTCTACTGTGCTATGCTGCTGGAGCAATACGAACTTCCGGTACGCCAGTACGTTTTTTACCTGGGTCCGGCCCCCGTCCGGATGACGACGAGTTTACAGCTAGGCGATTTGTCCTTCCGGTACAACCTGATTAGTTTTCAGGAGCTTGATCATCAACTCTTTCTCAGATCGGAAACACCGGAGGAAATTTTATTGAGCGTGCTGGCCGATTTTCAACCGCAGGAATCGCCGGTTGTGTTGAAGCAACTACTCGACAGACTGGATGAAACTGCTCCGGGGCCGCTGGTGTTTCAAAAGTACATCGCACAATTGCGGGTGTTGGTTCAATTGCGTAATATTCAACCCCTTTTCGAAATAGCCATGGATAATCTTACCAAGTACGTGAACGAACAAAATGACCCTTTCTATGTAAAAGGCCGTAACCTGGGATTTCTGCTAGGTACAGAAAAAGGCATACAGGAGGGGTTACAGAAAGGAGAAAGCAAAGCCCAATTACAGGTAATAAAAAATCTGCTGGCGGAAACTGATTTTTCATCCGAGAAAATTGCCCATCTGACAGGCGCTACGGCAGCTCTTGTCGAACAGGTTCGGCAGGAGTCAGACCATGAATAGCTTATATATGACGGCTCAACAT
Source organism: Spirosoma koreense (assembly GCF_054777875.1). Classification (NCBI taxonomy): domain Bacteria; kingdom Pseudomonadati; phylum Bacteroidota; class Cytophagia; order Cytophagales; family Cytophagaceae; genus Spirosoma; species Spirosoma koreense. Next base: position 664,723 of record NZ_BAAHAC010000005.1, on the reverse strand, counting down.
TACACCGATATTACCCTGGCTGAACTGGAAAGCCTACGCCAGCAGCCCGACACAGTTGTTGTTGATGTACGCGACGAGTGGGAGTTCGATGAATTTAACATCGGCGGTCTGAACGTGCCGTTACCCGACATACGTGCCCGGAAAGCCGAACTTCTCCCCTACTATACGCTGCTTGTGGTCTGTACCAACGGCGTTCGGAGTCGCGTGGCAGTAAAAGACTTCCTCCGACAGCCGGAGCTTAAGGACAAGATTATTTATCACCTGAACGGTGGCCTTATCGAAGCCGAAGATTAGCTACGTAACGATAGTAAAGCCCGGTTTGGCGGCCTGCTTTTCGGTATGCGGCAGTTGTATCTGCAGTATATCGTGGACGTTTACCCGGATCAGCCGGCTTAGCTGATTCAGGGGCAAATCGTTTCGTTCGAGTCCGAATGGTTCTTCGATCTCTTCGCCGATCATCTCAAGGCCCACCAGCACATACGATGCCAGCAATACGGCCGGGATCGTTAAATACCCAAAGGCCGTAACGACCGTAAACGGAAGCAACGCTACATAAAGCATAATGAACAGCTTGATAAAAAGCATGTAGGAAAACGGAATCGGTGTGCTTTTGATCCGTTCACAAACCCCGCATACGTCCATCAGAGCTGTCAGATACTGGTTCAGGTTGATGTGCTGCGACTCGGATATGTGCCCCTCGCGGTACAAAATTTCTGTTTTTACCCAGAGTTGATTGGATACCCCCGCCGGCTTGTGATCGAAATTGCTCAGGTCCCGGCGTTCCCCTTCTTCAACGATGTCCAGTTCGGCCGTGCCGGAAGTCTCGCGCAGGTGATTCTTTAAGGCGAACGGAAAATTGGAAATGGCTTTGGCAAAAAACGCCCGGCTTTCGCTATCGCCCTGGGGCAAAACGGCATTGAAATAAATGGCCAGGTTCCGGCAGTTGTTGACCAGGGTTCCCCAGGCCTGCCGTCCTTCATAAAAGCGGTCGTATGCCGTATTGGTCCTAAAAATCAGCAGTAGGCTTAGCAATATACCCATAGCACCCAAAAACGACGATGGGGTATCTTTTAAACGCAGGTCGGTGTAATGCATTTCACCGATCGTAATAACCGTTACATAAATGGCCACAACGATAAGTCGGCGCAGGAGCGATTTTGCCGTGGGGCCTGTGTGAAAATGCCAGATAGAGGGCAGAAGACCTTTATTTTTATAGAGGATCATGTTGAATGGTAGGTAGCTTGTGTCATTGGATGACCCCCTCTCTAACTCGCTTCGAGTCTAAACAGTTATAGATCCGGTAAAAACGCGTTTCGCAGGACCGATTAGCTGGATCGTGTCAAACTGATTATCGGCCTTCGACTGAAAGGACACGCGCAGGTTGCCACCAATTGTTCGAATGCGTACGGGATCGGCCATATGCAGTTGCTGGTGCGCGACGAGGGCTACGGCCGTTACGCCCGTACCGCAGGAATAGGTTTCGTCTTCCACGCCCCGCTCATAGGTTCTGACAAACAGGGTCTGTTCATTTTCAATCTGCATGAAATTAACGTTGGTCCCACCCGGCTGAAACGCCGAACTGTAACGGATAGCCCGCCCTTCCCCAACAACATCCAGCGACTCCAGGTCATCGACGGTCCGAACCACATGGGGTGATCCGGTATTCAGGAAGGTCAGTCCCGCGCGGTCTTCAATTCCTGAAACATCGCTCATTTTCAGGAATATCTCCTCGCCCTGTACTTCCCCCGTATGTTCGCCATCAACGGCAATAAACCGGGTTTTGCTGTCAAACAAACCCAGATCATGCGCAAACCGAACGATGCAGCGACCACCATTGCCGCACATGCTTCCTTCTGCTCCATCGGCGTTGAAATAGACCATACGGAAGTCGTAATCCGGATCGTTCTGCAGCAGAATCAGGCCGTCGGCCCCGATGCCGAACCGGCGGTGGCACAAGCGTTCAATCAGTGCCTGGTCGGAGGCCGGAAAGGTTTTGTTCCGGTCGTCGATCATCACAAAGTCGTTGCCGGTGCCCTGATATTTGAAAAAGTCGATGGTCATTGTAGTGAGTAGTCGATCACTGTCAGTCGATACTTGTCGCTTTGAAAATAAGAGTTAAATAATTAGTAGCGATCGACTGAAACTAAAAAAGCCGCCGTTGCAGGCAGCTTTTTCGTGTTCATACGGATGGAATAAGCAATTAAGCGGCTGCTACGGCTTTGGGTTTCCGTTCCTTTACACGGGCAGCTTTGCCCTGACGACCACGCAGGTAGAACAAGCGGGCCCGGCGCACTTTTCCCAAACGAACTACTTCGATTTTGTCAATGTTCGGCGACAGGACTGGGAAAATCCGTTCGACGCCGACGCCGTTCGATACTTTGCGGACGGTGAAGGTTTCGCCACCGCTGCTTGGGTTCCGGCGTTGAATCACCGTGCCCGTAAATACCTGAATACGTTCCTTATTACCTTCGCGGATTTTAACGTGTACGTTCACCGTATCACCCGCCCGGAATGTGGGCAACTCGGTGCGACGCTGCGCGTTGTCTGCCTCCACTAATTTGATTAACTCGCTCATGACCGTATATAATCGCCAGAATAAGTATTTGCGAAATGAGCCGCAAAGATAGCGTTTTTCTCCGGAGTAGAAAATACTTTTGTAAAATTACGTTTCTTAGCCTCAGTCTCTTCCATGAAAATACTGAACGTCGACCAGATCCGGGCCCTCGATCAATCCACTATCCAGCATGAACCCATTGCGCCTATCAACCTTATGGAACGGGCCGCCCTTGCTTTTGTCGACTGGTTCGTGGATCGCTTTCCGGATACGACCCCGACGAAAATCTTTTGTGGGCTGGGGAACAATGGGGGCGACGGACTGGCCATTGCCCGGCTACTGCTGGAACGCAATTACCCCGTCGAGATCGATGTGGTTCGCTACGCCCCGCGCGAGTCGGACGACTTCATGCATAATCACCGACGGCTCAAACTCGTCACGGAGAATGTCCGCTACGTTGAATTTTCGCGGGATATTCCGGCCATTCGGCACAATGAGGTCATTATCGATGCCATTCTGGGAACGGGTCTGTCGCGACCGACCGAAGGCATCGTGAAAGAAACCATTGTGGCTATCAACCGTGCTCCAGCTACGGTTATTTCCGTCGATATTGCCAGTGGGCTTTACACCGACCAGCCCAATGCTCCGACCGACGTCATTATCGAACCCGATTATACGGTTACGTTTCAGTTACCCAAACTGGCTTTTGTGCTGCCCAAAAACGGCCGCTACGTGGGTGAATGGCACACCGTCGATATTCGTTTATACAAACGCTACATCGATCTGGCACCAACGCCTTATTATTTCACTACGCCCCAGGAAGCACGGCTGCTTCTCCGAAAACGGGAACGGTATGCCAACAAAGGAACGTTCGGCCACGCGCTGTTATTAGCCGGCAGTCACGGCAAAATGGGGGCAGCCGTACTGGCTTCCCGGGCCTGTCTGCGCTCTGGGGTGGGTTTATTGACGGTGCAGGTTCCACGTTGCGGTTATTCTATCATTCAGACAGCGGTGCCCGAAGCGATGTGCCTGCCCGACGGACACCAGAACGTACTGACCGGGCAAAGTGAGATCGAGGGCACCCCACCAGCCGACTATTCAGCCGTAGGGATCGGTCCGGGTATTGGCAAAGCCCCTGAAACGCTGGCAATGCTAAAAGCACTGCTACCGACACTAAAAAAACCGATGGTGGTCGATGCCGATGCGCTGAATCTGTTGTCTGAAAACCGGGATCTGCTGGACAAACTGCCCAAAAACAGCATTCTGACTCCGCACCCGAAAGAGTTTGAGCGGCTGACGAAGAAGTGGGACGATGACTATCAGAAATTGACTCTCCTGCGCGAATTCACGAAAAAATACAATGTCGTTGTCGTTTTAAAAGGGGCTCACACCGCCGTAGCTACGCCCGACGGGGACGTTCATTTCAACTCAACTGGCAACCCTGGGCTGAGTACAGGCGGCACGGGCGATGTGCTGACGGGTGTGCTGACAGCCTTATTGGCACAAGGTTATGATCCCGTTGAAGCGGCCGTACTGGGCGTATTTGCGCACGGGCTGGCAGGCGATCGGGTAGCTGACCAGCGCGGTCAAATCGGCATGATTGCTTCGGATGTTATCGATGCACTGCGCTGGCAGTAGCGAACGCACATTGAAAAAATTCAATTTATGGTGTTACGTGAATGGTGAGTTAATGTCGCCATACGATAATTTACGACGCAATTCAGGCAAATTAAAACTGAACCACGTAGTTATACGTATTAGAAATATTCCGGGTTTCTGCGCTAGTAGCGTTAACCAGCGAATACCAATTTTGCACAACCAATCACTTGTTTACCACACCATGAAACAGATCGTGCAGCGAGACTGGCGGACAAATCGCCAGTCTCCGAAGGGGCGGGGATCTTTCGATTATACAACGGCGCTGGGCAGCCTGACCGTAGCGCTCTTCGCCTACATCGTTTACCACATTTATCCGCTGCTATCGAAAGGATTGCTTTGGTAAAATGAATAATGGATAATGGCCAATGAATAATGGACTGTTAGCGTCATTATTCATTGGCCATTATCCATTTATTTCAAAAACTGATAGGTAGCGAAGGCCGCAACATACGCCAGCGACATCATGTAAACTAGCTGAACCGCGGGCCATTTCCAGCTTTTGGTTTCGCGCTGGGTCGCGGCCAGAGTACTCATGCACATCATGGCAAACACATAAAAAATCAGCAACGACCAGGCCAGCGCAGGCGTATACATGGGTCCGCCGGTCGCCGGATTGCGCTCCTGCCGAAGCCGGTCGCGAATAGTAAGGCCTTCATCGTCGCCGTCGCCGATGCTGTAAATGGTCGACATCGTGCCGACAAACACTTCGCGGGCAGCAAAAGAACTCAGCAGGGCAATTCCAATTTTCCAGTCGTAGCCTAAGGGGCGAATAACGGGTTCGATAAAATGCCCGAACTGACCGGCATACGACGCTTCGAGCCGCTCGGAAGCAATTCGATTTTGTAAGTCGTCGGTGGGTAAGTTTGTTTGTTGCTGCCGGACGCGCGCTTCAGCCTGATCCATAGTGTTGCCGGGTCCGTAGCTGGCCAGCACCCACAGCACGATCGAAATAGCCAGAATCACCCGTCCCGCTTCCCAAACAAACGAGCGGACACTTTCCCAAACGGTCAGCCCGACATGGTTCCAACGGGGTAGTTTAAACGTAGGCAGTTCCATAATAAAGAAACTGCGCTCTCTGGTACGCAGGAATAACTTCAGCACATAAGCCGCCAGTAAAGCGCTGATCAGACCGAGCAGATACAAGCCCATCAGGGCAAGCCCCTGGATGTTGAAGATACCCAGAACGCGCCGGTTCGGCACCACCAGGGCAATCAGAATCGTGTAAATGGGCAGGCGGGCCGAGCAACTCATGAGCGGGGTCACCAGAATTGTAATCAGTCGGTCACGGCGGGTACCAATACTACGGGTAGCCATAATGGCCGGTACGGCGCAGGCTACCCCCGAAATCAGCGGCACCACACTCCGGCCATTCAACCCGAATTTGCGCATGATGCGGTCCATAATGACCATCACCCGCGACATATAGCCCGATTCTTCAAGCAACGAAACTAGCAGGAACAAAAAGGCGATCTGCGGAATAAATACCAGAATACCCCCAACGCCCGCCAGAATGCCATCGGTCAGCAGGTCCGTGAGTGGTCCGGCAGGCAGCCCCTCTTTTAACTGCCCATTGAGCCAGGCCACGCCCGTGTCGATCCCGTCCATAAACGGTTGTGCCCAAGCGAAAATAGCCTGAAAAATCAAAAGTAGAATTACGCCGAAAATTGCGTAGCCCCAAACAGGATGAAGCAATACTTTATCGAGTTTCTGGCTCCAGGTTGGCTGATCGGCCGATCGGCGGTTGGTTACCACAGCATCGACTACGCGGGCAATGTGCTTGTAGCGATCGATGGTTTCGCCTGCCTGAAACGTTGGCTCAACGAACTGGTATTTGTCGATGATGGCGTCCAGACCAATCTGTTGCTTCTGATTCAGGAACGTAAAGCCGTCGTGCTGAATGACGTACTGCAGCGCCAGGTAATTGTTGTTCAGTTGGTACTGGCTCCGGGTATCCGCAATCAGATCGGCGATTTGTAGGGCCGGATCGAAAAATAACTTTTCAACGACGGTAGGCTGCTGAATCTGGGTCAGGACGGCTTTTTTTAGTTGGTCGATCCCCTCGCCCATCCGGGCATTGATACGCACGACCGGCACACCTAGTTGCATGGCCAGGCGCACCGCGTTGACATCTTTTCCTTCCTGCTGAGCTACATCGAGCATGTTCAGTGCCAGCACGACCGGCACGCCCAGATCGGCCACTTGCGTAAACAGCAGGAGGTTACGGTGCAGGTTAGCCGCATCGACCACCACCACCGTAACATCCGGATAATCGGGGTGGGCCGGATTCGCCAGAATGTCAGTAACGATCTGCTCATCCAGCGACTTAGGGTAGATCGAATAAATGCCCGGCAAATCAACTACGGTAGCTACCGTTTTGTCGTCGATTGGCCAGGTACCTGACTTTTTATCGACCGTAACGCCTGGGAAATTCCCGGTTTTCTGCCGTAAACCCGTCAACTGATTGAACAATGACGATTTGCCCGCATTCGGATTACCAACCAGCGCAATAGTAGGAGACGATTTCAAGGCAGAGAATAACTAATGAATAATGGATAATGGATAATGGATAACGAAGAGCAAATGGAGACTTCATTATTCATTATCAATTATCCATTATCCATTCCTAACCATTAATTATCAATTAGAATCGTAGCGGCTTCGGATTTGCGCATGGCCAGGCAATAACCCGCCACGTTCAGGCAGATTGGATCGCCAAAGGGTGCCTTGGCCATCAAACAAACCTGCGCGCCCGGTAAACAACCCATTTCCAGCAATTTCAGAGACATTTGCTGATCGCTGAACGACTGGATCGTGGCTCGTTCGCCAATTTTCAGGTCGGCAATACTACGTTTACTCATGGTTTGAAAACAGACATCCGGCAAGCTTACCGAAAGGTATGTCAACCTTATTTAGATTCAATTTAATTAATGCAAGATTACAACCGAAAGTTCGCGGATGCAAATCTATCTGATCAAATCCCACGCAAACCGCAGCATGGTAGCTGCAATGACTCCTAAAAAGAACACCCGGATAAACCGATTTCCTTTTAAAATTGCTAGTCGCGCGCCGAGGAAAGCGCCTGACAGGTTCGCTACGGCCATTGGCAAAGCAGCGCTGTAGAGAATCATGCCTTTGCTGGCAAAAAACAGTGTACAGGCCAGGTTGGTCGATGCGTTGACTAGTTTGGCATGGGCGCTGGCTTTCAGAAAGTCGAAGCCAATGAGGGTAATGAATCCTAATACCAGAAAACTACCCGTGCCCGGTCCGAAAAAGCCGTCATAAAAACCAATGCCTAGCCCCATCACCCACATTCGAAATCGCTGCTGTTTCTCGGTAACCACCCGCTGGCTTACCTGCCCAAAGTCTTTTTTGGTAACTGTGTAGACAAACACCAGGATCAGAATGACCAGGGCCAGCGGCTTCATAAAACTATTCGGTACGCGCGTCAACGTTAACGACCCAAGCCACGACGCCCCAAATGCGATGGCCATCATGGGGCCAATGAAGCGCCCGGCCACAGCCACCCGTCGGCTGTATTGATAAGCGCCCATCAGACTGCCACACAGGGAAGGGATTTTAGTTGTGCCGAACAGGGTCGGAATCGGATACTGAGGGAGCGTAAACAAAATGGCGGGCGTCTGCACTAACCCACCACCTCCGATTATGGCGTCGATGAACCCGGCCAGAAACGAAAACAAGCACAGAACCGTAATTTCCTGATAAAGCATATAGCCCCAAAAATACGGCAAACACGGTCAATAAGTCGGTCGTTTCTTTTCTCAATTCGCCCTTCGTCCTTTCGGGCTTCTGACGTAAATTTGCAGAATTAATCAGCCATACATGAGCAAGTCCATACAGCAGATGAGCGCCCTGATGCGGAAAGAGTTTCTGCTGGAGTGGCGCCAGCGCTATGCCCTCAACGGCATGCTGCTGTACGTGGCCGGTGCGGTCTTTGTCTGTTACCTGAGTTTCAACGCCCGGCGGGGTCAACTAACACCCATTGTCTGGAATACACTGTTCTGGATTATCCTGCTGTTTACCGCCATCAATGCCATTGCCAAAAGTTTCGTTCAGGAGCGGGCCGGCCGGCAACTGTATTACTACACGCTGGCCAGTCCGCAGCAGATCATCCTCTCAAAAATTCTGTACAATACCGTGCTGATGCTGGTACTGGCGCTGCTGGGTTTCAGCGTTTACGCTTTTGTGCTGGGTAACCCGGTCAACGATGTGCCTTTGTATATTCTGACGCTGGTCCTGGGTGCCATCGGTTTTGCGGCTTCGCTCACCCTCGTGTCAGGCATTGCCAGTAAAGCGGAGAATCCGGCAACGCTGATGGCAGTACTGAGTTTTCCGATTATTCTGCCGCTGCTGCTAATGCTGCTAAAAATCTCAAAAAATGCGCTCGACGGCCTCGACCGGAGCACCAGCTGGAACGAAATGGGAACGGTGCTGGCCATCGACGCCATCGTCATTACCCTGTCGTGGCTGCTGTTTCCGTTTTTATGGCGGAGTTGAGTAAGGCGGGTGGTCCGCCAACGCGGTGAAAACCCGCTACTTTATTTTAATAAAAGCGGGGTCCCACCCGCCTGACCATATGAACAAAAACTGGTGGAAGGCCCTGGCCGTCATTATTTTAACCTATGTAGTGCTAAAAGGACTAGTGGGTGTTGTACCCCGACAACCCATTCTGAATGAGAGCATCCGGAACGTGTATTTCCATGTACCGCTCTGGTTTGCCATGATCACACTGTTGCTGACATCGGCCGTTTATTCGGTTCGGTATCTGCGCAACGGCCGGTTCGACGACGACCTGGTAGCGGTCGAGTTTGCCAATACGGCCATTCTATTTGGGGTGCTGGGCTGTGCAACGGGTTCGTTGTGGGCCAACTTCACCTGGGGCGAACCCTGGCCCAACGATCCTAAACTGAATAGCGTAGCCGTAGCCATGCTGATGTATTTCGCCTACCTGATTCTGCGGGGTTCCTTCGACGATGAGCAGCGACGCGCCCGGATTTCGGCGGTGTACAACATCTTTGCTTTTGCCGTATTTATCCCACTGATTTTCATTGTGCCCCGCCTGACCGATTCGCTGCATCCGGGCAACGGCGGGAATCCGGCCTTCGGTAAATACGACATGGACAACAACATGCGGATGGTGTTTTATCCGGCCATCATCGGCTTTACGCTGCTGGGTGTCTGGATTACCGAACTGCGCGTGCGGATGGGCCGGGTAAAAGCGGCTCTGGATGATTAAACTCATGGGTGCGTACGGAATGAATCGTGCTATTTTTGCGTTAATTTTTAGACTTACTGCTTATCGACATGGCTCTGTCATCGTTTCGTAAATTTTCTCTGGCGGCACTGATCCTGCTTAGTCACAGTCTTATGGCCCAGCAACCGGTTTCGAACGGGGTGGAAATGGCCGACCGGCTCCGGGCTGATGGCAAAATATGGGTAGTGGTAGTCGTTATCGCGGCTGTGTTTGCGGGTATTATCCTCTACCTTGTCCGGCTCGACCGGCAGATCGGGAAACTGGAAAAGGAAGTAAAAGAAAAGAAGAAAGACTATAGTTTATAGTTCGCAGCACGCTGGCTGACGACAACGAATAAGCCTATTAACCAATATGAAACTCTCTCACATTCTGGGCATTATCGTGATTGCGGTGGCAATCGGCATCATTGTAGCGACGGCAGGAGATGCCAGTTCGTACGTTACCTTCAAACAGGCGTCGGAGCTTGCGCAGAACGGCGACGAGAAAATGATTCACGTGGTCGGTAAGGTCAAAAAAAATGCCCAGGGCCAGATTGTCGACATGCTTTATAACCCGGCTATCGACCCCAATCACTTCGAATTTACCCTGGTAGACAACGATAACCGGGCGCAGAAAGTCGTATACAATAGCCCCAAACCCCAGGATTTCGACCGATCGGAGCAGATTGTGGTGATTGGTGCCATCCAGGGCGATCATTTCCAGTGCAACAAAATTCTGCTGAAGTGCCCCTCCAAATACCAGGATGGTAAGCTGGAGACTACCGAACACGAAGCCAAAACCGCGCAGCTATGAGCGAGTCTGAATGGACAGCCTGGGATAAGCAGATTGAAAAGTATCTGCAAGCTGGCCGTCTGGACAAACTGCTAAGTGAATTTAAAGAGCAGTATCAGCAAGGCTTAACGTTTCCTGTCCACGAAGGAAAACGAAAATTCGATCAGACTCGCACAGCAAACAAGGCTACTAAGTAATAAGGTTATTTTTGTCACTTCGACAATTTATGATACATACCACAGTCGGGCAACTTGGCCACTTTTTTGTCATCCTATCGTTCGTTACGGCGCTGGTCGCCACGGTAGGCTATTTCATGTCCGCCCTCGGCCGATCGTCGAGTGCTGTCGAAGCCGAACCGGTTGAGGAACCTCAGCTGGCCTACGCCGGAGAAGCCAGCTTTGGCGGTAAAGTAGCCCGAAAAAAAGCGAAGCCCGCAGCTAAAGCGCCAATGCCCCCGGCCAAAGACGACTGGCGTACACTGGCGCGCTGGGCGTTCTACATCCACGCAGCGGCCGTGGTCGGCGTAGGGGCTACGCTGTATTACATCATTTACAACCATTATTTCGAGTACCATTATGCCTGGAGCCACTCGTCGCTGGCCCTACCGGTTCAGTACATGATTTCCTGCTTCTGGGAAGGTCAGGAAGGGTCGTTTCTGCTCTGGCTTTTCTGGGATGCGATGCTCGGTATCGTGCTGATGCGCACCAGCGGCAGCCGGTGGGAAGCACCCATGATGACGGTTTTTGCCCTGGTGCAGGCGTTTCTGGCGTCGATGATCCTGGGAATTATCTTCGGTGACACCTTCAAGTTAGGCTCTTCGCCATTTCTGCTTCTGCGGGAAGCGATCCCTGATAACCCGATTTTTACAGCCGATCCCAACTTCGTTCCTAAAGATGGTAACGGCCTGAATCCGCTGCTTCAGAACTACTGGATGGTGATTCACCCGCCCACGCTCTTCCTCGGTTTTGCCCTGACGATGGTTCCCTTCGCCTACTGCATTGCGGGTTTATGGCGCAATGAACCCCTCGAATGGATTCGACCCGCTCTCCCCTGGACTCTCATCGGGGCTATGATTCTCGGCGTTGGGATCATAATGGGCGGTTACTGGGCATACGAAACGCTCAACTTCGGTGGTTACTGGAACTGGGACCCGGTCGAGAATGCGGTGTACGTGCCCTGGCTGGTGATGGTCGGCGCGTTGCACACCATGCTCATCGCCAAGCGCAGTTCGACGGGCCTGAAGACCGCCATCATCCTGACCATCAGCACATTCCTACTGATTCTCTATTCCACCTTCCTGACCCGTAGTGGTATTCTGGGCAATGCCTCAGTTCACTCCTTCACAGATCTGGGTTTGTCGGGGCAGCTGCTGGTCTATCTACTGGCCTTCGTTGCCATCGCGGTTGTGCTGGCGGCCGTCAAGTGGAAACATATTCCAAGCGATGAGCAGGAAGCGTCGGTCTATACGAAAGAATTCTGGCTGTTTATGGGAGCTACGATACTCTGTCTGGCGGCTTTCCAGGTCATTGCAACCACGTCCATTCCCGTTTACAACAAGATTCTGGAGTCGTTCGGCAAAATTTCGAACCTGGCGCTGCCTGCCGATCAGATCGCCCATTACAACAAATTCCAGGTGTGGTTTTTCGCGGCCATAGCCCTGCTGACGGGTGTCGGTCAGTTTATGTGGTGGCGAAAGCTGGAAAACAAAAGCTGGGAGGCACTCATCACGCCCGGCATTATCACCCTGCTCATCAGTGCAGGCCTGATCGCTTTCGGTTCGATCAAAAACCCGATCTACATGGTTCTGCTGGTAGCGTCGGTATTTGCTCTGGTTACGAACGGAACAATTCTGCTGGGTATTATTCGTGGAAATTACCGGATGTCGGGCGGTGCCATTGCCCACATCGGTATGGCCCTGATGCTCATCGGCATTCTTTACTCGGCGGGTTTCTCGAAAGTCATTTCGATCAATAACAGCGGCCTGCTGATTTCCAAGCAGGAAGAGTTTACAAAGAACGATAATAAGGAAAATAAGGAAAATACGCTGCTATGGCTCAATCAGCCCGAACGCATGGGGCAATACCAGCTGACATACCGCGGCCAGCGCATAGAAGCTCGCGACGTGCCCGGCTATATCCCACGGAAGGATGTGATGGTCATTGAAGGCGATTTCCACGGGGTAGCCCTGCGCGACATCGAGCAGAACGGTAAGCTGTATCATAAAAAAGGCGATACGCTGGCACTCTATCCTGAAAATACCTATTACGAAGTCGAATACCGGGAGCCCAGCGGCAAAGTGTTCAGTTTGTATCCACGGGCGCAGGTCAACGAGCGGATGGGACTACTGGCTTCGCCCGACACGCGCCATAAACTCGACCGGGATATTTACACCTATGTCAATTCCGTACCCGATCCGAGTGCGGAAAACAAGTGGGAAAAAACCGAGACGTACAGCGTTGCCATCAAAGACACGTTTTTCCTGAACGATTACGTGGCGATTCTGGACGACGTCGTGCGCACGAATGAGGTCGAAGGCATGGACGTCGGGCCTAACGATGCGGCTGTGCGGGCAAAAGTGCGGGTGCTCGATAAAAATGGGGAGCACATTCTTAGTCCGGCGTTTGTCATCAAAAATCGGATGGTGGCGCACCCGGCCGAAATGAGCGACGAACTGGGCGTTCGGATTCAACTGAATGAAATTGACCCACGAACCGGAAAATTTTCCTTCGCCGTCAACCGAACCCAGCGTGATTACGTCGTCATGAAAGCGTTCGAAAAACCGCTCATCAATATTCTCTGGATCGGAACCCTCATCGTTGTGCTCGGCTTCCTGATCGCATCGGTTCGCCGGTATCGGGAGTATAAAAAGATGGAGGCAAAAGTTGCATAGCAGCTAGCGGTTTGCTACTGGTTGCTGGCATATTGACCAATCATGAAACTGAAACTCTCGGAAATATTGCTCCTGTCGGCCGCTGCGGGCTTCCTGATTCTGTGGATTGCCGAGTACCAGCGTACAACCTTTGCCGAAAGTTACTGGTTATTGATGCTGTGTCTGGGGTTTTTATTAGCCTTCCAGTATATTAAAAACCGCCGGCTCGAACGCGAAAAAACCGTTTCGCCTACCATCAAACAGATGGTGGAAGACCGGAAGAAACGAAAAAAATAAGACCTGCTTAAGGACTCAACACACAAATTATGACTCATAAATGATGACCCTGGCAGGGTATTCCCCATAATTCATCAGCTATCAGTCATAATCTACGATGGAAGCTTACGCCCTCATATTTGGTGCCTTACTTGCTCTGGTACTGGCCGGTTTCTTTTCGGCCGTAGAGATGGCGTATGTATCCGTCAACCGACTGTACTTCGAATTACACAGCAAACAGGGGCCGTTGGGAGAAAAGCTGGTGTCGGGCTTTCTGAAAAACCCGATCCTTTTCGTTGGAACGACCCTAACGGGTAATACGCTTTTTCTGGTGCTATACGGTGTTCTGGGCGTTACGGCCCTGAATCCGTTCTTGATGGCGATTCTGCCCGAAACCTGGGTGGTGCATGAATTTATCATCATTGCCCTGGAAACCCTGATTCTGACGGTTATTTTTCTGCCCCTGGCCGACTACCTGCCGAAGAGTCTCGCCCTGATTCATCCGGACCGTTTTCTGGAAGCACTTGCTGTGCCGCTCTGGATTATTTACAAGGCCATTGCCCCTATCGTTCGGGTGCTGGTCGGAACGGCCCGCTTCGTTATCCGCTATATTCTGGGTAAACGCAACCCCGAAATTCGCCCGGTTTTTGGGCTGACGGATTTGAATCAGTACCTCCAGCAGTTGAACAACCAGAAAGTAGACCCTGAAGAAGCCGTCGATGTCGATACCCAGATTTTTAATAATGCCATCGAATTCCGCGACGTGCGGGTGCGCGACTGCCTGGTGCCCCGCACGGAAATTGCCGCCGTGGCCGTCGACGACACCGTGGAAGACCTAAGGCAGGCATTTCAGGAAAGCGGCCATTCCAAGATCGTGGTGTATCGCGATACGATCGACGACGTAATTGGGTACTGCCATGCCCTGGCTTTGTTTAAAAAGCCGGTTACGGTTGAAGAAATCATTACCCCCATTATCATCGTTCCGGAAACCATGCCCGCTCAGGATCTGCTGCTTCGGTTTCTCTCCGAACGCAAAAGTCTGGCGCTGGTCGTGGATGAATTTGGCGGAACGGCCGGGATTGTGAGCGTGGAAGATATGGTCGAGCAGATTTTCGGGGAAATACAGGACGAGTACGATACCAACGAAGACTGGGTCGAGCAGCAGCTGGACGAACGGACCTGGCTGCTGAGCGCACGCCATGAAATCGACGATCTGAACAAAACCCACGGCTGGTCTATTCCCGAAGGTAGCTACGATACCCTCGGTGGACTGATCCTGGCAACGAATGAAGACGTGCCTCAGGTTGGGGAGATTATTGAGTTTTCTCCCTTTACCTTTACAATCGTCTCCATGGATGGCAGCCGGATCGACACGGTGAAAGTTCGACTGAACCGCGAGTAAGGTCAGTTGCCATCCCCTAATCACCGACTGACTAATCCATGAACCGTACGCTGTTGTTCCTCCCCTTGCTATTTCTGAGCAGTATGATGGCCAAACCCGAATCCGATCTGCCCCTCCCTCCTGCTAAAGCGGGCATTGAAAAAACCCTGTTCGGTACCTTTCCCGACGGCCGCGAAGCGGATTTGTTCACCCTCCGCAACGATAAGGGAATGATAGCTAAAATTACGAACTACGGGGGGTATATCGTTGCGCTGACAGCTCCAGACAAAGCGGGCAAACAGGAAGACGTTACCCTGGGCATGCCCACCTTTGCCGATTATGCCAAAGGAACGCCCAGCCTCGGGCCCATCATCGGGCGGTATGGCAACCGCATTGGAAAAGCTAAATTCACGCTCGACGGACACGAGTATACGCTGGCTCCCAACAACAACGGCAATCACATCCACGGCGGCCCTACGGGTTTCGACAAACGTATCTGGAAAGCCACGCCCATCGATGGAGCCGAGCCGGCGGTGGTGCTGAGCTATCTGTCGAAAGATGGCGAAGAAGGCTATCCCGGTAATCTATCGGTGGAGGTTCGTTATACGTTGCAGAAAGACAATGCGCTCCGCATCGACTACAAGGCCACAACCGACAAAGCAACCGTTCTCAACCTGACGAATCACGCCTATTTCAACCTGAGTGGCCTGAAACATGATGTGCTGAATAACGAACTGATGGTGAAAGCCGACCAGTACCTGCCCACTGACGAGAAACAAATTCCTACGGGCGAACTGCTCCCCGTAGCCGGCACGCCCTTCGATTTTACCAAACCGACCACCGTCGGCAAGCGCATCAACGACACGACCGATGCGCAGATCCGCTATGGCAAAGGCTATGACCACTGTTGGGTATTGAGCGATAAAACTAAATCTCTGAAGTTAGGGGCTACCGTCTATGACCCCACCAGCGGTCGATTCATGGAGATGTTCACGACCGAACCCGCCGTTCAGGTATATACCGCCAACAACCTGAATGGAAAGCTGGTCGGCAATGGCGGAGTTCCGCTGACGCGTCGCTTCGGCATCTGCCTGGAGACGCAGCATTTCCCCGATTCGCCGAATCATCCGAACTTTCCGAGTACGGTTCTCCGGCCCGGCGAGACCTATCAGAGTACAACTGTGTATAAATTTTCGGTGAAGTAGCGCCAGAGTCCTTATTTTTGGGGCTCATTACGTTCATTCTCCGTGGATTCTTTATCTGTTCAACAAACCGTAGCGCGGCATCTGCTGACCGTGCAGGCGGTCCGACTTCGTCCCGCTGAGCCCTTTACGTGGAGCTCGGGCTGGAAATCGCCCATTTACTGCGACAACCGGGTTACCCTGGCGTATCCGGAAGTGCGTAGTTTCATCAAGAACGCGCTGGCCGATGCCATCCGGCAGGCTTTTCCGGCAGCGGAGGTCATTGCCGGGGTTGCTACAGCGGGGATTCCGCAGGGTGCGCTGGTGGCCGATGCGCTGAACCTCCCCTACTGCTACGTTCGGCCCGAACCTAAAGCCCACGGCATGGGCAAGCAGATCGAAGGCCACCTGGCGGCCGGTCAGAAAGTGGTCGTCATCGAAGACCTGATTTCAACCGGTGGCAGTTCGCTGAAGGTTGTCGACGTCGTACGCGCGGCTGGTGCTGAGGTACTCGGCATGGCGGCTATTTTTACCTACGGCTTTCCGCTGGCCGACCAGAATTTTGCGGCTAAAAACGTAAAACTGGTTTGCCTAAGCCACTACGATGCACTATTGACCGAAGCGCAATCCCTCGACTACATCCCGGCCGAAGCGATGGCCTCGCTGGCGAGCTGGCGGCAGAATCCGTCGGAATGGGGAAAGTGAGAAAGAGACGAGTGGTCATTAATGGTCAGCGGTTGTCATTAGTGGTTCCAGAAAGGTCGAATCGTCAGCCAATGAATGACCGCCAAATGACAATCAATGACTACGAATGACAACTAAATAACAAGGCGATGAACGAACCTGGCTCAACTCCCGACATTACGAAAACTTACACGAACGGTGAGATTACGGTTGTCTGGAAACCGAGTGTTTGCATCCATTCCAAAATCTGCTGGACGCAGCTTATCGAGGTCTTCAACCCAAAAAAGCGCCCGTGGGTCGACATAGCGGGTGCGTCTACGCACCGAATCACCGAACAGATCGACCGATGCCCGTCGAAAGCATTGAGCTATTTCCGGAACGAAGAGCCCCTGAACCCGGCTGATATTCAGGCCGAAAGTATTGTCGAGCCTTTACCCAACGGGCCATTGCTGGTTTATGGAAACCTCCGGGTAAAGGATGCGCAGGGCCACGAAACCCAGAAAAATAAAGTGACGGCATTTTGTCGATGCGGGGCCAGCAGCAACAAACCGTACTGCGACGGTTCACACGTAAAAGCCGGGTTCGTGGGCTAGCCCCCCTGCCGAATACATTTACCCCAATCATCAAGTTTAGGGTTTCCAACTTAATACGTACTCATTTTTATTCTAACGCTGATTTGTCCTTCCGACGCAGGAGAAATTTCAGGATAAATCAATCTCAGGATTCCTCCTGCGTCGGAAGGACAAATTCACGTATCTTTCAAAATCCTAAACAGCCGGCTTGTAAACGACTAACTTTTAACTGGCTCGACCGTCGATGTTTACAAAGTAAGTTTCTCTGTCGGCTTTTCGATTAGTTTTGGCACCGTGGGTTCTTTTTTAATCGGTAAAAAAGAATCCATCAACTAAATTTTCCCTGATGAACCGGTTCTTTCTGTTCGGGCTATTGATGCTGGTGGGCTTCCGGGGCTTCCCGCAAACTATTGCCTCGACGGTATATTCGTGGAGTCAGGCATCGGCTGTTTCGTACCCGGACCATACCGAGCGAACGCTGCTGAACGGGGTAACGCGGGATTTTGCCAACCTCAACGTTCGTGGTATTACGTTGTTGGCCAATCAGCCTTCGCAGCCCTCCCAGACACTCGATGAAGAAACCCTGTTGATTATCAGAGAAGGTGAATTGACCGTGACCCTGGGCGGAAAAACCAGAACACTGGGACCCAACAGTATCGTACTGGTCATGCCCGGCGACCTGCACCGGTTCGAGAACAAAAGTACCCGGCCAGTTTTGTATTATGAGATTCGTTATACGTCGAACGAAATGCCCGATCTGGATCTGGATCGAATGGCGGGCGAATCGTTCTGGATCGACTGGAACGATGTACCGTTTCAACCCCACGATAAGGGGGGCATCCGACGGATGTTCGACCGGGCGACGGTAATGACCAAGCGCTTCGAGATGCACGTCACCACGCTCAGGCCGGGCTTGCTGAGCCATCCGCCCCATACCCACCGAGCCGCTGAAATGCTGATTCTGGTAGACAGTTCCGCTCAGATCATCATTGGCGGAGCGCTCCATCCGGCGGGCGCAGGCGACCTGGTTTTTCTGGAATCCGACGTGGCACATGGCCTCCACAATACCGGTTCGGCTCCGTGTACCTATTTTGCTTTTCAATTCGAGTAGCCGAAAACCAACGACCGGATTGTTATTTTTGTATCACCGATGAATGCTCCCAACCCTCATCGCCAACCGATATCATCAAACTAATTATGCAGAATGTGTTCCGAACAGGCCTGCTGGTTGCTTGCCTGGGCTCCGCTTATGCCCAGCAGCGCCCGGCGTTGACCGCCAACGACTATGCGCAGGCCCAGCGATTTTTGGCTACCAACGCCGAACAACTGGTCGATCATGGCAGTGTACGCCCGAACTGGCTACCAAACGATCGCTTCTGGTATCGCGATTTAACCGCCAAAGGCAGCGAATTCATCCTGGTTGATCCAGCGAAAGGAACGCGTTCGGTTGCTTTCGATCACCAGAAACTGGCCGATGTCTTAGCCAAAGCCACAGGCAAAACCTATGAAGCTAGCATGCTGCCGTTTCAGACGATCAGCTTCGCACCCGACAATGCGTCGATCGTGGTTCAGGTGGCCGGCAAATCCTGGAAATATAGCCCACAGACCCAACAACTTTCCCCCGACTCGACCGGCGTCCGCGTCAGCAATGGTGGGCGTGGTGGTACCGGAGCACAGGGTATCGAAGTACTTTCGCCGGATAAAAAACGAGCGGCCTACATCAAAGACTACAATTTGTGGGTTCGGGATTTGCAGACCGGCGCTCAAACCCAGCTCACAACCGACGGCGTTAAGGATTTCGGCTACGCAACCGACAACGCAGGCTGGAAATCGAGTGATCGGGCTATTCTGGCCTGGTCGCCGGATTCGAGAAAGATCGCCACGTTTCGGCAGGATCAGCGGCAGGTGAGCGATATGTATCTGGTGACCACCAACGTCGGCAAACCGACTCTGAAGCAGTGGAAATACCCCCTCCCCGGCGACAAGGAAATCCCAACCATCCAACGGGTGATCATAGACGTCGATAGCCCGAAAGTGATCGTGCTGCAAATACCCGCCGATCCACACCGGGCTACCCTAAGCGACGACATCGCCAGCAGCGGCACTTTCGACGACGTAAACTGGACCGACGACGCTACCAGGCTAGCGTTCGTTTCGACCTCACGCGATCATAAGCAGGAAAAAGTTCGCCTGGCCGATGCCACAACGGGAGCCGTGCGGGACGTGTTCGAAGAAGTGGTGCCGACGCAATATGAATCGGGCTGGGGCGCCATCAACTGGCGCTATCTGAACAAATCGAACGAATTTATCTGGTTCTCGGAACGCGATAACTGGGGGCATCTGTACCTCTACGACGCCCAGACCGGAAAACTTAAAAACCAAATCACCAAAGGCGAGTGGTTGGTGACCAAACTGCTCAAGGTCGATGAAAAGAAACGTCTGCTGTATTTCATGGCCAATGGTCGCCAGCCGGCGAACCCGTATTTTGGCCAGCTTTGCCGGATTGGCTTCGATGGTAAAAACTTCGCCGTACTGACCCCCGAAGAAGGAAATCATCAGGTGACAATTTCGCCCTCCGGCGCTTACTTCGTCGATACCTACTCCAAACCGGACGTACCGCCCGTTACGGTGTTGCGCAATGCCGATGGTAAGCTGATGGCTACGCTGGAGAAAGCGGATATCTCGCGACTGACGGCAACGGGCTGGCAGCCTCCGGTCCCGATTACGGTAAAAGCGCACGACGGGAAAACCGATCTCTATGGCCTGCTGTATAAGCCAACCAAACTCAATCCGAGCCAAAAGTACCCGGTCATCGATTACATTTATCCTGGTCCCCAGGGCGGTAGCGTCGGCAACTGGTCCTTCTCAGCCGTTCGGCGCGACAACCAAGCGCTGGCAGAGTTGGGCTTTATCGTCGTGGAAATCGAAGGCACCAGCAACCCGCTCCGCTCGAAGAGTTTTCATGACATGAGCTACGGTAACATGGCCGAAAATACCCTGCCCGATCAGATCACCGGTATCCAGCAACTCGCTCAGAAATACCCGTACATCGATCTGGACCGGGTCGGTATCTGGGGACATTCGGGCGGTGGTTTCGCTACGGCCACGGCCATGTTCCGCTATCCGGATTTCTTCAAGGTAGGTATTTCCGAATCGGGTAACCACGATAACCGCAATTACGAGGACGACTGGGGCGAACGCTACAACGGCTTGGTCGCGAATGCCGATTATGAAAAGCAGGCCAACCAGAACTACGCCAAAAACCTGAAGGGTAAACTGATGCTGGCGCATGGCATGATGGACAATAACGTGCCGCCCTACAATACCCTGCTGGTGGTAGAAGCGCTGGAAAAGGCCAATAAAGATTATGACCTGGTCATTTTCCCGAACAGCGCCCACGGGTTTGGCACCTATACGGCATACATGACGCGTCGGCGATGGGATTATTTTGTAAGACACTTGCTAAACACCGATCCCCCAAAAGAATTCTCCCTGGAGGTCAAACCGGACCCGCGCAGTCGGATGCAGTAAAAGTTTCTGCTGACAGGTAGCGAAAACGCAGATTTTTATGTCCAATATGATTTTATAGGATCATAGCAGTCATAAAAATCTGCGTTTTCACTATTAAGCCGTTACCAGCTCTTTCCGTTCGCCGATCTGCTGCCGCCACATGGCGTAATAGAGGCCTTTTTGCGCCAGTAGCTCGTCATGACGCCCCTGTTCGGCTACATGTCCCTGCTCCAGCACAAATATCCGGTCGGCATGGAGAATCGTGCTCAACCGATGGGCAATCAGAATCGTAATATGCCGACGCGAACCCGACAGGTCACGAACCGTCCGGCCAATTTCTTCTTCGGTAAGTGAGTCCAGCGCCGAAGTAGCCTCATCGAAAACCAGCAGCGTGGGTTTACGGAGCAACGCCCGGGCAATGCTCAGTCGTTGCTTTTCGCCCCCGGACACTTTGACCCCACCCTCGCCAATGACCGTGTCGAGCCCCAGTGGGGCACGGGCCAGCAACGAATCGGCGGCTGCCTGATGCAGGGCGGTCAGGCATTCGGCGTCCGTCGCGTCAGGAGCTACGAAGCGTAGGTTTTCGCGGATAGTTCCGGCAAAAAGCTGCGTATCCTGCGTGACAAAGCCGATCTGCTCCCGCAACTCGTCCAGATTGACGTCGGAACCCGGAATATCGTTGTATAAGATTTGCCCGCTGAGGGGCTTATATAAACCGACCAGTAACTTCACCAGTGTAGTTTTGCCTGATCCGCTCGGCCCCACAAAGGCAATGGTTTCGCCCAACTGCGCATCGAATGAAATTCCATCGAGTGCCGGTTTTTCAGCGGTCAGATGTTTGAAATGAACATCGTCAAATGCCAGGGTACGGAGCGTTTTGACGGGTTGCGGAAGCGCGGGCTGTACGTCGCGGGGGGTATCGAGAATCTGCTGAAAGTTGGCCAGCGATGCTTCCGTTTCCCGATATACGTTCATGATGTTACCCAGTTCCTGCAAGGGTCCGAAAATAGCGAAAGAGTAAATGAACAGCGAGAAAAACTCCCCAACGGTGATCTGCTGACGTACTACCAGATACAACATAAACAGCATGATGGCGTTGCGGAGCAGGTTGACGAACGTACCCTGCACAAACGACAGCGACCGGATGTAGCGCACTTTTTTGAGTTCCAGCTTCAGGATTTTGTCGGTCGTCGCGTTCAGCCGTTCGGTTTCCTGCTGGGCCAGCCCGAGGCTTTTGACCAGTTCGATGTTGCGCAGGCTTTCCGTTGTCGAACCGGCCAGCGCCGTCGTTTCAGCCACGATGGTTTTCTGAACGGTCTTGATTTTTTTGCTCAGCAGCGAGCTCACGAACCCCAGCAGAGGGATGGTCAGGAAATAAGCGGGGGCAATGGGCCAGTAGATCGTAATGGCATACCACATCACAAACACAATTCCAACCAGCGATGTAAACAACACATTCACAAACGACTGAATGAGCTTTTCCACATCGGACCGCACTTTCTGTAACTTGCCCAGCGTCTCACCCGACCGCTGGTCTTCGAACACCTGATAGGGCAATTCCAGCGAATGCCGCAGTCCGTCGGTATAAAGCCGGGCACCCAGCCGCTGAGTGATGACATTGACGTAGTAATCCTGAAAATTTTTGGCAATGCGGCTCACCATCGCCACCCCGAGAGCCTGAAGGATCAGCAGCCCCGCGCCGTTTTCCAGAAAGCCCCAGAAATCAACTTTTCCGAAGGTGCCACCGGGCTTGACGACGTACTGGTCGATGATTTTGCGAAAGATATAAGGATCGAGCAGCGAGAAGACCTGGTTGATAGCCGCCAGAAGCAGCGCCAGCGCCAGAAGCCCCCAATAGCGCCGTAAATAGCTGTAAAGTAGTTGCATAGATGTGTTGGTGGAAATATAACCAGACGGAACGCATACGAATCTGGTTTCTTCAACAACACGAAACGGCGCATTTTAGGTCGATTAGACCCAGGCTAAATGGGTTTATTTTCCGAACAACTGAGCCGTGGTTATCTGCAGTTCGGGTAAAGCCGGGGCTGCGCTGAGGATGTCGTTGTCGGTACAGATCGTGACGGTTTTGGGGGAGGTATAGACATACACTTCCTGATATACGGGATAAACCCACCAGACAACCTGTACTCCTGCGTCAAAATACTCGTGTAGTTTGTTCAGGCTTTTGATCTCGCTATCTGTCCCCGAGGCTAGCTCAATTACAAAACCAGGTATGACTAATTCGCCCTTCGTTACAAGAGCGAATTGATCAGCCGTATAATAGGCAATGTCGGGTCGACGCATTTGCTTTTGGGTGAGCCAAATGTCTACCTCGGCCAGCAATTCGCTTCCCTTTTGATAAGCTTTAGTCTGTGAAAAATAGCGGGATATGCGTTTGTAGAGCAAAATTTCGTCCTGTCTCATGCCGGTAGTGGGTTCGAGCATGCCATCGCTGAACTCGTACACATAGTTGTCGTCAGACTCCCAGCGGAGAAAATCAGCTTTGGTCATGCGTTGTCCGGCATATTTCGGTGTCCCGTAGGCATAAGCGTCCGTCTGAACAAGGGGCGTTTCCATCGTAGGTGAAGCTGTGTTTTACCAAATATAACCAAAAATGCCGGACCCTTGAGACCGGCATTTTCAGAAAAAGTCATCGAAAGGATCAAATCGCTCCCGCCTTGATCTCGTCTACGACGGCCGGATCGAGCAAGGTCGTGGTATCGCCCAGATTGCCGGTGTCGCCTTCGGCAATCTTGCGCAGAATCCGGCGCATGATTTTGCCGGAACGGGTTTTAGGAAGGCCCGTAACGAACTGAATTTTATCGGGTTTGGCAATGGGGCCGATGACCCGGCTGACGGTCGCCAGGATGTCGCGTTTGGTCAGATCGTCGTCGTGTCCACCGGTCAGGTTTTCCGTGATGACGTAGGCATAAATACCCTGCCCTTTGATGTCGTGCGGATATCCTACCACGGCGCTTTCAACCACACCCGTATGCATGTTGATCGCGTTTTCGACTTCAGCCGTACCGATGCGGTGTCCCGACACGTTCAGCACGTCGTCGACGCGGCCTGTGATGCGGTAGTATCCGTTTTCGTCGCGCAGGCAACCATCGCCTGTAAAGTACAGGCCGGGATAGGTCGCAAAGTAGGTTTGGCGGCAGCGTTCGTGGTCGCCGTAGGTCGTGCGCAGAATACCGGGCCACGGGAATTTCATGCAGAGGTTACCGCTAACCCCGTTTCCTTCGATCTCTTTGCCGTTCTCGTCTACCAGAATCGGCTGAACGCCGGGCAAGGGCAGGGTCGCAAACGTCGGTTTGGTTTTCGTAATACCGGCCAGTGGTGAAATCAGGATCCCACCGGTTTCGGTTTGCCACCAGGTATCGACAATCGGGCAACGGTTTTTGCCGATGTGATCGTCGTACCAGTGCCAGGCTTCTTCGTTGATGGGCTCGCCCACCGAGCCCAGGACCTGCAGACTACTCAGGTCGTGGTTTTCGACTTTTTCGAGACCAAAGCCCATCAGCGACCGGATGGCTGTGGGAGCGGTGTAAAGAATATTGACCTGGTGTTTATCAACGATATCCCAGAATCGGCCAGCGTCAGGGTACGTAGGAACGCCTTCAAAAATAATGGACGTAGCCCCACAGGCCAGCGGACCGTATACGATGTAGCTGTGACCGGTAATCCAGCCGATGTCGGCCGTACAGAAATGAATCTGGTTTGGCTCGTACTGAAAGACATTCTCGAAGGTATAGGCGGCATAGACCATGTAACCTCCGCAGGTATGAACCACGCCTTTGGGCTTACCCGTGCTACCCGACGTATAAAGAATGAACAGCATGTCTTCGGCGTCCATTTCTTCGGCGGGGCAGTCGGCCGTTACCTGCTTAATCTCCTGTTCCCACCACACATCCCGCCCTTTCAGCATCGAAACCGGGGTGCGGGTACGCGTCATCACAATCACTCGCTGGACGCTCGGGCAGCCGATCAGGGCATCATCGACCGTATTCTTCAGCGGCACTTCTTTATTACCCCGGTACGACCCGTCGGCCGTAACGACCACTTTACATTGCGCGTCGTTGATGCGGTCGGCGATGCTCTGCGCCGAAAAGCCGCCGAAGACAACCGAATGCACGGCCCCAATGCGCGCGCAGGCAAGCACCGCGATAGCCAGTTCGGGCACCATCGGCATATAGATACAGACACGATCGCCTTTTACAACGCCATTGCGTTTGAGAACATTGGCGAACCGGCACACCTGGTCGTGCAACATGCGGTAGGTCAGTGTCACCTCCGCTTCATGCGGATCATTGGGTTCCCAGATGATCGCGGGCTGATCGCCCCGCTCGGCCAGGTGCCGATCGAGGCAGTTTTCGGTAATGTTGAGCTTGCCGCCGATGAACCATTTTATGTTCGGTTCAGTGAAATTCCATTGCAGGGTTTTGGTCCAGGGTTTGCGCCACTGAAAGTTCTGCGCGACTTCGGCCCAGAATGCTTCCGGGTCGTCGACGCTTTTCTGGTAAGCGGTCTGGTACTCCTCAAAGGTTCGGATACGCATAATCAGTAAAAAGCAAAAGAGTGAATGAGCAACGGGTCGCTCAGGCAAAAGGGCGCTACAAATCTATTCACTCTTTCGATTTATATTCTCCGTCGAGCGCATATTTACCGAACAGAATCAGACCGCCGACGATAATAGGCACCAGTACGCACAAAACCACCCAGCCGAATACCCGATCTTCGAGCGTATCACTCCCAATTTTAGTCAGGCTGTCGATAATCCGATCATAGCCAACGTATAGACCCAGCAAGATCCAGACGACACCGAGGTATTTTTTGAGAAGGTCCATAGTATTAAGGAATAATGGATAATGTAAAATGAATAATGACGGACATGATTCAGATACTGATAATGAACGATTTATCGGAGGACATTATGCATTGTTCATTATCTATTATTCATTATCCGCAGTTTTCTGTTCGTTCAGATACAACAGGCCGATGACGAAACAGACACTGGCTATCAGAATCGGGTACCAGAGCCCTTCGAGATACGGTTTGGCAACCGCACCGGGTGTAGCTTCGTTGGCTTTGGTGGCTGTAGCAACCAAAGCTGTAGCAATGAAGGGGGTTAGGCCCCCGAAAATGCCATTTCCAATGTGGTATGGTAACGACATCGATGTGTAGCGAATCCGGGTTGGAAACAGCTCGACCAGGAAAGCCGCAATGGGACCGTAGACCATCGTTACGTAGAGCACCTGTAAAAACACGAGCAGAATCATCATCCAAAAACCAGACGTGGGTAAGGTCACCGCTTTCGTGTGTTCAGGCCTGGCCCCCGAATCGCCAGTTTTCGAGGCACTTACGCTCTTTTCAATAGCTTTGGCGACCAGCCCGTTAGCAAAAAAATGAGTGGTGGTCGTAGTCGTTACCAGGTCACCGTTGGCTTGTTTGGCTAACTTCCGGTCAATGGTTCGGGCGTCGGTGAACTCCTGCTGCTGACGGGTGTCGGACAGGCTATACATTTTGTCGTAAATCGGCCGGTACGTTAGCACGCCCAGCGCCATACCGGCCAGCATGATCGGTTTGCGCCCAATCCGGTCCGATAGCCCTCCGAAAATGACGAAGAAGGGCGTGGCTGCCAATAAGGCAATAGCCACGATGCTATTCGACTGCACGAACTCGATGTTACAGGCTTTCTGAATGAACGACAGGGCGTAGAACTGCCCCGTGTACCAGATAACCCCCTGCCCGGCGGTGGCGCCAAACAAAGCTAGCAGCACCATTTTCAGGTTTTGTTTCTGGCCAAAACTTTCCGCCAGCGGATTTTTCGACACCTTTCCTTCCGACTTCAACTTCGAAAACAGGGGCGACTCCGCCATGCGCAACCGGATGACAATCGAAACGGCAACCAGCAGAATCGACAGAATAAACGGCACCCGCCAGCCCCAGTCCGAAAACTTATCGACACCCAGCGATTCTCGCGTGATCAGGATTACGCCCAGCGACACGAACAAACCCAGCGTAGCCGTCGTCTGAATGAAACTTGTGTAATATCCGCGTCGCCCTTCGGGCGCGTATTCGGCCACGTAGGTAGCCGCCCCACCGTATTCCCCGCCGAGCGCCAGCCCCTGAATCAGACGCAGCAGCAAGACCAGCAACGGTGCCCAGAAACCAATGGTCGCATAGCCCGGAATCAGGCCAATGGCGAAGGTCGAGCCGCCCATGAGCACCAGTGTAACCAGAAACGTATATTTCCGACCGACCAGATCGCCCAGCCGGCCGAAGACAAGCGCCCCGAACGGACGGACAACAAAGCCCGCAGCAAAGGTCGCCAGGGTAGACAGGAGTGCCGCCGTGGGGTTATCTTTTGGGAAAAACTGCGAAGAGAGAATCGCGGCCAGACTTCCAAATATGTAAAAGTCGTACCATTCGATGAGCGTTCCGACCGACGAAGCCGAAATCACACTGAAGAGCGTTCGTGAAGAAACGGCCTGCGGTTTTTTGGCTTTGCTGCCAATCATGATTACAATGGAGAAAAGGTTTCCTCCAAAAGCAACCCCGCTTCGGTTTTTACCGTACGTGTGATTAAACACAGAGCGGTCCGCCGTTGCGGCTCGGAGAGCATGGAGTTTTTCTATTCCTCTGTGTTCTCCGTGCCGCAACGGCGGACTGCTCTGTGTTTAAATACTATTATGGAGAAAGCCGCTCGATCAGCCAGTTGTCGCCTTCCTTGCGGTAGCGGATTCGATCGTGCAACCGGCTGGGACGGCCCTGCCAGAATTCCACCGCGTCGGGCACAACCCGGTAGCCACCCCAGTACGGTGGGCGCGGAATGGCCTGATCCGCAAAGTTGGCTTCGAGCTCGCGCTGGCGGTTATCCAGTTCCGCCCGGTCCTGGATAACCGTGCTCTGGTGCGAAACCCAGGCGCCAATCTGACTGCCACGCGGTCGGCTATTGAAATACGCGTCGGATTCGGCAGCACTTATTTTTTCGACCCGCCCTTCGATTCGGATCTGCCTTTCGAGTTCGGGATAAAAAAACGTTAGCGCGGCAAACGGGTGTGCAGCCAGTTCCTGGCCTTTACGACTTTCGTAATTGGTAAAGAACGTGAAGCCCGTATCGGAAACATCTTTCAGCAGCACGATACGTCCATCTGGCCGACCTTCTGCCGTAATGGTGCTGATGTGCATGGCGTTAGGCTCGGGGATGTGTGCGTTTACGGCAGCGTCGAACCACTGCCGGAACTGAGCGATTGGGTGCGGCAAAACGTCTGTTTTATCCAGCCCGCTCAAAGTATATTCATTGCGTAAATCGCTGATTGCAGCCGACATTGGTCAAGATTGGCTTAATGGCTTTTCGATAGAGTGTATGACAAGATAATTCGCATATTATCGTACTTTTGCAAAAGTAATCGGTACGTTCCCAACATGGCAAACCAAGAACAGGAAATTAACCAGCAACCGGAAACCACTGTTCCGGCAACCGGGCCGCTGGCAGTAACTACTCCCGAACCCTCGACAACAACCCCTGAGGACGCTCCTGCCGGGGTGACTTCTGATGTGGTAACCAATGCTGAATCGCAACCGGAAGAGGCAGCCGCTGAGCCAATGGCCACAGCGACAACTGCGCCACAAACGGACGATCAGCCGGGAACACCTTTATCCGACGAGACAGAAAGTACGCCTTCTGCAATAACCGCCGACAGTGCTCCATCGGCCGAAACGACCGATGAGCCCGCGTCGACCGAAACGAGTGATGTCGTTGAAGCTGCTGCCCCAGCTCAGCCAACCGCTGAATTGCCGGCTGATGCAGACGTTCCGGACCTCCCGGTATCGGCAACTCCTGCACCCGGCGAGGAAACCGCCGACAGCGACGAGTTAGGAGCGCAGTATGCTGATGTGCCCGAAGCGGAGGATGACACGGCCGCCCACCCGGCCATCGACTATAGCCAGTTTGCAAAGGCCGACTTTGTCAACCTGCTCGAAACCCAGCTGGCGGCTATTAACCTTGCGTCGGTCACGCCCGGCGATTTCAAGAAGGCCGATCAGGTGCTGAAAGAAGTGAAGCCGCTGTTCGATCAGATGAAGCGGGCCGAACGCGAAGCGGCTCTTCAGGCTTACATCGCCGATACGGGTGCGGAAGAAGGGTTCGACTATAAATATGACGATTCCGTTCAGCGCTTCGACGAGCTGTATAAGCAGATCAAGAGCCAGAAAAACACGTATTTCCAGAACCTGGATAAAGCCAAAGATACCAATTTTGCCTCGAAAACCGAACTGCTGACCCGGCTGCGGGAACTGGTCGAAACCGACGAGAACAACGCGGGTGATCCGAAGGTAAGCTGGAACGAGTTCAAAAAAATTCAGGACGAATGGAAGGCGGCCGGGAATATGAATTCTCCGCACAACGCCACCCTTTGGGCTACGTATCATGCGCTGGTCGACCGCTATTACAGCAACCGGAATATTTATTTCGAGTTGAAAGAGCTCGATCGGAAACGAAATGCCAGCCTTAAAGCCGAAGTGATCGAGCGAGTCGAGGCCATGGCCAAAGCATCGGATGAAACACCCGTTACGCGCCAGACGATCGACGAAGCCAATGCATTATTCGAAGAATATAAGCACATTGGTCCCGCTCCTAAAGCCGAACAGGAAGTGCTATGGGGTCGCATGAAAGCGGCACTGGATGTGCTTTACGACAAACGTCGGGGCCAAACCAACGAACAGCGAAAAGAATCGGCTCAACTCTACGAAGAGAAGTCGGCCATTTATGAAGAGCTGGTGCCTATTACTTCGTTCTCCTCGAACAGCATCAACGACTGGAACGACAAGACGAAAGTCGTGATGGGCCTACAGGACCGCTGGAACGCCATCAAAGGGCCAATGCCCCGCGAGGAAGGTAAAGAACTGAGCAAGAAGTTCTGGGCCGCTCTGAAAACCTTCTTCCATAACAAAGGAGAATTTTTCAAGCAGTTGGAAAGCAAGCGGGAAGAAAATCTGCGGGCTAAAACCGAACTCTGTGAGCAGGTCGAAGGCATTCTGGCGGCTGGCGAGGAATCGCCCGAAATCACCCAGACCGTGATCGAACTGCAACGCCAGTGGAAAAACATCGGTCAGGTTCCGGAAAAACAGAAAAACACCATTTTCGACCGTTTCAAAGCGGCCTGTGATGCGTTTTTCAACAAAAAACGATCGAAAAATCAGGAAACCGAGCGTGAATTCGAAGAGAACCTGGCCCAGAAAACGGCGCTCATCGAACGCATCGAAGCGGCAGCTACCGCCAACGCCGACCTTTCGCAGCTCAACGAGTTTAAGAAAGAATGGGGTTCGATTGGGTTTGTTCCTAAAAAGGACATGCAGTCGATCCAGAAGCGCTACATCAACGCAGTGAACGCACTGGTGGGAGCAACCGGCAAAATTCCGGCAAAAGATAAAGAGCGGATCATGCTGCAAAGCGAAGCCGAAGCCACTCGGGGCGGTGGTCGTGACCGCGATTTCAACCGGGGTGACCGCGATGGCGGCAACAAACGCGAGAGCGATATCCGTCGGCGAATTACAGCCATTGAGAACGACATTGCGACTTACCGGAATAACATCGAGTTTTTTGCCCGTTCGAAAAACGCCGATAAACTCCGGGCGGACATCGATCGAAAAATTGCGGACGCTGAAAAGCAACTAGCCGAACTCCGGCATCAGCTACGGGTGGCGCAAGCTTAAGAACAGTTAGAAAGCAAAAAAGGCAGACGGGCGAAACCCGCACTGCCTTTTTTGCTTTTTTTAGTCACTGCCTTGCACCTTCCGTCTAAACGCACTATTTTTGCATCACAATTCGGAAACGGATTGACTAGTTGTTGCCAGTGTCGGATAGCGGTCGATTCCGCCTGATTTGTAATCAGGATGCGCAAGCGCGTCGGGGGTTCGAATCCCTCCACTGGCTCTCTGAAAATCAACCAGTTACAACGAAAAACCGCCTTCAGTAATGTTGGCGGTTTTTCGTTTGCATACTTCTGATTTTATATTGTTTCATACATTATACTGATAAGACAGGTTGAAAACTCGATTTGCTCCCTCAGGCCTTAAATAATACTGCTTGAGGTCGTTCAACTGTTAAAAGAAAAGGGAGCTGATGTGTCCCTTGATGAGGTATACAGACTTGGGAGACGGCTTGACGATGCTGGGTTTGCATAATTTGCTGCAACCCGTGATAGTGCGTTGATTGATATGAAAAGCGAAGGAATTGAATTTGTCGAAGGTGACTCATTTACCCATAAGAGTCATTCCATAATTACAAATAACTACGCCCTTCCTGAAAGCCCTGTGGATAAAAGGGACAAAAAGGAGCTTCTGGCTTAATAAGTGGCAAAGCGATGCTGAGACAGTACCAGCACCGCTTTGCCCGTTTCAGGTTGTAGTCTTTCAGGGGCTAACCTATCAATAAGCACCCGTATCTAGCAGCATTACTGCTGAAAGTAATCTATTTTATCGGCGTCGCTGTTATTGTCCATCTGTTGCTCATTGTCCATTAGTAAGGTAGCGCTCACCACCAGCTTACCGGAGGTAGCCCCGGGCTGAAATAAACCCTCCAAGCCTACACTCAACAGCTTATCTGCTTCAACCGTCTGGCTGGTGGTCAGCGTGTAATAACCACCTTGCGGGCCGCTCAACTGCCAGACACTATTATTGACCGGACGCCCTCCTACCGACGTAGCGCTGCTGGGTAAACTCAACGATAGCTTACTGTCCTGACTGATTTTTAGCCTAATGGGGCCCGTGCTGGGAACACCACCCACTTCAAATACATCGACAACCACCGTCATCAAGGCATTGCCGTTTAACACCGTTGGCCGGGCATACAGAACAGGCGTTAAATCCGATGCAATCACCGTTAAACCAAACGCGGTAGAGCTTACGCTGTTACAGGCGTTGGTAGCCACCAGCGAATACGAACCCGCCTGACTCAGTTGCACATCGGTCAGACTGAGCGTCGCTGAGGTCTGGCCGCTAACGACAAGCCCATCTTTGTACCACTGGTAGATTGCCGGGCCTGAGACCGCTCCGCTGGTCTCAACCGTAGCGCCAACCGGAACGCTGGTTGCGGATGCTGGCTGACTGATGAACGTAAGTGGTAAATCACCACTAGTTGTCACAGTAGAGCTGGCTGTAGCCCAGCAGCCAGCAGCCGACGTGGCTGTAACTGAATATACGCCCGCACTCGTTACTGTGGCCGTAGTCCCCGTGTTATCTCCCTGCTGGTTAGCGCCGTCACTAAACCGGTACGTATTGCCCCCACTGGCGGTCAGCAACACACTAATCTTCATGCAGCTTAGGGGACCGTCATTGGTCAGATCTGGGATAGGTTGAGTGTTGACAACAACATTCTGTGATGAGCTAGCCGTGCACCCATTGACCGTCACGGCATAACTAACCTGCCCCCCCGTGCCCGCATTAGCTGGATTGAACGTACTGCCCGAAACCCCAGGACCGGTAAAAGTGCCCCCCGTTGTGATGGCCGTCAGGGCTACGGGCGCATCGCTGGAGCAGTAAGCGCTGGCTAACCGGGTGAACCGGGAATCGGGATAAGGCGCGATGCTGACGCTGACCGAACCTGTCATTGTCTGCTGGCAACCAGTGTTGAGGTTCCTGGCCACGATGGTATAGATGCCTGCGACGGTCTGATTATCGAAACTGATGGCGTTTCCCGTACCCGTTTTCACCTGACCACCGATTACCGAACCGTTGCGTAGCAACTGGTAATTAACCCCCGTCTGCGAAGAGGGCAAGCTTACCGCTACCCCGGCACCGCCACTGCAATAGGTCCCTCCGCCTGTCACCGTAAATTGGGATGGCTGGGGGTTAACAACCAAACTGAACAACGTAGAGGTGACACTCCGACAACCCGTGACGACCGCTACATAGTCCCCTGCATCGGCGTTCTGCACGTTGGTCAGCGTGAGCGTAGCGGATGTCTGACTTGTTACCAAGCTCCCGTCTTTGTACCACTGATAACGTAGGCCAAGCCCCTCTGCGCTCACGGATGTAGATACGTTACTGCCCGGACAGACAGTCGAGCCAAAGCCGGGCTGTCTGGTGATCGCTACCGGGGTACTGTTGAGCAGCAGTGTCAGGTTATTGGTATTGTTGGCCGTTACGACATCGAGCCGTCCATCCCCATTGACATCGGCCACAGCTACACTGTTAGGTGCACCAGCCACGGCATAATCGGAACGCGAGTAGCCGCCTGGCCCAGTCGACGCCAGTAACACCGTCACGTTGGTAGCGCCGAGGTTGGCCGTTACGATGTCGAGCCGGCCGTCGCTGTTAACATCCCGTACGGCGACCGACACGGGGGTTGATCCCACCCCATAGTCCGTGCGCGTAAAACCACCTCCGGCCAGCGCCCGGAACACCGAGATGCTTAAACCGGTGTAGTTGGCCGTTACGATGTCCGTTCTGGAGTCACCGTTCACATCCGCCAGGGCAATCGAGATGGGAAAATCAATAGCGGGATAATCGACGACGATGTAGCCGCCATTGGCCTGGGCCAGCATCACGTTTAGCAAATAGCCCTGGTTTGGATCGCTGTTGTTCGTTACAATGTCCATCCGACCATCGGCATTGACATCGCCAATGGCTACATCCTGAGGACTGTTCCCCACAATATAGTCGGTCCGCGAGTAGCCTCCCCCGGCCAGGGCGAGCAAGATCGTTACGCTGTCGGCTAAGCTACTCGAGGTGACAATATCCACCCGACCATCGGCATTGACATCCCCGATGGCCAACGCGTTGGAGCCACCTCCGACGGCTAAGTCCGTACGGGCGTAGCCGCCAGTTGGTTGAGCCAGTAAGACGCTCACCCGGCCACCCGTGCCCAGTGGGGTCACCGTCACAATATCGAGTCGGCCATCGGCGTTGACATCACCTACCGCAACATCATAGGGCCCGTCGGCTACGGCATAGTCAGTAATTGAATAGCCTCCACCGGGCAAAGCCAGATGCACCCGCACTTTATCCTCGTCCAGGAGGGTCGTTACCAGATCCATTCGCCCATCAGTATTGACATCTGCACTTGTTACATCACCGGAGCGGACATTCTGGGTGATGTCGGTAGGTAAAAAGCATTGAGCCCGCAATGGTTGATGAGCCATCGTTAGCAACAACAGACTTGTCAGCAGCCAGTATTGATACCTGGAGCACTGGGAAGGGAAAACGCCTGAATAAGTCGGAATCTGCCTGACCCAGTGTCGATACAGGGACAGGCGCTTCCGATTGGCGAGCGCTCTCAGTAGGCCGTGTGAGGTTCTTTTTAACGGGTAAACGTGTTGCATGTTAATGCGGACAGAGTAAAAATGGCTAAACAGAAATCCGTTGATCAATTAATAAGGGCAGAGGCTTAAAAAACTGCACAAAACTAAGCGGGCCTGGCCCCGGGGGGTTATAACAGGTGTTCCAAATACTACCACGCTTGTGCCATTTTTGACCACAATCCACGTTTTTACCCGTTAGCTACGAGACCAACGAGTGGTAGGTGAAGCCCTGCTGTCTCAGGGAGGTGGCTTTCGTGCGATCTTATAGTTAAACCCCATATGACGGGAACACGGTTAACCTAAGTACCACAGGATTGGAGACGGTAAGCCCCGTTCTTATATCAGTCGCTTTGGGGGGACGATAAACGTCAGTATGCTAACGGTAGTCAGCCGTGGTACAATTTGCCCGGATCAAGGCTGTATTTTCCTCAAAACAATAATGCTGAGTCGGCAGTAGGTAAGCAGGGATAGGTAATTTAGACGGGAGGCTAACCAATCAGAGGAGCTTCAATATCATCCAGTACAAATTGCTTACCTTGAAGAATAAAAAATATGCTTCGATAGAAGCACAAACAATTACCATTTGGCATAGCGGCAGTCCTGCCATGTTAACCGAACAGGTAGCCAGTAAATACGGTCTAAACAGAGGTCAACAGGTTACCCGGCAGCATAGAAGCCCAGCGAAACGGCGAAGAGTGTGTAGCCCTTTCTGACTTACTTTCTCCTGATGGAATCGCCTTCGCCACGCACAGTAATTTCAGCTCATGTTAAACAACATAATTCCTGGACCAGTTATAAAGCCGTTCATCATTATTCATTCACTAATAATACGAGTAGCAATGAGAAATTATCTGGCAGGTATGCTTTTGCTGGTGGCCATTTCAGCTTCAGCCCAGGAGTACAAACCTTTTAAAGTAAACGTATCCGTTGGGTATGCCAAGCCCTTTAAGGCTGGGGTGTCGGGTGGCTTTCTGGCTGCCGTCGAACCCAAATACGGTCTTTCCGACCATTTCGACCTGGGTCTTCGACTGGAACTGGCGTCGGTGGCACGAGGCATTCAGCAAAACGGTAATGTGGTCACGGGTGATGTAGGCACTTATACGTCTTATCTGCTGACCGGCAACTATCTGTTTACGGCAGGGAGCGTGCGGCCTTTTCTGGGCATAGGGCTCGGGTTGTATACGATTGGCGCAGCCGGTACGGTCGTTATTAGCAACAACGGGCAACCTAACCAGAATATCCAACTGGTGAGCGACACAAAATTTGGCGGACTAGCCCGGGCCGGTCTTAAAGCGGGCCATTTTGTCGCTTCGGTCGAATTCAACATCATACCGAGTTCCGATAATCTGTCCAATGTGCAAATCACCAGCGAAAACGCTTATCTGGGTATAAAAGTCGGTGCCGATATCGGTGGAGGCCGTCGCTAGGCGAATGCCAGCAGGATTCAGGCGCGTATGCTGGCGACAGCATACGCGCTTTTTTGTAAAGGCAGTCTGAACCGAAGCAGTCCCTCCAGCGGCTTCGGTTCAGACTGCCTTTACAATTTGGGGACAATTGCTGTCAGATTTAGGTCATTTGGTCAGCCTTCCGCAGGAAGCATCCTATATTTAGGCCGTATAAGGTGCTTTAGTCACTCCGCTCATTGCTTTTACGTTCATCTATTCCATTCCTCTTAGTCTGTAACGAAAATGATACACAAACCAATTGTCCGGTATTTGACCTGGGTATTCATCGCAATAGCGCTACTGGATTGTTCCGATCACCGGATACCAGCCGTCACCCCTGGGGCATCGGATGTCCGTCTTCGGGTCAAAACGATCACTCATGTGCTTGGTCTGGGCAATGATCAGGTAAAGGTCAGTGCGTTTCAGTATGACCTTCAGGGACGACTTGGTTCGATCGTCGCTTATCTGATTCCCGATAGCAGCCAGGGTCCTGTCGAGCGTAATACCTACCAGTACGACGCGCAGAACCGCCTGGTTCTTCATCAACGCACGATTACCCGACCCTCATTCTATCGCGGCACGACGGAGCAACACAAGATAACGTACAACGCCAATGGGCAGGTTGAAGCTATAAAATATTATAATGACAGCGATTCGCCGGGTACGCCTATTTTAACGTATACGGCGCTTCCTCAGTTTACGGCTCAGAATAAGCTGCAAAATTACCAGAAACAGCTAAGCCCTACTTTTCTCACCGGCTCAGGCGTTGTTCGCCGAGACGATCTGACCTTAAGTAACATCGTTTTCACAGGTGACAACCTAACAGCTTTTCATCGCCAGCGTACAACCAATGACATTGGCAGTTTTATTTCCACCGTCGACTCAGACGATTCGTTTACCTACGATGATCAGTTAAATCCGTTTTACGGGTTGTACTTTATCCCTGAACCGCTGGGTTATATCATAGACATTCGGCAACAGCTTCCTACTAATCAGATCTATTACTATGGCGGGCTGGACAACTGGCTCAACCTGAGCCGAAACAACATACTGACCTATACAACCTCGAATGCCCCATCGGTAACGACCTATCAGTACAATTACAACGCGGCTCATTTACCCATTTCGCGCACGATCAGTACGTCGAATACGATCTTGGAGCGGATCACGTACCAGTATGAATCCTATTGATCGGCGTACGAAACGTTTTATTTCTGTCCACTTCGCGACTGCCGGTTATCGATCTGATAATCGGCAGTTTCGCTTTAATCCACAATCTATTTCGAGTTCACCTCCCCGTCGGACCGGTGCTTCTGGCTGAAAGCCTGAGTAAGTAACGTTCACTTTATCCTTTCTTTCAGTGAACACTAACCCTATTCATCGCTCTTCCGGGAGGTAGGGCACACTACTAATTATGTCTTTCCATGTTTCAACAGTAGGCCTACTCCTGTGGTTTGCCACGACGGCTGTTCAGGCTCAACAGCTCAACACCCTATCGGCACAGGAAAAAAAGGAGGGCTGGAAGTTATTATTCGATGGCCATGATCTTAAAGGCTGGCACACCTACAACGGCAAGGGCGTGCCCGCATCCTGGAAAATTGAACAGGGGGTATTACACTTGGACGTACCGGCCACGGCAGGCGACAAACCGCGCGACGCCGGTGACCTGGTGACAGACGCCACCGTTTCGGGTGATTTTGAGTTCAAAGCCGAGTTCAAGATCGAAAAATATACCAATAGTGGCTTCTTTTTCTTTGTCCAGGAAGCTCCGCAGTATCCCAAAGTGTATACCACGGCGCTGGAGGTTCAGGTTGGCGACGACGCGCTATATCAGAAAGCGGTAGAACATGGGCATAGCTCCGGCGATCTTTTTGGCATAGCGGATGTGCGCATGCAGGAGCCCAAACCCCTGGGTAGCTGGAACCAGGTAGATGTTATGGTGAAAAAAAATAAGCTGACGGTTACCCTGAACGGCTTTGTGGTTCAGGAACATGACCTGACCAGCACCGACTGGAAACGGCGCGTGGCCGCCAGTAAACTGAAAGATGCTCCTTTCAGTAAGGGCAAATTGGCCGGGCGAATTGGTTTGCAGGATTGGAATACCAATGTCTGGTTCCGAAATATTAAACTGCGTACGCTTTAAGCGTGTGGCTGTCAGTTGATACGTGCTGTTCAACGAACGTGTAACCTTATGGCAAAGCCATCGACCGGCTAGCGACTCTAATCAGCATATCCCCTATCAGACAAGCCAGCCCAGGTCGACCTGGGCTGGCTTGTCTGATAAAAAGACCGTTCAGTCAGTGCAGCGAATTGGTTTTCCGGGTCAGCTCCCTGCGAACTTTGTCGGCTGCGGCTAAATCGGTCAGGGTTATGTTAAGCTGATGGCGCAGGGTCGGCGAAGCCGATAAAATTTCGCTGGCCATCTGAATCAGCATTGCGGCCGTGGCGGCTCCATCGACCTTACGGCGGGTAGCACGGGCGGGCTTGGCATAAGCTGTTTGCGAAAGGTTAAGTGACTCCATTATCGCTTGTTGTATGTTGTTTACGTTCTACCAATAGAACAAAAAAAAGTCTGTTTTCATCGCAGAAATAACGCTTTTTGGGCAGTTTACGGCTGTTTTTTTTCGATTAGCCGGCAGAAAATTCGCCTTTCAGCTAACAGAAAAACGGCCTCGTCAATCGCGAATGTCGAACGAATAAGAGCCCGAAGTCAGCGGTATGATAACCTGGTCTCTTTCCTCTTTTACCCCTTTCCATTGCCGGATGGCTCTGCCTTTTTCTTTGACCTGCCCGATATCCTTAGCTGGTAAAAAGAGCGTGGCCGTCGTATTGGCCGGAATGGTCGTTTGATACGTCCAGCCATTTCCTGTGAGTTTCCATGCACTGCTGATGCGGCCATAAATGGAATCGTAATACCCCTTCGCAAACGTCATTTTTTTGGTTGGATCGGGCGTCGGTTTCAGGACGATTTCTTTGAAACCAGCTCGTTGCGGATGCCGCTGGATACCGAGCGAATAATTGTACATCCAGGCGGCCACCGCCCCAAACGAATAGTGATTGAAGGAGTTCATGCTGTTGTTGCCGCCAAATCCGTTCTCAACCGTATACGAATTCAGGCGCTCCCAGATGGACGTTGCCCCATTTACTACCGAATACAGCCAGGACGGGTAATCCTGCTGTTGCAGCAGCCGGTAAGCCATGGCCGACTGGCCCGATTCAGAGAGCGCTTCAGTGATCGAGGCTGTTCCGATAAAGCCCGTCATCAGCGAATAGGCGGGCCGCTCTACTCCACCATCATCTTTGTTTTTCCGCTGGACGGATTCAGCTAAATACTGGGCAGCAAACGGCTTCGACTCGTCGTCGAACACGCCCAGCGCCAGCGGAATGGCATAGGAAGCCTGCGTGTCGATCGGTTGACCCTTGTCTGATGGCTGGTTCGGTGGCTGCTGGCTGGGCGGCCCCATAAACCCCGTCTTCATGCCCGACTTAACGGTTTTGTGGGTCTTTTTATCAACATAAATCTCGTTCCAGGCGGACTTAATCTCCTGGTGTCGTTTCCCGAACTGAACAGCGTCCTGCTGTTTACCCAACAGCGTGGCTACCCGGGTCATGATGTCCAGATCGTAGGTAAAATAGGCCATCCAGAACAGGGTGTTGTCGTTCTTAGCTCCTTCGGGGCTCAGCCAGTCGCCCAAAGGCCCCTCGTTCAGGATACCGGTCTGCCTGTCGATTTTGGTTTCCAAAAACTGGATGTACTGTTTCATGGCCTCGTAATGCTCAGTTAGGAGTTGTAGGTCGCCATATTGGCGGTACGTTTCCCAGGCTACGACAATACCCGCACTGCCCCAGAGCGTGCCGCCAAAACCACCGCCTATGGGGGCCACGTCGGTAAAACGGCCATTTTCGGCCTGCACGTCGCGCATGGCCAACAGGTGTCTTCTCAAAAACGAATCGGCATTGGTCAGGTAGGTGGCACTTTTCGAAAACACGGAAATATCTCCGCTCCAGCCCATGCGTTCATTGCGGGCGGGCGTATCGGTCGGGATCGAGAGAAAATTACTGCGAAGCGACCAGGTTATGTTTTGCCATAGCTTATTGACCAGCGCATTGGAGGTTTTATACTGCGACGCCAACGTGGATACAGAACTGATAACCAATCCTTTAATATCAGCTACGGGAATGGCCTGCTCAACCCCGGTCAGTTCCAGATACCGATAGCCGTGGAAAGTAAACCGGGGCTGTATGGTTTCCTCCCCCCCTTTCAGCACGTAGGTATCCTGCGTCAGTGCCGCGCGGATGTTTTCGAGCATGATCATACCCGTGTTACCTTTATAATCTGCCAGGTCCGGGTATTTTATTTCGGCATAGCGCATCGTAATGACCTGCCCTTTCTTACCTTTCCGAATCAGAATCCGGGGGAAACCGACCATATTCTGGCCCATGTCATACACAAAAACCGCTGGCCGAACTTCCGTTACACTTTGCGCCGACAGGCTTTTCACAATTCCGGCATTATTGCCCAATTGCCCGATCAGCCGAAAATCGGTATAGTCCAGCGTCGATTTCCGGCCCATAAAGTCGGTGAAGGTTCCTTTGTAAGCGGTTCCGTCCAGAGGCACCTCGACGGCGGGTTTCCAGCCAGCATCATTGTAGCCGACTGTGGTCCAGTTTTGTACCAGCGCTTCTTTCGTCGCATCGTAGACCTCACCCTGAAAAAAAGACCCGTATCGGATAGGCCCATCCGTAAAGATCCTCCATTCCTTCGGGTTCGAGGTAACGATCTGCTCAGTCCCGTCTGCGTACGTAATCACCAATTTGCTCAGCAGCGACTGTCGGTCGCCGAAATAATTCCAGCTTTCGCCACTATAGGTGATGTTGCCGCTCCACCAGCCTTCGCTGAGCCAGGCCCCCAGCGCCTGTTTCTGCCCCGATTTCAACGCGTTCGTCACGTCGTAGGTCTGGTACATGTGGTGTTTGTTGTATTGGGTCAGTCCCGGATTGAAATAATCATTGCCGATGCGAATTCCGTTCAGATACAGTTCGTAGATACCGCGGGCCGTAGCATAAAGCCGGGCTTTGGCGATGGGTTTAGCCTGCGTCGTGAATGTACTTCTGAGCATGGGAGCCGCATTTCGGCTCGGGTCGGCCGTGGTCAGCATCGGCCCTTTGATGGTGTAATGGCCATCGCCGACGGATAGATTGCCCGATTTAAAAATACCGTTGTAAGGCTGACTACCCAGGGTTTCGGTAAATAAGGCATTGGCCGGAAAGCGGAAGTTTCGGATTTCGACTTGCGAGAAATAGGCTGTCTGGTTGGCGTCAGCTTTAAACCCGACATCGGCTACCATCGGAAAACTAATGAAATTATTGCCGCTACCGACAGGATTGAGGTTAATACCGCGCGGACCAAAAGGCGACTGAGGCTCCATTGTTTTTTCCCGGAGTTTGTTGGCTTCTTCTTTACCATCCACCCAAATTTCGAACAAGCCAAAATTGCATTCGATCAGCACGGTATGTTTGTCGTATTTATTGGTATTTGAGATCAGTTTCTGCGGAATGTCGAGGCT
This sequence comes from Spirosoma koreense, assembly GCF_054777875.1. Lineage (NCBI taxonomy): Bacteria > Pseudomonadati > Bacteroidota > Cytophagia > Cytophagales > Cytophagaceae > Spirosoma > Spirosoma koreense. The sequence goes on along the minus strand of NZ_BAAHAC010000005.1, from coordinate 623,678 downwards.
TTTCACGGGAACATCCGCCCGATCGTCTTTTGTATACCCAGCCCGGTATAGATTGAGTCGGGCCACCCCTTCGCCCGATTCACTAACCCCCGATATATCGAGTTCAACAGCGATGTAGCTTTGGTTCCTGGCATTCTGAACACCCATTAGGTTTAGGTCTTTGTTCATCAGCCGGCGGTCATTGGCTCCCAAAATAAAAGCGGCTTTCGTCGAGTTTGTCGCTTTATCGAGTTGTAGTCCATACTGAATTTTAAACACCGACAGGTAGTGCGAATAAAAGACCAGATCGTCGTTACCGCCCCCTATCCAGGTAGCTCCCGACCAGGCCGATATCGCCGGGTTCATCAGGCCCGTTTCGAACCACGAGCCACTGGTAGCCAGCTTGTCTGAGTTGTCCCAGACCGACACGGTCCAGTCGTAACGGGTGGTAGGCCGGAGAGCATTGCCCGCGTAGGAAATGCCATGCGACAAACCCGAATTTATTTTTCCGGAATCCCAGACAAGCTGCTTTTTCGAATCTCTGACGACAAGGCGGTAGGCTTTCTGATAGTATCCCCGCTTGGCATCGAGCGCGTTCATCTGCCAGGAAAAATGTGGATTAGGCTGGTCGATCCCTAGCGGAGTCGGCTGATAATCGACGGCCAACCGATCGATCGAAACATCGGCAAGCGCCGGGTAAAGCAGGCTCATCCAAAGGAAAGTAAGCAGGAGTAGACATTTCATGGATTGTTGTATGGTTTACTGATGTAGGTTATAAGGCCAATTTTAACTTACTGGTGTGCGACAGTTATCTTTGTAAAAGTCCTTAGCGTACTGGTTTCCGGCCCGGTCGTCCGTTGATTTTTTACCCGATGCCATCCACTCAGACAATTGCCTTTTTACGGGATGCCAGCCAGACACCGGTGGTCCGGAATTACTACGAAAACTGGTCCATCCGCTCCTTCTGCCTCGATTTGTCTTCGGCCAGCAATTATCTTTCGCCCAACCGGCGGGACTTTTATAAAGTGCTGATGCTCACAAAAGCAAACGGTCTGTATACCGTAGGCACCAACACGTATGCAATTCAGGAACCCACGATCCTGTTCATTCCGCCTTCAGAAATCATCTCCTGGCAAAGCCGGAGTAATCAGTTTTTATCCTACTACTGTCTGTTCAGGAAATCCTTTGTAGACGAGTATCCGAACCTGCGGACCACGCTCGACCGCTACCGGCTCTTTGCAGACCCCGCCAAGCATGTTATCCGGATCAGCACCAACGACACGCCGGTGCTGATCCGGTTGTTTGAGCAAATGCATGAAGCCGAACAAGCGGGCGGACCACTCATGACCGATGCCATGCAGGCTTACCTGCAACTGATCCTGATCGAAAGCATCAGGGTCGGTAATTTTCCCACTCCCGATGCCGTCACGGACGATTACAAGCGTATACATCAGTTCTTCGATCTGCTGGAAAAAGAAACCGCTAACCTGCATTACGCCCATCCGGTACGGATCAGAACAGCCCGGGAATTTGCCGACGATCTGGGCGTATCGCCTAATCACCTGAACGCCCTGCTGAAAAAACATACCGGTCAGCCGGTCAGCGCACACATAAAAAACCGACTACTGGACGAAAGTAAAGCCCTGCTGCTCCAGACGGACTGGACCCTACAAGACATCGGCTATACGATCGGCTTTGCGGATCAGCCTAATTTCAGCGCCTTCTTCAAGCGAGCCACCGGGCTGACCCCGGCCAGTTTCCGGAAACAGCACCATCGTTGATTTTCATATAAACCCCGTTGGTTTTCTTATAAGCCCTTCGCTCCTTCCCTGGGACCTTTGTTTTGTTAAAGCAACCCAACATGGATAAGTCAACGAAAACCGTTTTAATTACCGGTACATCCTCCGGCTTCGGCAGAGCCGCCAGTAAACTGTTTGCCGCGAATGGCTGGAATGTTATCGCGACTATGCGTTCGCCCGAGCAGGAAAACGAACTAACCCAATTCAACAACGTACTCATTACCCGGCTGGATGTGCAGGATCTGACCTCCATCGAACAGGCTGTTAAAGCAGGCTTTGACCGCTTCGGCAGCCTGGATGCGCTGGTGAATAATGCCGGATATGGCTCCATCGGCATTTTTGAAACCGCCAGCCGCGAGCACATTCAACGACAGTTCGACGTCAACGTATTTGGGTTGATGGATGTCACACGCGCGGTGCTGCCGTATTTCCGCGCTCAGCGAAGCGGAGTAATCATTAACCTGTCGTCATTTGGCGGCCGGGTGGCATTACCGACCGGGACCCTGTATAATACCTCCAAATTTGCGGTGGAAGGCTTTTCCGAATCGCTGGCGTACGAGTCATCGGCCATCAATGTTCGGGTAAAGCTTATCGAACCGGGGGGCGTGTCAACCAATTTCGGTGCCTCACTCGATTTCATCACCAACACCCTGCCCGAATACGAAGACGTACGCACACGTTTTTTGAGCCGGTATGCTTCTCCCACAGCGCACCTGCAGCGGGCTACCGCCAACGAAGTTGCGCAGGCCATTTACCAGGCAGCTACCGACGGCACCGACCAGTTGCGCTATGTCGTCGGTCAGGATGCGGAGTTTTACATCAACACCCGGCAACAAAACCGCGATCAGGACTTCATCGACCAAATGCGCGCTTATTTTATCGACTGATCGGGCAGGTCGGCCGACAGAAGCTGACGTCTTGTTCCTGGCTCAGCTTCTGTCGGGAGTTTGCGGCTAAGCGTTTAGAGCATTCCGGCAAAAGTTTACGCATTTTTTCACCTCGGCCACCGCGTTCGATCCCGATGGAATCTGGTACTCCAGCTCGACCGTAGCCGGAAACGTATATTTCTGTTCGCGCATCAGCTTCAGCACCTGGGTCAACGGCGTATCGCCCTGGCCCCAGGGCAGGTTGCCTTTGCCATGATCGGCGGTCTGCCGGTCTTTGATGTGCATGCTGGCAATGCGGTCGTGCTTCTGCTTGATGAAAACCAGCGGATCGGGATTGCCAGCCGCTACGTAATGCCCCAGATCGAAGTTGATGGCGTTGGCCGGTGACTGCGCCAGGGCCGTATCCCAGAATGTGGGGGTTTGCTGCTCATGCCCATGGTAAGCAACCCGAATGCCGTGTTTTTCAGCCATCTTCCCCAGTTTGAGCGTGTGGGCATCGTTGCCTGGGTGTTCGAGCGTAACCTGATTGGCGCCGAGCAGCTTTGCCGCCCGCATACCGTATTCGATTTCAGCGTCGGAGCTTTGTACACCAAAGGCATCGGGTTTGAAACCGTAAATTTTCACCCCGGCCTGGTTATACATCTTGCGAACCTGCTCGAATTTGGCCATCGGTGCCGAAAGTCGCCACTTAGCCACTTCGGCCCGGTACGCTTTCATTTGTGCATCCACATCGGCGAGCTGTTTTTTCTCATCTTCGGTTAATTCCTGCTTCTGGAATCGTTTCCGCATCAGAGGGGAAACCGCTTTCATATCGACCGTATTTTTTGGGGCACCCACAAACGATTCGGCCGGACCACCCATGAGCTCGATGGCGCTGACGCCACTGTCCAGCACATACTGCAGAGTAGCTTCGGCGCTTTGATCGGGCATATCCCGGAACGAATAGGTGATGACTCCAATCTGCACTCCGTCGATCAACGAATTAGGCTTATCCAGTTGGCGAATGATGGCTGGCGCTCCGAAAAGCTTGTTACTACTCATGACCGCTCCCGAAACGAGTGTTGCCGTAGCGCCCAGAAACTGGCGACGTGTTGGCTGATTTTTCATGGCTTGAATGCTGTTGGTTTTATAGGTTATAGGAATATGTACTACCAGATGCGACTCGATCAGACCGATAAAGATAGTCGGCTGATTTTAAATTAAAAGGAGAAGCACAGCGCCGGGCCGGTATAATCGTCAGACACGCCGTGATTCCAGATGGGTAACCGATTTTTACCGACGAAGGCCGGTATCCTACGCAGATCCCGGCCAGTACGCTAACGCCTTGGTAGCATCGGCAGGGATAGCGTTGGTTATGAGTAGGCAGGATCTACGTTTCGTTCTGTTTCCGTAAAGCAAAAAAATGTTATTTTGCTAGCTATACCCAAAAGTACCCCGTGAACGTCCTCAACGATAAAAAATTACGAATAATCGGCCCGCTGGTTTTGTTCCTCGTGGGCACGTTGTTCTTTCGGCTGGACTGGTACTTTGAACTGTCGGCCGGTAAGCTGGTCCGGTCAGACCTTATTGCCCTGACGGCAGGCTACATCTGCTGGAATGTGGCTCGCTGGGTGGCGCTCCGGCTGCAAAACCGGTATCCGGGCTTAGCCAACACCCGTCGACGACTGCTCCGGATGGCTCTGCTCCTGCCGGTACTGGTCAACTTTGCCTGGCTGATCCGGCAGATAGCTCACGTGATCGTCAACGATGAGCTTTATATAAGCCAGTCCTTATCCGATTACACCTACGCCATCGGTATTCAGCTTTTTTACCACAGCATTTATTTCCTGATCTACGAAGGGAGTTATGTGCTCGACGCCTGGCAGCAAACATACGAACATAATGAACGGCTGAAGCGGAACAAACTCCAGCACCAGCTCGACACCTTGAAAAGCCAGATCAATCCGCACTTTCTGTTCAACAGCCTGAACTCGCTATCGATGCTGATTTACGATAATCCAAAGCAGGCGGAGAAGTTTGTGGATGAACTGAGCAGCGTTTATCGATACCTGCTGCGCGCCAACGACCAGGAATTAACTACGCTGGATCGGGAACTTCAGTTTATTCGCTCGTATTATCAATTGCTCAAGACCCGCTACGGTGTCGGAATCGAACTGCGCGTAGCCGTCGAGGACTGGGAGTTGGCGTATCGGATTCCCCCGCTGACGCTACAGCTACTGGTTGAGAACGCCGTTAAACACAACGTTATTCTGCCCAACCGACCGTTGATCATCGAGATTCTGACCCGCGATGGGCGTCTCATCGTGCAAAACAACCTGCAACGAAAAACGATAGCCGTTCCCTCCGACAAGGTTGGTCTAACCCATATTGCGGCCAAATACCGGTTGCTGGCCCACCGCGACATCACGATCGAGGAAACGAGTGGCCAGTTTGTCATTACCCTACCGCTGCTGGCCACCCAGCCCGAATCTGAAACGGCGCCATGAAATCCTTCGACGACCTCCGACTCCGTTTACTCGGCCCGGTGGGGCTCTATATCTTCGTGAGCGTTTTTTTCCGGCTCGACCTGTATCTCAACCTGTCGTTTCACAGGTTTCTGATCAATGTTACGGTAGCGGTCACCTCCGGAATTATCTGCTGGCAAATAGCCCGGGAAGTTGTGCTCAGACTTCAGCAGTACTACCCTGGCCTGGCCAACACGCGCCAACGGCTGTGGTGGCTGCTGGCTTCGCTGCCCGTATTGGTGGGGTTTGCCTGGTTCCTGCGTCATGTGGTGCGCTTCCTGATTCAGGGAACGTTTCAGTACTTCAGCACGCCCGTCGAACTGAGCCGAAATCTGGGTATCCAGATTTTCTACCATTTCATTTATTTTTCCTTGTACGAAGGCTGGTACGTGTTGCGGGAGCTCCAACGCGAAACGGTAGAAACCAGTATGCTGGAAAAAGTATCGCTGCAAAGCCAGCTCATGTCGCTACAACAGCAGGTGAATCCGCATTTCCTGTTCAATAGCCTCAATTCACTCTCGTCGCTAATCGGCGACAATCCTGTTCAGGCCGATGCGTTCCTGAACGAGTTGACGGCGGTTTTTCGCTACCTGCTGCAGGCCAGCGAACACCGGCTGGTGCCCCTCCGCAACGAGATTGCCTTTATTCGGTCGTATTTTCATCTGCTTCAAACGCGCTACCAGGCCGGTCTTGTTCTGGACTTAGCCATCGACCCAGCGGTCGAACAGGGGCTTATCCCTCCGCTGACGTTACAGGTACTGGTCGAAAATGCCGTTCGTTATAATGTGATTCTGCCCGGCAAACCCCTGCATATTCGCATTTACACCACACCCGATCAGCGACTGTTTGTAGCCAATACACTCCAGCGTAAAATTCTGCGTGTCGAAGTAGCCGGAGCAGGGTTAGGCAACCTGGCTACCCGTTATGAGCTGCTCAACGAAGGCAAACTGGTTATTGAAGAGCAACCCGGATGGTTTGTAGTGAGTTTACCCCTGGTTAGCGAAGGCCGCCTGGCCGAAGTGGGAGAACGTGATGCGTCTGATCATGTATCCATTGGCTAAGGGAAACAGAGTATTACTCCACCGATGACTCACGAATTTTCGTTCTGATCCCCTCAAGCCAGATCCATCGCCGGGCAACAATCAGCAAGTCATACTCGCCCGGTTTTTGGGTTGGCCGGACAAAGCTCGACGTATTGATACTGGCATGCTGAAAAAACAAATTAGCCAGCAGATGCGTGGGGTTGCTGTGGGTAGCCGTTTTGGCGGCACCGATAAGTCTGATATCCGTTCCCTTTAGCGATTCTTCTTTCCAACCGCGCACATTCCACACCCACATACGAACCGCTTCAACTGGAAAAGTTGATTCGGAAATCCACAAAAATGAGTGCTGACCCATCAATTCGGTCAGGGTGCGGTAGAGGGACATACCTTAATCGAACCTCCGGTTGAAAGCTCTAAGCTATCATTTATAAATGAATTATTTACTGTTTTATTCATGCTTTAGTATGGCATAGCTATCCTATCATTGCGGCCTTATACAGAATGTTTCTTCTTCTGTCGGTTTGTATCATCCTGCTCATTGAGTCGTTCCAACGTTATGGTATATATACTGTTTTCGAGATCATAAGGACCATCGTTTCGTGACATTACCATTCATTCAGCGTTATAGAGGTGATAGCATTCAGAGCACAAGTCCGCTATTCGTCAAGCTTATGCCTAAGAAAACTATATCCGGAGTGATTCTATTTTTAGTGAGCCCGTTTACTTTTGCTCAGCAAGTGGCCAATTACTCATACGGAAAACCCGGTAGCGACACGTACGAAGAAATAGGCTTCTGGGTCCGCAGCAATAAACCTTCTGACATAAACTACCTGTACGGCAAAGATCGAAAAGAAACGAAGCTGCGGTATGCAGGCAAAGGGCGCTTAAACGGTGAGGCCGGTTTTAAGGTAAGGTTCCCGAATGGCCTGACTCTTTATGTCGTTCCTAAGAAAGCGGATCTGTTGCTTTCCGATTTAGCCGGCAAGTACGTTAGGCGGTTCACCTGGCATTACGAGGGGCCAGTCGATGGTATAGGCACGTTTTGCCAACCCTGCGCTCCCGACCAGAAAGCGGCAATGAACCTGATGAGGCACTACTTTCTCAACTGAGTGAGGCAGGAAAGCATCGCAATTCCGGCTTTGGGAAAATCAAAAATCAGCCTCCAACCAACAGGGAGTTAGTTTGGGGCTGATTTTTGATTTTTCCAGATGACCGTATCGTTTATTGCTGGAAGTAGTCGATTTTGTCGGCGTCGCTGTTGTTATCGAACAATACTTCGCCCCCGCTACCCGCCTTAATGACAACACTTGCAGTCAGTGTACCGGTTGTAGCACCGGGCGTCAGTGCACCCGTCAGACCGAAAGAAAGATGCTCTCCGGCAGCAATGACTTGATTGGTTGTCAGGACATAGAATCCGTCGGACAGTCCGGCGAAAGTCCAGCTACCGTTCTGTACCGGACGCCCGCCTACCATTGTCAGCGTATTGTCGAAGCTCAAAGCCGTTTTAGCGTCCTTGCTGACCCGGACGGTGATCAGACCGTTGGTAGCCACGCCGTTCAATTCAAACACATCGATTACGTAGGAAATAGGCGTCGTACCCGAGACTGTGGACGGACGGGCATAAATAATCGGGGTCAGATCCGGTACGACGAAGAAAGGCATGGTGACCAGGGCTGGTGGGCTGTCTTTGCCTGCGGCATCCCGCTCGGAGTAAGTGAAGGTCACACTCACCGGACCGTCGGCCGGATCGACCGTCAGCAGGCTGGGATCGTAGGCTGGAATCACCTGGCCGACCGTCACTGCCGTACTGTTGTAGTACAGAGTCCCCGTCGATCCGGTCGGCAGCGTCTGGATGACGACCGTGTTGGTTTTGCTGGTGCCCGTGTAGGTGCCGTCCTCAGGATCCGAACCCGTCAAGGTCGGTACCGTTACTGTATAGTCTTCCTGAGGGTTTGCCTGGCTGGCCGCCGTTTTGGGATCGGCCGTTGGCAGCCGCTCTACGCCAAAGTTGACATTGGTCACATTCGATGTACCAACCGCCACGGCGATGACTCCGTTGGGCAGCCCGTCGTTGCCCGCTGTGGCACCGATGTTCTCTCCCGTGTTGATCACTCCCCCCGTCAGGGCTGCGCTGGGTGGGGTAACCCCTACCGTGCCCGGCGTGTTGCTCAGCACTACCGAGTACGAGCTGTTCTGTGTAACGCCCGTAAACGTAAATGTTCCGTTGGTCAGTAAGGTCGTAGCAACGACGTTGCCGGTACTGCCGCTTACCAGATTGGCCGAGAAAATATTTCCCGAAAGGACACTGACCGGTGTGCCGTTGATGGTATTATCTACCAGGCCGTTGGCATCGTTGAAGACATTACCAGTAATAATGACCGTAACGGGCGCTGGATTGATAAACGTGATGGTGACCAGGGCTGGTGGGCTGTCTTTGCCTGCGGCATCCCGCTCGGAGTAAGTGAAGGTCACACTCACCGGACCGTCGGCCGGATCGACCGTCAGCAGGCTGGGATCGTAGGCCGGAATCACCTGGCCGACCGTCACCGCCGTACTGTTGTAGTACAGAGTCCCCGTCGATCCGGTCGGCAGCGTCTGGATGACGACCGTGTTGGTTTTGCTGGTGCCCGTGTAGGTGCCGTCCTCAGGGTCTGAACCCGTCAAGGTCGGTACCGTTACTTTGTTAGTACCTCCTGGATTCAGTTGACCCGATAAGGTTTTGGGATCGGCCGTTGGCAGCCGCTCCACGCCGAAGTTGACGTTCGACACACTCGATGTACCAACCGCCACGGCGATGACTCCGTTGGGCAGTCCGTCGTTGCCCGCTGTGGCACCGATGTTCTCTCCCGTGTTGATCACTCCCCCCGTCAGGGCTGCGCTGGGTGGGGTAGCCCCTACCGTGCCCGGCGTGTTGCTCAGCACTACCGAGTACGACGTATTTTTAGAAACACCCATAAACCCATACATGCCATTGGTCACCAAGGTGGTCGATACGACTTTTCCTGTGCTGCTATTGACCAGACTGGCCGAAAAATTATTGCCGGCCAGGCTGCTCACCAGGGTACCATTGACGGTGTTGTCCACCAGACCGTTGGCATCGTTGAAAACGTTCCCCCAGATTGCCACCAGTGCATTGGTCAGCGACAGGTCCGCATTGAAGGGGTAATGGTGCATTTCCCCACCGGAATGAACGAAGGAGTTGGCAATCAGCTGACCTTCGATATTAGCCTGATTGCCCGTTTTGATCACATCGGCCAACGGAGCGAGGAGGCTCCCCTCGATCGTCGCACTTCCTGCAATCGTCAGTTGGGTTGTATTGTAGAAGTTCCACAGTATAAAGGGTGCATTGCCGCCCCCAACGCCACCAAGGCTGGGTGTCGTCCAGGTAAAGGCACCGGCGGCATCGACATTGATTACCAACACCTGGGCGGAACCCGGAGAGTCTTTGTAAGTTAAATTCTGAATCTGATTCAGATCGGCACCCGTTACATTCCAGACGTTGATTCCCGAATACAACCCGATTTTAACCTGACTAGGCAGGTTGGTGCTGCCGATGGGTTGTTCGTTGGCATTCAATAATTTAACCCGAGCGGCCAGTTGAGAGATACTGATTGAATTATTCTTTAGGGTAGTAAAAGCGCTGGCAAAGTCGACGACGTTCGACTGGCAGACCAGTCCAGCGTTTTCGATGGCGGCATTCGCGTTCTTGTTGATGAGGATATTCGGCGAATCGCCGTAGCCAGCCGCTGCTTTCGTAATTCGGATAGTCGAGTAGGTGTTGTTATTATCTTTATACCACACCTTCAGCGCATCGGTGGCGGCATTGCCCCCACAGGCACCGATCTGTGCCAGCGTACTACTGTTCACCTGAAGCGTGCCATTCTGAAGTTTTACGCCCCCCCCTACCAACAGGCCAAGTGTGTTGCCGCCAATCGTAACCCCACTGTGTGTAGCTACCTGATAATTACCGTTGACGGTCAGGTTGCCACCTACACCGACAGCCCCGTCGGTTTCATTGGTAGTCAGTGTCGCATCGTTGGCCAGAAACACGTTGAAGTTCTTTGCTTCAACGAGCGGGTTCTGAGCCTGAATCGTCTTCGATTGGCTCAGCAGAACCAAGAAACTGAGTGATAGAACCCGAAGTAAAATCTGATTGAACTTCGCTATGGTTACCGTACTAAAATCTAGATAACAAACCGATTTAGTAGTGAATAGAGGTAGTTTATTTGTTTTCATCAAGACAGTTTGTACTGAGTAAGACCAAGTTTACAGAACCCTATTAGGCATTCATGTTGATTCTGCATTTGCAATAATTGACGTCAAATTCAGCTTGAAGTCACTATTAATTCAAAAAAAACTGTCCTGTTTTATTTCTATTTCGCAAAACATGATATTTATACCTAAGTATTTAATAATCAATGACCTGAAAGTATACAGAGCGTAGCTTATGACAAGAAATTGTTATAAAAACTGCTATAAATTATTATTGTGTTTAAAGCTTTTATATATCTTAAACTTGATACAGGCAGGAGGTTAAAAGAATGCAAAAATGTTTTCAGCTCAGTATAGCGTTTTAAAAAGCCTATTCTTGTTTTTCACTTATTTTATCGCGATATATTAGTACATTTACCTATGTCAAATCTGATTTACTCATTGTAGTGTCGATCCACTTGGGTTTATTCTTAAACTTTTATTTTGCGAAAAATTTTTCAGTCAAAACATAAGCGTTCGCTTAGCGAAAGTCAGTCCTGTTTCTATGGCTGCCCTAGTTTGCCTGTAGACTGATGCTCTGCCTGCCCTGTTTTCTCACCTTTTCGGTACTACTTCCCCTCAGTTATTCACCATCCCGTATGGTCGAAGTTCAAGCAGATTTCCTATGGGATCATGAAAAAGGCAGGTATTCGTTCCTCGGGCAACGGATGAGGCCACTTCTTCCGGGCTGAAGTGATCAGCAAGTACCTGGAAGGCATCCTTAGGAAGACTAATCGACAAATGACTGGGCGATACGCATCTGTCGAGTCGGTGAAAGGTCAGCTGAGTCCATCCGATCAATACGGTCAACTGAGTCGCCGTATGGGCCAGCAAAGGCATTCCTAACCGACGGACGTAGAAAAGGCGTATAGACTCCAGATTTGTCGTGTAAAGCTCGAAGGTTTTCATGCTGATAAGACGAATTGGTTTGATTCGTCAAAACTGAATCAGACACCCTCCGAAATCAATCTGAACCTGTATGAAGCTCAGAAAACGACGAATGAATTGTGGACGTGCTTACTTGGTTGGCCGAAATAGTTTGCCGAAGCACTATCTACGAGCGAACAAACCGACTGATCGCTACTCTCGGACCTCTACTGGCAGTCCGACTCGGCAAGGGTTCCGGGCAAGTCAATATGGCTATACGTAAGGATTGCCGACAGGCGGGCGGGCGCCGACGATACAAGCCAGTTCGGATGTTGTATCAGCACAGGGTGAGTTTTATTGTTTTCAGAGGGCTGTAGGCTTCAGATAGTAGTTTCCTGCCAGGGGTAAGACAGCGCTGAGCATTGGTCACCCCTGGCCGAAAAATAGATCAGGTCAAACCGCTGAACGGAGCGCAGAAGCGTTTCCGATCGGTTAAGCTGGCTACGCCTGACTGAAGCGGTTTGCCGCCGGAAATTAGGCCCTGACGATACGCTACTCTATTTTACGAGCGCTTTTGTACGGTCTGAATTGGTGATTTTTGCCCTGACTATCGGTTATTTTATTGTTACTTTTATTTTATTTAGTAACGAACCCTAGTAGGTTGATAGATTCTATGTAACTTAGACCATTATTTTTCACTCAACGGCAAGCTGTTATGAATAGTACCCACAAGGCCCAGGATAATTATAAACGAGCTAAGCTTTTCGTCATCGAGGACAGTATCGACCATTGGCTGCTAATTCGAAAAGCCATGCAGCAGTGTCTTCCAGAAGTTACTCCCGTACATGTTCATGGTTCTGAAGATGCCCTGACGTTGCTGCGTGAATGGGGTACTCAGGAATGGGAACTGCCCAAATTGATTATTCAGGACTTATATCTTCCTACCCGGGAAGACGGCTGGAGTCTGCTTAAACAAATAAAAAATCTGAGCGCACCCTGCAGTCGTATCCCGCTGGTTATGTTAAGTTCGTCCAACGACCCGAACGATATCGACGAAGCCTATCAATATGGCATCGCTTCGTACATGATCAAACCAACTGATTTCAGTGGGTGGCTGATGTACTTTAAAGAATTACGCAACTACTGGTGGGAAACGGCTACTCTGCCGCCTGTGCAGTTCTCGATTTGACAACCTGCTTCATTAGCGATTTGCTCTCGGCAGCGTGACAACCTGCAGCCAGAAACGGCAAATCCGATCGATCATTTGCTCAAAGCGTATCGGCTCCGGCGGCATGGCAACAACCGAGTTTGCCTGTTGCTGGTATCCATCGATAACCAGTTGGTCTGTCGGCAATACCAGCAGGATGACCGGAATCGTGCCAAAGGCTTTATCTTCTTTCAACTTCTGGAGAGTATTTAACCGCTCCCGCGTTGCCGTTGTGGCATCCAGCAACAGCAGAGCCGGATAATCCGATTTAGGCAACTGCCTCAGCAATTCGGGCAGTGCCGAACTTTGCTGAACGCTATGAAACTGGTAGGTTGGCCAATTCTGCCGAACCAGCTTTTTGGTTAGCCCGGCTTTTTCTGCGTTATCAGTAACGAGCCAGATCGATGTTGTGGCCGGCAATGACACAGGTACGACTGCGGGCACATCTGGTAATACGGTAGCCCCCGTCGTCCTGATCGCATATTGATTGGCAGACTGATGGTTTTGTAATCGTTCGATTACTTCGGTTAATCGACGGCGACTAACCGGAAACGTTTCCCCATTATCCAGACATACCTGGCCCGCCATTTTCTTACGAGCGGGCTGATGCAGGCTTTTGACGCAGGCCGGATTGATGAGTACCGTCTTATGGATTCTGATAAAATCAGGCAATTGACTCTCCAGATAGCTGATGGGCTTGGCTAGCAATTTTTTCTCGCCATTCTGGAAATACAGCCAGCAATAGTTACTGGCACCCGCGAAGTAAGCGATTTGTTCAGGATGTTGAAGAGCAGGCTTAATAACACTCATTAGCAGATGGATATGATGTTGGAACGCGTGTGGAGGTTCCAACTTTTGTGCTTACACATTGACAGATCGCCTAATTACTCAGCCTTGGTCAGCCAGGATTCCGGCTTAACCACAGATTTTTCATCGATCTTTACAGAAAACGTTTCCATAACTATATCTGTAACCGTGTTCCAGAAATGAAGGTTATTCGATGCCCGGTAGTAGGGCATCAGGACGAAAAATAGTGAGGTAACGGCCCTGAAGACTGCCTTAGCAGATCGTTCGAACCCGGAACGCGGAGACTCCTCCCGGATTGGCAAATCCAGGGGGCCACAATTCCTCCAATGGCAGTATTTTATGAGCTAAACCGGCTTTTGTAAGCAAGCCAGAGCGATTTCGGTTGTTGCGAAAAGCTCGGTACGACCCTTAAAAGCCAATGTAAGAATGATAACGCACACACGATTCCTCTTGACCGCTGCCCTGCTTTCGGGGAGTTTACTAACCCAGGCTCAACGCATTGGCTCCTCGCCCGAATACGTGACCGCCCTGACCGCTAACTGGAAAGGCGAACGAACACCAGACGGCCGGCCGAAAGTAACGGATCTGGTGCTGGAACGCCTGCAAAACTGTACGCTGGAACAAATCTGGGGCTACCTGGGTAATCGCGGCTATCGAAATCAGGTGGAGAAAAACTGGATCATCCTCAAACCCGGCGAAACCATGACCGGCCGGGTCGTAACGGCCCAGTTTATGCCCACTCGACCTGACCTCGATAGCCTGGTCCGGGCGCAGGGTAAAGCCGAAGGCCGGGCGCAGAAAGGCGGTATCAACATCTGGCCGATCGATATCTTGACTAAAGGCGATGTGTACGTGGCCGATGGGTACGGCAAAATTAAAGATGGCACGCTGATCGGTTCCAGCCTGGGCAACGCCATCTACGGAAAAACCGGCAAAGGAGTTATCTTCTACGGGTCGATCCGGGATATGCAGGAACTGAAAGATACCAAGGGGTTCAACGCCTGGGTAAAAGGACACGACCCGTCGTATATTAAAGACATGACGCCAACCTCCATCAACGCGCCGATCCGCATTGGCGACGTAACCGTATTTCCGGGCGATGTGGTGTTCGCCAACGAATACGGGGTTGTGTTCATTCCAGCGCATCTGGTCGAAGGTTTAGTGTCGGCTTCCGAAATGACCGGGCTGCGGGATGAATTTGAACGTGTACTTTTGCAGCAGAGTAAATACCCATCCGGCGAAATCCACGGGGACTGGTCGGATAAGATCAAAGATGAATTCAGAGCGTGGGTGGCCAAATACCCCAAGAAGTTAGCCATCACGCAAAAAGATTTGGAAGCGTATTTAGCCAAGGGCCATTAATTGACCAGACCAATGAAATTCAGAAGTACCTGCCTAATTTTACTGATTACGATTTGTTGCGGGATGAGCGCTTCGTTCGCCCAAACCATTCCGAAAGATGAACTGGTATTCTTCACATCCGAGTGGAAAGGCGACCGCTTTCCCGATGGCCGGCCCAAACTACCGGATGCGCTGCTGGAACGGGCCAAAAATATTGGTATCGACGATGCCTGGACGGTGCTGAAGAACGAAGGATATGTCAACCAGTTTGAAGGCGGCTGGAAACTCATTAAAGACGACGTGCCGGTAATTGGCCGGGCGGTTACGGCGATGTTCATGCCCAGCCGCCCGGATGTCGAGAAACACATCAAAGAGCGGGGGATAAACCAGCAGGGCCGTAAAGGAAACACGAACACCTGGCCCATTGAAGTCCTGACTAAGGGCGATGTGTATGTGGCCGATGCGTTCGGCAAAATTGGCGGTGGCACGCTGGTAGGCGCTACGCTGGGCAACGCGATCTTTAGCAAAACCGGCAACGGGGTGATCTTCAACGGAGCCGCCCGCGACCTTCAGGAACTACAAAATATCAAAGGCTTCAACGCTTTCGTTCGCGATTTCCATCCGTCGTTTCTGGAAGAAATGGTGCTGATGGGTTTGAACGCACCGATCCGAATGGGCAACACCATGGTGTTGCCCGGCGATCTGGTAATTGCCCAGCGGGAAGGGGTTCTGTTCGTTCCGGCGCACATGGCCGAACAGGTCATTACTACCTGCGAGTTCGTTACCCGCAAGGACCAGTTCGGGTTCGAAATGGTTAAGTCGGGCCGGTACACGACCGGGCAGATCGATAGCCAGTGGACCGACGAGATCAAAACCAATTTCCTCAAATGGCTGGGTGGCCATCCCGAACTAGGTACTATGACCCGTCCCGAACTGGACAAGGTCATGAGCAAACGTACCTGGTAGCCCCTGACGACCAGCCGCTTAGTCCGGTAGCATCGAACTCAGATCGGAACCGTGGGTCGGATACGCCAGCAGCGTACTGCTTAAGTCTTTCGCAGAGATCTTGTGTTTTATGGCCAGTGTAAACAAATTGATCAGTTCTTCGCTGCCCGAACTGAGCAGATGAGCGCCCAGAAGCTGATCGGTCTCCGCATCAACGATCGTTTTAAATCCTGTAAACGACTCGTTGATGCGTCGGCTGGTATACCAGTCGGCCGTTTCCTGAAAGAGCACCTTTGTTTTCCGCCCCTGCTGCTTAGCCTGCTCTTCGGTCAGGCCTACCGACGCCAGCGTCGGAATCGTAAACACAGCCGTCGGCACGGGATCGTTGGCAAAGGTCATCTGGTTTCCGTTCAGCAGGTTTTGGGCCACAATACGCCCTTCGTAAGAAGCAAGTGGAGTGAGCGGCAACCCCTTGTTTGCAACGTCGCCACAGGCATATACCGACGGATTCGATACACTTTGCAGCTGTTCGGTTACGGTTATCCCCTTTTCGTCAGTGATTACATTGGCCTTATCGAGGGCTAATTCGGCAACGTCGGCCACCCGCCCAGCCCCATGAACGACCAGTTTCGCCGGAACCGAACGGGCTTGTCCTGCTTGCTGGTACTGAACCGTCAGACTTCCTGCTTCCCCTTCGATAGCCACCACTCGCGCTTCTGTTACCAGCTGAATGCCAATAGCTTTCATAGCTTTTGCCAGTAAGTCGACCAGGTCGGCGTCGAAGCTTTCCAGCGGGCGCTTTCCCTCATGCAGAATCGTTACCTTCGCCCCGGCGCGGGCCGCAATATGCGCAAACTCGAAGGCGATATACCCTCCCCCGATCATAACGATTTCGTCAGGCAGCTCCGCCAGGTCCAGAAAGCCCGTGCTGTCGGTTAGTAAGTCTTCGCCGGGAATACCGAGCGGTTTGGGTCGCTGCCCGGTAGCAATGACGATGCGGTCGGCGGTCAGCTCATCGGCACCAACACGCAGGGTATTCGGTGATTGAAACCTTGCTGCTCCGTGAAAAAAATGAATGTCCTGGTCTTTAAACTGTTGTTCGGTTCGACCCGGTATCGGCTCCGTAAAGGTCTTTTTGAACGCAATCAGGTCTGGCCAGTTGAGGGTAGCTTTCGTCTGAATGCCCTTTCCGGTCAGCTGTTCCGTTCGGGCAATGAGTTCGGCCGCTCCCACCAGTATTTTTTTTGGGTCACAGCCGCGTTGCGAACAGGTGCCACCAAAGGGTAATTTATCGATAATCGCTACACTTTTCCCGGCCTTCCGGACGGTTTCTGCAACTGTTTTTCCGGCGGAACCCGTGCCGATCACAATAAGGTCGAATGCCTGCATACCAAATAGTCAGTAAGATGGTTTATCTATAACTTCAAAAAGCGGCTATCGGCTAAAAAAAAGCGGCTGATCTGGTGGATCAGCCGCTTTTTCGTTCCAGACCCATGGCAAAGCTCATGGCGAACAACCTGCTTTTTATCGGCTCTAACTGGCAGCCGCGTTTTTCTTTCGCGTAGCCGCTGCTTTTTTAGCTGAAGCCGAACGTTCTTCTGCCGATCGGGATGCCGATGCGGCTCCTCCTCGCTGACCACCTGTATGAGCGGGTTCTTTATTTTCGGCATGACCGCGTCCCGAACCACTTTGCTTCCCGCCCCCCGATGTTTTGTTGACGGTTGCCCAGGCCCGGCGTTCTGCTTCCTCTTCGGGTACGCCCCGGTCTTCGTATCCTTCCTCGATGTGTTCGGCCTGCCGCTTCTGCTTGTCGGTGTAAGCCGATTTATCTCCTCGTGGCATCGTTGTATCTGGTTTGGTTTAAAGACTATTTGTGCCGGTAAACTACGATTTATCGGAAAGTGTTTTTCCTGAACATCTCTCGACGGTGGTCAATCAGACAACCCAAAATAAGCTTTAGAAACAGCACGGTATCACGCGTTCGAATCCCCGCAAACGATGCGTATCGTCGACGAGGGAGTTCGTAACCCATCCTTGCCAACGGGAGTCAATCAACACTTTTTAATCCAAAAAAGACTCCGAATAAACTTATTGGCCCTATTAAATTCAATATTATTTCCCCAAGAATCGCTTGTACAATTTAACTTTTCAATGAAAAATTAGAGGCACTTTTTGTACTTTATTGATAATCGAAAACTATTAAGCTTGCTCATTCGGTTATGTTGCTGAAAGCGGATAGTGAAATACCAATTTCTTTTACTGCTGATTATAAATTAATTATAGAAGCCATGAACTCATCATACACACTAAAAATTGAAAATAGCGTACAGGCTCTCTGGACCGGCATTTGTACTTTTTTACGTTCGCCTATTCTGAGCTTTGTCAACCGCAACAGCGCGGTATTTAAAGGGCTATCGCGCCTGTCGACTCCGTTCGGCGGCAACCTGCTGAACCGCGACTAATCACCTACAGCTTTTCGATTCAGATCATATTCAGGAACCAGGAAGTGGCATAGACGTGTCGGCTCTCATTCGTCGAGCCTACAGGCAAGCCGCTTAAACTTTGCCCCATTTCCTGTTGTCAAAAGCAGCAAACGCTGTACATAAGTCAGCTATCAGGAATCGCCTGCATCAGGGCGCAAACATTCACCGGTCTACCGTCGGATCAGCCTAACCGGCCGACGTCGGTAGCCATTACGAACCATTACAATGAAACGTTTTTCAGTTATATACACGCTCAAAGGTCAGTATCACCAAATTTATTCTGCTACTCAGGCTGAAGCAAAAGCTATTTTACAGCAGCTGTCAGGCAAGAACGGACGGACCGGCATCGGCATTTACGATGCTAAAACAGAGCTTTTTCTTTGGGAACCGGGTCGGCAGGATAATTATGATCATGCCGATATCGAGGAGCAGGGAAAACTAGGCAACCAGATCATCAATATTGCGCAGGCACTGCGGTATCGGGACCTTGAATGGCAACGGGCTGGTACGCCAAACTGGCTTAGCTTCTTCGCGAAATAGCACTGCACCGGTTAGGCGGCTGTTATCAGCAACTTATGAGTCTTGGCTCGTCAGGCGGGAGCGGCTAACGGCTAGTATTCCTTGGCCTTCGTACTGGTGTGCGCGTAGCTCACTTTTTCGAACCATCCTCTCGGGGCACGGTTATTTTATCGGTGCTCTATTGCCGTAGCATTACGCAAAGTCAAAGTTTTAATTTCTTTAGATTTAATAAACTCGAAGTGACTTACGGGACGTTTATTTCGTCTAACGAAGCAATTGGAGCGCTATACTACGTCGGATGTATATAAACATCTACAGCGTACAGAAAGCCTTCGCTCCGGTTGATTAACCAAAATTTGATTCATCATGCAGACCTATAATCAGGATGTTTTGAGCGCATCGCATACCATGCTGGCTTATCCGGCTTTTCTGGCTGGCTACCGGACCGTAGATGACGCGCTGAACGATCGTCTGTTTACCAATTATATCAGTGCTTTTTTAGATCAGGACGTTGCTCACTTGCTGGATTCGGATGAAAATACCGAGCTGGTCAACCTGCTGAGCAAGTCGGATATGAGCGACTCGCTGACGCAGCTATGTTTTGAGGGAACGTCTCGCCTATCGGCTGTTGTGCTGCCGACTTTGTGTGAGTTGCTGGCTAAAAACGGGGACGTTCACCGAATCGCGTTTTTGCTGGCGGCTTATGGACACTATCTATCCACCAGCACCGACGATCAGGGAGTTGCCTATGAGATCAACGATCCACACCTCGATCACACCGACTGGGCTAAAATCAACGACAGCGATGTAGTTGCGCTGCTGGGCATTTCACCCCTGGCTTCGGCCCGACTGCAGACGTTCTCTCACTTCGTCACGCTGTACAAGTCCTACAGAGCACAGATCGCTCAATTAGGGGTCGTTTTTCTGCTGAAACAAATGGCTTATAACCGGCTGGCTATGCGGTAAACAGTCTCTGACGGATGGATGATCCGCACTATGGTTCTGAACCGTGGTGCGGATCATCCATCCGCCAGAGACAACTCTAAAGCTACTCGTTTACGGCAATAGCTTAGTTCATTTTCAGTTTAAACTTGCCGTCGGTGATCACGACGGTATCCGTTTTATCCTGTTTCTTATAGCCATTTCCCTCAGGATCGATATCCGAATCGTAACCGGTGGTTTTGGTAATGACCTTGTCTTCCATTTTGGAAACCAGTCGGCCAACCCCGCCGAAAACCGTAGCGGTCCCTTTTTCTTTCCAGTAAGTACCAGCTAGTTTAGCGTTGAACGTGGCTTCCAGCGATCCATCGGCCGCTTTCGTTACCGTTACGGTTTCGGTGTTGTTTTGCGATAGCCCAACGTGATATTCCATACGGGGCTCTCTCGTTTCTTCGACATATTTGATCGCGGCCAGCCCTTTGTAGGTACCCAGGTCCTGAATGCGCTTCCAGTTTTCTTTAGTATCGGGCTTGTCGGCGTCGACAACCAGATACGTTCCGGGCTCGACCAGATCTTTGTTGTCGTAACTAGCCAGCCAGAGCCGGATCGACTTATCGGGTTTGATGGCGTTGGCAGTTACGTACCAGTACCGACCAATGCGAATCCGGCGCGGTTGGGTCGTATAGTCTTTACCGTCTACTCGGGCACTAAAGGTATTCTCATTGGCAATTTGTGCAAAGGTTGCCGAAATGGTCAGTAAAAAGGTAAGGGTCAAAAGAGCTCTCATGGTTGTCTGTGTTTACGCTGGCAAAAATCGAGGGAATTGCGGGAGGATACCATCGGTTATTTATGAAGCGGTAAGTTTGGTGCCTGAATTAGCGTAAAGAGCGCATCAATTGATAGCAGACCGGGTCGAGCCCACACTATTCTCATTTGAGTTGCCTCAAAAACAACAACCCCTGGATGACTCGATGTACATCCAGGGGTTGTTCTGCCGGCCTTTTACCTCCCCTGATTACTGTAACGCGGGCGACAGCCGGGTGTATTCTACCTTGTGGAGGGTAATTCCGGTGGTCGACTTAAGGGTTAGTTTAGTCAGTTCAGCATCGGGAAAAAAGATGCTGGTCATCACGCTAAGGCCACCATCGGCAAACAGCTCAGCCGAAGCGACATCGACCAGCAGTGTCAGTGAGATGGTTTTGTCAGTCGATAAGCGGGGAGCGGTATTGCGTTTCCCGAAATCCTTTTCGAAGGCCGTCTTTCCCGATCGGGTTCGGTCGATGTAGTAGCTGTTGCGGGCTTTGTCATAGCCAATGATCACCTCGTTTCCCTGTTCGTTGGCCAGCACGATCGAAAAATCACTGGTTGCCGGGGCTGACAGGTCGAGTTTAAAAAGTCCGGCGTTGTTTTTCACTTTCCCGGTTAGGTCATAGCTGTTTTTTACAGCGATATTTTTTAGTGAAACCCGCTCCCCGTCGAGTAGGCTCAGTTCTTTGACAGGTTCAGAAGTGAGATATAGTTCTTTGTCGACTGCTTTTAAGCCCAGTTCGCGTGGTATGGTGGTGGCGCTCCGCCAGGGCGACGTCGGTACTTTGTCGGCATATTGCCAGTTGCTCATCCAGCCCATCAGAACGATCCGGTTGCCCATGTTCGAGAAGGTTACTCCCGCGTAATTATCTGGTCCATAGTCCATCCATTTCGTTTGTTTCGAATAGGGTCTGAACGTTTTTCCGTCGAAATCACCCAGAAAGTACTGAGCCGCCGAACCCTGATTAGGGCCACCGGGATTGATATTGACGATCAGCGCCCAAACCTGTTTGCCGTTGTGCTGAAGCGGAACCAGATCCGGACATTCCCAAACACCCCCGTGCGCCCCCGCGTCGCTGCCGAAATCGCTTTCCTTCGACCAGGCTTTCAGGTCGGGCGATGAATAGAAGGTAACCCGGTCCTTCGTCGCCAGCGTCATGATCCACTTTTTCTGCGGCTCGAACCAGCGCACTTTCGGATCACGGAAATCGACGATTCCAGGGTTGGGCAGTACGGGGTTTCCGGCATATTTGGTCCATGTTTTTCCCGCGTCCAGGCTATACGCAAGGCTCTGGTACTGAAACTTGTCGGACTTCTGTTTTTCTAACGTCGGATTATGGTGGGTGAAAATGGCAACCAAAGGCACCTGCCCATTTTTACCGAAACCGCTGGTATTGGCGACATCGACTACGGCACTGCCCGAAAAAATATACCCCAGGCTATCAGGATACAGCGCAATGGGTTGTTCCTGCCAGTGTACCATGTCTTTGCTGGTCGTATGGCCCCAGTGCATAGGCCCCCAGACGCTGGCGTCGGGGTAATACTGATAGAACAGGTGATAGGTTCCCTGGTAATAGAGCATCCCGTTCGGGTCGTTCATCCAGTGCGCTTTCGGCGAAAAATGAAAGCGGGGCCGGTATAGTTCTGGCTTCGAATTGGTCTGTCCTACTACCGACTGGCTCAGGAACATAAACCACCCAACAACTAAGAATAGCTTTTGCATTTGGTTATCGTTAAGAGCGAAAAAGATACAGCAGGAAGTCAGTCGAGTATGACCGCTCCCTACTGTAAACCACATTACCAACCTAAAAAAATAGGTCTTTTAACTTCTTGATCTTATTGGCCACTCCGTCCCCCTGGCCTCAGGCTATAAAGCGGTTTACTGGGACGAAAGCGCCGGTTTTACGATAGCAGCGAGGATGGTTTCTTCCGTGAATGCAGGAGTAGCTCCGCGTTGCGTAGCGACATAAGCCCCCGTCGCGCAGGCAAATTCAAGGATTTTCGGGGGTGTTTCGCCCTGCAGGGTTTTATACAGGAAAGCCGCCAGAAAAGCGTCGCCACTGCCGATGGTATCTTCCACCTCCACCGCAAAGCCCGGCTGCTGAAAAAATCCGGCTTTATCCAGCAGGGCGGCTCCCTTCTCACCCAAAGTCACACACAGCGTTTCGAGCTGGTACCGCTGACGCAGTTGCTGCATAGCTCGCTGCAAATCAGTTTCGTAGGCGTACCAGCCCGACAATTCGACCAGTTCATGTTCGTTTAGCTTGGCCATATCGGCCTGCTGTAGCAGTGCCTCGACCGTATCGCGGTCGTAATGAGGGGCCCGCAGATTGACGTCAAACACTTTCCGGCGTGCCACCGCCAGTAAGGCCAGCAGGGTTTCGCGGGTTAGCGGGCTCCGGGCCGCCAGACTTCCGTAAACAAACAGATCGCTTTTCTGAACGGCATCGATCAGATTCGGTTCGAGGTGGATGTAGTCCCAGGCGACGGGCTGAACGATTTTATAAGTCACCTCATTGGAATCCGATACATTGGCCTTGGCAACACCCGTGAGATGCGTCTGTCCGATCTGGATCAGGTCGAGCGGCAGGCCTTTCTGCTCCAGAATCTGGAGTAACTCCCGGCCCAGTTCATCGCTTCCTACGCGGGTGATTATCTGCGCATCAAGACCCAAATTCCGCAGATCGGCCGCTACGTTCATGGGCGCTCCTCCAGCCTGTTTACTGGTGGGCAGAACATCCCAAAGTGTTTCACCGAAACAGGTTATGGTTTGTAACATGGTTGTTGGGGTTAGGAGTCCATGAATTGTCATTAATAGTCATTTGCGCTCATTCATAGTCATTCCCCGTAAAACAAGCAATGACAATTCATGATCACAAATGACTACTTATTCAGTGGACAACGAATGTCTTCTCGATTTGTTCCAGGCTGGTTCCTTTGGTTTCGGGCATCATCCGCAGCACAAACAGGAGTTGCAACACCATCATAGACGTGAAAAAGAGGAAGGTATTGCCACCGCCAAACTGCTCCGCCAGATACGGAAAGGTGAAAGTAATGATGGCCGCCATGAGCCAGTGCGTAAAGCTACCCAGCGCCTGTCCGCTCGCCCGCACTTCGTTCGGGAAAATCTCGGAGATAAATACCCAGATAACGGCTCCCTGCGAGAAACCGAAGAAGGCGATATAGGCAAACAACAGGAAGGGTACGGTCATACCGCTGAAATCCTCTACGTAGAACGCCCGCGCTACCAGAGCCAGGGTAATGATCAGGCCCACCGAACCGATCTTCATCAGCGTTCGCCGTCCGAATCGGTCGATCAGGTTGAGCGAAATCAGAGTAAAAATAAGATTGATCAGGCCAACTCCCGCCGACGAGAGCAGGGCTGAGCTTTTCCCCAGTCCGGTCATTTCGAATATGCGGGGGGCGTAATAAATGATGGCGTTGATACCCGATACCTGATTGAATACGGCAAACAGCACCGCCAGCATGACCGGAGTCCGATAAGCCGCCGAGAACAGCCGGGTCGAGGCTGTGGTATGATGGCTACTCTGCTGAATGGCCGCCAGCGTTTGTTCGGCCGTGGCCGGGTCGATCATGTTCAGCACGGCAAGCGCCTGAGCGGTATCTCCTTTTTTAATCAGTAACCAGCGAGGACTCTCGGGAACGTTCAGCACGGCAATCAGAAAAATAATCGAGGGTAGCGCCTGCACGCCCAGCATCCACCGCCACGACTCTCCTCCAACGCCCTGTAGCAGGTAATTAGACAGGTAAGCAATCAGAATACCCAGCACGACATTGAACTGAAACAGCGCCACCAGCCGACCGCGCGACCTGGCGGGTGAAATCTCGGTAATGTACATCGGAGCCGCTACTGATGAAGCACCCACCCCCAGCCCGCCCAGAAATCGAAAGATCAGAAAGACACCCCATGCGTGTGCAAAAGCTGTTCCGATCGACGCGACCAGGTAAAGCAGGGCAATCCAAAACAGCGTTTTCTTTCGGCCCAACCGCTCTGCCGGAATCCCGCCCAGCATCGACCCCAGCACCGTTCCGATGAGCGCGATGGAAACCGTTAGGCCGTGTTCCCATACGTTCAACGACCATAGCGACTGGAGCGACTGTTCGACGCCGGAGATAACCGCCGTATCGAAGCCAAACAGGAACCCACCCAGAGCGGCCGTAATGGACCAAAAGAAAATACGCTGCTTCTGTATCATAGGTTGACTCACCAATCGCCTTGCCAAAGATTGGTGAGTCAAACTTAGTCGGTAATTAGTCGGAAAGCTTTGGGAAATTGTTCAAATACTTTCGAATAATGTACACAGATCACTCAACTGATTACCAAGAACTTATCGAACATATATCCGCTACTGATTTTACATTTTGTTACGCCGATTTTCACTTTTGTTTCAGGTCCGTCAGTAGCTGACCTTCGAGACGGCAGGGCGGCTGAAGATAGATCGTCAGCCGCGTAGTTCCATCCGGTAGCCTACGCCATGTACGGCTATGATTCGAACCGTCGGATCATGCTGAAGCAATTTGCGCAGCCGCGAGATAAACACGTCGACGCTACGACCGACGACGATCCCTTCGTCTTCCCAGACCGATTTAAGAATGAAATCGCGCTCCAGTATCTGGTTCGGATGACTGATAAAAAACTGAAGAAGTTTGGCTTCGCGGTAGGTCAGCTGATATCGATTTGCGCCGGAGATCAGGGTTTGTGTCGTGCTATCGAAAGCCGACTCGCCAAACACGATAGCCCGTGATTCGTCTGCCATGACCGGAGTATCGGGCTGATTCAGCCGTTTCGATTTTTTCCAGACGACATAGCCGAGGCTTGCCAGCAACATAGCTGCCAGCCCCCAGCCGGCCATGGAAGACCGGGCATCCGGCTGCGTACTGGCGAACACGAGCTGCAGGTTATAACAACCGGCTACCTGCTTTCGGCCGCCACAGGGCACGCTGTCTCCATCCGTCAAATCGCGGAAGTTATACCCAAGCAGTAACTCGCCCCGGGCGCAATCCAGAACCGCCACGTCGTAATTCCGCCGGATGCCATACCGATTCAACGACTCCTGCAGTAAACCCGGCAGTTGGCTGTACGAAAATGAATGGCTTAGCCGGACGGTAAACGTATGCGCGTTCGGTTGCTTTACGGGCGGCACCCGGGAGCTGTCGTCACCGGATTTAAGCAACAACTGATGTGCCGTTCGCCGAAGGGCCAGGTTCGCTTTTCGGGCAAAATCCTGGGTTTCGGCCGCCGATTCAGCAGCCGTCGACCGGATAAACTGCGTAAAAAGCAGCCCCGTCAGCACCAGGGCAATTGCCCCCATTACTCTTTCTGCTTTGCCCATTCGTATCCTGAATTAAGTGACCTTTACTCGTCGATTCAACCGGACTACGGTTTGTTGGCGCAGCAACGAAGTATGATCGAATCGACGAGCGAAAACTCAACAGCCGCGCTGCGGAAACAGCCAGAATATGCTTCTCACCCGGATTATTCGCCGGGCGGCCCCATCAGTTCGGCGAACCGGATCGATGACCAGTTCATCGCCGACCTGCGCCAGCGATAGCACCGTAGCGACATCGATATCGTAAACTTCCCGACTGCTGTCGGAAGCCCCTTTATGGATCAGCATGCCATCGCGCCGGAGATAAATTCGAAACGGAATTTTTACGAGCGTCTCCGATTCGGCATTACCCGCCACAACCGACAGCGAACCCCGGCTGATCAGTGAAAAGTCTGCATACTCAAGGGGTTTTCCGTTCAAAATTAATGGATTAGCCGAATAATTATTCTCTCCGGGGCTCTCCTTTTGAGGCCGTTCGCTGACCGAGACGATGCCATGAACCAAGCCGGTGCTACACGTTAGTAACGTCAGTAGCACGGCGACGGATAGATTGCGTAGGTGCGTATTCATGAGATGACAGCAGTTTATGGATTAGCGGACCAAAATTTCGTTATGCGGCAGGCTGTACTGTTTATTTCGCGTAAGCAGCACGATATGATCACCCTTCCGGCAGTTGGCCAGCACAGTCTGAATGGCAACCTGTTTGACGGCTTTTTCCGAATACTGAGTCAGCGTCCGGCTGTCGCGGTCGCGAATCGCTATGGTAAATGGGATTCGGTTGAGCGCTTTGTTCGCCGTTGTCGACAGCGCGACGGCGTTCACCGTCAATTCGCCGGTAGCGTTCGTCGGTACGATGCACTTACCCTGAGGGGTGTATTCACTGACAAGCATTTTACGGCTTAAAAAAGCCGCCGAGCAGGTGCTGAATGGGTGCTGAGCCAGGCATACATTGGCGAAAAGGCTGCCCGCTAACACGATAACAAGCTGAGGAATGTTTTTCATGAGTCCGGTTTTAAAATAGTCCGGAAGCAAATGTATAGCAACCCCAGTGACGAGCCGGTAAAGGCTTGTAAAACCTTGTAAACGAATTGTAAAACCTTATTTAGTTTACTTATTTACCTGAAAATCAAATAAGTCTGGCCGGCTGTAATGCCCGATCACGTCGAAATCGAGCTTATTTTTCAGTACTTCGTCCAGGTCAAGATCAGCGATCAGGATACCTTCCTGGTCCCACAACGGACCGGCGATAAACTCGCCCTGTGGGGATACGATCGCGCTGCCGCCCCGGCACAGAACCGTATCTTCTTCATCCAGAAATGCCTGATACGCTTCGGGATAATCACTACGCTGAAAAAACTGATTGCTCCCCAGCACGTAGCATCGCCCCTCGCAGGCAATATGCTGGAGCGTGGCAGGCCAGGTCGGGCGTGCGTCGGCGGTGGGAGCTAGATATAGGTGAGGAGCCTGCTGGTATACACTCATCCGGGCTAGTGGCATGTAATTTTCCCAACAGATGAGCCCGCCGATCCGGCCAATTTCCGTGTCGAACACCCGCAGGGAATCGTTGCCGGTTCCTTCCGCCCAAATCAGCCGTTCGACACCCGTCGGTTTGATTTTCTGATGCTTACCCAGGTAGCCTTCCGTGGGCGAGACGTAGATCAGCGTGCAATACAGGCTTCCGTTCAGCGCATCGCGCTCGGTGATGCCCACCGCCAGGTACACCCCATTCTCGTGGGCAATCTGTTCGATACGGCCTAGTTCGGGGCTGGGCAACTGAAGGCTGTTTTGCCAGTACGTTTTATACAGTTCACGACCAGCGTCGGTGCGTAAGCCAATCGATGCGCCAAACGTAAATTTTCGGGGATAACCGGGAACGAACGACTCCGGAAAGAGAACGAACTGGCAACCTTTCCGGGCCGACTCACGAACCAGGCCTTCCAGTTTATCGAGGGTTTTCGGAAGATCGAAAAAAACGGGCGTGGCCTGTACGACAGCAACTTTTACGTGCATAGATGGCTAGAAGCTAAAAGGTCTTTCCCCATCCGTTGTCGCTTCGATTTGCCAGACAACGGATGGGGAAAGACCAAAGGTATCGATTTGCCGGGTGTCTACCCGCTTACTTCGACTCAACCACCTGATTATTTGCCTGTGGTTTAGGCGAGATGAACAGGGTCAGCCAGGTACGACGCGCCATCCGAAAGAAATACGGCGTCAGCAGAATCAGCGTCGGAATCAGCCCGATCAGGTAATAATCCAGATCGATCTGCAACCCCTGCACGAAGATAAAGAATGTCAGAAGGGTGTAGATGGTATAAAACGCATAACTCACGAACATAGACGCCCAGTAAAAACCCGGTTCGGGCATGAAATTTTCACCACAGTGCGGGCAGTGATCGTGCATATCGTCGAAATGACGGCTGAAGGCACTGTTGGTTACGAAAAAATCACCCTGATGACAACGGGGGCATTTATTAAAGACTATGCTGTAGAATCGGCTATTGGTAGACATGACTCGGGAGCCATACGGAAGGTAACTTTACCTTTCTGATGATCTGCGGCTCAGGCAGCTTTTACTGTACAAAGGTAAGCACCCAGGCTGCCTCCAGAAATGACAGACCATGTCATATATGGTACAAATCAACGATGGTCGACCAACGCCAGCCGAAACTCAGCGGGTGTCCGATCTGTATGTTTTTTAAAGAACCGAACGAAATAAGACGGGTCGTCGAACCCCAGTTGAAAGCCGATTTCTTTAACTGATTGTGTTGTATGGGTCAGCAAGCGTTGCGCTTCGATAACCACACGTTCGTGTAGCAACTGGCTGGCTGTTTTTCCCAGCACTTTCTTACAAATATGATTCAGATGATTTGGCGTAAGGCTCATCTGATCGGCATAGGCGCTCACTTCCCGAACCGTCAGAAACTCCTTTTCGATCAGCTCTTCGTACTGGCGAATCCGATCGTAGAGATGCGTGTCGGTGCCGATCCACTGCTGGTTGTACAACCGATTGGCCGATTCCAGCAGGATATGAACAAACGACAGAAACACATCCGCGCGGTTGGGCAGCCGCTGTTCATATTCGGCGTAAGCGTACGTAAACAGATCGGCGAACAAAGGCTGCTGGCTGGCCGCAATTTCCAGCAACGGCTGATGCTGGTGTGAGTGAAAAAAAGGGTACTGATGGAGTCGATTACCGAAGCGACCCCGGAAAAAATTAGCGTCGATAAACAGGTTGAAACCCTGCGTATCGGCAGATAGCTCCCAGCTGTGAACCTGGCCGGGCGTCAGGAAATACAGTTGGTTTGGCGCAATGGGATAAGTGCGGAAGTCGATGGTGTGCGTACCGCTGCCCTGCACCAGCCACATGACCAGATAAAACGTATGCGAATGCGGTTTATCGATCCCCTTAAATTCCCGCACCAGTTGTTCCAGCCGGGTCATATAGAAAAGCGCATCAGGCTCATGGCGTGAAAACGACTGAATTTTATAGACAGGAACAGAAAACGACATAGGCTTACAGCAAAAGCGGTTTGCCGTAAATAGCGAAACAAACTATTCACGACAAACCGCTAAGATAGAACGATTGCCGGATTAACTATGTACGGGCTCGGGTTGCATCACCTTCAAAGCCTCTTCCGGTGATTGTAAATAAAGTTCGTAGATCAGTTGGGTTTTGCCGACGCGAATTTCGAACGTATCGGTTTCCAGCGCCTGGACAAACTCCTGCGCCACCACCGATGGCGCAATGCCCGTGTGCCCGCCGATCATAGTCGAAAATTCGGTGTCGACCAGGGGCGGCATCAACTCAAACACCGCGACGTTGCTGGTCCGGCGCAAGGCAACTCGTAGCGACTGGGTGTAGGAATGCAGCGCAGCTTTGCTGGCCGAATAAGTTGGTATGGTTCCAGGAACAAACGCCACGATTGACGACACGTTGACAATGGCCGCTTCGGGCTGCGACTTCAGCAAGGGTAGCAGGTATTCGTTCAGGCGAATCACGGCTAGAAAATTGGTCAGCATTTCATCCTGTGCGCTCTCAAAAGCACCTTCGCTGTTCGCGATATCATACAGAATTGCCCGGCCAGCGTTGTTGATGACCAGGTTCAGGTCTGGAAAATCGTGGGTTAACGTAGCCACTAAGGCCGCGGTGTCTGCTTCTTTACTGACGTCACTGACAATACCGGTGGCGTTTTCTAACTGGCTCAGTGCCGTATCAAGCCGCTGCTGGCTTCGGCCGGTAATGATGACTTTGTTTCCCCTGGCCGATAATTCTTTAGCGATTTCAAGACCGATGCCTGCACTGCCGCCTGTAATCAGGACGGTATTCTGTGTCGTTTTCATAGCTGTGTTTTCTGCGATCAATTTAGACTTTAAATACCATATGGTATTTTTTAGTTCATTACCGATCATTTTTTTATGACTGCTTCCCTAACCTCTTGTCTTAAGAAAGCGTAGATCAGACGCAAAAAGGATAAACGCCCGAAGCCAGTTTATTGTAAGTCAATAACTTAATAAACAGAAAAGTATTTATGAGCCTACGACAAAAAAAATGTCCAACGGCATCTACAATCCGCCGTTTGCCGAAGGCATTAGAACTAATAAGCTAAAATATACCTTTTAGTACGAAAAAGGTGGTTTTTATCTATAGTTTAATACCAGCTAATGTTACACCGAGTTGTTATTACCGGCCTGGGTGCATTGACGCCCATGGGCCACGACATTCCGACCTTCTGGCAGAACCTCGTGGCCGGGCGAAGTATGATTGCGCCCATTACCCGTTTCGATCCCTCTTCGTTCAGAACGCAGTTTGCTTCCGAACTCAAGCAATATGATCCCTCCCCCTATCTGAGTCATGCCGACATCCGGCGTACGGATCTGTTCACCCAGTATGCCCTGATTGCTTCCGATCAGGCGATTCGAGATTCCGGCTTCGAGCTGACACGGATGGACCCGTTCGACGTAGGGGTCATCTGGGGGTCTGGTCAGGGCGGCATGGATACTTTTGAAGGACAGGTAACCGAGTATGTGCTGGGCAATGGTCAACCGCGGTTCAGCCCGTTCTTTATCCCTAAACTCATTGCCAACATGGCTTCCGGTATGATCTCGATCCGGAATGGCTACATGGGAATCAATTACACGACGGTTTCGGCCTGCGCTACGTCGAATACGGCGATTATGGATGCCTTTACGTACATCCGGCTCGGAAAAGCCAAAATCATCGTAACCGGCGGTTCGGAAGCGCCCATCACCCCCGCTTCGTTCGGCGGGTTTAGCGCCCTGAAAGCGATGTCAGCCCGCAACGATGATCCTGCCACTGCGTCACGCCCGTTCGATGTTAGCCGGGACGGCTTCGTAATGGCTGAAGGAGCCGGAGCGCTGGTTCTGGAAGAGTATGAACATGCGGTTAAACGCGGGGCGACCATTTATGGTGAGATTACCGGTGCCGCCATGACCGCTGATGCCTACCACATGACGGCTACCCATCCGGAAGGCATCGGAGCGGCCAAAGCCATGCAATTGGCCCTGACCGAAGCGCAGTTATCCATCGCTGATCTGGATTATCTGAACACCCATGCCACGTCGACCTCCGTTGGCGATCTATCCGAAATGAAAGCCCTCACCCAACTGACCGGCCCCGGAAAAACGAAGCTCCACATCAGCGCGACCAAGTCGATTACAGGTCACCTGTTGGGTGCGGCCGGTGCTGTCGAAGCCATCATCTGCCTGCTGTCTATGCGTGATAACCTGGTCCCGCCGACCATCAACACCACCGAAATCGACCCGGCGATTCCGACAAACCTGAACATCGTTTTGAAAGACGCCTTATCGACTCCGGTCAATACGGCCATGAGCAACACGTTCGGTTTCGGTGGGCACAATGGCATCGTCGTCTTCCAGAAAATCTAGCAGGTCGTAACGCGGCCGACCGTCCGCGTTACGATCGTTTATTGTCCACAGAGGCACAGAGAAGACAGCGTTTCCAGTTATTAAATGCTTAGTGTTCTTTGTGCCTCTGTGGGCGTTCAATTTTTTCCTTCAGAAATTCGGGTCCGGTTCGCGCGAGTAGGATCAGAGCGAAACGGGTTTCTTATCGAAAAGACAGTTCATGACCCGGTTCGGCTCCGTTTCGCTCGCTCTCGTTACTATTTTCTGGCTGCTTTCTGGGTTTGCGGCTCAGGCCCGTATCATTCGCATCGAGATTACCAGCCGACAGTCGCCAACGTTTGAGGGCAAGGTGTTTGGTCAGGTTGGCGCCTACGAAAAACTGCGTGGGAAAGCCTACGGTGAACTCGACCCGGACAGTCCGCAGAACGCGCTGATCACCGACCTTCGACGGGCTCCCCGTAACGCCCGCGGCAGGGTCGAGTATGCGATGGATATTTACATTCTCAAACCCATCGACCTGACCAAAGGCAATCACAAGCTTTTTCTGGAAGTCAATAACCGGGGTGGAAAACTGTTTGGCGGACTAAACAACAGCAGCGGAGGCAACGACCCGACCACAGCCGCGCACGCAGGCAACGGGTTTCTCATGAACCGGGGCTACACCCTGGTGTGGAATGGCTGGGATCCGTCGGCAACTGCCGTGAATAATAACCTGACCATCAGCGTCCCGGTAGTTAACAATCCGGATGGAACGCCCATTACCGGCCCTTCCTATGAGTATATTGTGTACGACAACCCAACCACACGTCAGCATTCGCTTGCTTATCCGGCTGCAACGCTGAACAAAGGCCAGGCTACCCTTACGGTGCGCGATCAGCTACAGCAGGCTCCTGCTCCCATTCCAGCGGATGGCTGGGAATACGCTGATGCCCGAACGATCCGATTGCTACCCGCCGGAACCCCGTTTCGGCAAAGCGCCATATATGAGTTCAGCTACACGGCGCGCGATCCGATCGTGGCAGGCATAGGCTTTGCCGCTACCCGTGACTTCGTTTCGTTTTTACGCTATGCTGTAGCCGACGACTTTGGCAATCCCAATCCACTGACTAATACGATCCAGTTTACGTTCTCTTATACGGTTTCGCAGCCCGCCCGATACCTGAATGATTTTCAGACGCTCGGGTTCAACGCCGACGAGAGCGGCAGGCGCGTGATCGACGGAATGGAGAACTGGCTGGGTGGTGGCAGCGGTATTGGCCTGAATGTCCGGTTTGCGCAACCTTCCCGGACCGAGCGCAACCGGCAGAATCACTTGTACCCCGAAGCAGTCTTTCCGTTCGCGTATCCGGTCCTGACCGACCCATTGACGGGAAAAACCGCCGGGCGCATGGCCGCCTGTTCGGTCAGTAATACTTGCCCCAAAGTAGTTGAAATCAATTCGGCGAATGAGTACTGGGTCAAAGCGGCTTCGCTCCTGCATACCGATCTGGCCGGAAATGATTTACCCGATCCGGAGCATGTGCGTTTTTTTCTAGTGTCGGGCGCGCAGCACGGCACGGGCAACGCAACCTCGCGCGGAATGTGTCAGCAGTTTCAGAACCCGACCAATGCCGAACCGCTGCTTCGGGCACTGTTCGTTGCTTTGGAGGATTGGGTAACCAACGGCATCGAACCGCCCAACAGCTCGGTTCCCAGGCGGGCCGATGGTACGGCAGTCCTGGCCGTTTCTCAGGCTGGCGCTCAGACAGGATACATCCCGCAGAAGGCGCTGAACTGGCCAACCCTTCCGGGCATAACCTACACGGGCCTGATCACCACGCGTTACCAACTGGACTTTGGCCCTGCTTTCGATCAGGGGCTGATAAGCCTATATCCACCTGCAACGGCCGGACGGCCTACCTACCCCATATTTGTTTCTAAAGTCGACAGCGATGGTAACGAGCTGGCGGGGGTTCGGCTCCCTCCGGTGGCGGCTCCCAGGGCCACTACCACTGGCTGGGCCCTCCGACGGGCTGAATTCGGAGAAAACGAAGGCTGTGAAGGGGCTGGGCAGTTCATTCCGTTCAGAGCCACGAAGGCCGAGCGTATGGCCGCTCACGACCCTCGTCCGTCACTTGAAGAGCGGTATCCTACTCATACGGCCTACGTCGAGGCTGTCCGACGGGTAGTTACGGCCCTGGTTAGCCAGCGGTTACTCCTGGCAGAAGATGCACGGCAATACCTCAGCGAAGCAGAAAGCAGCTCCTTACTCACCAGGTAATAGCTAAAGAAAGACCGAAAGGAAGCCTGTTTATTAGCTAAAGCAGGAAACAGGATAAAACCGTTTTTCCTGGCTTTTTGATGGTGCTGAATGAACCGATTTTAGACTTGGTAAATTATTTATCAACTGGTACTTTTTTAACACAAACCATCACAATTTATACACATAATAAGCGCATTATCAACTCATTAACCGCTTACTCAACATATCGATTCCTTCTCGTTCAAGCGGGGCTGCCAAACAACAGCGTTAAACATCCTACCCGAAATTGTGTTTTTACATGAAGTCCCGCATGCTTATCTGCAGGATCGGACTTAGGCAAAAGGTAACATTTGTCTAATTTATTCATGTAAACTTATTCAACGTATGGCCCATTTAATTCGCACGTACTTCGTACAGAGTACGCTTCTGATGCTGCTGGCAGCCGCTCCTTTTTTCTACAGCTGCAAAAACGATACGCCCGATCCGAACGGCGGCACCACTCCTCCTACTTCCGGAACGACGACCAATCCGGGTTCAGGTACTACCACAAATCCGGGTTCAGGTACCAGCACCAATCCAGGCTCAGGCACTACCACGAATCCGGGAACAGGTACGACAGTGGTGGTAGCAACCGCCGACTACATCAAGCAGAAAAGTAATCTTACGTTGCTGAATGCAGCCATTACCCGCTCAGGTCTGACCAGCGAATTCAACAAAGGGAACGTCACGGTCTTCGCACCCTCGGACGATGCGTTTAAGGCTGCGGGTTATGCGGATGCCAATGCCGTATCGGCAGCCCCGGCGGCCGATCTGGAGCGTATTCTGCGTTACCACATCGTGAATTCACGGCAGGACATATCGTCGATGCCAACGGCGGTCAATACCTCCTACCAAACCGATCTGGCCGATAACTCAATTTCGGTATACAAAGCGAGTTCGACCGACGTTAGCGTCAACCAGGCTAAAATTACGGAAGGCGACAATCCGACAACGAATTCGGTGGTGCACGTTATCAATAAAGTGCTTATGCCACCTACGAGTAACATCATAACGACGATCAAGGGAAATACGAACCTATCTTTGCTGGCAGCGGCTATCGATCGAGCCGGATCGACAACGCAGGACCTGCTGAACAAGGCGACGCAGAATGGATACACGTTCTTTGCTCCAACCAACGACGCGTTTAAAGCGGCAGGCTATGCTGATGAAGCCGCTATCAAAGCGGCAGATCAGAAGAAAATCTCCGATCTGGTGCTTTATCATCTGCTGAACTACCGCGCCTTTACCCAGACGTTCCAGAATGGAGCTGACATCGTTACGGCGCAGGGGACCAGCGTCCGGACCAGTGTCAGCGGTGGAAAAGTTACCCTAACGGGTAAAGGAAACGGCACCAATGCCGCCAACATTACCCAGGCTGACGTGGTTGCTTCCAATGGTATCATCGATATTATCGACCGGGTACTGCTGATTCAATAACAACCGCTAGTTTTCTTTGGCACACCGGGCCGGATTGTATAATCCGGCCCGGTGTGTTTTATCGATATTCAGGGCAATCTAATCGGTTTTGTAGTGGCCAATTAAGCGCTAACGGGCGATTTCCGGTATTCGGTCGGCGTTTTTTTGGTATGCTGCTTGAAGAAGGTAGTGAAGTAAGCCGCTGAATTAAACCCGGTTTCGCCAGCAATATCGGCCATGGTTCGGGTGGTTTCGCGCAACAGGTATTTGGCCCGTTTCAGCCGGATTTCGGTCAGGTAATCCATCACATTCATATCGAGCAGCGCCTGCACTTTCCGGTACAGCTGCACGCGCGACAGGCCCATTTCCCGACTTAGTTTTTCGACCCCAAACCCAGGATCGCTCAGGTTTTGCTCGATCAGGGCGGTCAGTTCGTTCAGAAATTTTTTCTCTTCCCGATTACCGACCGCCGGAACGAAATCCGATGCAAACCGTTGCTGCCATTTCTGCCGGTTAGCCAGGGTAGTCCGGAGCGTTTCGAGCAGAAACGTCGCGTTGAAAGGCTTGGTCATGTACACATCGGCTCCGGCCCGGGTGCCTTCGATGTGGTTTTCGGGCTGATTTTTGGCTGTCAGCAGCACAACGGGAATATGCGAGGTCCGCAGGTCGGTTTTAAGCCGGTGGGTTAGTTGCAGGCCATCCATTCCGGGCATCATCACATCGCTGATAATCAGATCCGGAACGATGTCAAGTGCCCGTTCCCAGCCTGCATACCCGTCCGTTTCGGCAACGACATCGAACTCGCTGCTCAGCCGATTCACCAGAAACGTTCGCAGGTCATCGTTATCTTCCACGATCAGGATCGTAGCTGCGTGTCTGGCTATTACTGGCGTCGGGTGCTCCTGGAGTCCATCGGTTTCAGTGTCCGGCAGATAGCCGGCGATCAGGTTCCGATTACCCGGTCCAGCCATTTCATCTTCCTGCAAATGTGCATTGCCCAGGGGTAGCCGAATCGTAAAGGTAGTTCCCTGGCCGGGTTCGGAACGGACGACTATTTCGCCCCGATGCAGTTGAATAAACTCCATGGACAACGCCAGCCCTATCCCCTTAGCCAGATTGAATGGCTTGCTCCCGCTGTAAAACAGATCGAAGGCGTGGCTTTGCTCATCGGCACTCATACCCTGGCCGTTGTCTACCACCTGGAGCTGTACCTGATCTGCGAGTCGATCGAGCCGCACATGGATCAGCCCACCCCTGGGTGTATATTTAAACGCGTTCGACAACAGGTTGAACAACACCTTGTCCAGCTTCTCGGCATCGAACCAGAGAGGTTGCTCAGGCAAAGCGGTAATCAGTTGTAAATCGATACGCTGGCTTTCGGCCTTACGGTTGAAGTCAGAGACAATCTCGCGAACAAACGCAACAAGATCCTGTTCTGCCGCCCGTAGGCGCTGCTTACCCGCATCCGATTTGCGCAGATCCAGCATCTGGTCGACCAACCGAAGGAGCCGGTAGGCATTTTTCTGTACCAGCAACAAATTACTTTTCAGCTCATGGGTGCTAACACTTTTCTTACTCAGCAAGTCTTCGGTCGGTGTCAGAATCAGGCTTAGCGGGGTGTTGAATTCGTGCGAGATGTAGGAGTAAAACCGGAGTTTTTCTTCGGTAGCCAGGCGGGCCTGTTGCGACACGGCTTCAATTTTATTCTTCTGATCCAGAATTTCCTGGTTCTGGTTTTCCAGTGTCTGGTAGGCAGTCTGCTTCGAGCGAAAGAGATACAACGCCCATCCCCCCAGCAGCACGGCCACAATCAGGCTGCCGATCGTCAGATAGAGCGTATTTTGCTGCGAAAGGTAGGTTTGTTTCAGTTCGTCGATCCGGCGAATCTGCCGCTCAATATCCAGCTGCTGCTCCATAACCTTCTGATTCTGAAGCTTCATGGTTCGCACGTTCGACGAATCGATAAGGGTGATGGGCAGGCGATTTTCCCGTTTGAACGGTTGTTTATGCAGAATGGCAACTGCCGTACGAATGGCTTCTTTGCCGCCGGTCGGATACAGTACGGTGGCGTCCAGAATACCGCGTTCGACCAGATCGATGCCTTCGTTTTTGCCGGGAAGTCCGTCAACGCCTATAATCTTCACCTGGCCTTCTAAACCCACCTGCCGACAGATCTGGTACGCTTTCAGGGCCGTCCGGTCGTTCTGCGCAAAAATGAGCTGAATGGCAGGCTGCGCCTTTACTAGATGAGTCAGCTCGTCGGCAAAGGAACGCTTATCCCAGTCGCCTTCCAGCTTCCTGACCAGGTGAACATCCGGATACTGCCGAATGGCCGCCATAAACCCACGGTGCCGGTCGATGTCGGCGGAAGAACCCGGCGACTCGCCAATCTCGATCACGTGGCCTTTCCGGCGCAGAAGCGCATAAGCGAACCTCCCCGCTGTTTGCCCAACTTCCAGGTTATCGGCCCCCACATAAGCCGTGTACTGATCCGACGCGGTACGCCGGTCCAGAACAACCACCGGAATTCCCTGCTGGTAGGCTTTTTCGACCACGGGCGTGATGGGCAGAGCCGCATTGGGCGAGACGATGAGCAGGTCGACGTGCTGATCGATCAGTTCCTGAATCTGGCTGACCTGACGATCACTTTGTCCACCGGCATCTTTCACCAGAAGCTCAACGTCGGGGTTGAAGGACAACTCCCGACGCATATCCTCCAGCATGGTTTTCCGCCAGGTGTCGGCCTCCGTCCGCTGCGAAAACCCGATCCGGTACGTTTTAGTGGGTTCCTCCGTAGAATGACAACCGCCCGTCAGTAGCCCGACAAGTATCACCCACTGGCTGGCCACTTTCAGCGAAGCGCTTCGTTCAGCTAAAGTAACCAGAAAATAGCTGAGCGATTTTTTAAGGTAGGTCATACGGGGTGGGTGATCGAACGGCATTGACCAAAGATAATGTATAAGCATTTGAATACAAGTTGCCGCAAATCATGCACCGTTCCGGCTCATTGGTTCTTTTTTCGGACTAAACGCGCTCATGATGACCGCAAAATCCTATCAGTTTTGGAAAAGATAGTTTATAAAACAAGAAAGAGTTTGTTGTACTTTTGCCGAGTTGCAGTCATTAACTAATCCGCCCTAACCTTCTTTCAATCAGTACGTAAACTAGGTTAGTCTAGTAATAATCACCCACTCCAACGTAGTTTAACCCCTCATTTATGCAGCGAAAAATCCGCCGGGAGGATGCCTTGGAATACCACGCCAAAGGGCGTCCCGGTAAACTCGAAGTTATTCCGACCAAAGATCATAGCACCCAGGCCGACCTATCGCTGGCCTACTCGCCCGGCGTAGCCGAACCCTGCCTGGCCATTGCCGAAAACCGCGAAGACGTTTATAAATACACGGCTAAAGGGAATCTGGTAGCGGTCATTAGCAACGGTACGGCCGTATTGGGTCTGGGCGATATCGGCCCTGAGGCCAGCAAACCAGTCATGGAGGGCAAAGGCCTGCTGTTCAAAATCTACGCCGATATCGATGTGTTCGACATTGAGCTGGATACCAAAGATGTCGATGAGTTTGTCCGGATGGTAAAGATTCTGGAGCCGACCTTCGGAGGGGTTAATCTGGAAGATATCAAAGCGCCGGAATGTTTTGCTATTGAAGAACGCCTGAAGGCCGAACTCAACATCCCGATCATGCACGACGATCAGCATGGCACCGCCATTATTTCGGCTGCCGCCCTGCTGAATGCGCTCGAAATCGTGGAAAAAACCATTCAGGACGCCCGAATTCTGGTCAACGGAGCCGGAGCTTCGGCCATTTCGTGTACGAAGCTGTACATCGCGCTCGGGGCCAATCCAGCCAATATCGTTATGTGCGACAGCAAAGGCGTTATCCGGGCCGACCGCACGGACCTCGATGAACGTAAACGCCTGTTTGCTACCAGCCGCGACCTGCATACACTCGAAGAAGCGTTCGTGGGCGCCGATGTGTTCGTGGGTTTGTCGAAAGGCAATACCGTCAGCCAAAACATGGTCCGGTCGATGGCCGAGTACCCGATTGTTTTTGCTATGGCCAACCCAACACCCGAGATCAGCTACGAAGAGGCTACGGCAGCCCGGCCCGACATTATCATGGCCACAGGCCGCTCAGACTACCCGAATCAGGTCAATAACGTTCTTGGTTTTCCGTACATTTTTCGGGGAGCGCTGGACGTACGGGCCACCGAAATCAACGAAGCTATGAAACTGGCGGCCGTGCGGGCGCTGGCGGACATGGCCAAAAAACCCGTACCGGACCTGGTCAATATGGCTTACGGAACGGATAACCTGCTCTTCGGCCGCGATTATATCATTCCCAAACCCGTCGATCCGCGCCTGCTCGAAACCGTAGCGCCGGCAGTAGCCAAAGCGGCTATGGAATCGGGTGTGGCAAAGCAGCCCATTACCGACTGGGAAGCCTACGAGAGTCAGTTGGCGCGTCGGCTGGGACAGGATACGCGCATTTCGCGGGTCATCAACAACAAAGCCCGTACGAATCCGAAACGGGTGGTCTTTGCCGACGCCGAGAACCTGAAAGTGCTTAAAGCGGCTCAACAGGTTAAAGACGGCGGGATTGCGCACCCGATCCTGCTGGGCGAAAAAACCATGATCCAGGCCATGCTCGACCAGAACAACCTCGACCTGGGGGATGTGCCGATCATCAATCCGCGCGAACATCCCGAACTTATCGAACAGTTCGGCGACGTGTTTTATCAGAACCGGTATCGGAAAGGCGTCAGTGTGGCCGACGCCCGCAAGCGTATGTATTCGCGCACATATTTCGGAGCCATGATGGTCGAAACGGGCCAGGCCGACGCGCTGATTTCGGGACTGACACACAACTACCCCGACACGATTCGGCCGGCATTACAGGTCATCGGTAAAGAACCGGGTGTGCAGAAAGTGGCCGGCATGTACATTCTGCTGACAGCTCGTGGACCGCTGTTCTTCTCCGACACGACGGTCAATATGGACCCGACGGCCGACGAGATCGTCGAGATTACCGAACTGACAGCACGGGCCGTGGAGCGGTTCAACATTAAACCCCGAATTGCGCTGGTCACCTACTCCAACTTTGGCAGCGCTAAAGGCGAGGACGCTGACAAAATGCAGCAGGCAGCGGAGATTCTCCAGCAGAAGCACCCCGATCTGGTGGTCGATGGGTCGATGCAGGCGCACCTGGCGTTCAACACGGATTTATTACGGCAGAATTACCCGCTCAGCAAACTCGTCGATGAAGGAGCCAACACACTGATCTTCCCGAATTTGTCGGCGGCTAATATTGCGTATAACCTCATGCGTGAAACGGCTGGTCCCCGTTCGGCTGGCTTCGACGCCATCGGTCCGATTTTGCTGGGCATGCGCAAGCCGGTGTACGTACTGCAGTTGGGTTCGTCGGAGCGGGAAATTGCCAATATGGTGGCCATTGCCGTGGTCGAAGCCCAGAGCGGAAGTTAAGTTGGTTGGTTAAATGATTAAATAAACACTAAAACCTGCTGGTAGACTCGTCATCAGCGACGAGTGGCCTGTCGTCAGAAAGGTAGTAAATCTGTTTTCCATACCTGTTCGGCTACGTTCAAAATTGACCAAGGTTGATGCCCAGGAACAAACCTTTATATACACAGACGGCCAGACTCTCCAACCATAATTTACCAACTGTACTTTGTTGCCGGAAGCCTGCCTTAAAAAGGTGGGCTTTTTGCTAACCAAAAACCATAAAGAGCGTCAGAAGCACATACCCACTCAACTGTTCCACAAGGTAACAGTACTTATTTTTATGGTTGACAGAAACTATGAATGAAGAACAACGCAAACGAGTCCTTGTCAATGTTCGAACGCAATTAGCTCGCCTGCAACAATACCTCCGAGACGCAAGTGAGCGCATGGAAGAAAAAGAGAAGAATAAAATTTTAGACAAAATGATAACACGGACTAAATTTCTGGACGGGTTGGAAAAGTGAAACAGGGTCGCAAAGCCCTGCCTACCCGTTTAACGATGAAAACAGCACCGAAAAAACAAATGGCTTCGGCCGGTACACCCGAGCGGGACCGATTTCAGGAATTAATGGCCGAAATAGATGCAGTGATCCAAGAGGCAATTAGTTCTCTTCAACAGAATGGCTAACTCCTGCCGAATATGCCAAGCGGTTTGGTCTAAAATCAACAAACGTAGTTAGCAACTGGATTCGACGGGGCATTATCCCGGCTGAAAACAGCATGCATGTGCCCGTACTGAATGACATACGCCTAATCAAAGCTGTGCCCTACCACGAGTAACCCATCCCAGCATGCAGGCTTGAGGGCTGGTAAGAAACCAAGATTTGACGTTCCTGCTTAATTCTGCGTGATTCCTTAGCTTATCAGGGTTATGCTCAATCCCTGCCGCAGGGTGTTATGGATTTCGGCGATTCGGTCTGTGTGCGCAATCAGCTCGGCAATCGCTTCGGGCGGGGCATCGGCAACGACAGACGCCTGGTAGCTAAAGTTGCGGCCGGGTTCGCCAACATCCCCAAACTCGCCGGTGACAACGACCTTTACTTCCGATACGGTCATGTTTCGCCGGGCTGCTTCCCGGTAAATGTCGTTGCAGAAACAGGTGGCTAAAGACAGCAGCAGCAGTTCGCCCCCGTTGATGGACGAGCCGTAGCCCGACGGTTTCGCGGCTATTTGCACGGTTTTCGAGTCGCCGTTGGTTTGCACCACGATTTCGTGGTGCTCGAATTTGCTGGATATGGTAGCGGACATCTGCATATTCAGAATAAGTAGGGTTAAAGAGACCAAAGTACGGGTGGGACGACGATCGATTACTACCGCAAAATAAAGTGTTTACGCCCTCGTATTGAAGCCATTAGCGATATGACTACATTTAGTCTGAATCCTAATCTTCCATCAAAATCCTATACTACCATGAAAGTTCTACACTGCAGAGATGTTGGTTTCGATTGCCCCGGTATTGTGCGGGCAGAAAGCGAAACGGAGGTGTTGCAGCAAGCGGCTCAGCACGCTCAGGAAGTTCATCATGTAACGATCTCCCCCGAAATGGCCGAGCAGATCAAGCCGCTGATACACGACGAGTAAGCGTAAACGAAACCCCTGGTAAACTGCCGTTCGCTCAATGATTTTCTCCTTGTGCCGAGCGGCCGTTTAGTTTGCAGCCTACATCCGTCAAATTCCTTCTTTTTATGGCTCGCATCCTTGCTGCTTACCTCATCGTGTTGACAAGCGCCTTCCGCCTACCCTATGCGGACGGTGTTGCCGGAACCTGGAAACGCTCCGCCATGACGCTGGTAGACGCTAGTGGCAAAACCACCGATATGCTGCCCATGCTGTCGAAAACGATGCCCTGTGCAAAAGATATCACGTACACCTTCTCCAGCGACGGACAGATGAAAACGAACGTGCCG
The DNA here is from genome assembly GCF_054777875.1 of Spirosoma koreense. Lineage (NCBI taxonomy): Bacteria > Pseudomonadati > Bacteroidota > Cytophagia > Cytophagales > Cytophagaceae > Spirosoma > Spirosoma koreense. The sequence goes on along the minus strand of NZ_BAAHAC010000005.1, from coordinate 580,923 downwards.
GATGCGTGTGGATCGATGAAGAAAACCATCGAATCCATGAATGCAGTGGGCCGGTGGTCTCTTAGCGGGAACCAGTTGACCGTTACAACCACGATGAAACAATTCCCGCCGGCTATTTACGAGGTTAGCTTTACGGGAAATACCATGAGCTGGGTTTTTAATTACGAAAACAACCCCAAAACACCTAATCCGACCAAAGCGCAACGAATGACCATCGTTTATCAGCGGATTTAAGGCCGCATAAACGGGAAGCGGATCAACACGGATCGATTCGTTCGCAGCGTTTTTATATGACCAGGGTATCAGACTGGCCGCGAACGCCAATGCTGTTGGCCCCCAGCCAGGACTTGGATCATCGGTCACGATTAGTACGCACGCAATCAGCATTATGGCTCGATCGAATCCCGTCTTCGGCCCAAAAGCCTTTCCTGTTATCCTTCGGGCCGGTTTGGTTGCCGGCATGCTGGATGCGCTGGGGGCCATGAGTACATTTATGCTCAGGGGAGGCAAAGATCCGCTTATGGTCTGGAGATACGTCGCCAGTGGAGCTTTCGGCAACGAAGCGCTCAAGGGTGGCTCTGCCCCGGTAGTATGGGGCCTGGGGTTTCATTTCGTTATTGCGCTGACCTTTGCCGCCTTTTTCTACCTGATTTACCCATCGCTCCGCCGGCTGATCAGCAACCCAATCCTGACCGGCCTGCTTTACGGTGTATTCGTCTGGGTAGTCATGAATCTGCTTGTACTACCGCTGAGCCAGGTTGCTCCCCCGGTTTTCGAAATCTCCCGGGTGCTCATTGGCCTGAGTGTACTGATGCTGTGCGTCGGCTTACCCATCGCACTGATTGTCAACCGATATCGCGGGTTTTAATGAGGCTGTAACCAGTAAATCCGTGCGGGAAAGTTATAGTGAAAAGTGACTGAACCGGCAATGCAGCAGACGCTCTGCGTTGCCGGTCCAAGAGAATCCCACAAATTACTGTGAGCCTGCCACGAAAGCGACCTGTCTCATGATCGGGAAAGAGAATTCGTTCAACCGATTAAAACGATGGTGCATTCGCTACCCGATGCGCAGGAGTTCCTGTACCTGATTATCTCCGCATCAGCGCCGTTCGGCGGGAGTCGAGCCGGAGGAAAATAAACAGCAGGATCGAGAACGACCAGAGTGAGGAGCCGCCATAACTGAAAAAAGGCAGCGGAATCCCGATAACCGGTACCAGCCCGATAGTCATGCCAATGTTGATGATGACGTGGAAGAAGATAATCCCGGCAACGCAGTAGCCGTATACCCTGGCAAATTTGGTGCGCTGTTTTTCGGCCAGGATGATAATCCGGGTCACGAGCGCCAGAAACAGGGCGATCACTACGAAACTGCCCAGAAATCCATGTTCTTCGCCAACGGTGCAGAAAATGAAATCGGTGCTTTGCTCCGGCACGAAATCGAACTTTGTCTGGGTTCCTTCCAGAAACCCTTTGCCGTATAGCCGCCCGGAACCGATTGCGATTTTTGCCTGGGTGACGTTCCAGCCCACCCCCAGCGGATCGATGGTCGGGTCGACGAGCACTTTGATCCGGTTGCGCTGGTGCTGTTGCAGTACGTCGTTTACGAAGAAATCGACGCCTATCACCACCACCATCATTCCCACACCCACCAGACCCAGCGAAATCAGGTTCTGAGCCGTTCGGCTATACCGGGGCATCAGCAATACGATAATCAGCAGCAGGGCAACGATACCGATAAAAATATACAATTTCGGGAACACGAGCGCCAGAATGAACAACACCACCACTGTCAGCCCGACGGCCGGAATCCAGGCGGGTAGCCCCTCCCGGTATAACATGATCACGAACGACGCAAATACGAGGGTCGAACCCGTTTCGTTGGAGGCCAGGATCAGCAAACAAGGCAGCACGATGATGCCGGCGATATACATCAGATCCTTCTGTTTGGTCAGGCTAACGCCCGGTATATCCAGGTATTTGGCCAGGGCCAGGGCGGTAGCCATTTTAGCGAATTCGGCGGGCTGAATCTGAAAACCGCCAAACTTGATCCACGACCGCGATCCGTTGATATTCGCACCGGCCACCAGCACCAGCAATAGCAGGACAATCATAATGCCGTAGAAAACAAAGGCAAACGTATCGAAAAACGTGTGGTTGACGACCAGAATGCAGATGATCAGTACAACGGTCGTGCCAATCCACATCAATTGTTTGCCGGCATTGGTCGATAAGTCGAACAGACTGGTCTGATCCTCCGGGCTGTACACAGCCGCATACACATTGATCAGGCCGATAGTCACGCAGCCCAGGTAAAGCAGCAGCGTGATCCAATCGATGGGTTGCGCAAAAGGGTCGTTACGACGCGCCATAAAAGGAAACGGAAAAAGCGTACGGAAAAATTACTGGTTGCCAGCACCCATCGTCGGGACAGCCTGGCGCTGAATGGCCGTGACGAAGGGCTTGGGAGCGATGGGCTTCGGCGTAACGATCCGGAGGGTGTCGCGCCGGCGAGCCGAGTCTTTCTTCATAGGTGCAACCCGTTTGTAAGGCGTTGTTCCGCCCATGGGTGGCAGGTAGGTCGCGTTACGAAGCCGTTCGGCCAGGTGTTTCGACTCCGTGCGTCCTTTGATATAACGCTCAGCCACCAGAGCCGCGATGGGAGCGGCTACGTCGCCCCCCCAACCTGCGTTTTCGACAAAAACCGCGACGGCAATTTTAGGCGCGTTCATAGGAGCGAAGCCGACAAAAATCGAGTGGTCGTACTTATGACCGAATTTGGCGTTCTGCGACGTACCGGTTTTTCCGCACATGTCGAGACCGTACAGGTTGGCCGACTTGGCACTACCACTGATAACCGCCCGGCGCATACCGTCGATGACTGGCAGAAAATATGGTCGATCGACACCAGTTTCGTGACGTTCCAGGTACTCGCGGGGCAGATCGCCCCCCGGCTTGCCGAACCCTTTGATGTAATGCGGGGTAATGTACCAGCCCCGGTTGGCAATGGCCGCGGCCAGGTTCACCAGCTTCAGCGGGGTAATGAGTAGCTCTCCTTCACCGATGCTGAGCGACGAGACGTACGAAAATTTCCACCGATTGGCGCCTTTGTACATCCTGTCATAGTACGGAACGTCGGGCAGATTTCCGGACCGCTCCGAAGGCATGTCGACGCCCAGCCGCTGACCGATACCGAACTTCTCGACCCGTTCGTGCCATTTTGCCAAACCAATAGCCGATGCCTTGAAGGTGTTTTTTTCGAGGTTGTTATACATCATCCGCCGGAACACCTGGTAAAAATAAGGATTGCAGGAGTTTCCGATGGCCCCGCGCAGGTCGTTTCCGCCCCGGCAATGGCACCGCATGGGCGAACCCGCATGGCCGTATACCGTATTCGGGAACAGCGTACCATCCTGCTGAGCCACCAGCGCCTGAATCAGTTTGAAGGTCGAGCCGGGTCGATAGCTGGCCATGATGGGCCGGTTGAACAACGGCTTATACGGATTTTTAGCCAGCGCCCGGTAATTTTTGGAAAACACGCGGGTAGAAAGCAGATTCGGGTCGTAGGTAGGCGCGGATACGGATGCCAGAATTTCTCCCGTTTCCGGATCGACAGCAACGATCGCGCCGACTTTGTTCTGCATCAGGCTGTCGGCAAACTGTTGCAGATTCAGGTCTATGCCCGTAATAAGGTTTTTGCCCGCCACCGCCAGCGTGTCGAACGCGCCATCTTTCCAGGATCCTTTGTTGACGCCGTGTACATCGTGCATCATAAATTTGACCCCTCGCCGGCCGCGCAGTTGTTCTTCGTACTGCGCTTCCAGCCCTGTCTGTCCGATATAGTCGCCCTGTCGGTAGTAAGGATACTCCTGTTCGTCGAGCTTTTTACGACTGATTTCGCTGATATAGCCCAGCGCATTGGCCAGGGTGTTCCCAGGATAGGTTCGGATCGAGCTGATTTGCGGTTCGAAACCGCGGTAGTCGACCAGAGCATCCTGAATCCGGGCAAAATCTTCCATCGATAACCGACGCATAAACAGCGAAGGCTTGATCATCGAGTAATTTTTGGCCAGGCCTATGATGCTGTCGAAATCGGATTTCGTCAGATTCATCAGCCGGCAGAAAGCCAGCGTATCGGTAATTCTGACTTTTTTAGGCGTTACGTACAGGTCGTACACAGGTGTGTTATCGACCAGCAGTTTGTTATTGCGGTCATAAATCTGCCCTCGGTAAGGTACTTCAATGACCCGTTTGATCGAGTTCTTCGATGCGCCCAGCGAGTAGGTATCATCCAGAACCTGCAAATAAAACAATCGGGCCAGATAGAGCAGGCCAACCATGCAGAACCCCCCGATAATGACCCACTTACGATTCTCCAACATGAGAACTAATTCCTAAAATTCAAGCTACGTACCTCTACAAAGTTAACTCAATAACGATGAAAGCGGTAGGTAATGATGAATTATGAATGATAAAAGATGGATGAAAGTTCGCTCAGCCTATTTAGTGGTTTCTCATCGCTTATCATTCCTAATTCATCATCAATTATTACCATCCACGGGCCGTTGTCCGGATGCGGCACAGGTACATGTCGGCGGTGATGTAGAGTGTAGAGCCGTCGTCGCCCCAGGCGCAGTTGGCCGTAGCATTTCCTACTTTCAGGTGACCCAGAAACTCCCCCGCCGATGTCAGAACAATTACACCGTTGGCACCGGTAACCCATAAATTACCCGCCCGGTCGACTTTCATGCCGTCGAAGCCGCCCTCAAGTCCCTGCTTCTTCATGTCGGTAGCTCCGAAGAGCGTCCGCCCTTTCCCGACTGAGCCATCGGCCTGGAGCGAATACGCCATCACAAGTGGGTTTTTCGGGTCCGACTGGGCTACGTAAAGCGTTTTTTCGTCGGGCGAAAGGGCAATGCCATTGGGTCGGGTCAGGTCGTTGACCAGCAGCGTAACCGCGCCGGGCAGTCCGTTTCGGGAAGGAGCAATGCGGTAGACTCCGTACCCAGTGGTTTCGCGGTTAGGATCGTTTTCGCCTTTCTGCATGCCATATGGCGGGTCGGTGAAATAATAGCTGCCGTCGGAATGGGCCACGACGTCGTTGGGGCTACAAAAGCGTTTACCCTGGTAATTGTCGGCCAGGGTGCGTTTTCCGCCACTGCCATCGAGTGGCATAGCCGTCACTCGCTTATCCCCGTGTTCGCAGGAGATGAGTCGTCCCTGAGGATCGATGGTCAGGCCATTGGAGCCAGGTTCGCCCCCATACGGTCCCAGGCCGGTGTAGCCCGACGGTTTCAGGAAGGGTCTGGCGCCTTCTTTCTCCGTCCACTTGTAAACCGTATTTTCGGGAACATCGGAAAAAAGTAAGTAGTTACCCGGTTCATTCCCGCGGGCTTTTATCCAGATCGGGCCTTCTGACCAGGTAAACCCACTGGCCAGCACGTCAATTTTAGCGTCTTTCGGAATCAGTTTGTCGATGCGCGGGTCGGCCCGCACAATCTGCCCAATGGTTGGATAATTTGGAGCTTGCGCCAGGGCCGGGGTGCCGATGAGGAGCAGCCCACTGGCCAGCCAGAAGTGTTTCGTTTTCATGGTCAGGAACTACCGAGTGCGTGTATAGGGTCAGAATAAAAGGTATTCCCTGCTAAAAGAGGCTCGACGACGGCTTTTAACCTATTCCGATAAAGAAGCCGATCGGAAAGCCATCAATCGGCCCCTGTTGCATGCTCATGCCAGGCGCATACGGAACGCTGAACGCCTATCCATCAGACCAATCCTTTACACTTTCGAGGGGGCGATGCCGTACGTTTTTTTGAAGGCGAACGAAAAGTGCGACAAATCTTCAAAGCCCAGATCCAGGTATACGTCGGAGGGAGCTTTGCCTTTTTCTTTGATGAGGTAATAGGCTTCCTGCAAGCGCCGGTGTTGCAGCCATCGGCTGGGCGACACGTGAAAAATCTTTTCGAAATCCCGCTTAAACGTCGCCAGGCTCCGGCCCGTCAGATAGGCAAACCGGTTCAGCTCTACGTTAAAATGGAAATTCTTGTTCATGAACGCTTCCAGATCGATTTTACCGGGTTCCGAAAAATCGAACAGCACGTCTTTTAGCTCCGGATTGACCTTCAGTAACAACAAAATCGCTTCGCGCAGTTTTAAAGTCAGTAATGGCTCATTACCAGGCTGGGCCAGCTTCTGATAGGGCTGCAACGATTCCATATAGCTCTTGTAAAGCGGATCGGGCTTCAGTTTCAGCAAGGCATCGCCCTGGAGCCGAGGCTGATCTGCTTTATAACCATATTCCAGACTGAACTGACGCAGGGTTTCCTGATCGAGATAAACCGCCAGCGATTTGAATTCACCGCCTTGGGGTGGCATCTTGAGGAACTTAACCAGACTGGCCCGTTTGCTGAACCGGAAATCGCCCTCGCGGCTCTCGTATACATTGTTACCATCGTTCGTGATCAGCGTGCCCGCTATCTGATAGCTGAACACATGTTCCGATACAAACTGCTCGCCTTCGCGGCTTCGGGCATAGTAGCAGGAATAGGCAATGGAGGGCAGCTTCACTCGTTCGGCTCGACCAGTAGCCATATGGTGGAATGGATTATTGGTTTCCCAGACTCTTTAGCATAGTATTTAACCGCAAAGCGTCCCAAGTCGTTCGATGACGATGTCGGGGGCGCTTTGCGGTTAAATATCAGTTTATTACGGCGTAAATCGCGCGAACCGCTGCCGCCCGGAGGTAATGTGTTTTTACGGGTGCGGTTAATTACCCCGCAGAGACACAAATGCTTTACCGGCTTCTGTCTCCAGGAAATTTACGGCTTCGTCATGATCCGTTGACATACTGACAGGCTCCCATTTTTCCAGCTCTTCCTGACGGGCGGCATCCGCCTGTTTCACGATGGCAACGGCTTCGCTCCCCAGAATAAGGTGCACGGGGGGCTCGGGATGATCGACCAGCTCGACCAAGACTTTTGCGGCTTTGTCGGGATCGCCCATCGGCACATAGGCGTCGCCTTTCAGGTGCTCAGCAACCCAATCCACGGTCGATTCGTACCCTTCTACCGGCGAAGCGTAGCTCATGGAAGACCCGGCCCAGTCGGTGCGGAAACCACCCGGTTCGACCGAGGTAACGCGGATGCCTAGCGGAGCTATTTCTCTGGATAATGCTTCGGTAAAACCGCCCAGGCCAAACTTAGCGGCCTGGTACATCGTCAGGCCAGGGCCGCCGACCCGACCACCTACGGAACTGATCTGCAGGATACGCCCGGAGCGCTGCCTCCGCATGTAGGGCAGTACCGCGCGGGTAAGTTCGATCGGAGCGTACAGATTCGTTTCCAGCTGACTGCGGACCTGTTCATTCGTGAACGCTTCGGCCGCGCCCGTGATGCCAAAGCCAGCATTGTTCACCAGCACGTCAATGCGGCCAAAGCGTTCGATGGCCTCTTCTACCGCCGATCGGATCTGATCCCTGTCGGTTACATCCAGTTGAATTGAATAAATCTGATCCGGGTATTTCTGGTCAAGCTCGGCCAGTTGTTTTGGCTGTCGGGCGGTGGCTACTACCTTGTCTCCTTTTGCCAGTACAGCTTCTGTCAGGCTCCGTCCGAGCCCCCGTGAACTTCCGGTGATAAACCAAACTTTTGTCATGTCCGTGTCTAATTTTTTTGACAAAATTCGGGAGAATCCAACCCCTCAACTTTGTTGAAACGCTCAAAGGCAGTTTGTTGAAACGCTCATCGACGGCTATTTTTAGCTCAGCTGAGGGTAGCTTTCAAGCTGTCTGCAGACAGTTTACTGCACCTTTTTCGTTAGCTAATGAGAGAAACACCATAGAATATTTCTCTCATTAGCTTATTTTTAGGTGAAATTTCCATAATCCCCAATCAAATCGTTCATGAAAGACAACAAACGGTCGGCTTCTTCAGCTTCTGGCGAATCGAATTCCCGACGGAAGTTTCTGAAAACGCTCGGTGTGGCCGGCACAGCCGCAGCTACGGCACCAGCCGCCCTGGCCGAAACGACCACTTCACCCCTGCCTCAATACCTGAATCTGATTCGTAGTCACAGCAGCACAGCCGCCAACGATAAAGTACGGATTGCGCTGGTGGGTACGGGTGGCATGGGTATCGGCGACACGCAAACGGCGCTGATGGTGGATGGCGTCGAGATGGTGGCGGCCTGCGACCTTTACGACGGCCGGTTGCGCCGGGCCAGAGAGCTTTGGGGCGAACAGCTACCGATTACCAAAGATTACCGGGAGATTCTGGAACGTTCGGACGTCGACGCTATTATCAACGGCACGACCGACCACTGGCACCAGAAAATTTCGACCGACGCCATGCGCAAAGGTAAGCACGTCTACTGCGAAAAACCCATGGTGCAGAAGTTCGAAGATGGGCATACGCTGATCAAGGTAGCCAAAGAAACCGGTAAAGTCTTTCAGGTGGGTAGCCAGTTTGCCAGTTCGTTGCTGATTGCCAAAGCGCGCGAACTGATGAAAGCGGGCGATATCGGTGAACTCGTTTTTGCCGAAGCCATTTATGACCGCCACAGCGCGATGGGTGCCTGGCAATATTCCATTCCGCCCGATGCCTCTCCGAAAACCGTCGATTGGGACACATATCTGGGCACCGCGCCCAAACGCCCCTGGGACCCGCTCCGGTTCTTCCGCTGGCGGAACTATACGGACTATGGTACAGGAATTGCCGGCGATTTGTACGTGCACCTGCTGACATCCCTGCACTGCGTTACGGGTTCGAAAGGGCCAACCCGCATTTATTCGACGGGGGGCACGCGCTATTGGAAAGATGGGCGCGACGTACCCGATATTCAGCTCAGCATTTACGATTACCCGAAAACTGCCGAACACCCCGAGTTTAACCTCACAACCCGGTCTAATTTTGTCGACGGGGGCGGTGGCAATTACCTGGTGCGGATCGTAGGTACCGAAGGCGACTTATCTCTCGGCTTCGATAGCCTGACCGTTCACCGGAACAAATTCCCGAAAGCACCGGGCATGTCGATCGATAATTTCCCCAAAGATCAGAAAGAGTTGTTCATCGCCGAATACAACAAACTGTATCCGCAGACACCCGAGCTGGTTGGTCCGAAGGAGTTCAAATACACGTTCCCGAAAGAGTATAAGGGTGACCGTTACGAACACTTCGTCAATTTCTTTAACTCCATCCGGACCGGATCCCCTAATATCGAAGATGCGACGTTCGGGCTACGTGCCTGCGGCCCAACGCAGTGTGGCAATATGAGCTACTACCAGAAGAAAGCCATTGGCTGGGACCCTATCAACATGAAAATTCTGAACGCAACCTAGGCTTTCAGCCACTGAAAATCAGGATCAAGAGCCAATTAAAAAAGGCAGACCACGTGCGTGGTCTGCCTTTTTTAATTGGCAACTTTCTTAAACGAAGATAAGAAAGCCAGTTTTCAGTCATTGAGAAATACGCATGGAGTTATTGGGGATCGAACTGTCTGTCATTCCAACGAAAGGGAGCTCCTGAATTATCCTGATGTTTGAGATTCTTCCTTCGTCGGAATAACAAAATAGAAACGGGTTGATGATAGTATAAAATTGCCAATTCAACATAATGCCATATATTTAAAAGACACTAACCGTATATTCAGTATAAAATTCCTCTATTTTCATGAAGCGCTATATACTATCAATTTTTACCATTCTCTTCGTACCCGCGCTGGTGCTGGCACAAAACAAAGCAGGGAAATCGGCAAAGCAACTCCCTGATAAGCAACTAGAGCAACTAAAACAGCAGGCTATCGTCGCTATCGATGCACGAAAAGATCAGGCGCAGCAAATCAATGACATGCTATTCAGCTTTGCCGAACTGGGGTTTCAGGAAGAGGAATCGTTCAATTACCTGACGGGTATCCTGGAAAAAGAAGGATTTACCATCCAGAAAGGAATTGCGGGCATGCCCACAGCCTGGATTGCCACCTGGGGTTCAGGAAAACCAGTTATTGCCATTGGCTCCGACGTCGACTGCATTCCGAAAGCGAGTCAGAAACCCGGCGTTGCGTACAAAGACCCGATTGTCGAAGGAGCGCCTGGTCATGGCGAAGGGCATAATTCAGGGCAGGCGCTGAACATTGTGGCCGCACTGACTGTGAAACAGTTGATGGAAAAGAACAAGCTGTCGGGGACGCTGATGCTCTGGCCCGGCGTTGCTGAAGAGTTGCTGGGAGCCAAGGCGTTCTACGTTCGAGACGGTTATTTCAAGGATGTCGACGCTTGTATTTTCACCCACGTCGGCGATAATCTTACCGTAGCCTGGGGCGATGCAGGCTACAACGGTATGATTTCGGCCCGATTCACGTTCGAGGGGCAGGCCGCCCACGCAGCCGGAGCCCCCTGGCGCGGTCGTAGTGCGCTGGATGCGGTCGAACTGATGAACATCGGCTGGAATTACCGGCGCGAACACCTCGAACTGACCCAGCGGTCGCACTACGTCATTTCCGACGGGGGCGATCAGCCCAATGTGGTTCCGTCGAAGGCAGCGGTCTGGTATTATTTTCGGGAACGCTCGTATCCTAAAATTAAAGCGCTGTTCGAGAAAGGCATTAAAATGGCCGAAGGAGCTGCGCTGATGACTGACACCAAGTTTACCTACGAGATTCTGGGGTCGGCCTGGCCGGGGCATTTCAATAAACCGATTGCCGCAACCATGTACCAGAACATCCGGCGGATCGGGTTACCAACCTGGTCGCCGGAAGATCAGATGCTGGCCAAAGCGACTCAAAAGGAGTTGCAATCGCCGAATCTGAAAGGGCTGGATACGAAGCTGGACACGATCGGTACGCCCGTGCCGAGCGCGCCTACGATGATGATGGGTGGGCAGTCGATGGTGCCGTTGACGGGTGGATCCGACGACATTTCGGACATCTCCTGGTCGGTGCCGACAGTGGTTCTGGTGTATCCGTCGAACATTCCAGGATTACCCGGTCATCATTGGTCGAATGCCATTTCGATGGCTACGCCGATTGCACACAAGGGTGTGGTTGCCGGTGCCAAGGTAGAAGCGATGACACTGCTGGATATGCTGCTGAAGCCCGAACTGATCCAGGAAGCCAAAGCCTATTATACCGACGAGCAAACAAAAGAAACGAAGTATATACCCCTGATTTCGTCGAAAGAGATTCCTGCGATTTATCTAAACAAGAAAATCATGGCTGAATTCAAGCCGAAGCTGGCCAAGTTTTACTACAATCCGGCTAGGTATAAAACTTACCTGGAGCAACTGGGTATCAAGTACCCGACGTTGCGCGATGACCAGCGGGCTGAGCTAAATAAACCGACCGAATCGAAAGGAAAATAATTTACTTAAATCGCAAAACTGGGTCAATTTGCACGCGGGTTGACCCAGTTTGTATATGAGGAGGTCGCGCACATTAACCACATTCTTCTTTTCGACTGCCCCGGTGACTTTTGTCACTTTATTCCGCTTCGAAGGGATGGCTGGAGATTACTGAAAAATTCGCACCTTTGACCAGTCCTTTTTCATAAATCCCTGTTCTGGACGTGGGTACCATTACAACTATGCAAACCCGTTTCGCGTTTTTAATGCTTCTGCTATTCGCGCAAGTCAGTCTGGCCCAAACGAAACCAGCTGCCAAATCAGTTAAACCGACTACCAGGCCCGTTCCGGATCTGATAGGGCTTATTACCGTAAATCCGGATATGGTTCATGGCTCGACAAACATGACGGCTTTTATCGACATCATAGAGACTAAAAAGGTAGCAACCACGGGCCCCATCAAAGTTTTGGTTCAAAAAAACCTCTCCTATATTCAATTCAAGTTCGACCCAACCGCTACGTCAATTGGCCAAAGTCGGGTACTGAATGCCAACTGGAGCTTCGACGAGACCACAAACCCGAATTTTTACATTTTCACTTCCACCAAAGTAATTCCGGGCGGTGGGTTTTCGACAATTGCCCTGACGGGTGTGTTTTCAAGCCTTTCGACAGGGCAAACGGCTATCAATATGAGTATTGCCAAGGGCAGTGGCGGAGAAACTAACAACCTGAATAATTCATCCAGTTCGGCCATTCGGTATTCTAATAATTGACAGCGCTCGCTGCAAGTGATCCTGGGCGACGTTTTCACAAGGTGTCACGGATCACTTGCCTCTCAAGAAGGAGTAGCAAGCAGTACGCATCACCAGCACCAACCCTGAGTTCTGGGGCGAACATCAATTGCATGTTCGCCACCTGCGACTCTTTTGCTCACTCCACCTGCAAACGTGCCTGCCCTATTCCTGGCATTCCGCCTGGCGTTGCGCCTTCTGCCCGAAGGCGAATGCTGGTTTTCGCATCGGACGTATAAAACGAAACCGTAGCTTTCCCCTGGCTATTGGTCTGAACCATCGGTGCCCAGAATAAAGTCGTGCGGTAGTCGGGGCGGACGTGTTCCGGCTTTTTCACGTCGTAGCGGGGTGCGTAAAACTCGCGAACCGGCGCATAGCCAGGCAGCTTAGCGACCAGCGTACCCGGAACGGCTTCTTTCATTACATCGTAATTGGGGCCGCCCCGCTTGGTCAGGATCGAGATCACTCCTCCGCTCGCCCGCGAACCGTAGATGGCCGCAGACGCTCCCTTCAGGATATCGACCCGGTCGACGTCCAGCACCGAAATTCCCATAATAGCCTGTAAGTCCATCGGCATGCCGTCCAGCACGAACAGCGGCTCGACGGGTCCGCTGAAATTAGCCGCCCCCCGAATCTGAACACGGGCGTTGAAACCTGAGCCAACCACCTGCACTCCGGCCACCTGCCCCTGAATGACGTCCAGAATCGTTTGCCGCCCGGAGGTGTTCTGCTGAGTGAATTTCACACTGGCGTCGGGAGTTCCGTAAATTACCCGTGAATCGACTTCACGCTCTTTTTTCGCTTTTACGGTAACCGCCTGGAGCAGAACCTCGCCGTTTCGCCGAATCTGACGCTCAATTTCCTGGTATTCTTTAGTGCGCCTAATAAATTCAGCCAGCTCATCGCGCCGGAACTCCAGCGGATTATAAGGCACTCGCGTCAGGGAAACGGTTGGGGTCAACAACTGATCGAGGGTGATGACCAGGTTTCGGTTAGCTGTTCCTTTGATACCCTGAATCAGTACGGCCGTAGTGTCGGTAAAATCGAGGCCATAAGCACCGTAGTTTCCTGCTTCGTCGGTTTCGCCAGCCAGAAATATTCGTGAGCTATCCCGCTTCGCCAGCATAAACGTCAGCTTCACTTTACCGCCGGTGCCTTTCTGATTGGGCCGAACCACCTTACCCGTCAGCGATAAGCCTTCCTCGGCCGAGTAGCGAATCGGTGGATTATTTCCCGACAGCACGTCGGACCAGACGAACCGGCGCCAGCCCTGGGTCATGAGCAGCAGATCTAATTTCATCAGACGGTCCTGGTTGGCTGGGTTAAAATAGTAACCAGGTTGTTCGGTCACACCCGTCAGGTCCGAAGAAAGTAGCAGATGGGAAACGATGGTTGCCCCGTTAGAATCCGCTTCCGGAGCTAGTTTGGCATCGACTGCCGCAAGCGATAAATTAGTCGGGACGGGGTTGCCATTGACCGTAGTGGAGACGATCAGGTCGACTTTTTCACGGGTTTTAAACTGTTGTTTTGCTACTGTTAGCGAAACGGTTAGATGCTCATTTTTGGGGATGAACACCAATCGTTCGCAGGTGGGTTTATTTGTTTCATCAAACACGGTCAGTTGCGAGATGCCTTCGGGAAAGTCGGCCCGGGGCAACTGCACCATCGCCGTTTTTTTGGCCAGCGGTATTTTAGCCATCTGAATGATCTGCCCGCGGGTCTGGGCTACCAGCGTCATAGCAGCAGACGCATCTGAACTGGTTTTGTTATGGGCCAGATACACTTTTATATTGTCTTTATGGCTAAGATTATCGACCAGCATCACAACACCCTGTGGCTGAACGGCCGGTAAAGCATACGAAGCCTTCGAGCCATCGGGAAGTGTTATAGAAGCCGAATAAGTCTGACCAGCTTCGGGTTTAAACGTAACGAACCCCATTCCCAGATGCGTACTGGTAAAGCCGATTATGGTATCTTTTCTGGCACTAACCACAAACCCCTCCACCGATACGCTCTGCCCAGACGCATCGACCGCCTTGTAGGCTACCCGACTTTCAATGCCTTCTACCAATTGCCCCCCTTCCGGCAGAAACTGCACATCGACCTGGGGCGCGGCACTCCTGGAAACCTTGGCCGTCGATGGTACATCGCTGTTCCCCAATACCAGTAGCGACCGGGTAAAAAAATACGCTTCCGGGTCATTCCGCATGAAGTTCGTATAGGCCCTGAGTTCATACGTGCCCGACGGTAAGGAATCAGAGAGCGTAAGCTGACCGGGCGCATAACTGTCTGTGGCGCGGAGCTGGACCCGGAGCCGAACACGTTTAGCCTGCGGCTCGACCAAATCGACGTACAGCACCCGGCTTACGGTATCCGCTTCGTGGGTAGTACCGTTAAAGATGTAACCTTTCAGCCAGATAGTCTCACCGGTCAGGTACACATCGCGGTCTGTCTGGACGTACACTTTTTCGGTGGGATGCTGTCGGCTGTAGGCCTGAAATAGCGTAACCAACCGTTTGGTAAAATCATCGTCCTGGCTCCGGAAGCCAACCAAAACAGCGGTTATCAGCAATAGAAGTAAGCTGAAATATCCCAAAAAGCGGGGGCGAATAGAATAGAATTTGGAATCAGGTGCCTTCATTACTCAATGAAGTAGTTAAATTAGCAGAATTACCTCTTCTTTACCATGGCTATACTTTCCCCCAAAACAGCGTTAGTCCTTGGTGCTACGGGCCTTATTGGCAATTTGGTTACACATCGTCTGGTTGACTCACCGTTTTACGAAAAAGTAAAAGTTTTAGTACGCAAACCGCTCAATTGGCAACATCCGCGTTTGCAGGAAATCCAGTTCGACTTCGACCACCCCAACGGTCTGCTTACCCAGGCCGACGATATTTTTTGCTGTCTCGGAACAACCATAAAAAAAGCGGGCTCCCGCGATGCTTTCCGCAAAGTGGATTACCAGTATCCAATCGATATTGCTCAGTTAAGTTTAGCGGCTGGTGCCCGGCAATTCGCTGTCGTTACCGCTGTGGGGGCCAACCCGGCGTCCTCAATCTTTTATAATCGGGTCAAAGGGGAAGTGGAGCGTGATCTCACCAACCTGCACTACCCTACCCTGCTTATTTTTCGACCTTCGCTCCTGCTGGGCAACCGTACCGAAGTTCGACTGGGTGAGCAGATTAGCAGCCTTCTGATGCGGGTACTGAACCCTGTAATTCCCGCCAAATATAAAGGCGTCGATGCCGATA
Source organism: Spirosoma koreense (assembly GCF_054777875.1). Taxonomy (NCBI): domain Bacteria; kingdom Pseudomonadati; phylum Bacteroidota; class Cytophagia; order Cytophagales; family Cytophagaceae; genus Spirosoma; species Spirosoma koreense. The sequence continues at coordinate 565,554 of NZ_BAAHAC010000005.1, read as the reverse complement.
AAGTGGCGAGCGCCATGATCCAGACCGCTCAGCAGGGGCTTACCGGAAAACATATCTACGAATCAGATAGCCTACAGGAGTTTCAGTCGGACTTAGTCTATTGACGACAAGTCCGTGAAAAGTAACCGCTTGGCCAGCGCATTTAACTGAGCTTCCGGCCCCTGTACATGAAACGTTGTGTGACGATGTCGCTGTGTAGCCCCCGGGATCAGACTGGCCGCTGGTGATGAGGATTCCAGCTCGTAAAATTGCCCCATCTGCGGTTGACCCGGTTTCATAGGTCCATCGTTATATGCGTTGATCACATCGCCCGAAAAGGGCTCCCGCTGGTATTCCCAGGCCGAATTGACGTACCGCCGTTCGTTCGGATCGAAGTCAAAGGTTACGAGCGATAAGGTTCGGGTGGCCCGATCATAACTGCCGACCCAGTTGGTGGCGCGGGCTGGCGAAACCCCAATTTTACTCCGATACTTCGCATCGGCTTTAAACAGGGCAGCCGTCTTTCCGACGCGTAACCGGTCGGTAGGTACTTTGCCAAAATAAGCGTCGTTGATCGCCTGTCCGGCACCGGCCCGGTAAGGTACGACGATGGTGGTTTGGGGCGAGGCATTCATCATGCCCAGAATCCAGATGGAAGGCATTCCCGTTTCGGTGGTCCAGGCCTGCATGCTCTGATTCGTAATTGTGTTATCCGACTGAATACCAACAATTTTCAACGAATCCGTTGCCATTTTCAGTTGCCTGTATATTTCGTCTTTTGACAAGAGCGTAATGGTTCGTTCGATACCGATATCCAGTCGGGTTCCATGGTAATTCGTCAGCGAAACCTTCCGTACGAACGTGGCCGACGTTTCGTTTTTATTTACGACTTGAAAAGGGTCCGAATCGATGGCGGCCGGTGTTTGCCAGTGTTCAGCCTCGAAGGGATCACCTTTCTTGAAATACAAGGCAAACTGACCGCCTTCGGGCCCCAGCCAGAAGCGGTCTTCGCCCCCAAAAGCGTTCATGTGAGGCATCAATTTTCCGGATCGAATCAGGTCGTAATTGATCCAGCCATAACTGGCCTGTCCATCGGTGGTAGAGGTCATCACTCGTCCCTGGTAAGCCGGACAGATCAGTGCTTTGGCATTGCCTTGCCGTAATTCAATCAAATCAGGGTGGTAGCGGCTTAGAAATTGTTTATCTTCCGGATACGTATTCATGGTGGATGCGTTCGCCGTTGACTCTTTTTTTTCAGCCTCGTCATCGACAGTTGCCGACTTGCGTCCTGAGCAGGCAACCATTATTCCGAGCAAAGCGAACAGGACAATTTTAGGTATAACCATACAGAAATCAAGCGATAAATGGCGAACTTACGTGTTTTGACGGAATCAACGTACTCTATTAAATCACAGTGACCGCCCAATCTACTACTGTCGACACGGTCCGGATCCGACCGGCTACAAGCGCAGATGCCCGAATCATTTATACCTTTCTCTGCGAGCTGGAAGAGCATCGGATAGACCAGCCGGCTTTTCTGGCCGTTTATCATCGGAACCTTACTAATCCGGCCATTCACTATCTGGTGGCCGAACGGGATAGCGATGTAATTGGGTTTGTTAGCTGTCATGTCCAGTATCTGTTGCATCATAGCGGTAAGGTGGGCGAAATTCAGGAACTATTCGTCCGGGCAGACGTCCGCAATCAACGCATTGGCCACCAATTAGTTAACGCGCTTGATGCGCTCGCTATTCAGGACGGTTTCGTAAATCTGGAAGTGACAACCAATCAAAAGCGTACCGATACGATTCGGTTTTACAAACGCGAATTATTCCAGCGAACGCACATCAAATTAGTCAAACCGATACAGGCTGACCGAACTTCACAAAATAATAAGTAACTTTGGTGACGGTAACATAACCTTAATACGCTAATGGCTGTTGCACAGATTATCCCAAAAACATACACGTTCGAGGAATATGTAGCGCTTGAACAGACTGAAGGTTTGCGGTATGAGTACTGGGACGGAGAAGTTTTTGCGATGGCAGGAACTACCAAACGGCATAATCGTATTGTTCAGTCACTGTCACGCATATTATATCCATTCGCTCAGCGTAAAGGCTGCGACGTATATGCTGAAAATGTTCGTTAGAAGCTGAAAACAGGCCAACGTTATGTTTATCCGGATATCATCTATACGTGCGACCCAGCCGATTTGGAAAATGATTTAGGTGTGTGGGTCGATTCGCCGAGTTTGCTGATTGAAGTTGTCTCAAACTCAACCCATAGCAAAGATTTTCACGAGAAACGCCCGCATTATACAAAACTACCCTCATTGCTATATTACTTACTGGTTTCTCGAGCCGACTGCCGGGTAGAAGTTTTCGAGCGGAATGTCGATTTCTGGAAATACCTAATTATTGAAGGTATCGATGCCATTATCGATTTGCCGCTACTGGACATAGCGCTACCGATGAGTGAGATTTATGATGGGATTGTCTTACCCGACGAACAGAAATAATGGACTCCCTAAAACTAAAAAGTCACTCTTACCAGTAAGAGTGACTTTTTAGTTATGAAAATAAAAGCCTGTTCTAGTTCAGGAACTGCAGCCGTAATTCATTCAACTGATTACGGATCGACCCGTCAATCTGCTGATCACCGACCCGGAGAACGTAACCCCCAATGAGTTTTGGATCGATTTTTTCGTCTAGTTCAACCACTTTTCCACCCGTCGTTTTCATCACCATATCCATAAATTTGGCGCGCAGTGGTTCTGTCAATGGCACGGTGGTGATAACGGTAGCCCGCTCCACGCCTTTCAGCCGATCATATTGCTTAATAAACTCATCGGCAATGGCGTCCATGATCGCTTCCCGGTTCTTTCTTGCGATGATCTGGAAAAACGACATGGTTACCGGATTGACCCGCTTCTCGAAGGCAGCTTTGATGATCGCATTTTTCTTCTCAGCCCGAACAATGGGGTTCTTTAACATAAGTAACAGCGGCCGACTCTGGTCGACAGTGTTCTTAAAGAACTTCATGTCTTTGTACATGGTTTCGGTAAGCCCTTTTTCCTGCGCCAGGTCGATCAGTGACTTGGCATAACGGGCGGCAACAGTAGCAACTGCCATAGGTTATTCAGATAAAGCGTCAACGAATCCGGCAAGACATCACGGCCGACGAATTCATCGACTAGCCGACTAATTTAAGCGTGATTGAGATACCAGATCGGTCACTAATTTTTCCTGAGCCGACTTGTCGCTGAGCTCTTTGCGCAGAACTTTCTCTGCTATGTCGAGCGAGAGAGTAACTACCTCTTTTTTCATTTGCATAATCAGCGCCTGCCGCTCGTTCTGCATCGACTCACGGGCCTGTTCCAGGATCCGTTTTCCTTCCGCTTCGGCTTTTTCGCGCGAGTCTGCAACCATCTTATCCGCCGTCTCTTTAGCTCCGCGCAGAATGGCTTCGCGCTCCGAACGGGCCTGCGCCAGCAGTTTTTCGTTGTCGGCTTTTAGTGAAGTCATTTCGAGCCGGGTTTTTTCGGCCAGATCCAACGCGCTCTGAATATTATTTTCGCGCTCGCTCAGACTTTCCGTGATGGGCTTCCAGGCAAACGTACGAAGGATCAGAAACAGGCCGAGGAACACTACTACCTGCCAGAATAAAAGACCAAGATCGGGAGTAAGTAAATCCATTTTGAGGTGTAATTTTTGATTTCGGATTTAAAGAAAATTTATGATGCTATCATAAATCAGTATCAATCTTTTGTTAGAGAACCTTCGCCCACTGGCTAGCCCAAACGGGCGAAGGTTTCTCGGAAATCGGGCGAGCAGGGGTGCCGACGCCTAATGCAGCCGGCCTGCTCAAACTTCAGATGACTGCTTAGGCCGCCGTAGCAACCAGCAGACAAATAACCGCTGCGAACAGAGCCACGGCCTCGATCAGAGCCGCGATGATCAGCATTGCCGTTTGGATACGACCAGCCGCTTCCGGCTGACGGGCAATACCTTCCATGGCACTGCCACCAATCCGACCAATACCCAGACCAGCACCGATAGCGGCCAGACCAGCACCTACAGCGGCACCCATAACCGAAACGCTACCCGTAGCTTCTAACAGCAGAGCAAACAACGTTGCTAACATAACTTTCAACAGATTTATTAGTGAAACAAAAGATTGCAATTTACGTACTGTACCGGGGCAGGTTACCCTAACTCAGATACAGTTTCATGACCGATACCGTGGTCGGCTTCGTGGTGTTCTTCCACGGCACTACCAATGTACATGGCGGTCAACAGGGTAAAGATGAACGCCTGCAGGAAGGCTACCAGCAGTTCGATCAGGTTCAGAAACAGAGTAAAAAACAGCACAACCGGGCTAATGGCAATGCTCGTCGTTGCTCCGCCCATGTGATTGGCCATAAAAATCAGCCCCAGTAGGCTTAGGATGATAATGTGCCCCGCCGTAATGTTGGCAAATAACCGGATCATGAGCGACAGGGGCTTCATGAACACCCCCACGATTTCTACCGGCACCATAATCGGCAGCAGAGCTACCGGTACGCCTGTCGGTTTGAATATGTGCATCCAATAGTGCTTATTCCCGCTGAAGGTAACGATCACAAAAGTGATAATAGCCAGTACCAGCGTAACGGCAATATTACCGGTCAGGTTAGCAGCACCTGGCAGTAACCCGAGCAGGTTATTTACCAGGATAAAGAAAAACAGCGTTAGCAGGTAAGGTAGAAACTTCGTGTATTTCGGCCCAATGCTGGGTTTGGCGATCTCGTCGCGGACAAAAAGTATGATCGGCTCCAGTAAGGACTGAATTCCTTTCGGTGCTTTGCCCTTATTCTTCGTATAACCGCGGCTGACAGACGAAAACAGCAACAGCATAATGGCCGCACTCAGCAACAGCGACGCTACATTCTTGGTAATCGAGAAATTATAAAATTTTGCTTCGTGGTCAACGTTTCCAGCGGCATCTACGCGATGGATTTTACCATGTTCGTTCTTGTAGCCGTTGTAAACCTGGTTGTGCGCCAGCCGCGATGATGAAAAAACTTCCAGGCCCTGGTCCTTCGAATAAAGAATTACGGGCAACGGCAGGGTTACTCCATGAGCAAACTCCCAGCCGTGGTCATCTTTAATGTGGTGCATGATCATTTCACCCACATTGAACTTCTCTTTTTCGGCGTGTGCTTCGCCTGCGTGTTCGTGCTCCTGGGCCTGAACACCAACTAACGAGCTCATAATGAGCGCCGTTGCTAACAAAACCTTATTAATGATCGAACGCATTACTATGATGTGACGAGCCGCTTTTACGAATCGCGTCGCAATTTACGAGTAAGTGTCCAAATCTCAAAGCTCGTGTAAAATATATATAGTACAAGAAAGTCCAAAACGAAGGTACGGCGCTGCTCAATTTGGTGAAATAGAAAAAAGCCTATGAAGGCTAGACCCAGAATCAGGCGCGCCACCGTAGCTGCCAGGTAAAGCACTATGAATCGGCCCTGATCTGCTTGTAAACCAGTCTCTACCAGCCGGTGAGTTAGCAAAGAGACGCTCAGAAAAAAGACAAGCAGAATTTTCCAATCGGGGTGTAACCAGGGTGCCGCCGTATATTGTTTGGCTACGAAAAATACAATTGCCAGCAGAGCAGTAATCAGAAGCGTACGAAGCATGGAACCTATCGTTTGGAACGCGGGATAAGCAGTCATTATATCTTGTGCCCTTCCTCCCTAACCCAGTCCCCCTGAGTATTCACTTTTTTGTCAGTTGCCGGATGAATAAATAGAGCGATGCTCCGATAGCCGTAAGCGACAGAACAATCGTCCAGATAGGCCGTGGATTGTGCTGCCATGCATCCAGCTTCATGCCTACCCACACCCCCAGCCCAATCGTGCCAAGCATCTGAAAGGCAATGCCGCTGTATTCCACAAATGATGTGGTTTTTTCGGTCGCTTTCTTCAGATGATCCTCATGACGAGTCGGCTTTTCCGGTTCGTTTGGATTCGGTTGGTCGGGATCGATTTGCATAGAATTAAACAGACGGGTGAATATACCAGGCAAAATTCGTTAATTTGGCTTAACGTTCTATAATGTCAGGTCGATATCGAACGTTTTAATACGAGTGTCCACGTGTTATTTCCGAATGTCCCGCTATTTCCGTAACCGCCTGATTCTGTTGCTTTCGGTCATCGTGTCTCTGACCGGCGGGCTGGTTTCCTGTTCGCAATACAGCACCAAACCGATCAGTAGAGGCTATCACAATCTGAACGCGCATTACAATGCTTATGTCATTGCCCGCGATCAGATCGCCCAGGCCGAGCAGGTTTTGTTCAGGACCAGACAAGAAAATTATAACCAGCTTTTGCCGATTTTGTTACCGGTCGATTCCATGCGTGTCCAGCCGGTGAAACCACAGCTCGACGATGCCATCAAGAAAGCATCACTGATTCCAGAACGGCATCAGAACAGCAACTGGCTCGACAATGCCTACAACCTGATCGGGCAGGCACGGTTGCTCAAACAGGACCTGCCCAACGCCATCGAGGTGTTCAAATACGTTAATACTAAAGGCACCAACGAAGACGATAAGCACACTGCGCTGGTTGGACTCATGCGGGCTTATGTCGAAGCCGGTGATTATGCCAACGCTCTGAACGTGGCTGAATATTTGCGCACACAGCCACTCACCAAAACCAACACGCGCGACTTTTATCTGACCAAAGCGTATTTGCACGAACGGCAGGGTGAATACCTTACCTCCGTCGGGATTCTGGAAGCCACGTTCCCCTTGCTGAAAAAAGGCGAAGCTACCGCCCGCCTGCACCTGATTGCCGGACAACTTTATGATTTGATCGGTCAACCCGTTAAAGCGGTCGAGCAGTATCGGCAAGTGCTGAAGTCCCGTCCTACCTATGATCTGTCGTTTTATGCTAATCTGTTCGCTATTCAGAGCAATGGCCTGACGGGCGATCAGAAGCGGTTGGCGCAGTCGGCCGAAACCTTCGAGAATCTGCTGAGTGATCGAAAAAACAGCGACCTGAAGGACAAAATCTATTTCACGATGGGCTTGCTGGAAGCCCGCAGTGGCCGGATCGATCAGGCCATAAAGTTTTACACTCAGTCGATCCGGGAAGCGGGGGCCAATACCGCGCAGGTTCCCTATACGTATCTGGAAATCGGGAAGCTTTATTTTGAGAAGAAAACCGACTACGAAAAAGCCAAAGTATATTACGACAGCGCGCTGGCGTTACTGCCCAAACAATCGCCCGAATACACGGCGCTGCTGAACCGGAAAAATACCCTGGATGAATTCGTTCAGTATAAAACGACGATTCGCACCGACGACAGCCTGTTGACGCTGGCTCAGATGCCCCCCGCCGAGCTGGACAGGGTTCTGGATAAAGCTATCGATCAGCGCGAAAAAGAAGCGAAAGCTCAGGCGGCTCAGGCGAAGAAACTGGCCGATCAGGCAGCCAGTGGCGGGGCGAGTACGGTGCCCGGCGCCACCAATTCCAACCTGCAACCCGCCCAGCGCTGGGTCTTATACAATCCGGTGGCGCTGAGCCAGGGCCGACAGGAATTCATGACTAAATGGGGCAATCGACCGCTTGAAGATAACTGGCGACGCAGCAACAAAGAATCGTCCGAAGCGATTGCCGGAGCGGGTAATCCGCTGACGGGAGCTACCCCGGCAAATTCGGTAAATCCCAACGCGCCGTTGAAGCAGTCGGACACCCTCAATGCAGCAGGTACGGTCAACGCACCGGTAGCTTCGGGACGCCGGGCGCAGCGAGAGACCATGATGAAGCAAATTCCGACTACGAAAGAAGCGCAGGCGCAGGCCAATCAGCGGATCGAAACCGCGCTGTATAAACTCGGTAAGCTGTATAAGTTTCAACTGAACGAGCCAGCCAACGCGATTCCGACGTTTGAACAACTCCTGACCCGCTATCCGAACACGCTCCAGAAACCGGAAGTCTATTATCTGTTGTATCTGTCCAACGAGCAGTTGGGAAAAACCTCGGCCTGGAAAGATAAACTACTGGCCGAATACCCAAATACGTCTTACGCACGTTTAACAGGGCGGGCGATCGCTCAAACGAGCGATTCGGAAGCAAAAGCGCAGAAAACCTACGCAGCCATTTATGAACTGTATCAAGCCAACAATACGTCGGAAGCCCTGAAGCGTACCGAAGAGGCACTTACTCAATTGGCGGGTTCGCAGGTAGAAGACAAGCTGGCGTTACTACGGGTGATTCTGGTGGGCAAGGTTAAAAACGTGGAGGCTTATCAACAGGCTCTGACCGAATTTGTCCGCGATTATCCAGCCAGCGAACTCGTGCCACGGGCCAAAGAAATGCTGGTTGCTGCCAACCAGGCCATGGCGAAACGAAAATAGGTTTAATCCGTCGGGTTTACGGTGCATGTAGCGACCTAAACCGTAAACCGCACTCATCCTTACACACGCATAATGTTTGAACTGGCTCCCGGTCGTTACCGGAACATCATTCGAAATATCTGGCGATTCTCGCTGCTTGGTATCTTTTTGCTCATTTTTTACGTCCTGGCTGTCAGTTATAACTTTCTGTGGCTGTTTGGCGGGATGCCTAGTTTGAAAGCGCTTGAAAACCCAAAAAGCGAAGAAGCATCTGAAATTTATACGGAAGATTATCAGCTCTTAGGCAAGTACTACGTCGAAAACCGAACCCCGGTCGAAATCTCTCAGGTATCGCCTAATGTAACCTCGGCCCTGCTCGCTACCGAGGATGCCCGCTTCATCAAACATTCGGGTATCGACCCGCGCTCGCTGTTTCGGGCCGTCAGTGGCCTGCTAACCTTTAAGGATGCATCGAGTTCAGGGGGAGGCAGTACGCTGACCCAGCAAACGGCCAAGAACCTGTTCGACACCCGGCAGGAAGAACTGAAGGGGGTGTTGGGCCATGTTCCGGTAGTGAGCCTTATTATTTCCAAGACTAAAGAATGGATACTGGCCGTACGCCTGGAACGCAATTACACCAAACAGGAAGTGATGATGATGTATCTCAACACGGTCTCGTTCGGCAACAACACCTATGGCATCAAAACAGCGGCCAAAACCTATTTCAGTAAAGAGCCCTGGAACCTGAACGTCGAGGAAGCCGCCCTGCTGGTAGGTATGCTCAAGAATCCGACGCTGTATAACCCAAGGCTGTTTGAAGACCGGGCCCGTGACCGCCGGAATGTGGTGCTTAGTCAGATGCGTAAGTATAAATTTCTGACTGAGGTGCAGTATCAGACGTACAAGAGTAAGCCACTGAAACTGGATTTCAGCGTCGAGAACCAGAACACGGGGATGGCAGCGTATTTCCGCTCGGTCATTCGCGACGACATCAAACGCTGGATCAATCAGTACAATAAAGAGAACGATACCGAACTGGATTTGTACACCAGCGGTCTTAAAATTTACACGACCATCGACTCGCGGATGCAGACGTATGCTGAGGAAGCGGTTATGGCGAACATGCGCGATCAGCAGAAAAAATTCTACGAACACTGGCGTGGGCGTAATCCGTGGGTACACAAAGACGCACGCACGAAAAAATACGTCGAAATCCCGGGATTTATCGAAACGGTTGCCCGGCGTACGACCCGATACAAACAGTTGAAGGCGGCTTTTGGTACCGATGAAAAAGCCATTTGGCAGGAAATGCGCAAACCGATCAAAATGAAGGTGTTTGTATACGGTGGTCATCGAAACGAGAAAGATACGACCCTGAGCCCGCTGGATTCGATCAAGTACTACAAACGCCTGCTCAACACAGGCTTCATGTCGATGGACCCGCGCTCGGGTCATGTGAAAGCGTGGGTGGGTGGTATCAACTTCAAACACATGAAGTTCGACCACGTCCGCCAGAGTCGACGTCAGCCGGGTTCGACGTTCAAACCGTTTGTGTATCTAACCGCTATGGATCAGGGGTTTGTAACGCCCTGTACACAACTCATCGACCAGCCGACGGTATTTGCCCACGGCGAAGATCATAATGGCGGACCGGCCTGGAAGCCCCAGAATTCTAACGGGAAGTACAGTTATCGAAGTTTGTCCCTTCGGGAAGCATTGGGCCAATCGATCAACACGGTTAGTGCACAGCTGATAAAAAAAACCCGGGCCGCAGCGGTCATCAAATACGCCCACGAGATGGGTATAGAAAGTAAAGACCTGCCGGATAACCCAACTCTGTGCCTGGGTACGGGCGATGTATCGGTCTACGAAATGGTAGCCGCTTACTGCGCTTTCGCCAATGGTGGCCTTCGGGTCCGGCCAATGGTTCTCTGGAAAATAACGGACAAGAATGGAAATGTTCTGAAAGTTTTCCACCCCGATGCCAAACCGGTAATCAGCCCAAACCGGGCGTATGAGATGCTGCACCTGATGCGGGGAGCCGTCGAGGAGCCTAACGGAACTGCTCAGCGGCTCCGGACGCAGTATAAGCTACTGGAGGGAGGGAACGAGATTGCGGCTAAAACGGGTACGACTTCGAATTACTCGGATGCTTGGTTTATGGGAATGACCCAGCACCTGGTTTCGGGCCTGTGGGTGGGTGGCGATGATCGGCCGATTCACTTTCGGACCATCGAACTTGGCCAGGGCGGTCGGCAGGCCATGCCTGCCTGGGCGCTGTATATGCAGAAAGTATACAAAGATCCGGGTCTGACGGCCTACCGCCCCGAACCGTTCCGCAAACCAAATAACTTCCAGATCGATTGCGGAGGCTATCATATCGACTCTTCTCAGCGGTACATCCCCCCCAAAGTAGTGCCCGAAGATGAGGAGGAAATCCTACAGTAAACTTCCCGGGCCAGCATTTCGCTGGCCTTTTTTGTGAACCTCCAAAGGCAACCTTTACCCGATTCAGCGTGTTTTGTAGTACCGGCCGTCTCGGTCGGTTTTTCTTACTTTCGACCGGGACCGCCGGCTTTACATATGCCCGAATTCGATTATAAAAAAGAACTAACGAAAGTCCCCCACGAGCCTGGCGTCTATCGGTATTTCGATGCTACGGGCGAAGTCATTTACGTTGGTAAAGCAAAAGACCTAAAGAATCGGGTCAGTAGTTATTTTACGAACTCGAAGCAGCACGACCGAAAAACCCTGCGCCTGGTTAGCCAGATTCGCAAAATCGAGTTTACGATCGTGCATACCGAATTCGATGCGCTGCTGCTCGAAAACCAGTTGATCAAGCGCTACCAGCCGAAGTTCAACATTCTGCTGCGCGATGACAAAACGTATCCGTTTGTCTGTGTAACGAATGAGCACTTCCCACGTGTGTTGACCACCCGTCGGATTGACCGGAAACTAGGCACATTTTATGGGCCATTCGCTAACCTGAAGCCCATGTATACGGTGCTGGACATGTTCAGCCAGTTGTTTACGATTCGTACCTGCAATTACAATCTGGCACCGGAAAATATCGAAGCCGGGAAATATAAAGTTTGTTTAGAGTATCATATTGGCAACTGCAAGGGGCCTTGCGAAGGGCGACAGTCAGAACCCGATTATGACAGCGACATCGAGCAGATCCATCATATTCTCAAAGGAAATTTAAAGCCCGCTCAGGAATATTTCCGGAATCGGATGATCGAAGCCGCCGGCGACCTGGCCTTCGAACAGGCTCAGAAGTATAAGGACAAACTGGACGTGCTGCAGCGGTTTCAGAGCAAATCGACGGTGGTCAATCCTAAAATTTCGGATGCTGACGTATTCTCGATCGCTTCCGATGAGTCGGCGGCTTACGTCAATTTTATGAAGGTGGTCAACGGAACTATTGTTCAGGCGCATACCGTAGAGATCAAGAAAAAGCTGGATGAAGCCGACACGGATCTGCTGGCAATGATGATCATCGAATTTCGGGAGCAGTACGGTAGTCAGGCGAAAGAAATCATTTCAAACATCCCGCTCGATGTCGATCTGCAAGCCGAAATAACCGTTCCGCAAATTGGCGACAAAAAGAAATTGCTGGATATGTCATTGAAAAACGTCCTGTATTTCCGTCGGGAGCGTCAGGAACGGGCAGCCGCCGAAGCAACCGCCAACGCCAGTAAAAAAGATCGGGTACTTATTCGGCTGAAGCAGGATTTACAGTTGAAAACGATTCCGAACCGGATCGAATGCTTTGATAACTCGAATATACAGGGAACGAACCCGGTTTCGGCGATGGTGTGTTTTATTGGTGGAAAACCCGCTAACAAGGAATATCGCCACTTCTCGATTAAAACCGTTGTCGGACCGAACGACTTTGCCAGTATGTACGAAGTTGTTACGCGTCGATACACGCGCGTACTGACCGAAGGTACCGACATGCCCGACCTGATCGTGATAGATGGTGGTAAAGGACAGTTGAGCGCGGCCTGCGATGCCCTAAAAGCGATGGACCTTTATGGTAAAGTACCTGTTATCGGTATTGCCAAACGACTCGAAGAAATTTATTTCCCTGAAGATAATTTGCCGCTCTACATCGACAAGAAGTCGGAGTCGCTCAAACTGATTCAGCGGATTCGTGACGAAGCCCACCGGTTTGCCATCACTTACCACCGGGACAAACGCAGCCGGAATAGCCTGATCAGCGAATTGGAAAATGTGGAAGGCATCGGCAAACGAACAGCCGCCAAGCTCCTGAAGCATTTTAAAGGCGTGAAAAAAATCCGAGAAGCGTCTCTGGATGAAGTAGCTGAAATTGTTGGAAAAGATCGCGCTAACAAACTGAAGCAATATTTTGAGACGATTGAACAGTAGTTTATCAGGTAAATCTTATTGTACAATAAGATTTACCTGATAAACTACTGTTCAATCTTTGTGATAATGCGTAGCGGTTACAGCTCATCTTTTTTCCTCTTACTTATTTAAGTACTCTTACGTTTTCCAGTTATGCACAGGGAGTGTTTTCAAAGGGCCATATAAAATTTATCGACGGTTCAACAAAGACTGGCGAATTAGCTTATCGACAGCTTAGGAGCGGCTCAAAAATTCTTTTCCGAACCGATCGGCAAGCTTCTTCCACTAGTTTCGATCCAAAAGATGTAAACTATTTCCAAATCGATTCTAATCGCTATGTAAGCCATCGGCTTAGTGATGATCCAAATTCATCCATAGTGTTTATGCGTCAGTTAGTTTCTGGAGATGTAAACCTTTTACTCTATGAACGGATAGATGGTAGAGATGTCTTTTTACTGGAGCAGCAAGGAAAGATCACCCCTATTCATGCTAAATACCCAGGTAGCACCCTATCCCAATTACCAGCCTGCCCTGACCCGGAACTTACTTTACTGAACAAAGTATCTTCTGTAAACAGTAAGAAATTAACCCGTTATATAGTAGCTTATAATCGCTGTATAAAACCAGACCTTCCTACACAAGCGTACAATACCTCTCCCCGATTTTTGAAGCTCTCAATCGGTGCACGGGTGCTTTTGCCCATGAGTTATTACCGAATTAAATTTGAGGACGGCCTGTTATATCCTGCTTCCAGCGCTTCCTCAAAACCCAGTTTCGGCTTGTCAGTTAATATCAGATCACGTGGTCGTTTGGGGGCTGGCCTCGACTTAGGACTACTCAGTCGGAAGGGAAGATGGATTACCGATTCGACTGCTATCATCGTCAAATTAGTTGAGCGTAGTCTTTTTATCAATCCATTTCTCCGCTATGAATTTAGGCAGCACACTCACCAGGTTCTGACGCCTTACCTTACGGCGGGTGTTGTGTTTAACAAAATTTTGAGTGGAGAGGTAACAATCAACCCCATACACGATTATCCGGGCTCTCCTCAGCCAGTAGCCATTAACCAAGAAACAGGTCTGGATGAAGTAGGTGGCTCATTGGGTGGAGGAGTTCAATGGCAGATTACGCCTAAATTGGCTTTCGTTGCCGATACTCGTCTCTTATATACGGTATCCGCACTTTCTGTATTTGAAACTCCTCCTCTTGATGGTTTCATGGGGCCAGGCGCTCGTTTCACGCCCCGCTCGTATTTGTTAAATTGTTCGGTTGGCATAAATGTCAACTTATAAACTATTGACATTTTCACTGCACACCTTTACAAAATGGGTATTCTACCAAATCTGCTAAAACGTTTTGCCTCCTGTTTACTAGTAACGTTTTCTCTCATTTCATGCAAGAATGACGATTTTCCTGTAATACGATTCAGTGTTGACTATGTATCCCCTAATGAGTCAAATACTTTATACCGTGGGCAAAGGCCAACTTATATTCCACTTAAAATAAGAAACGTAAGTTTCGACGCAGATACTTATAAATGGGACTTTGGCAATGGTTCGACCTCGACGGAAAAAGAGCCTGTTATTACTTATAAAAAATCCGGCGTATATACCATCACGGTGACTGCTACAAATTCAACAGGGCGTCAGCAAACAAGCACCCGATCTATTAAAATTGTTGATCGAGTGCTCAAACAGGTAACTATCCAAAGTTTGAATTGGAATGCGATGGGCAATTTACCTAACTGGCCTGCTAGTAAAACCGCTGACCTCCAACTTGTTCTTGGAAAAACGCTTGGTAATGCCCCCCCATTAACAATGAGCACTGTTTTATTTGAAAGTAATCGGATTACTAATGTTAATACGACTAGTCCGATTACTATTCCAATAACGCAAAAGATCGTAATTGATCCTTATGAAGATGTGAGTTCGCTGGTAGTAAATCTTTTCGGATATGATCCGGCCAATAAAACACTGGTATATTCAGGTGGTGGATTTAGCGACTATTCAGAAGGTCAAACCGGGCTCTTTGTGCTAATGTCAAGTTTCGGTGGCACAACTTTACGCTTTGAGTCCGCTTACGAGTAATAGCCAGTACAGACGGGCTTCAGAATAAAAGACTTTGTCTTATTGAAAACGACACATTTGTACTGATTCTACCACAAACAGCTTCGCCTTCATCAAGGTAGAAAACAAAAAGAGCAGTTGGTAGGCCAACTGCTCTTTTTGTTTTAAATGCTCGAGCCAAAAGTTCGGAGTTACTAGTATTCCCAAAGACTATGCTCAGTTTCCATCAGTTCATATTCCGTCTGGTACGATTTGAGCAGGCCTTCCCGATCGCCATACATACCAACTAAATCGCTATCACCTGGGTTAGCCACTTTTGTGATCCGACCATAGAAGAGCCGTAGATCGAAGGCGTCAGCCAGGTTTTTGTGCTGAGCCTGGTTCTGTGGGTTATACCAGATAAATTTTTTCGGGTCGCTCCGAAACAGCTTATCCAAATCTTTGTACTTAAATGTAGCCAATGGCGTTTCTACACCAGCCGCATTTTTATCTGAAGGCAGGAAAATAGTTACCGTTTGGATATCATAATACAAGCGGGAACGCTTCCGGTCGAAGATCCAGTCTTCTTTTATCTCCATGATGCTAAACTCCTTCGCGAAATACTCATCGCCCATTGGCGCAGCAGCAACCTGAGCAACCGTATCAACTTTGGGCGCTTCAACAATGGGAGCTACCGCTTTGTTTTTCTTCCCCTTTGTATTTTTAGCTACCGATTTTTTCTTGGGTGCCCCCCAGCCATCGTCGGCGGGTTGAGTAGCTGCCTTTTTAGGCGCTCCCCAACCATCTTCGGCGGGTTTGGCAGGAGTCTTAGCATCTTTTTTCTTGGTATCCCAGCCATCGCCAGCTCCGTTAGCGGTGGTTTCATTACCAAAACCAGCCGCAATTTCCTCTGCCGAAAGTTGAGGAGCGGAGTTAGGCATGATCATCCGCTTCTGAAATTTATCCGGCGTCAGTTTTGTCGTGACGGAATCATTTTCATAAGCATCAATCAAGCCGGCTTTCATGGCTTCGATGAGGTATTTCGAAATTTCATTATTCTTCGAGAACATCGACTGATTCTGTTTTTCCTTCAGGTCGATCCGACGCCAAAGGGTTTTCTTCATCATGATGTCATTCTCATTGATTCCACGAACCGACAGCGAGTTAGTGCTGGGATTCGCCTTCTCCTGTGCCATTGCTCCACCACCAGCTACCGCCAACAAGGTGGCGGCTACAGCTATCGTTCTCACTTGTTTCATTGCCAAGTAATTAGTTTTGTCTTTTATGTATAACGAAAGGCAATTTTATTTAGTACAACTAATAAAGCGAAACGTTTTGCAACGGATTTCCAATCGAAACGTCGCTTACGTCACCTTTAAAATTACGGCGTTGAACACCATCAACGGTTATAGCTAACCGGTCACCAGGCTGGATGTCAGCGGCCAGAGCCCCTAAAGATCCACCAGCGGGTCCTAAATTTACCTGTCCTATTTTACGTGTGCCTCGTGCCAAAATAACGGAGATGCCAGTCACCCGGAAGTTAGCATCGTCTGGTGAGTAATTTTTAAAGCTTTCATCCGACACAGCTAATACCCGAACGCTTCTCGCCTGACCAACGGGAACACCGCGTGGATCTCCAACTTTCGTACCACCCACGTAAAACTCCAGGGTAGGTTTGGGGACACGGTTTACGCGAAACCGCTCCGTACCCAGTAGACTTCCGCTGTTGCTGATATTAAGCGCAACTTGAGCCGAACTGGGAACAACCGTAATTTTACCTTTTTCGCCAGATTGAATAACCTGAGCGCCATCCGCCGAGAAGTTCGGATTCCAGAGAGCCCCTAACTGCGGGCTTTGAATGCTCAGTTTATTGGCACAGCCCAGATATAAAGGAGGCATGGTACCTGTTTCAACCTGATAGGATGGCTTTGCCACGAAGTATTCAGCCGAAAGCGGAACGGTTTTTAGGCCGGCGGCCGTCTGGTAGGCAATAGATCCGGTCAGCGTTCGCTTAGCCAGACCGTTTTTATCGTAAGCACCACCCTGTGCCGTAAACTCGATAATACCCTGGCCGTCCTGCATCCGTACTGGTGCACCGTTGAGGCTCATCCGCGGTTGAATACCCGACGACGAAGCCGCCAGGAACATCTGACCTTTAAACTTCGTGCCAGCTACGACCACTTTCGAGTCCATACTGAGCATGGCAAGGATTTTATCGAACTTCACGTCCTGCGCACCAACTTTACTAGCGAGCGCGTCCAGCACTTCGCCTTCGATCCGGCGAACATCTGTCTGCCGCTGACTCAATACGGCCAGCGCTGCTGGAACTGGTGTCTGGGCAAAGTTCAGTTCACCAAAATCTTTAGTCCGCTGTTCGGGCGACCGGCTGGAGATAGGATCTTCTTTACCATCCAAAGCCAGCGATGAATACTTGGCAGCGCTGTATTTCGACAGGCTGGCCAGGTAATCGTCAAGATTCTTTTTCAGTTTATAGGCTTCACCATTGTGGTTTCCCCCCACCATGATCTGCGCTACTTTTTCTTCTTCGGTAATGTTTTTGATATTACCTGCTTCATCTGTACCGCCACCTGCCTCGGTAACGATACGTTCTTTCAAGCCGTCGATCTCAGCGATAATATCAGCCGTAGCCTTCCGGACTTCATCGGCCTGTTTGACGATAGCCACATCGGTGGCCCGATTGCCCGATTTTTCAACGGTAGCCCGAATATTATCGAGCGTAGCCTGATTCACCTTATTGGCAGCTACGGTCGATTGTTCCAGGCTATTATTTAGTAAAACGAATTTCTCCAGAATAGCCGACGTCACCTGTAAGGCCAGTAACGCGGTTAATACCAGATACATCATCCCGATCATCTTCTGACGGGGTGTCTCTTTTGTGCCTGCCATGAATTATGGTAGTATAAAATAAAGAAGTTGTAGAGTTGCGACGCATACGGTTATAGAGCTGGAAGCAGACATAGCCAACACTTCACAGCTCCACAATCCGGTAGCTTTCAATTAGTTACCACGCATGGCAGTCAGCATGCTGCCATAAACGTTGTTCAGAGAGGCTAAATTACCCGTCAGTTTCGCCAGTTCATTCTTGAACTGTTGTGTATCACGGCTGGCATCGCTCATGTTTTCCATTGCCGCTGTCAGGCTACCGTAGAAAGCGTTCATAGCTTTCAGGTGCTTGTTGGTATCCTGTAACTCCAGTTCATAGACGGCATTCAGCGCGCCCATATTTTTGGTCACTTTCTGGAATTGATCGCGATAATCTTTAGCATCCGTCGTAGCGTCGGCCATCGAGTTCATCGCAGTAATGGCGGTTCCGTACGATTTATTCATTTCACCAATCGACGTCGACGCCGATTTCACATTGCGAGCGTAATCGTTGGTAGCAACCGTAGCATCTGTCAGGTCTGAAAGCTTCGATACGGTCTCATTCAGGTTACGGAAACCTGATCCTAAACGTTCAAACACTTCAGGGGTTACTTTTGCCTGGGCCAGCATCTGGTCCATATTGCCGGTCAAACCATTGGCTTGTGGAGCGGGCTTACGCGCTTCTCCCTTATAATCGTCAGACAATTCAGGATAAACCCGTTCCCAGGCGTATTCTCTATTCTCCGATGCAATAGGGAACAAAAAGCTCTGCATCGCATATAAAGCAAAAATAACGGCTTCCGTAATCAGACCGGCGGTCAACAGCCAGCTCAGAGATGAAATATGTTGAATTTTAGCCATTGCCCCGAGTACGACGACGGCGGCACCGGCACTATAAATGGTTGGTACTAAACGATCCCAAAAGAAATTAACGGACTTTGCTGCTGCCATGATAAGCGATTGTTGGTTGGAATAGGTACTAGTTTGTAGGGGAATCTATGAAAACAGGTACCGGCTGTACTAATAGCGTACAACCAGTACCTATTATTGCTTGCTATACCTTCTTGGCGGATGATTTTTTGCTGCTTTTGCTTTTGCTGGCACGGCCACCGCGAGCCGAAGCGGTACGACCTTCCAGGTTGTCCATTACGCAACGGAAACCTATGTACGAACGCTTCTGATCTTCGTATTCATAATACCGGGTTCCCGTTTCGAGATAGTAGGCGATATCTTTCCAGGAGCCGCCCCGTACCACTTTCCGTGGCTCATCGGCATTCTGGTTATCCGGGTTCATATCCCATACGATAGCGTTTGTATTATCGGCGTAGGCATCGCGGCACCACTCGGCTACGTTACCAGCCATGTTATACAAACCGTAATCGTTGGGGCTATAAGCGGTAGCAGGAGCCGTGTACGGATAACCGTCGGCATCGAAATTACCCCGTTGTGGTTTGAAATTAGCCAGGTAGCAACCTTTCCCGTTGGCTACGTATGGGTTACCCCATGGATATTTCGCTCCGCTTTTTCCACCGCGAGCAGCCCACTCCCACTCCGCTTCGGAAGGCAGACGGAAGCCGAACGATTTGTAGCCGCCATCTTTTGTCCGGAAATCATCAAGGGTGTTGGTGCGCCATTTGCAGAAATGCTTGGCAGCAATCCAGCTTACTCCTACCACCGGGTAGGTATCGAAGGCGGGGTGGCCATAATAATGTTCCAGCATCGGATCACCATTGTGGTACGTAAAGTCATTTTTCCAGACGGTTGTATCCGGATAATACTTTGCCATGATTTCCTCTTCGCCCAGCGTCGAAACGGAGTCAGCAAGTAAAGCATTGACGTATTGGCGGTATTCGTGATTGGAAATTTCGGCATCGTCCATGTAAAACGAGCTGATCGTTACCTGCCGGTTCATGTTGATCTGA
This sequence comes from Spirosoma koreense, assembly GCF_054777875.1. NCBI lineage: Bacteria > Pseudomonadati > Bacteroidota > Cytophagia > Cytophagales > Cytophagaceae > Spirosoma > Spirosoma koreense. The sequence continues at coordinate 545,963 of NZ_BAAHAC010000005.1, read as the reverse complement.
GTAGCCGCCACATCTTCGTCGGCCTGCCCCATGATAAATGATCCGGAGGGGACCAGCACCATACCGAACGGAGTGGGTTGCTTCCAGCCTTTGCGTCCGGTGGCGGTAATTTCACCATTTGTAACGCCGACTTCACCACCTTTACCGTCTTTCCCCCCAAATTTAGATTTTACAAATCCGCAACCTTGCATCAGCAGTACGACTGCCGCGACCATCACCACCCGGGTTGCATTGACTGTTAACCAGTTATACTTCATCATTGTAAAACTTTTCTCTTTTCTTCTTGTGCAAGACCAGACTAAAAACGAAAATCCTTTTGGTTATTGTATAGTTACTCTTAGGTTCGGCTTATTTTCTATTTACGTCGTATCTAGTTGCCTGGTTTTCTGGCTTTCTTACGATTCATTTTTTCGATATAACCCCGTTTTCCCAAAAATAAGGTACGCTCTTTAAACTCCCTAATATGCGCCTAATCAAAAAAAACACTGAATGTTGGGTTTTCCCGGATGTTTACAACTTTGTCCGGTATTAATCCTGATTTAATACCGAAACCTCGGAGTTCGTATAATTGGTTTCTTTCGGGCGTCCGGTGCCGGGAAAGCATAAGCCAGCAATACTTCATGCGAGGTCGGACTTTTTGCATTGACTCCACTCGTCACAATGTCCAGCGAGTAGCCGACCCGCAGGGCATTGTTGTGCATAAGATTGATGCCAGCCGTAGCCATGATGGCATCATTGAAACGGTAGCCTACTCCTCCCCAGATACGACTGTCGTACGTGGCCAGTATATTCAATGCAACAGCCGATCCCGGAAAACCGGTTGTCGTGCTGTACTGCACTAATACAGACGGTTGTACGTCGATATTGTAACCGATGCCAAGCCGATAGCCTGCTGTCAGATAGGCTTTACTATCAGATGGGTCGGTAGACCGGTCGGTTATGTAGCTGTACTTAGCTTTGTTGAGGTGCGTCATACTCACCCCAATCCAGTAATCGACGGTATTATAGTATACGCCAGCGCCAAGATCCGGTTTGAATTGATTGATTCGCCCGCCCGGAATCAGAGGATCGCCGGGGTCGTTTGGTCGAAACTGGTTGAAATCGTATCCTTTGTTAAACATACCCGCCTGCACCCCAATAGCCAAGGTACCGTTTTTCAGGGCCATACGATACGCATACGATACTTGTACAGCCTGGTTGATCGACGGCCCGTACTTATCGTTCAGGGCGTAGATACCAATTCCACTTTTAATTTTAGCCAGTGGCATATTAAACGATAAAAGCTGGGTACTCTGAGCCGCACTTTCGTCGCCATTACCAACGGTCTGATACCCCAGATACTGCGTCCGGTGTGTAATCTGAACCCGCGACACCCCTTCCGATCCGGCGGCCGCCGGATTGTAATAGATCGGGTTGTACATGTATAAGCTAAACTGTGGGTCCTGCTGGGCGAAAGCAGACCGGCCAGTAACTACTAGCAGCAATAAAGCATAAACGTAGAGTGTGCGAATCATAAACCTAACTTAAATTCGAAACGACCGACCCTACCCCGATCGGCGTCTCGGTAAATACGATCACAGTTTACAAATAAACGCCTGCTTAGTCAAATTATTGGCCTTTATGAAAAGACTAAATGCCGGAAGTGAGCGCTAAAACGCAGTTCCGGCATTCTGTATTGGCATAGCCCTGGTTTTTACGGATTGTTGGTCTTTTTGATGTAAAGATCCAGCGCTCCTGTCATAGACGGCGCGTTTGGCAAAGGGGCCTCGATATCGAGGGTCAGCCCAGCCTCTTTAATGGCTTTACCCGTTGTGGGTCCGAAAGCAGCTATCCGTATACCGTTCTGGTTAAAGTTCGGAAAGTTACTCAACAAGGAGCTGACACCCGATGGGCTGAAGAACGCAATGATGTCATAGCTGTTGATATCCAGATCGGACAGATCCGTCGGAACCGTGTCATACATCACAGCCTCTGTGAAGTGTAGCCCACTGGTATCCATGAATTCCGGAATGTCATTCCGCCGGATATTCGAGCATGGAAACAGAAACTTTTCGTTCTTGTGCTTTTTGATCAGGTCGAACAGTTCACTGGCGGTTTTTGTCCCGTTAAAGATTTTGCGCTTCCGAATGACGATGTATTTCTGCAGGTAATTGGCTGTCTGTTCTGAAATACAGAAATACTTCATATCTGCCGGCACTTCGATACGCCCTTCCTGACAGATCCGGAAGAAATGATCAATAGCGTTACGACTGGTAAAGATGATTGCCGTATGGGCCAGAATATTAATTTTCTGCCGGCGAAAGTCTTTGAACGATTCTCCCTGAATCTGGATAAAGGGCCGAAAGTCGACCTGAAGATTATACTTGCTTGCTAAATCAAAATAAGGAGATTTTTCGTCAGCTGGTCTGGATTGGGTTACTAATAGCCGGTTAACTTTCGTGAGCCGGTCTTCAGTGGGGTGCATGCTAGTCTCGTTCATTGAATCTCTACTCGGTACAAAAATCAGTTGGCAGTCGACAAGTCTCTGCTGGTAACTCTCAAAGAGCCAAACAGCTCTTTCTACGAACGGCCAGGTATGGCTGACGGCTGAAAACTCATTCATCAAATTGCAAAACGCAAACCGATGATGAGTGGAATCAATTCAACGATGCAAAGGTACGAAAATAAATAAAGATTCTTGATAGATTCCAGACTCCGTATCACGAAGTAAAGCAAGGTCAGACGAGCCAGGTAAAACCCAATCAATGGCAGCAACAGTACATTGGGCGACCAGGCCAGGGTCGGCGTGTTGTAGGCAATGACCGTCAGTATCAGCGTCAGCAACGTAAAAAACAGGAGAGACGACTGTAGAACTTTAAAAAAATGAATGTTGATAATGGTATTCTGCAGCTTGTAAAGGCCACCAAACACTTCCAGCGCCACATATTTGCCCATCAGGCTCATGAACGCAATGCTGCTCAACAATAAGAACTCACTGAATACCCAGCCGAATCGCTGCTCACTAAGAAGCAACGCGCGCGAGGCAAATACTTCGAGATTGCGGCTTTGCGCGAATACGATCAGGTAGGCAATCGTAAAGCTCAGGTTGAGCGTGAAAAGCAGATTGACAGCACTTAGTGGCCGACTGATGAGAAACGATTCTTCCTGTGCCCGTAATGAAACCAGATCGCGCAGGCTATAAAAGCGCTGAAATGCCCGGCGATACAGCGTAAACAGAAAGGCATGGGAGGCCAGCAAAAACAACAACCCGACTCCCAGAAAATTAGCGTAAACGGCCTGCGGACGGGGTCTGACGCTCAGGTTATCGTCGCTGAGGACAACTAATTTTTGATTGGTCTGTTTTGGGTATCCGATGTACAATTGCTTGTCGTCGATTCCGGGGGCGCCGTAAATAGTCAGAAAAAGTTCGGGCTGACGATACAGACGGAACAAGCTGTCGATGCTCAGCACCTGCCACTGGTTGGCGCGAAGTTTTCGTTTAAGCGCAGCGTTGATAAACAAATACCCATCCTGCCGGGTCGAAATGAGTAAGCTGTAATGGCGGTTACTTTCAATATCGACATAAGCGCTCAGCGAGGTCTGATCTGCATGCTGTTCGCTGATGTACGGAATGTAGGCATCAGACCCATCGTCGTATACCTGAAAATCTTCGCGGAAATTATGGACCGGAAAATAACGATTACCCGGACCGATACCAATGACTCGGCTCTGCGCAAACGTGGTCGAACAGAAAAGGAGTGAAAGAACAAGGGCGCGAATCAGTGAAGTCAAGATAAACCCATAGGCTCTTGTATCCACTCGGTCGCGCCCTCGTTCTTTCACTCCTTTTCTGTTACTATTTTATTTTCCCAGCGCTTTCAGCATGGTCTCGCCGATCAGCGCCGGCGATTCGACTACATGAATGCCACATTCGCGCATAATTGCCATTTTAGCGGCCGCCGTGTCGTCGGCTCCCCCAACGATAGCTCCTGCGTGGCCCATCCGACGACCTTTAGGCGCCGTCTGTCCGGCAATGAACCCGACGACGGGTTTACGGTTGCCATCTGCTTTGATCCAGCGGGCGGCTTCGGCTTCCATACCTCCCCCGATTTCACCGATCATCACGATTGCCTCAGTTTCCGGATCGTTCATCAGCAGTTCGACCGCCTGTTTGGTAGTCGTACCGATGATCGGGTCTCCCCCGATTCCGATGGCTGTCGACTGGCCTAAACCTGCTTTGGTAAGCTGGTCGACGGCTTCGTAGGTCAGCGTTCCTGATTTAGAAACGATGCCGACGGTGCCTTTCTTAAAGATAAAACCGGGCATGATCCCTACCTTACACTCCTCGGCCGTCATGACGCCGGGGCAGTTCGGTCCAATCAGTCGAACGTCTTTATCGGCCAGGTAGTTTTTAACCGCCACCATATCCTCCGTCGGAATTCCCTCGGTGATGCAGATAATCACGTTGATACCCGCTTCGGCCGCTTCCATAATGGCATCGGCCGCAAAAGCGGGGGGCACGAAGATAATGGAGACGTTGGCCCCGGCCTGATCAACAGCCTGCTGAACGGTGTTGAACACAGGACGGTCGAGGTGCGTTTGTCCACCTTTACCCGGCGTTACGCCCCCAACCACGTTGGTGCCGTATTCGATCATCTGCTGAGCATGGAAACTGCCCTCCGAGCCAGTAAAGCCCTGGACGATAACTTTGGAGTCTTTGTTAACTAAAACACTCATGACGGTTTTGGAAATCGTTGGCTATGCGGTTGATTAGACCCAGAATAAACAGACGAAAGAACCACGCGACGAGTGCAGCAGGCTTTATTCTTTCGTCTCTTCGTCCTACGTCGTTTAAAAGTTGGGCAAAAGTAGCCGAAACTTCGTAAATTACGTGATGATTTTTTCACACATCCTCTCCGGGTCCATTCTGGCCAGCGCGGGCGTGGGCGTATTCTGGCACTATTTCGGACGTATCTCGCTCTTTAACCGGCTATTATGGGGTTTCTTTCTGCTGACTACCTCCCTGGCCGCCCTGATTGGCGTCATCCATTTTGCCGGTACCGAATCGCTCGATTCGCTGCGTCGTTCCATGATTATCCTGTCGGATACGCTGGGGGTTGTTTGCGTCGTCACCGCCGTATACGCGCTGTTGAACCAGCGCACGCTTTCTCTGGCCACGTTCATTGCCGCTATTCTCTTTGGCTTATTCCTGTTTATCAGCCTGTTACTCCCCGACGTACAGGTTTTCACTCCCATCGTTCCTTCACTGGGCATTCTGGTGCTCATGCTGCTGGCCGTTTTTTCCCTGCTTCAGCGTAACAAACGGGGACTGTGGATCGTACTGGCGGCCATGATGATGGGGCTGGCCACTAAAGCCGACGCCTTCGATTCGCTCATTCATCCTACCGATTTTTATCATTACGCCACCACCCTGGCCCTCTGGTTTTTCGGGAAAGCCGCCCAGCCGCGTCCGCGCCAATAACGCTGACGAACAAAAATATCGGGTGGCTTGCCTAACCAATTCCTGGGTCAATTCGTTAGGGTCTCACGATCTATTTATTTGCTCAACAAACCCGTGACTGCTGCACTATTGGCCCACGATCCGGTCGAGGCCGCCCGAGCCGCCCGGCTGATTTACATGAATGATGCCATGCCGGGTATCACCCGCCATCCGAATGGCGATCAGTTTACGTATTTCGACCCGCAGGGCAACCAACTACAGGATACCCAGACCCTGGCGCGCATTCGTAATATGGCCCTGCCCCCCGCCTGGACCGACGTCTGGATCAGCCCGAAAGCGAACAGTCATCTGCAGGCCACTGGCATCGATACCAAAAATCGCAAACAGTACCGGTATCACACTAAGTGGAATGCGGCCCGGAGCGAAACCAAATTTTTCCGGATGAAAGCATTCGGCGAAGCCTTACCGCTGCTTCGGACGAGGCTGGCAAAAGACCTGAAGTCGTCTACCCTATCGCAGGAAAAGGTCATTGCCATTGCGCTGAGTGTTATGGAGCAAACCCTCATTCGGATCGGTAATGCGGCTTATGAAAAGGAATACGGCTCCTATGGCCTCACTACGCTTAAAAACCGACACGTCAAATTGGCTGGCAGCGACGTTCGGTTTTCGTTTACTGGAAAAAAAGGTATTGCGCACGATATTACCCTGCACGACCGGAGGCTGGCCCGCCTGGTCAAAAGCTGCCGGGATATTCCGGGAAAGGAATTGTTTCAGTACTACGCTCCCGACGGTAGCCGCCACAGCATCGACTCGGGAATGGTGAACCATTACCTGCACGAAACCATGGGTACCGACTTTTCGGCGAAAGATTTTCGCACCTGGGCCGGTACCGTAAATGCGTTGCGGTTGCTGATTGAGCTGGATCCCTGCAGTACTACAACCGAGCTGAAGAAAAACGTCAATAAAGTGCTGGACGAAGTGGCTGAAAAACTGGGCAATACGCGCACGGTTTGCCGAAAACATTATGTATACCCACAAATTCTGGAAGCATACGAATGTCAGGACCTTAACCGCTATATCAGCCAGAAAAACAGGTACCACAAATCCAGTCCCAATGGCTTGGATGGTGTAGAAAAGCTCCTGCTCAAGTTCCTGAAAGATCAGACAAAACAAGCCGTTTCGAAAGCAAAATAATACCTACGAGGCAGGTCATTTGGTTTCCTGCTCGCCAACTGCTTTTACCCAGGTCTTTTTCCCACACTGCGTGCAGTCGGGGAGTGAATCGGCAGGTTCAACGTGCCGAACACGTCCACAACAGCAGCAGGCATAATTGCCGGGTTCCCGAATACGCTCAACGGGATGATCCAGTTCATTCGGTAAAATCGGTAAGCCCGGCCGAACGGCTTCGGGGCTGAACTGAAAAACGCTGAGTTGGCCATTGGGCTCCAGAATCGCCGTACGCACCTGCCCCAGATGCTCGATTCCTTCCACACGCAAGTCAGAAAACAGTTCTTCCAGGCCCAGGTCTTCTTCACCGAAGTTCTGAGTCAGAATACAGCCATTCTGAATCACATAAACCGGCTGGCCTTCGAGCACGTGCCGAACGGTTTTGTTGCGATCACTGATGTACGTTGCCAATTTATAACAGCCCATCATCACAATAAATACCACTACTGCTGCCATAATTGGCGTGTCGTGGTAAAACATTGGGTCGCCGGCAGCCGAACCCAAACCGATCAGCAAAACCAGCTCATAAATAGACAATTGGCGCACTTCGCGCTTGCCCGAGACCGTCAGGGCAGCCAGAATCACCACAAACATGAAAAAGGTGCGGAAGGCTACTTCACCGAGATAAGCCCAGGGAAAATCGTGGATAAAGATGCGCTTCCAGTCGAAGGGCTCAACAGGCTCGGTCATTTTGAGAAGATGGGATAGATGAGTAATGGAGAAGCCACTGCCTGACAGAATCGGTCAGCGATTTTCTGGCGCACCGTTCTTTCGGATTTTGATTCCCCGATTGTTGGCCCATTCTTCGGCTTTAGCCGTCGCAATAGCAATTGCCCGTTGTTCCTCCGCTCCTTCTGCCAGTAGCGCGTTTGCAATAGCAACCGCTTTGTTCCGAACCGGAGCCATGAAATTCTTCAGCGAAGCAGGATAATCGTTCGTTGTCCAGGGCATAGCCGTTACATCATTAATGAACAGATTAATAACTCATTAAATTACCAACTGTTTAGTAGCTCTGAATTGTCAGGACCTGGGCTGAAATCCTATGGTGGTTTCAGCCCAGGTCCTGACAATTCAGAGCTAGCTGGTTCTGCCTGGTGGCAGCGATGATAACCAGTTCATCGCCCAGATGAAGGCGCAGATGGACCCGGCAACAATAAGTATCCATTTATAGACCGTAGTTAGTGGCCATTGGGCAATTAAAGCCAACGCTGCCACAACCACCAGGGCAATCAGAATCATCCATCCTAAGCCCACAAACAGCGCAAAGGCGGTGCCGATGCCCGAGTCCCGACTATCGTTATACCGACTGGCATCGCACAAAAACGAGACGATCACGACAATTCCGATCAGGCTGGCCAGCATGACCCGGCCCAGCCACCACCACTGGTTGCCTGGCCCCCAAAGCAGTGGAGCCAAGGCTAACAGCATGCCAACGAGCGGCAAAAACCAGCCTGCATTCAGAAGTTTATCGTGGTCGTTGGGGGGCAGGGGCTGGTAGAGCCAAATGATCACTCTGGTCAGGACCGCCATCGACAGCCAGGCGAGTTCGGGACCCAGTACGTAAGCGAGCGTACGACTCATCGGGCGGGATCTAAAATGCTTTGTAATTCCGGACACTTTCCTGAACTGCCGCCAGAACACTGGTGAGTTGCTTATCAAGCTCCAAGTAAATGACCTGTAGCTCTTTATCGGTCTTCTGGCAATAAACTTCGATCGGTATATAGCGGCCATTGCCTTCGTCCAGCCTGATTTGCGAAAGCGTGATCCGGTACTTTCGGTTCGCACATTCGATGGCATAAGCGTACCGAAATATATAAACTCCTCCAGCCGAATTTTCTGAGCGAGGTATCATGATCGTCTGACTAAAATGGCCCGCCAGATCGCCGGTATCCTTATCGCTTAGAGCGGCTGCTTCGTTCTGCGTATGGTCGGATTGAGTGATCCACAATCGGGCTCGTCTGAACACATCAAGCTGCGAGACACTCCCGCAATCGACGACCTCGGAGTAGATCACTTTCTGATTAACAACCGGGAGAATCCCGTGAAGTTTTCCGTTGACAACTACGGGTGGACAGGTGCCCTGTTCGGAACCGATCAGCAGGAAAGAGGCTAGCAGAGTAACTGGAAGTATGAACATGGTTGAAAATCGAATCTGGTGTATAGTGAACGAAGCGAAGATAAACCAGCCGCCACAGCGACTCCCAGCCAGAATGAACAATCGGCATGACTGGGTAAATAAATAGCGGACTTTCCGGGTCTATAAGTTTGCTGCTGGATACATAGTCGTCAGGGTCCGGAAATCAGCTTAATCGGGGGCTAAACCTGAGGTATGTACCCTCCAGCCTGGCTGCTGTTATCGGTTGCAAATTCGGTGCCTCTCAGTCCGCATTCGTACCAATTCATACGGCCTATCAGGCAGTTCAGCGGGACAAGCGCTGAGCTAGCCCTAAAACCCAATAGCTTTATAGTCTTCACTTCGATCCTGTCTGACTATGAAAGTTTTTCTCGCTGGTTTGTTGCTCATCGGTTTACACAGCAATGCACAGTATAATCCTGTCGGTGCCATTACCATGTGGACTGAAGGGTACGTCATCACGCAGCAACAGGACACAATCCGCGGTCAGGTCCGGATTGGATCGCTCATCAATGATTCGCCCGAAACCATACTTGTCCGGCATGCCGACAACACCAAAACGAAAATTAAAGGCGACGATGTGCAGTTAATTGCTCAACGGATTCCTGACTTCGCCTATGCAACCGGCAGCATTCCCCAGGGGCGTGAAATGGTCATTTTTGAACGTGTTCCGAATCCCCGCCGAAAAGACAGACCGATGCTACTGGAGCGTCTGACGATTCCGGGTGGGGCCATTGCCCTGTACTTCGATGTGGCAGGCTGGAAAAAAACTACGGCATACACTTTTGGGAGTTTCGTACTCGAAACCGACCATCAGGAGCTCAGCTACGTAGCCGTAAAAAATGGCCGTGATGCCTTCGTTGCCAGACGAAGTGAACTAGCGACCGTCTATGACCGGCTTTTCGGCGATTGCCCGGCCTTTGGGCAATCTTACCCGGCCCTCACCCGGCGCGACTGGCGGGGATTGGGTGAGCTGGTGGATGCGTACAACCACCTCTGCCGGTGAGTGTACATCCGATTCCGGCGTTGTATGAACCTACCGGTCAATCCGGATGCAGGTTTCTTGAGTACATAACCTGAAACATGCTCAACTGACGGTCGTTATTCCGCCTGCTCCAGAATAACAAAAACACTCGATTAACTTACTGACAATAAAATCGTTAACACAAAACACACGCCTAGCTCACGTTACATAGTAACTTAACATAACGCGGTTTCTACCGCCTTACGTTACATTCAGCCTGTTATCAGAACCGATACTCATGCATTTTTCCCGATTGATCTGGCAATTACCGACCGGTATATTACTTATCACCACGGTTTTGCTGCTCATAAACGAATACGCCATTGCCAGTGGTAGTCGACGTATCAAAGACATTGCCTACGCAACGCCCGCCATACCCGAGTCGGCCCCCGAACGCCACTACCTCGATATTTACCAACCCCGCCCGGCTTCGTCGACACCGCGGCCGGTCGTAGTGTTTATTCACGGAGGAGCCTGGGATAGCGGCAGCAAAAACCTTTACGCGTTTATTGGACGACGACTCGCCAAACAACAGATTGTTGCGGTCCTGATCAACTACCGGCTGGCCCCCGCCGTGCAGGTCCCCGACATGGCCGACGACTGCGCCCGCGCCGTACGCTGGACCCAGCAACACATTGCCGGGTACGGTGGCGATCCGGACCGGATATATGTCATGGGCCATTCGGCGGGTGGCGGCTTGGCGGCTCTATTGACGGCTAATGATAGCCTGTTCACTAAACTTGGGCTAGCGCAAAATCCAATCAAAGGGGCCGTTCTCGATGATCCGGGTGGCCTGGACATGTTCGATTACCTGACAAAGATGCAGTACCCCGGCGACGAAAAATACCTCGTTCCATTTGGTAAAAAGCCAGCCAGCTGGCGCGATGTTTCTGCGCTGTATTACCTGAAAGCCAGTACAGCACCGATGTGGCTGTATGTGGGCGAACACACCTATCCGGGCATTGCCAGCAGTACGCAGCGCTTTCGTCGGCGGCTTCAGGCATTGGGCATTCGTCATCATGTTCGGGTGCTGGCCGGTAAAAAGCATGTCGGCATGGTGACTCAATTGTTCTGGAAAAACAATATCATCTACCAGGATCTGCTACAATTCGTGAACGATAGAAACCAATAGTAGCCTAAAAATCAATAAATTATCTACTTTTTTTGGTACGGCCGAAGCCGTTTCAACTCTTCATAACCGTAGAGAACGCCAGCCCTATTTGTCTTTACAAACCCAAATCGTAACCCATTACTACTTTGAAAATCAGGGAGGTTGTATTTGTTACCGGTTCCTTCGTGACCAATAGCGGATGGGATGACTGGCAGGCTTATTTTCCAAGCAAAGGGTATACCACCATGGCTCCTGCCTGGCCATTTAAGGACGGCACGGCCGCCGAATTACGGACCCGGAAGCCCAACGACACCGACTTAGCCAATTTATCCCTGGACGAACTGGTCGATCATTGTGTAAACATTGTGAAAGGCTTTCCCGAAAAACCGATTGTGATTGGGCATTCGCTGGGTGGTTTGATTACGCAGATCATTGTCAACCGCGACCTGGCCGCGGCCGGAGTAGCGATTCATTCAGTACCGCCACAGGGTTTATCCCGTATGAGTTTTCATTTCTGAAAGCTGGCTGGAAAGCGCTGGGGCTATTTACGGACCTCTAAGAAACTTATCTGATGTCGTTTGAAGACTGGCAGTATGCATTTGTAAACGACATGCCGCTGGAAGCGCAGAAGGCGGCTTACGAAGCCAATATGATTCCGGAATCGAAAAAAGTGACCAGTAAAGGGCTGACCAGTGCCGCCCACGTCGATTTTTCCAAACCCTATCCATTATTACTCACCTCCGGTAGTATCGACAACATTATACCCGCCCACCTCAACCACCGGAACTTCGAAGCGTACAAGAATAGCGGTTCGTTGCTGGACTACAAAGAGTTCGAAGACCGCAACCACTTTGTACTGGGCCAACCGACCTGGAAAGAAGATGCCGATTATGTTCTTAACTGGCTGGAGAAAAACGCATAGCTGAGTGTTATAATAACGAAACATTTCAGAGTAGTCCCGCTTCGTTAAAAAACCAAGTGGCCATGATACGGACAGTTGTATCATGGCCACTTGGTTTTTTAACAATATCCTTACGCTACGGCTTCGTACAATTCTTCACGCTGGGCTTTTACGCGATCGTCGGTGAGGTAATCGTCGTAGGTCATCAGCTTGTCGAGGATGCCCGCCGGTGTGATTTCGATGATGCGGTTAGCAATCGTCTGTACGAACTGGTGGTCGTGCGAGGTAAACAGAATCGGGCCTTTGAAATCGATCAGACCGTTGTTCAGCGATTCGATGGATTCGAGGTCAAGGTGGTTCGTCGGCTCGTCGAGCAGCAGCACATTGGCACCCGATAACATCATTTTCGAGAGCATACACCGCACTTTTTCGCCCCCGCTCAGCACGCTCGCTTTCTTCAGTGACTCTTCGCCCGAGAAAAGCATCCGCCCCAGAAAACCCCGGATAAAGCTTTCATCTTTTTCGACCGAATACTGCCGCAGCCAGTCGACCAGGTTCAGATCCGTCTGGAAGAACTTATCTTTCTCCGCGTCGGTCGGGAAATACGACATCGTAATCGTGATGCCCCAGCGGAACGTGCCGGAATCGGCCTTACGCTCACCCGCCAGAATGTCCATCAGAGCCGACACCGCCAGCCCATCGCGACTGTAGAGGAAAATCTTATCCTGCTTGTTGACCGTAAACGATAAATTTTCAAACAGTTTCGTGCCATCTTCAGCCGTATAGGTTAGATTTTCGACCGTCAGGATTTGATCGCCAGGTTCACGCTCGGGCTTAAAATTCACGTACGGATACTTGCGGGACGACGGTTGAATATCCTCGATCGTAAGCTTTTCGAGCAGTTTGGCCCGGCTGGTAGCCTGTTTCGATTTAGAGGCATTAGCCGAAAAACGCCGGATAAATTCTTCGAGCTCTTTCCGCTTATCTTCAGTTTTTTTGTTCTGATCCTGCCGTTGTTTCAGGGCCAGCTGGCTCGATTCGTACCAGAACGAGTAGTTGCCGGCAAAGAGCTTAACCTTGCTGAAATCGACATCGACGATCTGCGTACAGACCTGATCCAGGAAGTGCCGGTCGTGGGAAACGACAATGACTGTGTTATTGAAATTGGCCAGGAAGTTTTCGAGCCAGATCACCGATTCGACGTCGAGGTTGTTGGTCGGCTCATCGAGCAGCAGCACGTCCGGGTTGCCGAAGAGCGCCTGCGCCAGCAGCACCCGCACTTTCTCCGACCCGTTGAGGTCGCTCATCAGCGAATAGTGGAGGCCTTCCTTTATCCCCAGCCCCGAGAGCAGACTGGCTGCGTCGGACTCGGCATCCCAACCGTTCATTTCGGCAAACTCAGATTCGAGTTCGGCCGCTTTTTCGCCGTCGGCATCCGTAAAATCAGTTTTGGCGTAGAGCGCGTCCTTCTCCTGCATGATGTCGTACAGACGCTTGTTGCCCATGATGACCGTTTGCAAGACCGGAAACTCATCGTAGGCCGACTGATTTTGATTCAGCACCGACATTCGCTCTCCCGGCGTCATGGAAACTGACCCAGTCTGGGGTTCAATTTCGCCCGACAGAATTTTTAAAAACGTCGACTTCCCTGCCCCGTTGGCGCCGATGACACCATAGCAGTTCCCCGTCGTAAATTTTATAGTGACATCGTCAAATAACACCCGCTTTCCATAGCGGAGTGAGACGTTTTGTACCGTTACCATTTGATGATTATTCGTTCAGATTGAGGCACAAAGATACGAAATTTTAGCGGGATTTCGGGCGCTACCCGCACGGGCCGTTTTCTTTCTGACACGATTGACAGGATTAGCAGGATTGAAAAGCCTGATAGTTACAAATCCTGTCAATCGTGTCAGAAAAATGTTTTGTTTACTTGTCCCGCACACAACGAAAACCCAGGTTGTTGCTACCGCTACTGACTTCGCCTTTTCCCCGGCTACCGGCTTTGTACCGGATACAATATTCGTCGCTGCACAGAAATGAGCCGCCCCGCTGCACCCGCTTCACCGCCCCCGGTTCGTCAGGATCATAACTGTCGGCGGGTCCCTGCGGGTTGTCTTTTGCTGACTTCATGTAGTAGTCTGGCCGGTAAAAATCCTGACACCACTCCCAGACATTCCCATCCATGTCGTATAAACCATACGGGTTGGCAGAAAACGATTTAACCGGAGCTGCGCCCGCAAAGCCATCTTCGCTGGTATTCCGATCCGGAAAACTGCCCTGGTAAATATTGGCGACCCACTTACCACTAGGTTTGAGTTCATTACCCCAGTAATATGTGCGGTTACCTTTACCACCCTGAGCCGCAAATTCCCATTCTGCCTCGGTCGGCAATCGCTTGCCCGCCCACTTCGCATATGCCAGCGCATCGTCGTAGCTCACGTGCACAACTGGCTCGTTTTCACGCCCTTGGATAGACGATTTCGGCCCTTTCGGATGCTGCCAGCTGGCTCCTTTCACGTATTCCCACCACTGTAGTGGGTTCGCCAGGGACACCTTTTGAGCAGGTGGCGTAAAAACCGCCGAGCCGGGCACTAACTGCGCTACCGGGACGCCCGGATAATCGGCGGGATTCAGCGGGCGTTCGGCTACGGTTTTGTAGCCCGTAGCCGCCACGAACCGGGCAAACTCAGCGTTGGTCACTTCGTGTTCGTCCATCCAGAAGCCTTTCACCGTCACGGAATGCATCGGCCGGGCGTCCGGAAACTCATCGGCTCCCATCAGAAACGTACCGCCCGGAATCCAGGCCATGCCATCGGTCATTGTTCCGGTGGCTACCGTATTGGAAGCCGCCTGCCGAATAGCCGCTGTACGCGATGGCATTCCTTTCGCTACGCAAAAGGCAGCCGAGTCTGTTTTTGCCTGCGCTTGCTCGTCTGAAGACTGATTCGCAGAATGACAGCCCGCCAGGCCCGCCAGCAGCACACAGCTGATCAGCATTGCGCCAGCTTTACGGTTTACCAGCCAACAGTTTGCCTGCCTCATCGTCTTTATACATCCTTATCTGCTCGTTGAGCTTTGTTTTTAAATCGGCCGTTATGGCTTCGTAGCCTTTTTGCCCGTACAGATTATGGATTTGCTGCGGGTCCTTCTTCAAATCATACAACTCCCAGAAATCCTTAGGACCATAAAACCGAATCAGCGTGTATTGTTCCGTACGCAGGCCAAAATGTGGATATACATGGTGCGGCCTTGGGTATTCATAATAATGATAATACGCTTCTTTGCGCCAGGGGGTAGTTTCGCCTTTGAGCAGCGGCAGAAAGGATTTTCCCTGCATCTCTTTGGGAATGGCCGTACCGGTCAGGTTCAGGATGGTCGGTGCCCAGTCGATGTTCGATACCAGCTGATCGATTTGCGTGCCGGGCTTGATTACGCCCGGGTATCGAATCACAAACGGTGTTTTAAACGATTCTTCGTACATAAACCGCTTGTCGAACCAGCCGTGCTCGCCCATATAAAAACCCTGATCGGAGGCATAGATAACCACCGTGTTTTTTGCCAGGCCAGTTTTGTCCAGATAATTCAGTAGTTCACCGATGTTCCGGTCAAGCGCATTGGCCGTTGCCAGATAATCTTTCAGATACCGCTGGTATTTCCACTCCACCAGCGCCTTACCCGTCAGCTTTTTCTGGTCGAACTCCTTGCTAATCTTGTTCTCGTAATAGTCGTAGAACGGCTTTTTCTGTTCGGGCGAAAAGCGATTGTAGATGCCGCTTTTTTCGTAGTCCGCGTGAACTTTCAGATCCTCTTTCAGGCGCATGGTTTTGTCGATGGTCATGTCCTGATCGCGGGCGGCTTCCCGGCCTTTGTAGTCGTCGTAAAAGGTAGTGGGCAACGGGAACGTTACGTTGTCGTAAGCGCCCAGGTCCGGCAGATCGGGCAGCCATTCGCGGTGGGTAGCTTTGTGACCGACCACCAGAAAAAACGGTTTCGAAGCATCACGCTGAGCCAACCAGTCCATCGACAGTTTGGTCGTTACGTTCGTCACGTAGCCCGGATACCGAACCGTGTCTTTCTTTGCGTTGACAAAATCCGGGTTGTAATACTGGCCTTGGCCCGGCAAAACATTCAGGTAATCGAACCCATTGGGAAGCGCGCCCAGGTGCATCTTACCGATCCAGGCAGTCTGATAGCCATTCTTCTTCAGCTCTTCCGGAAAGACCGGCTGGTTGATGTCGAATACTTTTTCGTTGAGTTTATACCCGTTCAGATGACTATATTTGCCTGTCAGCAACGTGGCACGGCTCGGCCCGCAGATGGAGTTGGTCACGACATTGTTACGCAGAATAGCCCCTTCGCTGGCAATTCGGTCGATGTTAGGCGTTTTCGCGAGTTTGCTGCCATAGGCGCTGATAGCCTGATAGGCGTGATCATCGGAAAAAATTACGATGACATTCGGGCGATCTGTCGGCGTTTCGGCCTGTTTTTTCGACGCACAGCCCGGCATCGTACTCAGCATCAGTAGGCTCATCAGCGAGCCGGTAATCCATTTTACAGTCATGCAATCAGTTCGTTAATAGGACTTGTTTGCGCTACTTACCGCGGTAACATCGAACGGTTTATCATTAAAAAGCGCTTGATCACTTATCCCCTACTCTTACCTCTGACTCGGTCAGCCAATGGCTTTCAGTTCCTGCCACGAAATCAGGCCAATGGCCATTACCGCCAGCGCCAGACCTATTTTATTGACAGTTGAAAGTTTTTCCCGAAAAAACAGCGACGCCAGCAAAGCCGCCAGCAGAATAACCCCGATGTTGTAGAGCGGATAGACAAAAGCCCCATTGCCACCGTAAGCTGATAAGGCCAGCAACAGTGTATAGAAGCTCAGAAAATTGGGAACGCCCAGCGTTACGGCTCCGATCAGGCTGCGTGGCTGGAACGTTTCTTTCCCCTGAATCAGCCGTACCGTCAGCATCAATAATCCGGCGGCAATGGCACCGACCACCATCGTCAGCGTAACCTGTATGGTTTTGTCGGCCGACGGGATATAACGCAGATTCATATAATTGATCATGGTGTTGGTGGCACCGTAGAACAGAAAAACCCCGATCGGCAACAGCACATTAGCCCCCAGCCGATACGCTGTCCCCCCGGTATCTGAATCCGATGAGGCAACCGGCAGGGCTTCTTTGTAGGTACTTAATCCCACAGCCACAACGGCCAGCACTAGTCCCAGGTAGTTCAGCGCATCGAATGCCTTACCGCCGGTCTGGAAAACAAATAGGCTGAAACAGACCGGAATAACCAGCGACAGATTATTGGCCAGCGAGGTCGCCGTAATGCCCATGCGCTGCGTCGATGCCCCCGAGAGCAGAAACGTCAGAATAAACCCGACGCCCAGGCCCAGGGCCAGCCAGGTCCAGGTCTGGGCGAAATCGATGGTAAACGATTGCCCCGCTGGCAGCAGCAGAAAGCCCGTCAGAAAGCACACCGGATAATTGAACACGATGGCCTGAAACGTATTGACGTCGTAGCGCGGAAATACCCGAAAGTTCAATAACAGCAGCACCGAGAGCAGGATGCTAAGAGCTAGAAAGAGCATACGAGCGGGAGTGAATGAGTAATTCTGGGCCGAAGTTAACCGGCGATTGGGTTGGTCGTGTATCTTTCCGGTCTGAAAATGGCCGTTTCGTCATGAAAAGGACCCTATGCCTGCTGGCGACGCTGATCGTTTTTATCCCACACGTTGGTTGGGGACAAGCCCGAACGCCATCGGTTTCGCTGACGCTTTCACCAACGGCCGCTCACACAAATTACAAACCTCGCTACCTGTACCCCGAAAGCGACGGACTGGTTGTCGAACCCATTTGGCTGGACGGTCGCCGGTGGAGTACAGGCGCTTCGGCGGGCGTATCGGTTCTGTATGCCTACGCGCCCGGCTGGTCGGTCTCGTCAGGCATTCTGTTTCATCAGTTAAGCACTCGCCAGAGTCGGCTGCCCGCAGCGGGAGACGGCACGGTGTTTCTGCGCAACCGGGTGCTTCGGATTCCATTCTTCATCAATTACGCATCCACCACAAGGCGGATCTCCCCCTATTTTTCGTTTGGCCTGCTCACCGATGTTCCGGTTACATCGCGTGTGGTCGTAACGCGGGTCGGCGAATCGACGCAGCGGCTGCGGCTGAAACCGGCGTCGTCAAGGCCTTATTTTCACGTGGCTGTGGGGGCTGGAGTCGCTTATCGGCCAACAGGCCGGTATACGTTGCTGGCCCAGCCGCTGTTCACTTACAGTTTTGGACAGTTAGGCGGAGCCAGCATGTACAGCCCGTCGTTCGAGCTGGGTTTACAGATGCAGGTGGCTTATTCGTTCGCCCTTAAACTGCGTAAATAAGTCGCTCGACTCACAGCGTTCAACCGTCGTCTTACTAGGAAACCACTGCTACGCTCGTATGGATTTTTACTGATAATGGTCCAGCCGTTATGCAATTCGGCCAACAGTCTGCGGTTAATCGACGAGATTACCCGACCGTTTATGGGCTTTAGCACGATAGCGGTCGGATTGTTAGGGTATAAGTAAGTTATCCAACAATAAAGGACAAATAGTTTTCTCGATTAACCAGTTCGAAGCCTGCTTCCGGATAGGCTTCAGCAAACGCTTTAGGTGGCTTGGCTCGGTCTGATTTCCATTTGAATTCATACGCCTTTAATTGACCATTTTCTACTTCGACCCAGTCGATTTCCTGCTGATCATACGTGCGCCAAAAATAATAATCTATCCACCGTTGCGCAGCCTGAATTTGCTTCAGACGCTCTGCAATCAGGTAATTTTCCCAAAGCTCGCCCACATCCTGCCGAAGCACTAACGGGCGCAGGTCAGCAATCAAGGCATTGCGGATGCCATTGTCCAAAAAATACCAGCGCGAAGTTTTGGTCACTTCCTTACGCAGGTTCCGGCTGAATCCACCAACCTTTACCAAAATAAACACTTTAGTAAACAGATCGAGGTATTTCTCGACCGTATTCTTGCTTATCTGTAGCTGTCGTCCGAGTTCTTCCATCGACACCTCTTTACCAATCTGAAATGCCACCAGTTGCAACAAATTTTTAACTTTAGCGGCATTCCGAATCCCTTCAAAAGCGACAATATCTTTCAGTAAATAAGTATTCACTAACTCACGCAAATAGCGCTCCCGCTGAGTAGATGTAGTTAGGTTAAATAATTCCGGATAACTACCCATTACAAGTCGGTCCTCCAACTGTTGGCGTGTCTGCAAGCTATTTTCATTGACAATAAGTTCGCTTTGTGCAATGGGGTATAACTGATGAAAAAACGCCCGCCCAGTTAGCGGCTCACCGGAAAGGTTCAGTAGATCGAAAGCTGAAGAGCCCGTAACGACAATACGTAATTGTGGAAGCTGATCTACTAGCAGTTTCAGTACTTGTCCCACCGCAGGGATAGCCTGTGCTTCGTCAATAATCAGTAGTTCAGCATCACCTACGAGCCGCTGATAATTAGCAACGCTCCGCTGTGATAATATCTGCTGGGTGTCACTATCCTCACCCTCAAGCCAGCGGTAAGAGTAAGATACCAGTGTAACTAGTTTTCGCAGTAAGAACGTTTTACCAACCCGCCTTGGCCCAAAAATCAGGTTTACTTTACCCGGAACAAGATGTTCCACAAGTATAGGGAGTAGATATCGGTCAATTTCCATAAAATAGCTAAATACCGTCAGTGTATTGACGCAATTTAGCTAAATTGCGTCAATACACTGACGGTATTTATAAAAGAGGGCTGTATAGTTTGATGTGCTTATCTCGCCAGTAACGCTTTGTCTTCGGCCAGCAGGCGCATCCGGTACGCATTCATAGCCGTTCGCCCGAGCTGATTCACCAGTCGGTAATTGACGACGATACCCACGGCGGCTCCGATACCCGGAATCAGTTGTGCCATTTTAGCCAGATCGATGTAGTCGCGGTATTCCTGCTGAAACGTCAGCCAGTCGAACTGATGAATATCGTCGGGCAGCTGGCGGCTGTGCTCAGGCCAGTTCGCCACGTATCGATAGACTTCCTGCCGGCGCTCCTGGCTCGAAAAGGCCAGTTGAAAAACGTACAGGATAAAAACCCGCTCCCGATAATCGCTGACCGGGAAGCCGTACAGACTGGCAATTTCGAACAGCATTTTCATTTTCAGGGCCAGCAGAATCGGGAAGTCGGCCAGACCCAGCAGAAAACCACCCGCGCCCGTAACGCCCCCCTCGGCAGCGCTCGTTTTTTTGTAAAATTCAATCCGACGGGCTACGGCGGCATCACGTTCGACAAGTGTCTGTCCGATGGTCGGCTGACGCGACAAAAACTCGGCTCCAAACAAAACGGCGCGGGTCATCTGCTTGATGGTGGCGGTAATGACGGCGTGTACTTTTTTGGGAATGATGCGGTTAATCCGGTGCTGAAGGGCAGTAGAAAGTTTTCCGAAGGTAGACGGTGGTTTTTGCATGGCTTGCTGCCAGCGGGTCAGTTCGTTGCGGACGGCTTGTTCGTAGGGAGTCATGTGGAGTAATTTAGTGAAAAATGCTATCTTCACCGAATTAAAACGCCGGTCAGGCTGTTGACTATATACATCCTCAAACATCTAACAACGCCCGCTTGTCATTGTATGAAGAATGTTCTTTTGCTTCTGGTTGCTTTCGCCCTCATTTATTTCGTCAGCACTGGTTCAAAATCGTCCCGTAACCTTGTCGTCGCTAAGCCCGCTTCCGTTGCCAAATCGGCAAAACACATTCCTTACCTCGACGTTTATGACCAGCTGAACCTTAGTCAGGCAGGTCTGACCAAAGACGTTTTTGAGTATGCAGTGCGCGGCTGGCGCAAAATGGATACAGCCAAGTCGACCCTGACGATCGTCGATCTTAGTCAGCCATCGACCCACAAGCGGCTGTATGTAGTTGATCTACTGCAGAAAAAACTCCTTTTCAACACCTATGTGGCGCACGGACAAAACTCCGGCGATGTCGTTCCCGACCACTTTTCGAACAAGCAATCGTCGTTTCAGAGCAGTCTGGGTTTTTACCAGACGCTAAACACCTACATGGGCAAACATGGCCTGTCGCTGCAACTGAAAGGGCTGGAAAAAGGCTTCAACGATAATGTCTATAACCGCAATATCGTGTTGCACGGGGCCGATTATGTTTGCGAAGACTTTATCCGGAAAACAGGCCGGTTAGGCCGCAGTCAGGGTTGCCCGGCGGTTCCTTACGCCGATTCGAAAGGGATCATTCAGGCGGTAAAAGGTGGGTCCTGCCTCTTCGTTTATTCGCCCAATACCGATTATTTACAAAAATCGACGTACCTGAGTAACGGAATCGAGTTTCCGACTTTTTAAGTCGTTACTACCGTAAAATCCGTTTCCTATGCCCCACATTCCGCTTGAAGCCCACTTGCCCGGCATTACGGGCCTGTTAGAATATCGCCAGGATTCGGCCCAGCCCATTCGCGAATTGACCCAGCTCCTGTTGCGGGGCGAATCGACGCTGACCGAAGGCGAACGCGAACTGATCGCTACGCTGGTCTCGCACCGGAACGAATGCCGGTTCTGCACAACGGCTCACACAGCTGCCGCTGATTTGCTGCTCGGCGAAGCAAAAACCTGCGAACAAGTCAAACAGGATTACGAAACGGCGCCGGTTTCGGAGAAAATGAAAGCTCTGCTGAACATCGCTGCACTAGTCCAGAAAAACGGACGAGCCGTAACGCCCGAAGCAGTTGATCGGGCTAAATCGGTTGGCGCAACCGACCGGGAGATTCACGACACGGTGCTGATTGCCGCGCTGTTTTGCCTCTACAACAAATATGTCGACGGGCTCGCCAGCGTAACCCCGACCGACCCGGCTTTCTATACACGCCTGGGTGAGCGTATTACCACCCACGGCTATAACCGGCTCAGCCAAGGCTATGACCATCTGAAAGCAAAAGCCTGAACAACATAGCGCGGGTAGAAACTTACGCTTTTCAGTTAACAATCGCGGGTTTCTACCCACGCTACGTTGTTCAGGCCGCTTCTTCTTTAGCCTTAACCGGTACAGCGGCTACCGACGATGAATACCCATTTTCGCAGATCATAACAGCTCGTTGCCGGAAGAATGACGTGTCTTCCGGCATAAACGTAGCTAATCCGTCGACGTAGCGGTTAAACATGCAGAAAGCTGCGGCAATGAGCACCGTATCGTGAATTTCCTTGTCCGTCGCTCCCCGGCCTTTAGCCCGATCAATCTGCTCAGTAGTGACGTGCTTGCCGCCTTTCTGCACACTACCGGCAATGGCAAGCAGGGCTTTCATTTTCTCCGAAATGGGTGCTGTTTCCGGGTCCTGTTTAACCCGCCGGACCAGACTCCAGTCGGTATCGCCGAGCCACTGGCTGGCAATTGCTCCGTGAATCGTCTGGCAGTACTGGCAATCGTTTTCCGACGATACATAGGTCGCGATCAGTTCGCGCTCGCCCTGACTCAGGGTATTGTCTGCCGACCACAGGAGCTGATCGACAAGTAGATTGAGCGGTTTAGCCGTTTCGGGGCTAAAGGCCATGGGTCCCCGGATTCCGGGTAGCCCTTCGGGTAATTGGATATGTGCCATGATTTATTTTGTTTCGCGTTCAATATATCCCCACCCGCAAAGCAGGTGGGGAATATAACCAACCTATAATGAATAGCTTCTTACCGGACAGCTCTCTCAGAACTGTCCGGTACTGTTTTATCAGGCAGGATTACTCGCTGGTAATGCATAGCCGTTTTTCGCCAGCCGCTCGCCCATAGGCTCATAAACAGCCGGGTCAGTGGGCGACAAGGTTGCCAATCCATCGACGTAACGATTAAACAGACAGAACGTAGCAGCAATCAGCACCGTGTCGTGGATGTCGCGATCGGTAGCGCCCTGCTCCCGCGCCCGGGCTACGTCGGTCTCACTGACCGTACGCGCATCCGCCTGCACACGCCCGGCAATGGTCAGCAGGGCCTTCATTTTCTCCGAAATGGGTGCTGTTTCGTATTCATCCAGCACAAAATCAACAACTTCACGATCGAGTCCGAATAAGGCTCGGGCAGCCGCTGCGTGACTCTGAGTACAGAAATTACAGTTATTTCGGGACGACACGTAGGTCGCAATTAGTTCGCGCTCGCCCTGGCTCAGGGGCGAATCGCCCCGCAGCAGAATCTGGGCCAGTTCATAGAGCGGTTTGCCCGTATCGGGCCGGTACATGACCAGGCTCCGGATTCCGGGAACCCCGTCTGGTAATGAAATATGTGGCATATCGTTCGTTTTTAAAGGTTATTGAACAAAAGTGGATCGACGGCTAAACCAGGTAGCGCCGAACGCCAGGGCAAACGCCAGTGAAAAGAAAAGCAGAGCGTTTCCCAAGCCACCGAACACGCCCACCAGCGAACCGACGAAAAAAACGCCGGTAGCTGTCAGAATGCGGCCAATGTTAAAGCAGAAGCCTGTGGCGGTTGCCCGAACTGTGGTCGGGAACAGCATAGGAATAAAGCTCGACAGGGTGCCCTGACTTATACCGAAGCAAAGCGACAGCAGCGCCGTTTCGGCATATACCACCGGCGAAAACTGTCGATTGGTGCCGAACAGCAGCCAGCAGGCTAGTAAACAGGCGGCAAAAGTGCCTAACAGCGTTGTACGCATACCGAGTCGGTTTACGAGCACACCCGAAATAGCTCCGCCCAGAATACCACCCATACCAAACAGCATCATGGTCAGTCCGCGCGCCTGACGTGCTTCGGATTCACTGGTGAAAAGGGTTTGTACCCAGGAAGGTGTCCAGGAAAAAACCGCCCATAAACCAATCAGTACCGCACTGAAAATGACCGCCCCCTGCACCAGATTCAGCCGGTATTCGGGTTGCCAGATAGACCGGCTATCTGAGGCTTTTGTTGTCCGGGCCGTTTGCCAGCGGGTCGATTCGGGTAAGGCGCTCATGACGAGCAGAGCCAGCCCCAGAGGCAGCAAGCCCAGCCAGAATACCTGCCGCCACTGCGTAAACAACAGATTCAGGCTGCCCGCCAGCACGATACCGACCGGAAAAGACATGGCCAGTAAGCCCAGCACCACTGGGCGACCTCGCTCGGGCCAGATCTCTGAGAGGTAAATGGTGGTAACGACCAGGATGCCGCCCACGCCCATGCCTGCTATGAACCGGAACCCGGCCAGCATCAGCCAATCGCTGGACCAGACACTCAGTAGGGTAAAAATTCCGACCAGGGCCGTAGCCAGGGTAAGCGCCCTCACCCGCCCCAGCCGATCGGCAATCAGGCCAAAGCCCATCCCGCCGATGACCCAGCCATACAGAAAGGAAGCGTTCAGAATAGCGCCGGCGGTAGCCGTAGCCTTCAAATCCGGCAGAATGACGGGTAAGAAAACGGATAATACCGTCGAGACAGTCCCCCCCATCAGATAACACGCGAAACAAAGCCCAAACGAACGCCAGTCGGCCCGATCGATTTTCGCAGCAACAGGAGACCTAAGTAACTGATCCATAGGATTATGAATTAAAAGTCAATGACACCTTACCGCATGAGTTCATCGAACGTCAGCGTCAGGTAATACAACCCGCCCACCGCAGCCGAGCCGTAAGCCTGCACGACGTAATTATTAGCCAGATTACTGCCTCCCAGCTTAAGCGTCGTTTTCAGCGACGGCACCCGGTAACTGACCTGTGCATCGAGCAGCGAATAGGCCGGGATGCGACCCGGGGCATTCTCGGTAAAAGTGCCGTACCAGTTGAAAGCCTCCTGCCAGTGCCAGGCCACGCTAAACCCAAACCGGTCGGTCAGCCGGTCGTTGCTCAGCACAACGTTGGTTTTAAAGCGAGGAGTGTTAAAGGCCGGAATGTTGTTCGGGTTAGCGTCCAGAATGTTGAACTGCGCCCAGGTTGCATTCGCGTTGAGGAGATAGCCCCGGTTCAGGGTTGCCGTCAGCCCCGCGCTGGCTCCATCCGTCGAAACCCGGTCGGCTGCATTGGTATAAAGCTGAAACGCCTGTCTGTTGGTAGCCGTCAGCACGTCGGCGGCCGCAGCGGGATTGATGGTGCCGTCGGCCAGTAATACCGGATTTGTCGGGCGAATCACGACCTGATTGATCAGGAAGTTGCGATACTGGCCGTGGTAGTAACTGACATCCAGGAGCAGCCGGGGCATCAGTAAGCCTTTGTACCCGATCTCAAACGCCTGCGATTGTTCGGGGCGGATGTAGGGCACATTCGATTTAACCAGTTTGTCTTTGTTTTTGGCAATTGCCTGCGGAGCCGACAGCCCAGCCGCCAGGTCCTGTCCGAAAGCAGCCCCAAACGCCCCAACGGAGGCCGACGTAAACGAGTTTTCGTACGCATTCAGCCCCGCCGAGTTGGCCGGAGCACCCCCCAGAATGATGATGGGGCCTACGTTCAGCTTGATGAACTGGTCGGGTACGGTCGGGTTCCGAAAGCCCGTCTGATAGCTGGCCCGAAAATGGTGCGCGTCGCTGGGCGAGAACACGGCCGACGCCCGGGGGGTAAAATTGCCCGCGAAGTTCTGGTTCTTGTCGTACCGACCCGACAGAGTCACTTTCAGCTTATCCGAAAGCAGTGTTTTCGATGCCTGCACGAACGCTCCGAATTCGCTCACCCGGACCTTGTTCTCCTTATCGTCGAACAGAGTTCCGTTGGTTTCCATGGCGTAATACCGCAGGTTGCCCCCCGCCTGTAGGTTAACGACACGCAACTGTGGGGAAAAATCATACAGCCCTTCTACATGGTATAACTTACTCTGGCTCAGCACACCCGCCCCCTGCAAACCCGCAATGTGGATGTACCGATCTTTTTCCCGGTCAAACTCGGGAGAGCCCGGCAGATAACGTCCCTGATCGGCAAAAGCGCGGGCCGCATCGTTATTCTGCGCGGTTACACCCTGGATTTTCCCGCCAAAAGCTGTTGCATACCGATCGAACCAGGTCGCGTCAGCTTTATCGGGCGTCACCACGTTACCGTTCAGGTCACGAACCCAGGTTCGGTTGATCAACTGTCCCAACGAGCGGGTGTTGTAGGAATTGTTCGAGTTCTCGGCGGTGGAGTAGGCCCGAATAAAAAAGTTTTTACCCCGTAATTCGAGCCGGTGCTGGGTCAGCCGGAAGTCGTTGAGCATAAAGCGGCTGCTTCCCGTATAATTCGCCGTTCCCTGGCTGACGTTGATCGCGTAAATGGCTTCAATGTCTTTCGTCAGCCGGTAGTGAATGGCGCCGTTTAGTTTTAGGCTGTATACATCGTAATTGGTCAAATCTTTTTCGGCATAGCCCGTTCGCGACACCCGACCAATATCGGTAAGGGTCTGCGCCACTTCATCGCCATAAATATTCAGTGCATTCCGGCCCGGGTTGTTCGGACCACGCGATTCGGCGTTCGTATTCGGATCGATGTCAGTATAATCGGCAGCGTACCAGTCACGACCTGTCAGATACGACGCATTGAGTTTGAAAGCCAGCCGATTACCAAACGCTTTGGCGTAACGGACGGATGTTTCCGAAAATAGTTTGGCCCCGTCGCCCGTTGGATCGGCAACATGGTTGACGCCCGTTCGCTGCTGAACACTCAACCCCTGATAATCAAACGGATTTTTTGTTTTGGTGTAAAGCAGCCCATTGAAGGCCACCGGTCCATAGAGTGCCGATGCCGCTCCGGGAATCAACTCCGCCGACTCAACGTCCAGATCGGCCACGCCGAACAGATTTCCAACCGAGAAACCAAGTCCCGGCGACTGATTATCGACGCCATCCACCAGTTGAAGAAAGCGGCTGTTCCCCGTCGAATTAAACCCGCGCGTATTGATCTGGCGGTACGTCAGTCCGCTGGTGACCATGTCAACGCCCTTCACATTGTTGAGCGCTTCGAAGTAATTAGCTGAGGGCGTTTGCCGGACGGCGCGGGCGTCGAGTTTTTCGATACTGACCGGCGACCGAAGGATGCTTTCCTCCACCCGCGAAGCCGCTATGACGACCTGATCGAGCTGTTCTGCCGACGAAACCAACCGAATCCTCAGCTCCTGCCCCGGTGTCAGTCTGGCCTCCTGCCGCTCATAACCGATCATGGAGATAACCAGGGTTTGCGGAGCCGTTTCGGTTGTTTTTAATGTGAATCGACCCTGGCTATCGGAAGTGGTTCCCTGCCGACTTCCCTTAATCAGAATCGTAGCTCCGGCAAGTGGTTTTCCCGTTTCGGCATCGGTGATGATACCGGTAGCCGTAGGCTGTTGCGACCAGCCTACGGAACATAAGCCGAGCCAGCATAAGGTCGTAAAAAGTAAAAATAAGTATGTCTTTCTCATGAAAAGTCGTGAATAATGACTGAACGGCTTATACAGGTGCGACAGAGCGCACTCGTGAGCGTTCAGGATAAGGAGGATCAGCAGGTCGATCTGATCAGGATATTAAAAAGCATTTATTCACCGATCAGCACACCTTGTTCCGAAGAACCAGGCGAACAGACAGGCAGCGAAGACGGGCGCCCGATGCAACGAATACGCGCCGATAGGCCTGAAAACCAGTCGGGTTACAGCAGCGAATCGTTAACGTCGACGCAAAATCATCCGGATTGCCGGTACAGATAGACCGATAGCCATCGATTTGTAAATGGCAAAAAGAAACAGAACCGGCTGTCAGGCAGCGAGTTCAGGAGGGGGAGAAAACATGGGTTCCGAACGAGTCAGAAACGCGAACGGGCTTTCGGGCACCCGCACCGATTCACGCCAGGAGCTATTCAGGAAATGAAATGAAACGGCTGAGCTTGGGGAATACTCTTTAAGCAGGAATTTTAGAATCTGACTGGCTTTCCGGCCGGTATCGGAGTTTGTATTCAGGTGGTCGTTCAGGAAGCTCAGCAGGTCGTGCTGCCAGAACGACTTGCTGGTCGATTCCAGTCCGGCAATGTGGAGCGTATCGCCCTGCACATCCAGACTGACCACGTTGTAATAATGCCCCCGGTAGCTGAACCCGTCTTCCGTTGTCCGGGCCATATTCAGGCCGTCCGTTTTGCTCGCCAGCGGCACTTCAAACTCAACGATGCTATCGACAGAGCGGTACACCAGCAGTCGTTTCGACAGGTCGTGTTCCTCCTGCCACCACGCACCCAGTCCCGCAATGACATTTGCCATCACGTGGGCCAGTAGTAGCAGAAATAAACCAAATGAAACAACTTTCTTCACCGTTCAGGATTTTCGAAGAACTAATTTGCGTCAAATTAAATCTCAAATTCAGACAAAATCAACAGTCAGACCGGTTTCATTCGCCAATCAACAGGAATTATTTCTCTGAATGAACAGATTCCAACGATTTTACCCCAAAACGGCTCTTATCAGCTGAATAGGATTCAGATGTTCTATGCGATTTATATTCATCATCGCCTTTATTTTTCTGGGACTGGATTACCAACCAGACGAGCTTCCTACGGGTACGCCCGATTGCCTGCGGGCAATGGTCGAACAGATCAGACACCAGCATACCTGGAGCCCACCTGCCCGGGTAGTTCAATACGTTTATCAGGGCAAACGGGTTTACTTCATTCCAATCCGGTGCTGTGATATACCCAGCAAGCTCTACGACGAAAACTGTAACCTAATCTGCTTTCCGAACGGCGGCTTTGCCGGACGGGGCGACGGCCAATGCACCGATTTTTTCGCGAAACGGTCCGATGAAAAACTGATCTGGGAAGACACGCGAAAGTAGTTTCTATCGTACATTTTCTGTCATTCCGACCGGTCCGCCGATGCGGGCAGGAGGAATCTCGGACTTGATTGATAAGGATCTATAAGATTCCTCCTGCCATCGGAATGACAGAAAAATCATTCTTGATTGAACGAACAACTTCATTAAACCGATCACTCCTGCATTCCGTACACGTCTTTATAGAAACGTAGCTTCCCGCTTTCGTCGATGTCGGCGACATTGTAGGTGATAAAGACCGGAAACCGCTTGGGAATTGGCAGCGTCTGCGGTTTCTGATGCAGGAGGCATTCTTTCATGAACGAATCGTCGAATACTTCCTCACCCAGCACCAGATTCGCCAGTTCGACGGGTTTCTGCACCCGCACGCAACCGTGACTCCGCCAGCGGTCGGTGGTTTTCACGAACAGATCACGGCTGTTGGTATCGTGTAGGTAAATGGCCAGGGGGTTGGCCAGGTTGAATTTCAACAATCCCAGCGAGTTATCACAACCTGACGCCTGCCGAACCCGATACGGAAAATTGGTAGCCGAGAGGCTCTTCCAGTTAATTTTTTCGGGATCGACCTCCCGATTCTTGTCATCGAGTATTTCCAGGTTCTGACTCGAAATAAAAGACAGATTCCGCTTCATACGCGGCAACATTTCTTCCACGGCGATGTTGTCCGGCACGTTCCACTGTGGATACATCACAATGCTCTGAATATAGGTCGTCATCAGGGGCGTTTGCCGGTCGGGCCGACCTGCAATTACCTGCATCGGCAACAACCGTTCGCCCTTTTTGTCGAACACGTTTAACTGCCCCGAAGGAATGTTCACCAGTACAAACTGCTCGGGATTGAAGCGGTTGATATACCGATAAAAGTTGAGCGTTTGCCGAATCAACCGAAGTGAATCGGCCGACTTTGGATTGGCGCTGGCCCGCATCCGAATCCGGTTATAGTACCCGATCAGTCGGTTGTAGGGAACAAATGTCGACAGCTTCGCCAATGATTCGGGTTCAAGAGCCGCTTCGCCCTTCTGAATCCAGGCCGAATCAATTTTATCTTTCAGTCCGCTGTAGGCCAGCCCGGACGGTTTTTTCCCGTAGCGAATTTCCAGCAACAGGCGCGCCAGCAACGTATCGACCTGGGCTTTTTTCGTCCGCGTCCGTGCCGAATACCGACTCGTATCGATCCCCACCGAATCGGCATACTGACAGGCGCGGTGCAATGTGCGGACGGCTTTTTCAAAAGCCAGCCGGGCAACTTTCTCTGCCTCTTTTCGGGCCGCCAGTTCGGCCTGGCGAGCCGCTTTTTCGGCTTGCTCCCGCTTCTGTTTAGCTGCCTTATCGGCCATGTGCTGCCAGCCGAAATAAACCAGGATACCCATTCCCAGGACCGCAGCCACCAAAATTCCAACCTTCCGTTTATCCATGTTCATTCAGAATGGTCCGGTGTAACGCCATGCCGCCACGAACGCAATTCCCTTCACTTTATCAACGATGGAAACCCCGAACTGTTTGATCTGAGTACTAAGTTGCGCACCCAGTTGACCCCTACAACTTGATGAATATGCGGTTTCGGTAGAGCAGATAAGCCGGAATAAAATTGACACCCACGAAAAACAGCGCATACAGCAGACTGGCGAATTCGGGCTGTACGCCAGCACTGGTCAACCAGTGTACGACGGCCTCATTAAGCGGAAGGCCATCCATTCGAAAGCGGTAAAAGAAAAGGGCGAACACATCGGCCAGCACGTACACGGTAATGGCGTTGGCTCCGAAAATGATGCCCGGTACGGTAGCGGCTTTATAGCCCTGAATGTCAACCAGAAAATACAGCGCCCCGAATAGCAGAGCCGCAAAGCCAGATGTAACGAGTACGAACGAGCTCGTCCAGAGGTTTTCGTTGACCAGAAACGTCAGCCCCCAGAAGTACCCGACAATGGCCACAAACAGGCCCGACGTCATCAGCCAGGCTACTTTTTCGAGTGGGCTGGCGGCACTCAGCATCCACCGCCCGGCCAGCATGCCCGACAGACCGGTCACGATCGCCGGGAAGGTGCTGAGGATACCTTCGGGGTCCCAGGTGCCCTGCCACATGCGGCCGGGCAGGTATTTCCGGTCGAGCCAGGCCGCCAGGTTTCGCCCCGGTTCGAGCATAATTTTCCCTTCGTCGGGCGTAGCGATCTGCGTCATCGCCAGCCAGTAAGCGACTAGTGTGAGCAACCCGATCCAGACCTGCTGTTTCCAGTTAGTGGTCAAAAACAGGATACCACAAACCAGAAACACGATCGCAATGCGGTGTAGGGTACCGGTCCAGCGAATCGTTTCCAGATTGAAATCGGGCATCAGATTCAGGAACATGCCTACGGCAAAAATCTTCAGCGACCGAATCACAATCCGGCGATAAAGCGTTCGGTTGGCCTGCTGCACCCCAGCGTGTTTCGAATAAGCAAGCGCAATGGAAACGCCCACGACGAAGAGAAAAATCGGAGCTATCAAATCTGTGAAGGACAGGGCATTCCACTTACTGTGGCGCAGGGTAAAATAGACATACTGTTCGCTACCCGGAAAGTTAGCGACGATCATGGCGGCAATGGTAAAGCCGCGCAGTGCGTCCAGAGAAACAAGTCGGTTCGGTGGGTAGACCATTAAAAAGTTCGGCTGCAGGAATGGTATTTTTAGTACTGATTTGCGTACTATTAAGGCTACTGATTATAGTCATTTCGTTGTCATTGGTTGTCAGTCATGGTCAATTCTGGTCATTTACTGTTGTGCGATAAATGACTAACCAATGACTAAGATTAATACCCGAAGATCCTATCTTAACTCTTAACCGTCCATGCGTATTCGTCTTTACGCTTTTATCACCCTGGTTATCATGAGCTTCAGTGGCTGCCAGCGCACTGATGAAAGCGCTACCGCAGATGACCCTCAACTGGCCGTTTCCTGGGAGCTGGTTACAAATTTCACCAATGTGAAAAACGGTTTCAAAGCCCAGTTTACGCTGGCCAACACTAGCGGTAAAGCCCTGACGGATAAAAACTGGGCGTTATTTTTCAACATGTCGCCCCGGCCCATTCTTCCGGCTAAAACGCCACCTCAGGCTACGGTTCACCACATCAACGGCGACTGGTACAAGCTCACGCCCAATGCGGGGTTTCAGTTGGCACCCGG
The DNA here is from genome assembly GCF_054777875.1 of Spirosoma koreense. Classification (NCBI taxonomy): domain Bacteria; kingdom Pseudomonadati; phylum Bacteroidota; class Cytophagia; order Cytophagales; family Cytophagaceae; genus Spirosoma; species Spirosoma koreense. The sequence goes on along the minus strand of NZ_BAAHAC010000005.1, from coordinate 514,219 downwards.
TGCTTCCATGACTATTCCCTACGAAGGAACCGAAGCCGTCAACAAAGTCACCGATGCTCCACTGGGTCTGTATTTTGTTTTTTACGACCAGGAAGGCAAAGAGGAAAAGATCGTTCAGGTTGCCAGCGATCGGTACACGATCAGGCCGTTTACGAGAAAAGAGCAGATACTGCGTGGCCCGGCCGATCTGATGCCACTCCCGACGCCTGAGAATACGTATAAAGAAAATCAGGTGGTTTCGCTGCTGACACCCGACAAACTACTTAAAATCATTCCTTCGCCCGCCAAACTGACCAGTTCGGCGGGTTCGCTGGCGCTGACCAACGCTTTTACGATCTACGCCGATAAAGGCTTAGACAGCGAAGCCAACTTCCTGAAGCAGAAGCTAAAAACCCTGATGGGCAACGATTTATCCATCGCCCGAACCGCCCCAGCCAGCAACGGAATTTTGCTAAAGCTGGGTCCTATTCGCGTCAATGGGGTTACCAAAGAAGCGTATCAGTTAAGTATTGACGGCAAAGGCATTACGATTACCGGAAGCGATGCCGCGGGCGTTTTTTACGGAATTCAGAGTCTGCTGGCGTTGATGCCGGTTGGCGCTTACACCAAACCGACGGCTACTGTTACGCTTCCATACGTCCAGATCGACGATGCGCCCCGGTTTGGGTTCCGTGGGTTGCACTTCGACGTTAGCCGCAATTTCCAGACAAAAGAAACCATCCTGCGCCTGCTCGATCTGCTGGCCTTTTATAAAGTCAACCAGTTTTTGTTTTACACGACCGAAGACGAAGGCTGGCGGCTCGAAATCGACGGACTGCCCGAACTCACGAAAGTCGGTGCGCAGCGCGAACACACCTCGGGGAAAGAAACGTCGGTACTGCACCCCGCCTACGGGTCTGGCCCGAAAGCCTACGACGAAGGGAAATACGGCAGTGGTTATTACACCAAAGCCGATTTCATCGAGATTCTGAAATACGCTAAAGAGCGGCACATCCGGGTCATTCCCGAACTGAATTTTCCGGGGCACGCTCGCGCGGCTATCAAGTCGATGGAAGCCCGTTATGAGCGGCTCATGAAAGAGGGTAAGGAGAAGGAAGCCAATGAATACCGGCTGATCGATCCGCAGGACAAATCGGTGTATGAATCGGCGCAGGGCTATTCGGATAATGTCGTCAGTGTTGGGATTGAATCGACCTACCATTTTTACGAAAAAGTAGTCGACGAAATCACGAAGATGTATCGGGAAGCCGGGGTGCCGATGGAGGTGATGCACGCAGGGGGCGACGAGGTTCCGGAAGGCGTCTGGACCAAGTCGCCGATAGCGGCCAAACTGCTGAAGGAAAACCCGTCGATCAAAGACCCGAAAAATTTACAGACGTATTTCTTCCGAAAGTTGCTGGCAAGGCTCGAAAAGCGGAACCTGGAAATCCACGGTTGGGAAGAAGTGGCGCTCAATAAAACCGCCGACGGAAAGTACCTGCCGAATCCGGAATTTGTGGGCCGTAAGGTGGTGCCTTACGTCTGGAACAACCTGTTCGATCTGGATTTGGGCAACCGCCTGGCCAATGCGGGCTATCCGGTCGTTCTGTGCAACGTCTCGAACTTCTACTTCGACATGTCGTACAACAACGACCCACAGGAACCCGGCTTGTACTGGGCGGGCTACGTCGACACCTGGCATAACTGGACGTTTGCACCGTTTGATATGTTTAAAACGACCTTCAAGACGGCGATGGGCAAACCACTGAATTTTGCGGGGCTGGAACGCATGAAACCCGAAGCGCGCAAAAATATCCGGGGGGTCGAAGCCCAGCTGTGGAGCGAAACCGTGAAGGGCCGCGCCATGGCCGAATACGATATTCTGCCCAAGCTGCTGGGTTTTGCTGAAAGTGCCTGGGCCGCCCAGCGTCCTTGGGAAACGATCGACGATAAATCGGCGCGCGAAAAGTCGATCAATGCAGGCTGGAACGTATTTGCCAATACCCTGGCTCAGAAAGACCTACCCCGACTGGCTGGACTGAATGGGGGCTACTTATACCGACTTCCGCTACCGGGGGCGGTTATCGAAAATGGAACATTAAAAGCGAACGTGGCGCTGCCGGGCCTGGCGATTCGCTACACGACCGACGGCTCAGAACCAACCGCTCAGTCGACTTTGTACCGGAATCCGGTGTCGGTTTCAGGAACTGTAAAACTTAAAAGTTTCGATGCGGCTGGTCGGTCAAGCCGAGCCGTAACCGTTGTGCGATAAAAAAGTCATCTGGTAGTCATTGGCTGTCATTAATGACTACCAAATGACCATAACAAACGAGCAGACAATTACACAAGATATATGACAATTGGGGTTGATTTAGGAGGAACGAACGTACGGGTGGGGCTGGTCGAAAATGACGTTGTTCTTCACCAGATAAGCCGGGCTTTACAACAGAAAGAATCGCTTTCGGCGACGCTGAGCCAGTTGATAGACCTGATCAGGCCGTTGACCGCGTCTACCGTCAGTGGAATTGGCATTGGGGTTCCGTCGGTGGTCGATATCGAACGAGGAGTCGTCTATAACGTTGCCAACATTCCCTCCTGGGAAGAAGTGGCTCTGCGGGGTATTCTGGAAAACGAATTCAACCTGCCGGTTTTTATCAATAACGACGTTAACTGCTTCGCATTGGGCGAACACCGGTTCGGCATGGCGCAGGGGTATCGGTCGGCGGTGGGGATGGCCATTGGCACGGGCCTCGGTTCGGGCGTCATTATCGACGGTCAACTGTACGTGGGTAGCAATTGCGGAGCGGGTGAAATTGGCCTGTTGCCTTACCTGGACAAAAATATCGAGTCGTATGCCTCCACGCATTTCTTCGAGGCTATTCACGGCACCACGGCTCTGGAAACCCATGAGGCCGCCCGGCTGGGCGACCGGCACGCGCTGGCACTCTGGACTGAATTTGGCCGGCATTTCGGGAATGCCATCAAAGCGGTCCTCTACACCTACGACCCCGAAGTGATCGTACTGGGCGGCTCGATTGCGAAAGCGTACCCGTTCTTCGAAACGGCGATGTTCGCCAGTATGGCCGATTTTGCATATCCTGTCACTCTGCGTCGGCTACAGATTTTTCAATCCCGGAACGAGAACATTGCACTGCTGGGAGCTGCTGCGCTGGTGCACCAACTGGTCTAAAAACATTCATTTATCATCAGGAGCTGATTCCTGCCATTTAAACCAAGTTATCCATGAAACGAAATGTCCTGATTGTCGGGTTGATCATGCTGATTTTCTTCGTCATTTCGTTCCTGACCAACATTCTGGGGCCGATCATTCCGGATTTGGTCGATAGCTTCAGGCTGCGTATAGGGCTGGCGGGTTTTCTGCCTTTTGCGTTTTTTGTGGCCTATAGCGCGTCCATCCCATCGGGGCTGCTGGTCGAGCGATACCGGGAGAAACCAGTACTGATCGGTGCGTTTACGCTGGCGTTTCTGGGTTCGCTGCTGTTCGCGCTGATGCCGCAGTTTTGGGTAGCGTTGGTTTCCCTGTTTTCCATCGGGGTGGGTATGGCCATGTTGCAGGTAGCCATCAACCCACTATTGCGGGTAGCCGGGGGCGAAGAACATTTTGCCTTCAACTCGGTACTGGCACAACTTTTTTCGGGCGCGGCTTCGTTTCTGAGTCCATTGCTATACAGCTACTTTGTCCAAACGATCCATACCGGCGATACCTCCTGGCCGATTTCACTGCTGAACCAGCTGGTGCCGCTGCATTTCGAATGGGTATCGCTTTACTGGGTCTTTGCCCTGACGACGCTCCTGATGATTGTGGTGGTTGCTCTGATTCGCTTTCCGATCGTGCAGTTGAAAGACGACGAAAAAATCGAAGTCGGCAGTGCTTTTACCGATCTGCTCCGAAATAAAACCGTGCTGCTTTTTTTTGCCGGTATTTTCGCCTATGTCGGCACCGAACAAGGCATTTCGAACTGGATTTCCACGTTTCTGCAACTCTACCACGGCGTCGATCCGGCCACGACGGGCGCTACCGTAGTGGCTTATTTCTGGGGATTGATGACCGTCGGGTGTGTGCTGGGGCTGGTTTTGCTGAAGCTGGCCGACAGCCGGCTGGTGCTGATCGTGTTTACGTTAGGAGCCATTTTCTGTTTGTTGCTCGGCCTGTTCGGCCCGAAGGAATGGGCGCTGTATGCCCTACCGGGCACCGGTTTTTTTGCGTCGGTGATGTGGTCCATTATTTTCTCACTGGGGCTCAATTCGGTGGCTCAGCACCACGGCACATTGTCGGGAATTCTGTGTACGGGCATCGTGGGCGGAGCGGTGGTTCCACTCGTTATCGGTGGACTGGCCGAACTGGTTGGCCTGCGCTGGGCTATGTTATTTCTGCTCCTGACACTGGGTTACATTCTCAGCATCGGTATCTGGGCCAGACCCCTGATCGTCAACGCCACGATTCGTCGAAAGCCCGAACCGATGAATGAGCTGACCCAGTAACCTCTGTTTAGCCGTGTAGCCCAATGCACAAGATTATTTTACTCATCGATTTTGCCGAAGATTACAGCCGGAGCCTGTTGAAAGGCATTACGAAGTATGCCCGCGAACATGGTCCCTGGGTGTTTTGTCAGATGCCGCTTTTTCACCGCGAAACGGTTGGCATCGACGGGATTCTGGACTGGGCGCGCGACTGGGAAGCCGACGGAATTATCGGTCAGCTCTATAACGACAGCAGTGTGGGGAAGCTGGTCGAAGCGGGTATACCGGTCATCGCGCAGGATTTCAAAGAGCGCTTTACCGACATTCCGAACATAACCGGTGCCCACCGCGAAACCGGACGAATGGCGGGCGATTATTTTCTAAAGAAAGGCTTCCGGCATTTTGCCTTTTATGGCTTCAAGAACATCGTCTGGTCGCGCGAGCGGGCCGAAGGGTTCGACGAGCAGGTATCGCGGTCCGGTCATGTGGTACATTATTTCGAACACGAAGAGTACAGCTCGAGCGACCTATGGTATTACAAGCCCAGTTCGATGAGTAAGTGGCTGTCGTCACTGCCCAAGCCGGTTGCCATTCTGACCTGCGACGATCGGATGGGCATGCACATTACCGAAGCCTGCCGGCATACGGGCATCCGGATTCCCGAGGAAGTTGCCGTGCTGGGCGTCGATAACGACGAGATGCTTTGTGAACTGTCGGACCCGCCCCTGTCGAGCATTGTGCAGGATGCCGAAAAAGGCGGTTATGACGCGGCTCACCTGCTCGACCGGCTGATCCGCCGGGAAATCACCGAATTCTATGACATCATCGTCGAACCGACCCAGGTCATCACCCGGCAATCGACGGACATTTACGCCACGAACGACGAATACATTGCCTCGTCGCTGAAATACATTCACCAGAACGTCGACAAAAACCTGCAGGTCGATGAAGTGGTCCGGCAGGTTCCGCTGTCGAGACGGTCGCTCGAAATGCGGTTTCAGCAGGTGGTTGGGTATCCGATCTACAAGTACATCCAGAATCTGCGGATGGAGAAATTCTCCAAGAAATTACTGGAGACCGACCTGACCGTTTTCGAGATTGCGATGGACCTGGGGCTGAACGATACCAAAAACCTGGCCCGCCAGTTCAAGCAGGTGAAAGGCTGCACCCCCCTCGAATACCGGCACCGGTACCTGGCCGGAAAATAGAGGGATTAAACACAAAGAACACAGAGAGTTTTATAAATGTAACTCTGTGTGCTCTGTGGCTCTGTGTTTAATTAGTGAACTACTGCCTGCTGAATTTTGCGAATGGCTTCGGCGAAGGATTCCATATCGCTCCGGCTGCCGAGCATGGCCTGCTGAAAAATCCAGACCGCTTCTTCGGCACAGGCGCGTTCGGCTTCAGGGCAGACTACCTGCGAATAATCGACCGTATCGGGGATGGCGTAACAAAGCCAGTTTTTTTCCTGAAAAACAGGCTGTTTGTAGAGCGGATGCGGATACCCTGCCGAACAGGGTACGCCTTCTGCCGCCAGCATCGCAACAAACTCGTTCTTTGGGATATTCCTGAACCGGGTCTTGTCGTACCGAAAAATGTACAGGTGATAACAGTGCTGGCTGGCTTCTTCGCTTCTGCGCAACGGTGTAATCCCGGCTATATCGGCCAGTAGGCGATCGAGGAACAAGCCGTTATCGTTCCGAATCTGCGTTTGCTCATCGAGCCGTTCGAGCTGTTCTGAAAGCAGTACGGCCTGCAACTGAGTGATTCGGTAATTACAGCCCGGATTGAAATGATCGTACCATTGCCCGTGTGGCAACCGGCCCACATTCCGCAGCGAATTCATCGTCTGATACAACTGTTCATCGTTGGTAATCACAATGCCCCCTTCGCCACTGGTCAGGTTCTTGGACGACTGGAAACTAAAACTCCCGGCATCACCAATCGAACCCAGTTTTTTCCCGTTGTACTCCGCCCCGTGCGCATGCGCGGCATCTTCAATAACCCGCAGGTTATGCCGACGGGCAATGCTCAGAATCGCGTCCATGTCGCAGGCTAATCCCGCAAAGTGAACCGGAATGATCGCGCGGGTCCGAGGGGTGATGGCGGCTTCCAGTTTCGATGGATCAAGGTTATAAGTATCCGGATCGATATCGACAAACACCGGAATGCAGTTCACTTCCAGCACCACCGACGCCGTGGCAATGAACGTGTACGGTGGCACGATGACTTCGTCGCCCGGACGAACCCCGCAGGCGATCAGCGCCAACCGCAACGATACCGATCCGTTGACGCAGCTGACCGCATATTTACTGCCGCAATAATCCGCAAACTGCCGTTCGAAAGCGGCTACAGCGTCGGCACAGTCGGGGTTCCCCCAGCGTCCGCTCCGTACGATATCGGCGACGGCCCGTACTTCGCGGTCGTCGAAAATAGGCCAGGGAAAACTACGTGTTACAGTCGGTTCTCCGCCGTGCAGGGCTAGTTTCGCTGCCGTTGCTGTGTTTTTCATCCGCTTATTATTCAGATTCTCTTTTTCTAGTACGTTCCCTGTGCTTCATCGGGCTATTGGCGGAGCGTAAAATTAATATACTGGCGCCGAGACCGGTTATCGTCCATTTTGTGCTTTGACAGGGCCGAACGAGAAAGCCTAAGTAGGGCGGTCAGTTGGCGTAACGCGGAAAATACCCGTACTTTACCCACTAATATGGGAAATAAGGCTCCAAACATAGAGCAGCCCTTCACTTGGCTGGGTGGTGTACTTGCCGTTTGGTGGCTGGTCTTCCTGACGCCGTCGACGCCGATAGCCTCCATCGCCGACCGGCAGAGCTATTTTTCCTGCCTTATGCCGTGGCAGGAAACCAGCGAACCGGATTACGCACCAACGGATTTCCAACAGACACCGCTCACGCTGGCCACAACTTTCTCCGGGTTCCTGGCCACTCCTCCGGTAGCTGTTTTACCCGCTATCGATTGGCGTATGCTGCCGGTTTTTCAACCGGAGCGCTCCAACAACCGACAGACCCTTTATGCCGTGGCTGGCACCCTGCTCCTACTTATTGAACACCAGATTGCCATCAATGCACCCTGAACCAATCCTTGTGCGGAGGATCCATACTATCATGTCGAATTTATTACCCGTCAGATTCCGTATGTGTATGTGTCTACCCTGTTCCATACGTTATGCTGATGATTTGACCCCAATTCGCGTTGCCTGCTGACATTGCCCATCGAACCCGGTAAACGCCACTCTTCTTTAACTCTTTCTTTTTATGTGGTCTTCAATAGCCCGCGCCATTCTTTCTTATCGCTTGTTCTGGTTAGGCTTCTTACTGGTGCTGACCGGCATAATGGCGTATTTCGGTACCCGGATTCAGTTGTCGTATCAACTGGCACGGGTGCTGCCGCTGTCCGATTCTACCCAAATTCAATACGAACGGTTCAAACAACGCTTCGGTGCCGACGGGACACTGATGGTGATCGGCTGGCAAAGCGACCGCTGGTTCGATCTGCCCGTTTACCAGGACTGGTACGATCTGACCGAGCGGATCGGTCAGATATCCAGCATCAAGCAGGTGCTGTCGACTGCCCGCCTGTTTACCCTCGAACGACAGGATTCGAGCTGGTCGATCAAACCGTTGGTCAATCGGCGGCCGGCCACGCAGGCCGACGTCGATAGCCTGAAGCAAAAAGTGCTGTCGCTGCCTTTTTACGAGGGCCTGCTGTTCAACCCGGCCACGAAATCGACACTGATGGCCATCTCCTTCGATGAGAAAAAACTCAATTCGAAGGATCGGCTGGCGATTGTCAATTCCATTCGGGAGTACGGCAACCAGTTCGCGAAAAAAAATAACCTGGAGCTGCATTATTCCGGAATGCCATCGATCCGGACCGAGGTTATGAAGAAAGTTTCGGGCGAGATGAAACTGTTTATGGGGCTGGCTGCGGCCGTCACGGCGCTGATCGTATCGCTTCTGTTCCGCTCGGGTCGAGTGGTCTGGATTTCGATGCTGGTCGTGGCGATGGGCGTCTGTTCGGCGCTGGGCACACTGGCCCTGTTTGGCTACGAGATTACCCTGCTGACCGGCCTGCTGCCGCCCCTGTTGATCGTTATTGGCGTACCGAACTGCGTTTTTCTGGTGAATAAATACCACGAAGAGCTGGCCCAGCACGGCAACAAGCAGCGGGCGCTGGAAACCATGATTCAGCAGATTGGTGTGTCGGCGTTGCTGGCTAACATTACCACCGCCATTGGTTTCGGGGTGTTCTACTTCACCAATAGCCGGCTGCTGGTGGAATTTGGGGTCGTGGCGGCCATCAGCATCATGATCGTTTACGTCATTTGCCTGCTGATGGTGCCGATTCTGCTGAGTTACTTACCCGTTCCCAAAGCCAACCGACTCCAGACGCTTCAGGGCGGTAGCTGGCGGGGGCTTCTGGACCGGATCGACTATTGGGTGCATCACCGGCGGGGGCTCATTTACGGGGCCGTCGCGCTCGTCACGGTTATCAGTTCCCTGGGTCTTTTCCTGATTCGGGTAGAAGGGTATGTCGTCGATGATCTGCCGCAAAATGACCCGATCTATAACGATCTGCGCTTCGTCGAAAAAGAATTTAAAGGAGCGCTGCCGCTGGAAGTCATGATCGATACCGGGCAGCCCAATGGTGTCTTTTCGGAAGCTGGCCGGGCGCTCTACAAAGTGCGGGCGATGGAACGGATTATGGCGCAGTATCCGGAGTTTTCCAAACCCAGTTCGCTGGTCGACGCGATTCGGTTCGCGTATCAGATGTACCGGGGTGGTGATCCGCGTTTTTACGTGCTGCCGCCTGCTATGGAACTGAAAAAGCTGGCGGGCGATGCACCGTTGGCCGGCAGCCGCACGCCCATGGTCAACTCGTTTCTCGATTCTACCCGGCGGATTACGCGGGTCAGCTACCAGATGGCCGATATCGGTTCGATCCGCCTGCAGACCGTTATGGGCAAACTACAGCCACGGCTCGATTCACTGTTCGCCGGTACGCCCTACAAAGTGAGCCTGACTGGCTACAGTCTGGTTTTCCTCCAGAGCAACGATTACCTGCTGGGAAATTTGTATGAAAGCCTGGTCATTGCCATTCTGCTGATTGCGCTGGTAGGGATGTTGCTGTTCCGCTCGATTCCGATTATTCTGCTGTCCAAACTACCGTGTCTGATCCCGCTGGTCGTCACGGCCGGGATCATGGGGTATACCGATATTGCCTTTAAACCCTCGACGATCCTCATTTTTAGCATTGCTTTCGGCTTATCGTCCGACGGTACGGTTTATTTCCTGACCAGCTACCGGCGGCAGCTCCAGGCGGGTTTCGAACCGCCCATGGCCATCAGTCATGCCATTCGGGAAACAGGCATCAGCCTGGTTTTCACCGCTCTGATCCTGGCCGGGGGCTTTGCGGTTTTTGCCGCTTCGAGCTTCGGCGGAACAGCCGCCCTGGGCGTACTCGTGGCGACAACCGTACTCATGGCTTGCTTTACCAATCTGGTGCTGCTGCCCGCGCTGCTGCTAAGCCTGAAACGGTACCGCGTCTGACGCGGCACCCCTAACCGCTCAACGTTTATGATATCGTATGATCTGTGGCTTGTCATTCTGGCAGTGGCGATTCTGGCCGTAGCCTGGCTACCGTCGTTGCTGAAAGATTACGCGCTGTCGTATCCAATCCTGTTTGTGCTGGGCGGTTGGCTGCTGTATCAGTTGCCGCTGCCAATGCCCGACCCTTTGCCGCTGCATTACCCCGTTCTGACGACCCGCCTGACGGAGATCTGCGTGCTGGTGGCCCTGACCGGAACAGGTCTGAAAATTGACCGCCGATTTAGCTGGCGGGGCTGGCGGTTGCCCCTCCGACTGATCTGGCTGACCATGATCGTGACCATTGTTCTGTTTACGCTGGCGGTCTGGAAACTGGGTAACTGGGATTTCCCGACGGCGCTGCTGATTGCGGCCGGTCTGGCTCCCACCGATCCGGTGCTGGCCGGCGACGTCCAGGTGGGAGATCCCAACGAAGGCCAGGAAGACGTCGTCCGTTTTGGCCTGACGGCGGAGGCTGGCATGAACGATGGCATGGCTTTTCCGTTCGTATACCTGGCCATCGCCGTGGCTCATCCTGCCTTTTCGGTACCAGATTCACTGGTCCATTGGTTTCTGTACGATCTGCTGTACCGGGTCGGTGTAGGCGTTTTGATAGGCTGGTTATCGGGAAAATTACTGGCCTATCTGATTTTTGAGCTTCCCCAACGAATTAGTATAAAAACGACAGCCTATGGGTTTGTGGCCCTGGCCATTACGCTCATTAGTTTTGGGCTGACCGAGCTAGCGCATGGTTTCGGTTTTCTGGCGGTGTTTATCGCAGCGATAACCGTACGTAACTACGAGCGTACGCACGAATACCATACCTACATGCACGCTTTTTCGGATCAGATCGAACGCTTGCTGATCGCCCTGATTCTGTTGCTGTTTGGTGGAGCGCTGGCGAGTGGTCTGCTGTCGGCGCTAACCTGGTACGATGTAGGGCTGGGTATCCTGCTGATCTTTGTGATTCGTCCACTGGTTGGCTGGGTAACGCTGGGCGGAACGGGCGTGCGTGGGCTAAAGCGGTGGGCTATCGCGGGCTTCGGCATTCGGGGTATCGGCTCCTTGTTCTACATGGCCTACGCGCTGCAAGAGGCCTCGTTCATGACACCCGAGCGGGTCTGGGCGCTCACCGGCTGGACAATTCTCCTGTCCGTTTTTATCCACGGTATTCTGTCTACGCCCGTCATGAATCACCTCGACCGTCGGTTCCGGCGCAGGGCTCAATCGTAGCCCCGAAGCTCCGGCTTCGGATGTTAAACAGACTACCCGATAGAGCGCACCTGAAGCTCTAGCTTCGGGGCTACAGGCTCCGCATTTTTATCGATACATTCTTTCTTCTAATTTCGCAGCCTACTATTTCCTTCAGATCGTTGAGTAAGGCAATCCATCTGGCTATCGGCATCGATTTAGGCGGCACCCGCATCAAAGGCGTGCTGCTCGATACGCGCACGGGCGACGTGCTACACAAACGCATCACCCCCACCGACGATGGCGAAAACAGCAACTGGAAAGCCATTGTGGCGCAAACCGTTCAGTACTTAAAAGCGACCACCTCCGAATCCATTCAGGGTGTCGGTCTGGCAGCGCCCGGTTTGCCGACGCCGGACAACTCAGCCATTGCCTGCATGCCGGGACGACTGCAGGGGCTTGAAGGCTTCCGCTGGGCCGATTTTCTGACCGAACCGGTCTGGGTGTTAAACGATGCCCATGCCGCGCTGATGGCCGAAGCCCGCTTTGGCGCAGCCCGAACCGCTACGAACGCGATCATGCTCACCCTGGGTACGGGCGTCGGCGGTGGGCTGTTGGTAAATGGCCAGTTATACCAGGGTTTCTTTCAGATGGCTGGTCATCTGGGACACATCACCGTCGATGCGGATAGCGAGCTAATGGACGTCACGAATACCCCCGGTAGTCTGGAAGATGCCATCGGCAACGTTACCGTGAGTCGTCGGTCCTACGGCCGCTATCAGACGACCCAGCAACTGGTCGATGGCTACCGGCAGGGCGAACCGCTGGCTACGCTGGTCTGGCTCACGTCGATTCGGCGGCTGGCGGCTGCGCTGGCCTCGCTGGCTAATGCGTTTTCGCCCGAACTGATTGTATTGGGGGGCGGTATTGCGCAGGCCAACGAAGCCCTGTTCGATCCGCTGCAAACCTTTTTCGATCTGTTCGAATGGCGACCCGGCGGCAAGAAAACTACCCTTTGCAAAGCGCATTTCGAAGATTGGGCCGGCGCCATTGGGGCCGCGGCTTTTCGGAACGAATAACTCCTGACGCAACATGAGCTTAACGAATCAGTACATTCAGAAAACCCAGGCGATGCTGACCACGATCGAGCAGCAGACCGAAGCCATCCAGCAGGCCGCCCGCTGGTTTGGGGAGACCATTCTGGCCGGACGGATGGTTCACCTCTTCGGTAGTGGGCACAGTCGGATTATGGTCGAGGAAATGTGGCCCCGTTATGGTTCTTTTCCGGGGTTCAACCCGATCGTCGAGCTATCGCTCTCGTTCCATAACCTGGTAGTCGGAGCCAACGGACAACGCCAGGCCATGTTTCTGGAGAATGTACCGGGGCTGGCTGCGCGCATCTTACGAAATTACGACCTCTCAGACCAGGATTCGGCCCTGATCGTTTCCTCCAGCGGGTGCAACGTCGTTCCGATCGAGATGGCCGAACTGTGTCAGCAACAGGGTCTGAAGGTGGTGGCGCTGATCACCCGACAGCATGCCGAAAAAAGTATCAGCAAGCGGTCCGATGGAAAAAAACTGAGTGATTTCGCCGATCTGGTGCTGGATACCGGCGCGCCCGTTGGCGATGCGATGCTCACCGTTCCGGGCCTGGATACGCCCGTTTCGCCCGGCTCGACGGTAGGCGGGGCCGTGGTCGTCAACTGTATCAAGGCCGAAGTGGCCCGATTGCTGACCGAAGCCGGGCAGCCGCCTAACGTACTCTCGGCTGCTAATGTGGTTGGGTCGGAGCGAGCCGTCACGCTGTTCGAAAGCGCTTACGATGAGCACGCCCACCGACTGGCGAAATTGTACGCCCAGGTAGGCAGTTCGTCTTCCAATAGACAATAGTGGTTTTCCAGTGATCGAATAAACCCATCCGACGGGGGTCGAAATGGCCATCCATTCATAAACAGAATCGCGGCATTCGCGCTCCCGAAACCGGCATTCCGCCGGTTTCTTTTTTGTAAAGTCGATTGAATGGGTAGTTTTGGTAATAAACCGACAATGCTATGTCTTACCGCCTGACGAATTCGCAGAAGTGGCAGCTCGCCCTGAGTGTATTCGTTGTCTACTGGCCGATCCGACTGTATGCCAACGGCGCAACGTTTAGCTGGCTTTTCTCGCTTCGGCAAATGCCGTTCTGGATTCTCGAAACGATCCTGACGGTTCTTTTCTTCTACGCCTGGATTACGGTAACGGAATGGCTGCAGCAGCACTTTTTCCATCGCTTCGGCGAGGGCTTCCTGATCGAGTTCAAGATTCCGGCTCAGATTGCCACCCTGATTATCGCCAGTGCGCTGGCCGTATCGTTCAACAGCGCTTTTGCCGTGATCTGGCATAGCCTCGATGATTTTATCGAGCAGCGTTACGGGCTATACCACGAACCAAGGCCGCAAACGCCGACCCGTTCCGACGAAGAACGCCAGCGTGCCCGCGAACGCCGTCGGCGCACCAATAACGCCCTGACGGTAATGGCCATGCTGTCGGCATTCTATCTGTCGGCCAACCGGCGTGCCTACCGCCGGCTGGAAGATGTTCAGCTCCGGGCCGAACGGCTGGAGAAAGAAAACATCCAGGCACAATTTGCGGCTCTCAAAAGCCAGGTCAATCCGCATTTTCTGTTCAACAGTCTGAGCATCCTGTCGTCGCTGGTATATGTCGATGCCGATCTGTCCGAAAAATTCATCGATCAGTTGTCGCGGGCGTATCGCTACATTCTGGAGCAGAAAGACAATGAGCGGGTGCCGCTCCGCACTGAGCTGGAGTTCATCGAGGCTTACCGGTTTCTGCTCAATATTCGCTTCGAGAATAAGTTCGATATTTTCATCGACGTTCCTGAACTGGACCAGACTCACTACAGCATTGCCCCGCTGACGTTGCAGTTGCTAGTCGAAAACGCGGTGAAACACAACCGTATGTCGACCCGGGAACCGCTCCAGGTACATATTCTGCTCGAAGGTGAATCCTTAATCGTGCAAAATAACTTACAGCCCCGGCCACAGTCCGAAACATCGACGGGTGTGGGGCTTCAGAACATTATCACCCGGTATGCTCTACTCACCGATCAGTCGGTATGGGTCGGCGAAAACGACGGCAATTTCATCGTAAGAATTCCGCTGCTGGCTCAAACGGTGAAAGAGCCGGTGGCTTAAGAACGGATAAAAATAGCGAACCGCGGGCTGTACGATCAGTAACAGAACCCGCGGTTCGCTATTTTTATGCGAACATCTGCCCACAACAACCAGTTGTGAGAACCATATGGGTTGCGTTTTCATGCTGCCAATCCATTCACGCTTTTTCGACAGCCAAGCTACTGACCGATGATGCACGAAACGGACGTACTGATCATAGGCGGTGGATTGGCCGGCTTAACGGCGGCTCTTCATCTGGCTCAGCAACACGTACGGGTCATCCTGCTGGAGAAGCACGCTTACCCACAGCATAAAGTGTGTGGCGAATACGTATCGAATGAAGTACTGCCGTATCTGCAACAGTTGGGCATCGACATCGACCCGCTGAAGCCGTCTCGCCTTCAGCGCTTTCTATTCAGCACGATCTCGGGCAAAACGATCGGGAGCGAACTTCCGCTGGGGGGCTTCGGCCTGAGCCGGTACACATTCGATCACTTTCTGTACCAGAAGGCTACCGAAGCGGGCGCCCGCGTGTTTCAGGAACAAGTGCTGGATGTTGTCTTCGAAAATGACGTTTTTAACGCAACTACATCAGAAGGAAACACGTATCGATCGACGATAGCGATTGGCGCTTATGGCAAACGGTCGAATCTGGACAAGCAATTGCAGCGCAGCTTTATTCAGAATGATTCGCCCTGGATTGGCGTAAAAGCGCACTACGAAGCCGACTACCCGGATCAGCTGGTGTCGCTGCATCATTTCGATGGGGGATACTGCGGCTTGTCGCGAGTGGAAGATAATCGCGTCAATGCCTGTTATCTGACCCATTACAGGAGTTTTAAGAAGCACCGGAATCTTATGACTTTCCAGCAGCAGGTGATGCAGCAGAATCCATGGCTAAAGGAGTTTTTTTCAAAAGCGACTCCGCTCTTTGACAAACCCCTGTCGATCAGCCAAATTTCGTTCGACCGGAAAGAGCCGGTGGAGCAGCATATGCTGATGTGTGGCGATACGGCGGGGGTCATTCATCCGCTCTGTGGCAACGGGATGGCCATGGCCATTCACAGCGCCAAGCTGGCGTCTGAGCTGATCCTGGATTTTTTGGGAGGTAAACTGGCAACCCGACGGCTCCTGGAACAGCAATATCGTAAAGTCTGGAACGACGCTTTTCAAAACCGGCTGACAACGGGCCGGATTGTGCAGTCGTTTCTGCAGCATGGTACATCCACCGCCGTTCTGCTCAGAAGCTTACAACTGCTCCCGGCCGCTTTGCCCCTACTGATCCGACAAACCCACGGCAAGCCTTTAGTAGCCCGGTGAGTTATACCATTTAAAAACGACGAACAGGAACGAATGCTCGTACAAACCCGGTACCGGACATCCCAGGAAGAAGTAATGGACAATTTTTCGCTGGAAGGCGACGAATTGCGGGATGCCCTCGATAAGATTGCTGTTATTAACCAGTGGCTGGGTGGCAACCGCATTACCCTGGATGGCATCGACGAACTGCTCATAAACTGGCCCGAAAGCAAAACCCTGTCAGTCATCGATATTGGATGCGGCAACGGCGATATGTGCCGGGCTGTAGCCGACTTCCTGACACGCCGGGGCATATCGTTTTCGATCGTTGGCATCGATGCCAACGCCTTTACCATTCGCCACGCCGAAGCCATTTCGACGGCCTATCCGACGGTTTCATACGCCGTGATGAACGTCTTCGAGCCTGATTTTGCGCGCCAGACTTACGACATTGCCTTGTGCACCCTAACCCTGCATCATTTCTCCGATCAGGAAATTTTGCACTTAACCAGCCTCCTGACCAACAATGCCAGACTGGGCGTTGTTATCAATGATTTACAACGCAGTGCATTGGCTTACCGGCTTTTTCAACTCATTTGCTTTGTGTTTCGCCTGAACGACATGTCGAGAGAGGATGGTCTGGTTTCCATTCTTCGCGGATTCAAACGGCAGGACTTACAAGCCTTTTCCCGACAATTACAGCTTCAATCATACCGGATCAACTGGCGGTGGGCGTTCCGCTATCAGTGGCTTATCAAAAATATATGAGTGTAAAAATTACGGCAGCCGCCAAAGCCTTACCTCCGTACTGGCGCCAGACAAAAGACATAGTACCGTTTCTGGACACCTGGCTCGCGGGGCAGGAAAGCCGGTTTCAACGAAAAGTCAAGAAGATATTCGAAAATGCCGCCGTCGACAAACGGTATTCGATCATGACGCCCACGGAGGTTTTCAGCCGAACGTCGTTCGAAGAAAAAAACGCCATTTATATCCGAGAAACCATTAAACTGGGCGAAACGGCGTTTACCAACGCGCTCAAAAAGGTCAATTGGCAACCTACGGATATCGACTATCTGATCACGGTGAGCTGCACCGGGATCATGATTCCGTCGCTGGATGCTTACCTGATCAATAGCTTGCAGATGAAGCAGGATGTAGTCCGGTTACCGGTAACGGAAATGGGCTGCGTGGCCGGGGTATCGGGCATCATCTACGCCAAGAACTTTCTGAAGGCTAATCCCGGCAAGCGCGCGGCTCTGATTGCCGTCGAATCGCCGACGGCTACGTTTCAACTGGACGATTTTTCGATGGTCAATATCGTCAGTGCGGCTATCTTTGGCGACGGGGCCGCCTGCGTGCTGCTTTCGTCGCACGAAGACGACCACGGTCCTGAGGTAGTGGCGGAAGAAATGTATCATTTTTACGATGCCATTCACATGATGGGTTTCAGTGTGGTCAACAGCGGTTTGCAGATGATTCTGGACAAAGACGTGACCGACACGATCGAAGCACATTTCCCGGCTATCGTGCATCCGTTTCTGGCGAAGAACAAGTTAAAAATTGACGATATCTCACACCTGATTTTTCACCCCGGCGGCCGAAGAATTGTGGACGTCATTCAGGAATTGTTCGGGAAGCTGGGAAAAAACATCGACGATACGAAAGAAGTGCTGCGGCTCTACGGAAACATGTCGAGCGCAACGGTTCTTTACGTCCTGGAACGGTTCATGGATAAACAACCCGAGAAAGATTCGTACGGGCTTATGCTGAGTTTCGGGCCTGGCTTTTCGGCGCAACGGGTTTTATTACAGTGGTAAGCGAATTCAAAGATAAGAATTACTGGGCTGTCATTCTCGGAGGAAGCAGCGGATTGGGTCTGGCGACCGCCCGCAAGCTCGCCCGGCACGGCATGCACCTTTGCCTGATTCACCGCACTCGCCGGGCCGACTTACCGACTGTCGAACTGGCTTTTGCCAGCCTGGAGGCCGAAGGCATTCAGGTGAAGCACTATAACGTCGACGCTACCAACGCCGAGAAACAGGAAGTCGTCATTGCGGATCTAAAAGCAGTTCTGCAGAGCGGTGGCAAAGTGAGAGCGCTGATTCATAGTCTGGCAAAAGGCAATCTCAAACCGATGGTTGCCGCGGATCGGGCCACGCTCAAACACGATGATTTTCAGTTGACAATCGAAGCGATGGCCATCAGTTTATACGACTGGACCAAACGCCTGCTGGACGCTTCGTTGTTTGCCGCCGATGCCCGCGTCATTAGTTTTACCAGCGAGGGAAGCACCAAAGCCTGGCCCAACTACGCGGCTGTGTCGGCGGCTAAAGCGGCTCTGGAGGCTATTTCGAGAAGTATAGCGCTGGAGCTGGCGCCGTTTGGTATCCGGTCCAACTGCCTCATGGCGGGCGTGACCGATACACCTTCGCTGCGGCTGATACCGGGTGCCGATACGCTAAAAGCGCAGAGCCAGCAACGCAATCCGTTTGCCCGGCTGACTACGCCGGAGGATGTAGCCAAGGTCGCTTATCTGCTCTGTACCGACGAAGCCGCCTGGATCAATGGCACCGTCATTCCGGTCAACGGGGGCGAACACCTTCGATAGGTTAATGAATAATGGATAATGAACAATGTATAATTGTCTGCGGTCCTTACCATTATCCATTGTACATTATTCATTATACATTTGGTTAACCTGTGTCGCCATTTGACTATATCCTCGAGCAACTCCCCTACCGCAAACCGTTTCTGTTTGTCGATACGCTGCACGCGGTCGATGAAAACGGGGTTGAAGGGAGTTATACGTTTCCGGCGGATTCGGCTTTTTATGAAGGTCACTTTCCCGGCAACCCCGTTACGCCGGGCGTTATTCTGACGGAAGTGATGGCGCAGATCGGCGTCGTCTGTCTGGGGATTTTCCTGTTGAACGCTTCATCGGTAGACGATCTGGCCATTGCGATGACCTCGACGCAAATTGATTTTTACCGACCTGTTTTTCCAACCGAAACCGTTACGGTTCGGTCGACAAAAGTGTACTTTCGGTTTCATAAATTAAAATGCAACGTAACCATGCTGAATGATCGCGGGGAGTTGGTTTGTCGGGGAACCATATCGGGTATGATGACCCAAAAGCCTCATGCGTAAGCGGGTCGTTATCACCGGGCTGGGCGTAGTGGCTCCCAATGCCGTGGGCGTTCCTGCGTTTCGATCGGCCATCCAGGAAGGACGCAGCGGAATTAGGTTTCAGCCTGATTTGGCCGAACTGAAATTTTCCTGCCAGGTTGGTGGGGTTCCGCCCCTTACCGACGCCATTAAACACCAGTACTTTACGGACCTACAGTTGCATCAGCTCACGAGCAGCGGAGTTATCTATGGTGTCATTGCAGGTAAAGAAGCCTGGCAGCACGCCGGTCTGCCCGTGGCAGCTGAGGAGCCCGACTGGGACAGCGGGATTGTGTTTGGAACCGGCATGCTGGGCGTCGATAAATTCCGGGAAGCCATTTACAAAGTCGATCAGGGCCAGGTCAGACGGCTGGGCAGTACGGTGGTTATCCAGACCATGACGAGTGGCGTCAGTGCCTATCTGGGGGGCATGCTAGGGTGCGGAAATCAACTGACGGCCAACTCATCGGCCTGCGCTACGGGCACAGAAGCGCTCCTGATCGCCTACGACCGCATCGTTTCGGGCTCGGCCAGGCGAATGCTGGCTGGCAGCTGCAGCGATCACGGCCCCTACATCTGGGGAGGCTTCGATGCCATGCGGGTGCTGCCTTACCAATATAATCAGGACCCGGAGCGCGCTTCCCGGCCCCTTAGCGCCACGGCCAGCGGCTTTGTACCCGGAAGTGGGGCTGGCGCCCTGGTACTCGAATCGCTGGAAAGCGCGCTGGAACGCGGGGCCGTCATTTATGCCGAAGTGCTGGGTGGACATGTAAATTCGGGTGGACAGCGGGGTAGCGGTTCAATGACAGCCCCCAACGCCGAGGCCGTAAAACGGTGTATTCGACAGGCACTACAGCAGGCCAGGGTTCTGGCCAGTGAGATCGACCTGATCGATGGGCATCTGACGGCAACCACCAAAGACCCCGACGAAGTCAGAGGATGGGTCGATGCGCTGGGGCGTTCCGGACTGGATTTTCCGTATATCAATTCGTTGAAATCGATGGTTGGCCATTGCCTGAGTGCAGCCGGTAGTATCGAGTGCGTAGCGGCTGTGCTGGAGTTGGCCGAAGGCTTTCTTTATCCTTCCATCAACTGCGACGATTTACATCCGGCTGTTGCGGCCCAGATTTCTTCCGGGCGGATACCCCGGCAGTTTACCCGAAGCGATATCAACCTGATTGCCAAAGCTAATTTTGGTTTTGGTGACGTCAATGCGTGCGTCATCCTGAAAAAATTCAACCCCTGAACAACTCATGCAAACAAAAGAGGAATTGATCACGACCTTAAAACAGATTGTCAAACCGTACGTTCAGGATGAGCAGGCGTTCGAAAACGTCAATGAAACAACGGATTTTATTAAAGACCTGAAAATCAATTCAGCGAACCTGGTCGACATTGCGCTGGACGTGGAAGAAGCGTACGACATCGAAATCGACAATGCTTCTATGGAACGCATGCTGACCGTGGGCGCAGCCGTCGATATAATATCGCAGAAGCTGGCCGAAAAATGATCGGAAACGACATTGTCGATCTGGCGCAGGCCCGTCGGGAAAGCAACTGGCGACGGAAAGGATTTCTGGACAAGCTTTTCACCCTTGCTGAGCAACGGCTTATAAGAAACGCCGACGATCCTGACGCGCTGGTTTGGACGCTCTGGAGCATGAAAGAAAGCGCTTATAAGCTGGTGGTTCAGGAAACCGGCCAGCGTTTTTTTGCGCCCCATAAGCTAATCTGCCGCATCGTCAGAACCGATGCGACCTCGATAGCAGGTTATGTTTCGTACCAGAAAACGTATTCGACCCTCTCCACTCTTACAGATCGGTATGTTGCCAGCGTAGCATTCCCCGTAGTTTCTCACCTGCTATTTAACCAGGTCGTCATACCATTCGAACAAGCTGATTATCAACACCATCGCACCACTATCCGAAAAAGAATCAAACAATTTTACGCAACCCGCTTTTCTATTTCCGAGGACAGAATCGATATTCACAGCGATGAACTGGGTATTCCGTCGCTCATTGTCCGCGATCCGTCGGGCAATTCGTCCAGCCAGGTTATCAGTCTCAGCCACCATGGCTACTACGGCGCTTTTGCCCTGACACAGAAATCGGATGAAGTTCTGAAGCGGTTCTGTACAGCCGCTTTGTCGTGCAGTAATCCCATCCTATCTTATGAATGTAGTTATTATTGAAGACGAAAACCTGACCGGTAAACGACTCGAAAGTCTGCTTCACAAATACGATCCGGACATTAGCGTATTAGCCCGAATTCCGTCGGTCGCCGAAGCCGTTAGCTGGTTCGACGAGCACAGGGCTCAGGGAACGTCGGCACCAATCGATCTGGTGTTTATGGATATTCACCTGGAAGATGATCTGGGCTTTCGCATCTTCGAGCAAACCGAGCTGATGACGCCCGTTATTTTTACAACGGCCTACGACGAATACATGATCCAGGCCTTTAAAGTGAACAGCATCGATTATTTGCTCAAGCCCATCAACTACAACGAGCTGGTAGCAGCCATCGAAAAATTCAAAGCCCTGAAAAAGCAGTTCGGGCATGCAACACCGGCCGCGCCGGACCTGGAAATGCTGATCAACCTGATCGGCAAATCGAAGCAGACCGATTATAAAGAGCGGTTCATGATCACGGTCGGCACGAAAATCCGTAGCATCGAAACCGCCGAAATCGCTTATTTCTACCTGGAAGAAAAGGTCGTTTTTCTGGTTACCAAAGATGGTCTGTCGCTGCCCGTCGACTACAGCCTGGATAAACTCACTCAACTGCTCAATCCACGCCAGTTTTTCCGCATCAGTCGCCAGTTTCTGGTTTCGCTGGCGGCTATTCAGACCATTCATGCCTTTTCGGCGGGCAAACTCAAGCTGGACCTGGTACCTAAATCCCGCCAGGAAGTGTTCGTCAGTGGCGACCGAATGACCGAGTTTAAGGAATGGCTGGGGAAATAACCCATCCCATATGTTATGTAGCACCGCTTGTCCCGGTCGGGTTAGGTAGCCGCATATACCCGACCGGGACAAGCGGTACTACAAACTACTTTACACGTTGATCTGCCGCTGGCTGTACTTGGCAATTTTGTAGAACAGTTCCTTCGGGTTGAACGGCTTGGTCACGTAATCGTTCATACCGACCAGTTCGGCCCGGTCCCGGTTGCTGAACGTGGCCGAAGCTGTCAAGGCAATGATGGGCACATCGAAGTTAAAATGCCGGATCTCCTGTGCGGCCGTGTACCCATCCATAATAGGCATCTGTAAATCCATCAGCACCAGATCGAACTGCCCCGCACGGCATTTATCCACTGCGACCAGACCATTCTCGGCGGTATCGACCTCGATGCCCCACATCGTCAGGAATTTTAGGGCTACCTTAACGTTCACGGGGTAATCTTCTACCAGCAAAATCTTTAGCCCTTTCAGGGTTTTGTTATCTACTGCATCGACAACAGAGGCCACGGGGGCGGTAGCATGGCTGATGGCCAGATCGAGCGTGAACGAAAACGTGGCTCCTTTGCCTTCTTCGCTCGTCACGCTGATGGAGCTGCCGTGTAATTCGAGCAGTCGCTTCGTGATCACCAGTCCCAGCCCCGTCCCGCCGAACTTGCGAGTAGTGGCCGAATTCGCCTGGGTAAACATGGTGAAGATGGCCTGCTGTTTTTCCGGCGCAATCCCGATTCCGGTGTCCTGCACCGACACGTAGATAATGGCCCGGTCTTCGGTCCGGTTTTCGAGCGCGAGTTCGATGGTTATGGTTCCCTGATGCGTAAATTTGATGGCGTTGGAAACCAGATTGGTCAGCACCTGGCCGATGCGCAGCGAATCGCCGACGAGCGAATCTGGTATGTCGTCGTCGACCATGAGCCGAATCCGGTTGCCATTTTCCTGTGCTTTAGCCTGCTGTGCACGCTTGATATTCGAAACGAGGTGTTTCAGGTCGAAATTGACCGCTTCCAGTTCAACTTTTCCGGCTTCGATCTTACTGAAATCCAGGATGTCGTTGATCAGCGCCTGCAGGTGTTCGATCGAGAACTGAAGGGTTTTCAGGTTTTCGGTCAGCGCCGGGGGTACTTCTTCCTGAAGCATCAGATAGGTCATCCCGACGATACCGTTCAGGGGTGTCCGAATTTCGTGGCTCATCATCGACAGAAACTCCGATTTGGCCTGCGTAGCCTCTTCGGCTAGTTCTTTGGCGTGACGCAGTTCGTCCTCGATGCTTTTCCGATATTCGATCTGACGCTGCAAAAAGCCCACCAGCCCAACCAGGTTACCCGGGTCGAAGTCGGTAATGGACTCACCTTCGGGCACCTCGATCAGATGAATGGCTTCCATCAGCTTTTCGACCGACTGACGACGCTGACTGACTTCTTCCTTTAATTTTTGGTTGATGTCGGAATATTCCCGCTCATTCAGCAGAGCCGAATGTTCGAGCAACTCTTTATCCCGATCCGAGTTCAGATACGATTCGTTGACGGCCTGGATAAAGGCCTGAATGTGCTCGTCCTGTAACTGATCGGGGGATAAATGTCGGTTGATCTGACGCTTTAAAATTTTATGTAGAGAGTTTATCTCCATATCATTGTTCGGATAGGATCGTGATGGTCATGGTTTGATTATGCAGCTCACCCGGCGAAGCAGGCCCGGCCGGCGCAATCTCGCCGTACGAATAAAACCCGGTCATCACGGGCTGACTACCGAAAATGTCCCGGGCCACTTCAATCTCTTCTTCGGTTCGCTGGCCCAGCACCAGTTTTCGACCGACACAACTGATCAGCAGCGCCAGTTCGGGCGTTCTGCCAAGCTGCTGAAGCGACCGCTGAGCGGCCGTAGCCGAAGCTTCCACCAACCGATCCAGATTGGCCCGCATAAACCGTACCCGCGCCCCCTGCGGAATATCGCCCGCAAACGTCATGCTGTTCGAACTCTCGTCGATCGACAGAATCGTTCGCACCAGCGGCTGCGAATCGGGCGTTACCCGAATCGATAAGGGAAACAGCAGGGCCGTACCCGGCAACCCATCCGCATATTTTCCGAGATAATCTTTGTAGAGATCCAGCGCTCCCCGATCTTCAATCTGATACAGCTTGTTGTAGGCCGATCGGGTCACTTCGCGCTCCGGTCCGAACACGTCCCAGCCACCCATCGAACCATGCCCGATCCGGAGTTCCGATCCATACAACCCAACCCCGACTACTTTACCCGATTCAGGGTTCTGATTGACACCCACCAGCGTTCGCTCGAACCGGTCGGCATCGCCTGCCAGCCCGCCGATTACGGGCACCAGTCGGTTCAGAAACTGATTACAACCTTCCGTTAAATCGCTACCGTTGACCAGGCCCCCATCGGATATCAGCAGGATAGCGGCCAGGTTTTCATCGTCCAGCGTACGGGCAATCTGCTCGCCCGCCCGGTAACTTTCTTTGTGCTCCGAAATATCGATCTGAACGGTCCGAACGGTAGTTCTTTCGAGTTCTATAGCTGTAACGGCCAGAGTTTCGTCGTACACTTTGTCGGAAATAATTTCTCCCGATGTCGAATTGATGATAATGTGCGCCGTTGGGTAAAGCTGGCGCAGGTGTTCGTAGGGACGAGTTGTCTCCAGTATTTTTCGTCCGCCAAAGGCTAATACCAGTTGCACCGCTCCGGCTGAGAAACCAGGCGTTTCTGAAATCGTTTCCCAGCTGCCGTTCGCAAATCTGGCCTGCCCTATTTTCATGATGAGGTAAAATGTATCCGTAAAAATAGATATGAACGATATAAACCAAATTACCGAATAAAAAATAAGTATGCTATCTGCTAATATACAAATCCTTGGTATACACCAAAAATGAAATATGGAGAATATAAAGACGGGCATTTATAAGTGGACAGCCCGAAATAAGATCTTTTAAGCCAGAAGCTCTTCGCAACCGAAACCTAATGGCTTAGGTGTAGTTAGCAAAACCGTATCTTTGCGCTATGGATACCCCCGAGAAACCCTACCGACACCGTGGACACCGCTCCGACACCCAACTTACCGTTTCGGAGCCTGCTCAGCTTATGTCGTTTTTAGTGGCGCAATTGCCGCACAAAAATCGAAACAACATCAAATCGCTGTTGCGCAACAAACAGATTCTAATCGACGGAAAGGTTTATACGCAGTTTAACCACCCCTTGCAGCCGGGCCAGATTGTGACGGTAGCGGCCAATCGCGCTCCTGAAACGACCCAGTACCGCGGGCTGACGATTTTGTACGAAGACCTGTATCTGATCGTGATCAACAAACAGGCGGGGCTGCTGTCGATGGGTACGGATAAAGAACGTGACCGCACAGCCTACAGCATTCTGAGCGATTATACAAAGAAAAAAGATCCTAAAAACAAGATATTCATCATTCACCGGCTCGACCGGGAAACCTCGGGGGTAATGATGTTCGCCAAGAGCGAAAAGGTGCAGCGGCTGATGCAGGAGTCCTGGAACGCCACGACCAAACAACGGACATACGTAGCCCTCGTGGAAGGCGTACCCGAACCGTCGCGCGGAACGATTACGTCGTACCTGCGTGAAAGCAAGGCGCTGATTGTGTACTCCAGCCAGAATCCGGAGCACGGTCAGTTGTCCATCACGAACTATAACATACTGAAAGCCAGCGCCGATTACGCCCTACTGGAACTGGAGCTGGAAACCGGGCGTAAGAACCAGATTCGGGTACACATGCAGGATATCGGCCACCCGATTGTGGGAGATGCCAAATATGGGGCCACGCATAATCCTATCGGCCGGCTTGGCCTTCACGCCCAAGTACTCGCTTTCGAGCATCCCATTACGGGCGATCCGATGCGGTTCGACACACCGGTTCCGAAGAGTTTCCTGAGTCAGGTAAAAGAGCGCGACTGAGCCGGTTTGAAAAGTGGCTGTTTACTTTCTGTCATCCCGACAAAGGAGGGATCTTGAGATATCCTTACTAGAGAATTGGGGAAAATTAAGATCCCTCCTTTGCCGGGATGATAAAAAAAACCTGCTAAACAGCTGCTAATAAATTAGTTATCTAAAAAATACCCAGATTAACGTTATTTGAAAACCCGGTATCGGAGCAGCACCCAGATGGCTTCGAGGCCATCGAACCAGGAAATTTTCTTTCCTTCGGCAATCGAACGTGGGTAGTAACTGATGGGCAGCTCTTTGATGCGGATACCCCGTTTGGCTACCTTGGCTGTTACCTCCGGGCAAAACTCGAACCGCGTGCATTCGAGCGGAATGGAGCGCAGAAAGTTGGTTTCGAACACTTTATAGCAGGTAGGCTCGTCGGTAAGCCGCTGATTGTAAAGGATATTGGCCAGGAATGTAACGACCTGTCCACCAATGTAAAAGCTCATGTACGAATGGCGGTTTTCCCGATTGAGAAACCGCGAGCCATAAACTACTTTTTCTTTTCCATCAATAATCGGCTGAATAAGCGCCCGGTAGTCCTGTGGTTCATACTCCAGGTCGGCATCCTGCACAATGGCAATGTCACCGGTCATGTGCTGAATAGCCGTACGAATAGCCGCCCCTTTCCCCTGGTTATGTTCGTGATAAATCACCTTCACGTTAGGAACGGATTGGTACGTGGCCAGTCGGTCGCGGGTGCCATCGGTTGAGCCGTCATCGACGATGATAATTTCTTTGTTTACCGGTACAGCCTGGACTTTTTCGAGTAACGTATCAATGGACTTAATCTCGTTGTAAGCGGGAATCAAAACAGATAGTAACATAAAAACAAAGATAAGCGAAAAACAACCCAACCCTGGCGTGTTTACTTCCGCAGCCAGTACCGCATGCCAAAGTCCGGATTATCTACAGGCACAAAATGAGCGTTCAGACCTGCCCGCAACTGCCGAAGGGCATACGCGTTGGCAGGTTGATTTACCGTAGTACTATCGTCGATAATGCTCGACCGATTGCCAAAAATGACCAGTTTCAGATTCGTATCGGCCAGCGCCCGGCCGTAGGTATCCGGATGAGATTTAATGTAATGGGTGGTCTGCATTTCGGTGTGGATGAACGGAACGTTGGGCTCCCGATCCGACACAAAATATAGGTTCATGGCATTGTCAATAATGAGCGCTTTTCCGGTCGGTCCGGTCAACTGACGAATGAATTCGCCGGTTTCTTTTTCCCATCCGTAGTCGGTCAGGCTGATCAGGCGTCGGGCCGCTGCAGGACGATATAATAGCAAACTGGTAATGACCAGCAAAAGTGCCACTACACCCCCGATTATCAATCCGCGGGAAGTTCCCTGCCGTTGTGAAAACTGGTGAGAGAGCCATTGATCGGCCAGGAAGCCCAGGTGGAGCGATAGAAAAACCGCTGCCGGAAAGAAATAATGGCTGGCCTGGGTTTTCAGCATGGCGATGCTTGCGAAAGCGGCCAGGATGAGCACCAGCCAGAGCGCGGGTGTTTTCTGATACAGCGTTCGGTAAGGGCGCTGCCAGACCAGCACCGCCGAGATCAGCAGCAATAGGAGCAGCCAGCTCAGCTTGATCAGAAATTTGGTCAGGAACAGAGTGTGCGAGGGGTACCCGCCAAACGGATAAATATACGTCCATTCGAGGTGTTCCTCCAGGCGCCCCGTAGCATAGAAATACAAAGCCGACAGCCCCAGTGGAACGAAAAAGCCCAGTAGTACCAGCATTCCCCGGCCGACCATGGGCCAGAACGTCAGCCGGCCCGTTAGCCAGAGCAGGCCAATAAAGGCCCCGAAACCCGCTACATAGAAGGCGGCTACGCTCTTGAAACACATGGCCAGGCCCAGCAACAATCCGGCTCCGAGCCACCGCCACCAGGGGTATCCATTGCGGCTGATTACCAGCGTAAAAGCATTCAGTCCAAAGAGGGCAATCCAGCTTTCAGGCTCCAGAAAATTCATTTCCATGAAACAGCAGCAGGCGGCCGTCAGCCCTACCGCCACCAGAGCTGCCCGCTCGCTAAACAATCGGGCGGCACACCAGGTTGAAACCAGTACACCCGCAGCCAGCAGCGTAATCAACGCCGAAATGCTCACGTGATTGTACCCACCCAACAGCTTCAGCAAGACATTCGTTGACGAATACAGCAGATACGATTTTGTCGGAATGAAATCGTAGAGCGCATGCCCCCGGTCGAGCGACCGGGCGATGATCAGGTATTCATAGGCGTCGTAGCCGTACCCGGAATTATAGGCAAACAGAAAGAAAACAGGACAGAAACAAGCTAAAAACAAAAACAACCGCGTCATATAAACCCGAAACAGTGCATCGAATGGTGCGTATTACCGGGCAAAGGTACTGGTTTACCAACAAGGCACCTATCCGAACCAGCGGCTTTTTATCCACCGCAAACGGAGTAACGGACCGGCCTGAGAAAGTTGTAGCTACTCGCAGTAAACGAATTATCCCTTTTTCTTCCCGACCGTATTTTCTGTATTCGGCAACCAAAAATCGGCATTCGGCCAGATAGTTTTTCCACTCCGGACCCGCTATCGCACCTTTGAATCACTAATTTTAAAATTCCCATGAAAGCGTTTATCTTATCTTTACTCATCGTTAGCTCTACTGTATCGTTGGCTCAGGTGTCGGCCCCTACTACGACTCCCGCGCCGGGCAACACGACAGCCCCGACACCAGTGGCTCCTCCACCTGCGGCCGTACCCGACCCGTTCGGTACGACGCCCGCTGCAACGAGCCCAACCACTTTTACGGCACCCGGTGGGCAAAGTGTCATCCCGGATCCATCAGCACCCAGTGTGCAGCCGCAATCGGCTCCCACGCCTTCTGAGTCGGAACCGCTCGCCCGCGGAAACGCCAAAATCAGCGGTATACTCATCGATTCGACTACCAGCAAGCCCGTCGAGTTTGCAACCATTGCGTTGATCAGTACGGCAACCAACAAACCCATCAACGGAACGACGGCCGACGCCAACGGGAAGTTTACGATGCCCAGGCTGGCGCCGGGCAAATACCGGGTTCTGTACACCTTCATCGGTTATAAAGACAAGCGCAGTAGCATCATCACCGTCGATAAAGGCAGTGACATCAACCTGGGCACGATCAAACTGACGGCCGACATTCGGACGCTGAGAGAGGTAAACGTCGTAGGTCAGGCAGCTATGATCGAAGAGAAAGTGGACCGGCTGGTGTACAACGCCGATAAAGACATTACGGCCAAAGGGGGCGATGCCACCGATATCATGCGGAAAGTGCCGATGCTCTCGGTCGATCTGGACGGGAACGTCAGCCTGCGCGGTAGCAGCAACGTCACGGTACTGATCAACAACAAACCCAGTACGATTGTCGCTAGCAGCGTAGCCGACGCGCTGAAGCAGATTCCGGCCGATATGATCAAAACTGTGGAAGTGATCACCAGTCCATCCGCTAAGTACGATGCAGAAGGATCAGCCGGGATCATCAACATCGTAACCAAGAAAAACACCCTGCAGGGCGCTACCCTCGACCTAAACGGCGGTGTCGGTAACCGGGGGAGCAACCTGGGCGTAAACGGCAACTACCGGGTTGGCAAAATGGGCTTTTCGCTCGGTGGGTTTGGCCGGGCCGAATACAATGTAAAAGGCTCGTTCATGAACGACCAGAGCACCCGGACGTATGATCAGGCGACCAACACATTCTCTCCCTTTACCCGAACGGTCCAGACGGCCAATACTCTGAGCCAACGTCTGTTCGGTAACTACCAACTAGGCTGGGATTATGACATTGACAAGAACACGTCGCTGACGGCCAGCATCCGCTATGGCGCCCGCAATGGTCTTCAGCAACAGAATAACCTGCTGACCCAGACGACGACCCCGACCGGTTACTTCCCGATCATCAACAACCGGAACGTCGATACGAAGGACTTATCAGGAACGATCGACGCCAACGTGACCTACACCCGGACGTACAAGCCCCAGCGTGAGCTGAGCATTATGGCGCTCTACAGCCGGAACAACCGGACGAATAATTTCATCGCGGACATTCTGAGCAATGCTGATTTCCAGACGATTGCGTCGCGGCAGAAAAACGACAACTACAGTTACAACCAGCAGTCGACCCTGCAACTCGATTACCAGACGCCGATCAAGAACAACCAGCTCATCGAGTTCGGGGCAAAAGGCACGTTCCGTCAGGTAAACAGCGAATATCAGTACTACGTGTCGAGCGGAGAAGGCGATTTTGTGGTCGATCCGACTCGCCTGGGAAATACCCTGTTCTATGACCAGAACATTGCCGCTACTTATTTATCGTACACCCTGACGACGAAAAGTAAATACACGATCAAAGCCGGGGCGCGTTATGAGTACACGTTCATCGATGCGAAGTTCAGCAACGAATCGGCGGGGCAGCTGACGAACATTCCGGACTATGGTAATCTGGTACCGAGTGTTAACATCTCGAAAAGCCTGAAAGGTGGCCGGATTATCAAACTGGCTTACAACCGCCGGATTCAACGGCCGGGTATTCAGTTTCTGAACCCGAACATCAACTCTTCGAACCCGACCAACATCACCATCGGTAACCCGTATCTGTCGCCTGAACTGACCGATAACGTGGAGTTCAGCACCAGCGGCAACATCAAAGGGGTTTACCTGAACGCATCCTTGTTTGCCCGCCGGACAAACAATGAAATCACGGGAGTTCGTGATGTGTCGCAGCAAAGCTTCGGCGATGTAACCAACCCGGTGCTGCAGCAGGTAATTCGTACGACTTACCAGAACGTAGGTCATGAAGACGCCGTTGGGCTTAACCTCTTCGGAAACGGCACGCTGTTCTCCAAACTGCAACTGGGTGGTGGAATCGACGTTTATCACGTCACGCTGAACAACAACAACGCCAACCCGGTTTATTCGGCTTCCAATTCGGGCTGGGTAATCGGTGGCCGGATTCAGAGCAGTCTGTCGCTCAGCAATGGCTGGGGCTTCCAGCTCTTCGGCGGTGGGCGTGGTAACCAGGTGCAATTGCAGGGCTATCAGAGCAGCATGTATTTCTACAGCCTCGGGGTTCGGAAAGAGTTCAATAACAAGAAAGCGAGCCTGGGGCTTGCCGGCGAAAACTTCCTCAACCATCCGTTCACGCAGAAAGGCGAGCTGTCTTCGCCCATCCTGACGCAGAACAGTCAGACTAGCTTCTACAACGCCGGGGTACGGCTCACGTTCAGCTACAAACTGGGCAAGATGAGTTTCGATCAGCCGCAGAAGCGTCGGCGCTCGGTTGACGATGATCTAAAAAGTGATGACAACGGCGGCAACGACAACGGCGGCCAGCAGCAACAGCAGTCGTCGCCGTCGGGCGGACGTGGTGGACGCTCAGGTGGCGGTGGTCGCTCAGGTGGTGGACGTCAGTAAAAAGAATTTAAAATCGGATTTTTAAGATTAGGTGGGAAATCCCTCCGGCATTGCCGGAGGGATTTTTTTGGCAGTCAGAAGTTTCAGAGCTTTCGTTATGAGTCGTGCTACGGTTTCGATGATACGAATAGCAACCGTAGCACAACTTATCGCCAAAAGGCTGAGACTGAACAATGTACTCCTTATAATTGTCCTTTATTTAATCCATTCAAACACATTTACAACCCATCTGTCTATGAAACCTAAAAACCTGGTTAGTTTATCCGTTGCAGCCGTATTTGTAGTGCTCGCTACTACTGGCCTTTTAATTTATTTTGGGCAGGGTTCTCATATCGTCGAACATACCCACGCCTGGTTCGGTATCCTGTTTTTTATGGCGGCCGTCTTTCATATCGTCAACAACTGGCCGTCGCTGGTTGGTTATTCAAAAAATCGCCGGACGGGTGGTCTTCAGAAAGAACTCATTCTTCCCGTCATCGTGGTGCTGCTATTTGCCGCTGGCATTGGCTTCGATGTCCCCATTTTCGACAAACTGGCCAATGCCGGAAAAAACCTGTTTAGGAAGGATGCCCCTAAAGACGAACCGATGCCACAGGCTAAAGTCGATTCGATTGCCCGGTCTGTCGAACTGGCCTACGCCACTGCATACAGCAAGGGCGATACGGCTGCTCTGGCCACCCTAATGCCGCCCAAGACCTCCCTGACGACCGAAGCCGGAACGGTTCTGCACGGATCGGATATTCAGCAGAATCTGCTGAAACGCACAACAGCCGAGACCGTTACAGCCAAAGTCGATAAGGCTGAAGCCATTGATGATCAACTAATTATTGTACGGGGTACGTCTACAAGCTCGCTCACCAAAACCCCGTCGGTTTATACGCACGTGCTGAAAGAACAGGGGCGCAAATGGAAAATTGTGGCCGCTCAGCAAGCGTATCCGGCGGTTCAATAAATCCGCACTTTTTAGGGTCTTTATTCATCATTCTGGCTTGTTACTCTCTGTGATTTATCGGGTCATAAGTGACGGTTCGGGGCATAGACTCTATTCCTGAAACGTTCGGAGTTTGCCACAAAACAGCTCGGTCAGGCGTATGGTCGATACAGGCTTTAGTGGCCTGAGCCGGCTACTAGCGCCGTTTTCCTGAATCTATCATTTACCGACTAAACAGTTAGATTTTTCTCGGTTTTGGCTCAACTAGTAAACTCTATTGACTATTTATAAGTTAGCCATTCGTGAGTCCCGTTTCACTGCCTAAATGAATCATTTTTTACGAAAAATAAGTCTGGCCTGTTTGCTGTTCATTGCCTGTTTACTGACGGCAATGGGTCAGACCAACTATACCATTTCGGGACGCGTAACCGATGCCGCAACGGGTGAAGGAATACCGTTTGCCAGCATCGCCGTCAAAGGTCAGCCGACGGGTACGACATCGGATGCAGACGGGCGTTATTCCTTGCGCATTAAGCAATTATCCGACTCGCTGGTGGTTCTGAGCTTAGGCTACGGCACACGTTCCTACCCGATCCTGGAGCTTGCTACGCAGGTTATCGATGCGCAGCTGCGGGCGGCAGCAACCAAACTGCAGGAAGTGAAAGTATACGCTAAAGGTGGGGATCCGGCTTATCGGGTCCTCCGCGAAGTGGTACGGCGTCGGGATCAGTTCAACCCGGCCCAGCTTCAGGCGTATCAGTACGACAGCTACACCAAGATCGAAGGGTATATCAATAACTTCGCCCAGAAACGCACCAGCAAACGAAAAGGAGGTCCTATTGCCCGCTTACTGGGTAAACTCCCGGCCATAACCGACGAGAACGGCCAGCCCGCCATTCCAGTGTTTGTGTCGGAAACCTTCTCGAATTTTTACGCCCGCAGTAACCCCGATAAGATCAAGGAATTCGTACAA
Source organism: Spirosoma koreense (assembly GCF_054777875.1). NCBI lineage: Bacteria > Pseudomonadati > Bacteroidota > Cytophagia > Cytophagales > Cytophagaceae > Spirosoma > Spirosoma koreense. The sequence goes on along the minus strand of NZ_BAAHAC010000005.1, from coordinate 481,081 downwards.
AAGTCGCGGGTAACAGGCGTAGGCGTGAGCGATGGCGGACTCATCTCGCAGTTGACCGGGGCATCTTTCCAGCAGTATAATTTTTACCGAAACTCACTTTTTGTCTTTCAGAAAGATATTCCATCGCCGATTGGTAAGCAGTGGGAAACGGTTTACACGTTCCGGATGAAGGACACCGTGGCGCTGGGCGAAACGGTCTGTTATGAAATTGAATTTACGCCCAAACGAGCTACCGATCTGGCATTTACCGGAACGGTCTGGATCGATACGCTGGCGAAAGCGCTCAGTAAAATAGATGCCCGGGTCGATAAACGCGCCAATATCAATTTTGTCGAAGAGCTGCGCATGGAGCAGGAATGGGAAATTTTGCCTTCGGGCCTGCACTTTCCGACGCAGACGCAGGTAACCATCGACACCGACCAGCCCCTCCCCCGTTCGCCGGGAGCGATCATTCGGTTTTTTGCTAAAGCCAGCCACATCACCGGCAACGAGCCGAAAGACATTGGTTTTTATAGCCCATCCATCGAATTGTCGGACAACTACCGCGAAGCCGACGCGGCTTTCTGGCAAAGCGTTCGACCCGATTCCCTTTCACCAAACGAATGGCGGGCCATGCGGGTCGTCGATTCGGTTCGGAACGTGCCGTTTATGAAAGTAGCGGGCGAAATAATCAAGATCGGCGTACTAGGCTATAAACCGTTGGGTAAGCTCAATATCGATCTGGGGCCGATTCTGTATTCCTACGCTAATAATAACATCGAGGGCAACCGGTTCCGGCTGGGTTTGCGCACCAACACGGGTTTTAGCCGCAAATGGTTGCTCAGCGGCTACCTGGCCTACGGCACTCTGGATCAGCAGTTCAAATACAGTCTTAGCGTCGACTATATTTTGAGCCGAAAACCCTGGACTGTAATGGGCTACCGGCACACCTACGACCTGGAACGTATTGGCGTATCGGCGGATAACATCGGCAACAATTCGCTGTTTGCGGCTTATTCCCGCTTCGGCACCATTCGTCGGCCTTATTTTCAGGAAGAAAACCTGTTTTACATCCGCCGGGAAATGGGCCGGGGGTTCACCCAGACACTGGCTTTGCGGAGCCGGGGGTTCGAACCGTTGTTTCCGTTTGCGTTTCAGCCCCAGGCAAAAGACGACAATCAGACCGTACGGAGCATCTACCAAACCACGGAGCTGATTTCGGAAACCCGCTTTGCGCCCGACGAGGTCATGCTTCAGAATGACAATGTGCGCGTCAGTGCAGGGGCCGTTCGCAAACCGATTTACACCCTGCGCTATACCCTCGGCCTTCGGAACCTGATGGGTGGCGATTTTGCCTACCAGCGAATTGCAGTAGGCATGAAGCACTCCTTCCGGATGGGCATTCTGGGACGCTCGTACTACTCATTCGATGCAGGTATCATTCCGGCCACGGTTCCTTATCCGCTGCTGTACACGCCCCTGGGCAACGAGTCGTCGTTTTACGTCGGAAATGCCTATAATCTGATGAATTATTTCGAGTTCATCTGCGACCGCTGGGCTTCGGTGCAGTGGGAACACAATTTCGGTGGCCTGTTCTTTAACCGGGTCCCGCTGCTTCGCCAGCTCAAGTGGCGCGAACTCATCACAGCCAAAGTACTGACGGGCAGTGTTACGGCCAGCAACCTGGCCATGATTCCGGCTACGAATGCCGCCGGTCAGGCCGTTGAAGGGTTTAGTTCCCTGAATAAGATACCGTATATCGAGATTGGCTACGGTATCGACAATATTTTCAGAGTGCTCCGGGTCGATGCCATTCACCGGCTTACCTACCGGGATAATGTCGGCCGGACGGGCGTTCCGGTTACCCCCTTCGCCATCAAAGTATCGGGCTGGCTATCGCTTTAATCTACCAACCAGCTAAGTAGCTGATTGGTAGATTAAAGCGATAGCTTAACTATAAGCAGGCTTATCGATATCCGGTTTGGGGTTCGGATTTCGGTTAGGATGCGTCATACGCACATTGGCCGCGGGCTCATCTCCGTCCATGTATTCGTCTTCCAGGGCGTCTGGAGCCAGTTCTTCAGGATCGATCTCGCTACCCGGTTCGTTGCTGTCTGATCGGTTGCCCAGGCCCGCCGGGGAAATGGCCTGTTTAGCTCGAATGATGTCTTCTTTATCCTGATCTTCCATAACGTTTTTCTGTTTATCGTTCAGATTCGTTTCAAGGCATTGGCCATGAACCGTGGCAGGGTCCACGGCTAATGCTGTTGTATTAGCTCTAACCGCTGATATAGGGTATTGTTCGGAAGCGATCGAAAGCTTATTAAAATTCAGCAGGAATTGGGCGGCTCCTGGTCTTTCCGGTAGTTTTACGCACCGGTATTCGCAATACGTCGTGGAATGAAATCAATTTTGACTTTCCTTGCAGGCAGTGTTCTTCTGATGGCGCTCGTATCCTGCAGCGCTACTAAGCCTTTAGCCCGCTTAGCCGATACCTACTGCATTCCGTCAGTTAAATACAATTACAAACCTGATTTGCTGCCGAATCCGGCGGTTCAGGCGCTATTACGAACAGATAGCAGTTTAACCCGACGGTATACGCAACACGATCTGCTGCTGGCTAATGCAACCGGAGTTTTACCCTTGCTACGGGAATTGACCGCCCTGGAGCAGCTTGCTGGCCAGGAAGTCCGGCTGGCGATTCTGGAGAAACGACAGCAGATTCTGAATCGGCTCCTGCTGGCTTCCACGCAGATTGCGGGCTTTGCCGCCGAACTGGATTGCGAAGGGGAACGCGCCGATCAGATTGCTACCTATCTGGACCAGCGCGATACCCGGCGTATCCGGCGACTGACGATTCTGTCGGTGGTCATCGGTGCGGCTACTACCGTTGCCACAACCCTGATTCAGGCCGACGAGGCAACGAAAGCGGTCGGTATTGGGGGCGGGGTTATTAGCGCCGGTTTCGGTGGCCTGGCCGCTTTTTCGTCGAATCGTACCGTGTTCGTTAACCACCCCCGGAATCTGCTCGCCGACATCTGGTATCGGCCCAACCATTCTGCGGTCTACCCGCCTGTCGTTTGGTACGTGCTCAACGAAAAATTATTCAGCAATGAAGGGCGGTACTCCATCAGCCACAACATTCGTCAGCGCTGGGAAGCGTATGTGCTGAATGATACCTCCAACGACCAACAACAGGTTTATTTTGGTAAGGGCGGAAATTACCAGGCCGACGACCTCCACAATCGGGCCAATATGCTTAACCAGCTTCAGTCGTCTGTCCGGTCGATCGATCAGGATTTGCAGAGTCTGATTCTGGCCATAGCGCAGTGAGGGCTGCGTCAGTGAATAACCGTCAACTGCCCCCGGTAGGTAATAGGCACCGACGGATCGCCCGTACGGATCTGGTAGGTGTAAATGCCCGATGTTACCGACGTTTCCTGGTAAGTGCCGTTCCAGGGCTGGGTATATCCTTTGGAAAAGTAAATCAATTCGCCCCACCGATTGAAAATCGACACCTCGCAGTTTGGAAATGAACTGATGTTCGGAATTACCCACGAGTCGTTCATGCCGTCGGCATTAGGCGAAAAAGCAGACGGAATATACAAAGGTTCGAAGACTTCCACCAATACAGAAAATGTGGTAGCGCATCCCAATCCACTGAGCGCTGTCAACTGATAGGTTGTCGTTTCAAGTGGAGTCGCCAACGGGCTGGCAACGTTGGCCTGCGACAAGGTTGCGGGCGGCTCCCAACGGTAACTGCTGATGGGCACATCGGCTCCGGTCATCAGTTGAACACTGCCTCCTTTCCCAACATTGTATAGAGTCTGGCCGGTTACTTTCGGTCCGTCGACAACGGTTACCCAACGACTTTGTCCGACACGACAGCCCTGGCCCGACACGACGGTGTAGGTTATCTTGTGCTGCCCGATACCGGCCGCCGTCGGGTCGAACTGGCTGCCCGTTATACCATCTCCCGTAAAGGTGCCGCCGGCTGGTTGCCCGCGAAGTTGCACGGCCGGACTACCCGTACCGCAGACGGGCCCGACAGAATCCAGTTGCACCGCTGGACGGGTATATTGGGTGAGCGTCAGTGATGGTGAAGCTGCCGTACAGCCCGACGGAGCCGTTATAGTCACCTGATAGGTTCCGGCCTGACGAGCCTCTATCTGCCCGGCGTTATCCATGATACTCGTCAATCGGGTTGTCCCGAGTTGCCAGCTAAACCGGGAATCATTTTGATTGCTGATAGCCCTCAGCTGAACGGAATCATCCGGGCAAAAGACCAGCGACGATGCCGTTAGCTGGACAACTGGGCGCGCGTTCATCGTTACGGTCAGGCTATCTTTACCATCGCACACGGCCGAAGCGGACTGGGTAAACACTGTATACAAACCCGATTGAAAAACTCGTAGCGTAGCGCGCTGTTCGCCAGCTAGTGTCGTCCCATTTCGGCTCCAGCGGTATTGCGCGTCGGCTGTCCCGCCGGCCTGAATCGTCAGCGTATCACCCGTGCAGTACGGTTTTGATCCAACAAGTGACAAACTAACCGGCGAGCTGGCAACGAAAGAAACCTTGACCGCCTGCGAAATGGTATCGTTCGCACACACGTTCGCCTGACTTTTCACGACGGTATAGGTACCCGAGGCTTTTACCGAAAGCGTATCGGCCGTAGAGCCACGCAGGTTCGTGCCATCCTTTTGCCACTGATAGGCCCATACAGGATTCTTTTCGACAGTCAGCGCCAGCGGTTGTGTACTGCACCAGGTAAGTTCGGACACCGGTTTGCCATTGGCCAATACGACGGCCGGTGGAGGGGTATTTTTCGAACAGTCGACAACGGGTAGTTGAAAATCGCGACGGATAACACCGATACGAACCCCGTTCCGGAACTCTTCACATTGCACGGTAAACAGATATAGCCCTTCCTGAGAGGCACGAACGCTTAATTGCCCCGTCGTTTCGTTGATCGACAGGGGTGGATTGCCAGGGATAATATTATTCAGGCTATACCCTGACGCCCACATAACCGTCGGGTAACTGGTGCGGGGCTCATTGCTCGTACTGTTGGGTGCCGTGCGGGTTGTATACCCGTTGAGCGGTGTTACCAGGCTGTACTTAAGCTGATCGCCATCGGCGTCGGTGGCATCGACATTGAAGGTAAACGGCTTGTTGAGACATATGTAGCTGCCGTTTGGTAAGCGAAAGTCCGGAGATGAGTTTTTGAACTGAGCACCACTTTTGGTCATTGGTGGAAACTCCAGATAAAACGTCATCGCAGCCCCCGCGGTCGTCGTCGTGATGATATTAGTCAGCGCATCGTTTCGACAGCAACGTTCCCACACGATGTAATACCCTCCGGGATCGGTATACTTACCTGGATTGAACTGATGGGTGGTATAATACCGGGCCTGAGTGAAGCTTAGCTGACGCAGGCTAGCACAGGCCGCGTTATCGAATGTGAGTGGTAGCGTTTCCTGGAGATCCATAACGAGCGAATCGACCAGAATCGGATTTTGCTTTCGATAAATCAGCAGTGTAACCGATGCGTCCCGGTTTCCTGAGCTGGTTTTGGTTTCATCCCAGTACTGATTTAGCTGCAAACGAAACAGCCCAGGAGTCGATCCTACAGCCTGCATGGCCATGTCGCCCCCAATAATGTGCGTAGCCTGGCAATTGACTCCTGCCAATAGAGCCAGTATCATTATGGCTGTTTTCATCGGCCAGCCATCCCCACTAATCAGTACCCGCATCCGTCCCGTATCGATTTACCCATCCATAGTTAAAACAGCATTGAATATAATCGAATTGATCTGGATCGCAATCAATACTGCTGAGTATTTATGGCCCGGCCAGCCAGGGAAGGGTGCAGGAAAACCGCAGGGAGTTGCCAGGGAAGGAACAACTCAACCGGGCGCGTTATTTCGACAGGAATCCGCGGGCAATCAGGTATGGAATCAATAGCCACAGCAGCCCCTTGATCAGAAAGAACAGGAAGCCCAGCCAGCCCATTCGTTTGAGCCAATATTTGAATCGCTCATTCATGAAGCAAATATAGCGATTTCACCCAGTGCCCGATTAGTATTCCTGCTGGGCATTCCTGAAAGGTCAGACACATGTCATTGGCACCTATTTACTCACGAATGAAACTCATTTCCGTTAAAATATGTCGAAATATAAGCCACTTTAACGAGTTGCTAGTTTGATTAAAAAATGAAACCGTTTTCCGTATGAATATTGCAAAACACAAAGTAGCCGCTATCCATTACACCCTCCGCGACAGCCAGGGGAATATACTGGATTCGAGCCAGGGGAGAGATCCACTCTATTATTTGCATGGGGCTCAAAACCTTATTCCAGGCATGGAAGAAGGCCTGGAAGGTCGCTCTAAAGGGGATAAGCTTAAGCTGGATGTCGCTCCTGAAAAAGGGTACGGCAAACGTGATCCAAAACTGGTAGAGGAAGTACCGCTACAGGCTTTTGGCGGCCAGAAAGTTGAAGTCGGGATGCAATTCGAAGCAAATAATGGTCAGGTCATTACGGTTACGAAGGTAGGGCCGGAAACCGCCACTGTCGATGCCAACCACCCACTGGCCGATCAGAACCTCCATTTTGATGTAGAAGTCGTCGATGTACGCGATGCTACCCCCGACGAACTAGCTCACGGACACGTCCACGGGCCAGGTGGGCACCATTGATCGATACGTTTCAGTTTCAACGAAATAGCCCGGTTCTCTGGTGAGAACCGGGCTATTTCGTTGAAACTGAACGAAAATAAAAAGGTCATTGCCTTACTTACGTAAGTAAGGCAATGACCTTAACGTATAGAGCCATTGAGAAAGCTTAGGCTACGTGAAGACCTACGCCGTCGCTGACAGAGCCAATTTTCAACGTCAGTTGTTTAACGCTCCCTAACGTTTTAAGCTTAGGGCTTTGGTAAGCCTTCTTTCCAGAATTATGCTGATTATTCAATGCGATCTTAGTCATTACTTTATTTCTTTTTAGGTTATTAATCAGTTTGTGTCTTGTGGCTGTAGGTACAAGTTATTGTACTACAATACGGTGCTTCCGTACATTACCCCGTTCTTCGACCGTTAAGACATAAACTCCAGCGGATAGTTTCGAAGATGTGCTTACCTGAGCTTTGGTTTCTTCCAGAGCCGACTGTTTAACACTCAGTTCACTACCACTCGCATTATATAACCGTAATACTGCCGTAGTAGGCTCATCTAGATCCAGCGTAAACTGTTGGCTCACTACAGGATTCGGATAAACGCCGTACTTACCGTTAATCTCGACTGATTTAGCCTCGAACGTCTGGCTGGTGCCGTTCAGGTCTACCTGCCGTAGGCGGTAATAGCTCCGGCCCCGTAAAGGCGCGTTATCGATAAACCGGTATGCGTTGATGCTATTGCTGGTACCGGCCACGTCTGTCACCTGACCCACTTGGTCAAAGCTCTTAAGATCTTTGCTGCGCTCAACGATGTAGCCTTTGTTGGCCCGTTCCCAAGAGGTGCTCCAGTTCAGCAGAACCGTCTGATCCTCCTGCGCTTTCGCTGTGAAGCTTACCAGCGAGACCGGCAGTTCGGTTACGTTCGTATGCGTGTAGATCGAGGCAAAGTCGTTATCGGTTGGCTGGGGGTTAGCCGACGGGTTAGGGGCAATGTTACACGAGGCTCCAATGTTGTTGACCGTGGTGGTCGAAGATGCTTCGGTTACTATCGCCGAGAGGTAGATATCGAACACAGTCGTTGCCGGAATGGCCAGATTAGCCTTCTGAGCGCCATCGATACAGCCCGTAACGGGGTTGATACTGATGTCGAAGTAGGCCAACAGGGGTCCGGTAATCGCAACACTGGGATCACCATTGAGGGCGCACTTGCTCAAACAGATACCGAAGTTCATGCGGTTGGCCGCGCTGGTACCCGAGATAGGCACGGCACCGTTATTGCCAATGGTAAAGGTCATCGAAAAAGGAGAGCCGACGTTTTGCAGGGGAGCAGGTTGCAAATCCCGGCTGGTGACGGCTGGGTCCGACCCCCGCTGGGCGAAGCTACTCACCCCCATAAACAAAGTGAACACCCAAAGCAGAGTAAATTTAATCTTAATCATAGTTTTCAGGTTTTAAGTGAGCCCGGCCGGATATGAGCCGGGCTCACTTGGTTGATTGATGGTTAATTATTTATTTATTGTTGAAAGTAATCTATCTTATCAGCATCATTATTATTCTCAAAATTCCCTTCTGCACCACTATAGGCCACTACTACAGTACTTAGCGTAAGGTTACCCGACGTAGCTCCCGGCGTGATGGTACCCTGCAACCCGAATGAAAGTACATTCCCGGCTGTAATCACCTGGTTGGTGGTCAGAGTGTAATACCCACCCGATGGCCCGCTCAGGGTCCAGGCGCTGTTCTGTACGGGTCTGCCACCTATCGATGTTGCTCCAGCCGGCAGATTCAGGCTTACTTTGGGGTCCTTGCTTACTTTAAGAACAATCGCCCCTTTCGTATCTACTGAGTTCAGTTCGAACACATCAACAACCACACTGATAGTCGTTGTGCTGTTGACTGTAGTCGGCCGGGCGTAGATTGTTGCTGTCAGATCAGAAGCCGGTACTACAAGTAAGTGTAAGGTCGCCGTACCGCATACCGAATTATTATCGCAGGCCGTATAGGTAAAGGTTACGGGTCCGGTTACGTCGGTAGCGGGAGTATAAGTGTAGCTACCCGTCGAGGTAAGTACCAGGGTTCCAACGTTAGGCACCGTAACCGTTCCTGGATTAGAAACCGTCAGACCCGTTCCCTGATCGTTGGAAAGCACGTTGCTCTCGATCGGTAAGTTCTGAACCGTACTGACGTAGTCATCAACGATACTCACCGTTGTACTTCCGGGTGCGCTTACAGTTACTGTAACCTGAGTCGTTGCACACAGGCCGCCCGGTGTTTCACAGACCTGATAGGTGATTAGATCTGATCCGTAGAAGCCAACGGCTGGCGTGTATATGAGGTTACCTGTAGCCGGATCGATCGTAGCCGTTGCACTACCGCTGGTTGGAGTACCCACGATGGTCGGCGTATTCAATGAACCAGCCGTGTTGCCAGGACCGTCATTTGCAGTGATTGCTACCGTCGCACTGGTGGGCGTAGTAGATGAGCCCGCTATACGAACGAAATCCGGATTAGCAACTGGAGGGTTTGTCAGAATGGTTGGGTCGAGAACCGTAATGGTGAATGTAGAGGTCGGGCAGGCCGTTGTCTGGCTTGGCGGACAAACCGCTACCTGATATACATAAACACCCGGCGTTGCACTCGTAAATGTATACGTACCATCTGCGTTGATAACCAAAGAAGGGGTCGATCCAGTTGGGCTGGTCGTTGAAACCGGCGATCCGTACGTGGTGCCTGGTCCTGCCACATCGTTAGTTTTCAAACTTCCCGAAACTGAAACATTCTTATTTGTAACCGCGAAGTCGGGATTGGTGCTAAAACAAAGCAAGTTAGATCCATAAGCTGTACGCGTATCAACGAACGCAGAATAAACATCTACGTACGTATCAAGAGCGCCAACTATAGATCCTAATGAAAGTCGCACCTCGTCAAATGGTTTAGTAGTGGCAAAGCCAATATTGTATATTGTATTATTCCCAGGCCCAAAAATATTAAATAAAACGGTTAAGTCAAGTAAATTTGTTGAAGATTTACTTTCCTGCAACACGCCATCATTGTACGTTGTAACTGTAACATTGGCTAGTAGGTTTAAAGAAATCGGAAAATTGTTCTTTTTCACCACGAAACCAGCGTACGATCCGGCCGGATAAGTATCTAACGGATCGTATACAGAAAGCCCCGTTGTAGCTGCAGCTCCTACTGCACTCTGGATTCTGGCGAAGTCAGTCGTCGACGGACTGATCACATTTCCAGGGTTTTGTACGGCGCAGGCTACACAAACTCCATCGGTAACCCCTGTTCTGGCCGGGTTAATCACCGTTGGGAAAGCCGGATTAGCCAGGTAGTAGGTTGAATTACAGACGATTGGCGTAGCGCAGGCTTTCTGTACGACAGCACTATATACGTACGTTGTTCCTAAATCGATTGTTCCGAACTTCGAAAAACTGATTTTAATTTCATTAAAGGCTGGAACTGTAGACACGATCCCGATAACCTGCCGACTATTCCCTGTTCCGGTTAATATATCGGTAGAAGCACCCAGGATTAGATTACTACCCGTTGCCGATTGTACAGCTGAGCCATTGTTATACAGGGTAATGGTTACACTCCCGAATAAATCAGCCGATAGTAACGTCGTGGTTTCTACATCGAAACCAGCAAAGGTGTTGACCGGATACGTTTCTAATTGATTTTTAACCCCGATGGTCGCTGTGTAATTGACTCCTCCGGTGGTATTGATGGTTGCAGCCGTTGCCGTGAACGAATCGATTACGTTCGATGCATTAGCGATGCTACAGTTAACGCAGGTTCCGGTAATACCCGTATTGGCCGGATCAATGGCTACTGGATAGACCGCTTCGTCTAGAACCGTCTGGGTGTTACAGGCCAGGGCAGGTCCTGTGCAGAACCGCTTGATCGAAATGCCATACACAGAGGTTGTTCCCAGATCGGCACCGGTTTTGGTGAATGAAATTTTCGCTTCGTTGAAGGTAGCGCTGGATACCAGACCAATCAGTTGCCGGCTTGTTCCCCCCGTAACCGCCGATACCCCCAGAAATAGACTTGGGCCCGTCAGGGTCTGAACTACCGTGCCACTATTATATAAGGTAATTGTAATGGCACCCAGTAAATTGGCGGACGCTAAGGTATTGGTCTGCACATCGAAGCCTACGAAGGTATTGGCCGGGTAGGTCTGTAGCTGGTTCCTAACCGAAATCGAGGCCACAGCGCTCACACTAGCCAGTGAAGCAATAGTTGCCGCCGTGTTGGCGTCACCGTCGATGACATTCTGCGCATTGTTCACGTTACAGCCCACGCAGGTGCCGGTGATGCCTGTATTCGCCGGATTGATCGCAATCGGATAGCTGCTCTCATTAAGCGGTGTGTAAGTGTTACAGGCAAACTCCGCGTTGTTTGCGCAGAACCGCTTGACCGAAATACCGAATACAGAGGTTGTTCCGAGATCAGCGCCGGTTTTGGTAAACGAAATTTTCGCTTCGTCGAAGGCCACCGAAGAAACTCCACCAATCAGTTGCCGGCTCGTTCCGCCCGTAACCGCCGATACGCCCAGCAATAAATTTGAGCCGGTCAATGTCTGCACGGCACTACCGCTGCTATATAAAGTGATAGAAATACCACCCAACAGGTCAAGAGCGACTAAGGTGTTGGTCTGCACATCGAAGCCCACGTACGTGTTAGAGGGATAAGTCTGGAGCTGATTTTTAACCGCAATCGAAGCCACAGCACTGACGCTGGCCAGCGAAGCAATCGTAGCGGCTGTACTGGCATTACCATCGATGACGTTTGAGGCATCGACGATACTACAGCCGACGCAGGTTCCGGTAATACCCGTATTCGCTCCGTCCAGTGCAATCGGGTCGACTGCCTGGTTCAGTGGCGTATAGGTGTTGCAGGCTAATGCCGTCGGGTTCTCGCAGAATCGCTTGATGACGGCATTGTATATTGTTGTCGTACCAATACTGGCACCGGCTCCCTGACTAAAAATAATTTGAATCTCATCGAAGGCTTGATTAGCGACAAAGCCCACGGTTTGCCGGCCCGTACTGCTAGCGAGAGGAGCGGATACAAGTAAGGAAGTACCAGAAATCGTTTCAGCCGGCTGGCCGTCCAGGTAAGTTTTAAAACTGATGCTGCTCCCTATGTTTACCCCCAGCAGGGTTGCGTTGGAGATATCAAATCCTACAAACGTCTGGGGAGTGAAATCGTTAACTTGATCTTTTACGGCTAAACTGACACTACCAGCCAGCGTTAAAATTGGCGTAAACGTCGCTACAGAAGTTGGGTCGTTATCAACGACATTGTCATTTGAAAACCCCGTAGTTACAAACACTCCCCCGGTAGCGCCCGTGTGGTCAGCATTGACCACAGGCACGAAGTTAGGCCGGGTTATAGAGGTGAGTGTATTGCAGTTAAGGGTAGGTTTACAGAACTTCTGTAATGACACATAATAAACACGTATAGTGTTTGTGGTGCCATTTTGAATTTGTAACGAATTGAAAGCCTTCGATGTATAAAATCCTATGTTGCCTTCCGTATCGCCCAGCCCACCATCGACATTAGTCGTGTATGTTTCCTGCAGCGTGGTTCCTGAATACGTTCTTACCGTAACATTGCCGCCTGCTGTTAAGCCAGGCCTTCCAACATGGACATTGATATAGTAACCACTTACCGAAGTCCCGGAATTGATATACGTGTTTGTCGGGTCCCCAATCCGCAGGATGGCGGAAGTACTATTTGTATTAGCATAATCAGACGTGGTGCTGTTGATGGTATTACCCGGGTTAGTCCATCCGGTTGCCGTGAGCGAAAAGGCAGGTGATACCCAGTTGGTAGCTGTAAACGTGTTACAGCTTAACTGGCTGTCCTGACCAAACACTTGGGTAATGCCGAGCAACAACGCGCAAAACATACCCCAGGAGAGTAAGTTAAGCTGAGCCCGTGCTGAAAAAGAGGGGTACATTCGTTCCATAAAAGACGCCGATTTAAAGTGAACTAATTGTTGATTATGTTAAAGTAAATAGTAATTTGTATATACCTCTTTTGTTATTTATAAATTGGCACTTCTTAAAATGCCAACTTAACTCAATAAAAGAAGCTTTGTTTACCGTTAATTAGATACTAATTCTCCTCATCAATTAAGTTTCTTTACCATATCTTACCATTTTGAAGACAAAAACGCCGATAAGTATACGATTAATTGCATGGATTGGCTTTTATGAACAGTCCTAAATTTATTAAACGTAGCTTTTACTATAATTTTATTAACAAAAGAAGATAGTTTATATACTTGCAAATCCACTAACGCATGGAATATATCACATATGTTGCGGCAACGACAGGAATAGGAAATATCAGGACATTGGAAGAAGGGGCCTGCCCATTCGCTCACCGCAAAGCTTAAGCCAACGGCAGTATCTTTTAATCAGTTTACGAAGACTAGCTTATTTCGGGAAGGATTCGACTATTAGTCAAGGCTACCTTGACGGATCGACGCAGACGCCTTGTTTGCTAATTCGATGATCAGGGGCAACAGGTGGCCAAAACGGGCATCCCGACTGTGGCCCTGCTTCCAGCGGGCATAAATCTGCTGGGCAATCACCGCGTTTTTGTAGAGACCAAAAACGTAATAAAATAAAATATCTGACAGATCGCGGCCACTTCGGTCGGCATACCGGTCGACGACTTCCCGGCGGGTCAGGTTACCCGGCAACCAGGTCAGGTTAAAATTTCGATAGGCCAAATTATCGTTCGCTTCTGACCAGTAAGCCAGCGTCGCTCCCAAATCCATAAGTGGATCGCCAATGGTCGCCATCTCCCAGTCGAGCACACCCGTAAGTTGCGGCAGTAGTTCGCCGGAAAGTCGATCGGTTGCGAATAAAACATTGTCGTATTTATAATCATTGTGCAGAAACGCAGGCGGCTGCTCGATCGGATAGTGTTTCGGTAGCCAGTTACCGACAAAATTCATTGCTGGTATTGAATCGGTTTCGGCCGCCAGATACCGGCTAACCCAGCCTTCTACCTGCCGTTGCACGTACCCTTCCGGTTTTCCGAGCTGACTTAAGCCGGTCTTCTGAATATCCAGGTTGTGGATTACGGCCAGATTATCGACCAGCGCTTCGGACAACTGGCGCATTCGGGTGGGCGATATCGTCAGAGAGGAGGCCATAGGTGCCCGTAAGATCGCGCCCGTCAACCGCTTCATCACATAAAACGGAGCACCTAAGATATCGGTGGTTGCGCAGTAAACAACCGGCTCCGGAATCTTGTCGTACTGATCCTTTAGTACGGTTAACACTCTGAATTCCCGCCCCATGTCGTGCCCGCCTTTGACGGCAGCGCCCACCGGCGGACGACGTAGCACAAACTCCCCATCCTCCGTCTGCAGCCAGTACGTCAGGTTCGAAAAGCCGCCCGGAAACTGCCGGACCTCCCGGATCGTGCCGACCTCAGGTGCCTGCTCGCGCAGATACGCATTTAAGCGGCTCAGGTCCAGTTCTTCGCCGTTGCGTACGGGTTGGGGAGCATCGGGTGTAATCATACGATACGGTATTGGTTAGGCGAACGGTAATGTGCTTGATTGAGTAGTCGAAACCCCTGCGTTGACTTTATGAACCAGCCCGGACGGAGCTGGTTCGGTGCCCCCGCTTATTTCAGCGCTGAACCTACTAATAAATCGATTACAGCCCCAATGACCACCCCCGAAATCAACGCCCTTTTTCAACGATTTTCTGAACTGAGAGTGGGAGTTATCGGCGACTTTGCCATCGATCTTTATTTCACACTGCAAACCCAAACCGGCGAACGATCGCTGGAAACGGGGCGGGACGTATTCTGGGGAAGTCAACCCAGGGCTTCGCTGGGAGCCGCCGGCAATGTGGTGCAGAATCTGGTGGCGCTGGGCGTTTCGCATGTTCAGGTGATCGGGTGCGTAGGCGACGATTTGTTCGGACGGGAAATGAACCATCAGTTTACCCGTCTGGGTGTGAATACCCAGCATCTGCTCACGCTGAAAACCGATTGGGATACCTGCGTATACACAAAGCCTAACTGGACCGGCCAGGAGATGAACCGCATCGATTTTGGCACCGCCAATGCCGTGTCCGATCAGCAGTTTGCCAACCTGCTGTCTGGGCTGACCCAGGCGCTCAGCGAACTGGACGTGCTCATTATCAACCAGCAGTTTCCGAACCCATTACTCACCGAAGAGCGGGTCGCAATGCTCAATGAACTGATGGTGCAGTTTCCGGATGTGTGCGTGGTTGCCGATATGCGCGACGTAGGCAGGCACGTACGAAAGGCTATGCTTAAAGTAAATACGGCGGAACTGGCCCACTTTCTGAGCGTCGAACACCCGGCTCATCCAGACCTGGACTGGTGTGTTCAGCACGGCAACGCGTTCCGTCGGCAAAGCAATGGCCCTCTGCTGATTACGCGGGGTCAGTCGGGCATCCTATATATAGATGACCACCAAATTCAGGCCGTCGACGGATTACCGCTCCGGGGCGAACTCGACACGGTTGGCGCAGGTGATACGGTCGTGGCTACCTGGGCGGCCTGCTGGGGCGCAGGTGCCACTGCGCTGGCCGGGCTGGAAATTGCTAATCTGGCGGCTGCGGTCACGGTTCAGAAACTTGCCCAGACGGGTACGGCCAGCCTGCCCGAAATCATGACGCTCCATCATACCTATTTCGCATGACGAACGATCTTTTCCGGAAACACCGGCAGGAATTACATACCCATCTGACCCAGGAACTATTGCCTTTCTGGACGGAGCGCACCGCCGATTACGTAAACGGGGGCTTTATCACTCACTTCGATCGGCACGGCCACGATTCGGGCGAAGACGAGAAATCACTCATTGCGCAGACCCGTTCCATCTACACCTACGCGTCGGCGCACCGGGCGGGCTACGGCGACGGTAAGTTGGGCGATTTGGCTCGGCACGGCGTCGATTACCTGCTTTCCCGAATGTGGGACGAAACCTACGGTGGTTTTTACTGGATGACCAACCGAAAAGGTGAACTGCTGAACGACCAGAAAATCGTGTACGGCCAGAGCTTTGCCATTTATTGCCTGAGTGAATACACGCTGGCTACGGGCGACCCGCGCGGAGCCGAATACGCCGGCAAAGTGTTCGATCTTCTCCAGAAGTATGCATCAGACACCTGCTACGGTGGGTATTTCGAAATGTTTCATCGCGACTGGACGCTGAAAGGGCCCGGACCGGCGGGTGGCGATCGCAAAACCCTGGATGCCCACATGCACCTGATGGAGGCTTTTACAACTTTATATGAATGTACACATCAGCCCGTTCATCGTCGGAAACTGCTGGAGATTATCGATCTGCTGGTCGGTAAAATCATGCATCCCACCTACGGAACGGGCATTCCACAGTTCTGGGCCGACTGGCGGGTAGCTCCTCAGATCAAATTCGAGGTGATTTGGGGCTGGGATCGTTTTACGGAAGACGGCGTCAAGCGCGAAGCTGAAGACAACACCAGCTACGGGCACAACGCCGAGTTTGCCTGGTTGCTGCTGCATGCGCTGGATGTGCTCGGCATTCCGCCGGACACCTATCGGAATCAATTCCTGAAATCGTTCAGCCATGCGGTCGATAACGGCATCGACTGGGAATTCGGGGGTGTTTTTGTGGAAGGATCACACAGCGGAGCGGTATATGATCGGGAAAAGGAATTCTGGCAGCAGGCCGAAGCCCTGATCGGGCTGCTGGATGCGTATCAGTTATTTGGTGATGAAACTTACTGGAAAGCTTACGCCAACGTACACCGGTTTGTCCTGGACAAAATGGTCAATCATCCGGTAGGTGAATGGTGGCCGCTGATGACCCGACAGGGCGTTCCGATCTGGACGCACATGAGCCATTCCTGGAAAATTAATTATCATACCGTCCGTTCGATGGTGCAATCCATTCATCGGCTGGACATGCTATTGACACAGACAAACTGAGTAAAAGTCAACCATAGCGCCAATGCCCCCTGCTGAGTCTTCTATAAATAGTTGCCCCGCAGGGGGCATATCGACCCTATTCCTCAAGAGAACCTTTAAACGGCCGATTGGAAGGATACCTCCCAAAGAAGAAGCCATAATACGCACTCGTTTATATAAAGTAAAGAATATTATATGTCAATAAACCTACTATCTACTACAATCTTTTGTCTTCGGCTCTATCAAAAGAATATTTTAAAGTATACTTGTATTTAATTTTATTCTTCTGCCATAAGTTCTGTTCAGTTCATAGTCGATTTGTATTTACCAGACGATAGTTCATTATTTGTCAATACACCTCCGTTTCCAGTTAACCTCTACTAACAACTTCCAACAACCAATTTTCCTCAACAATGCGTTATTCTCCTTACTCATTGGTTGCCCTGTTGCTGGTTGGTTTGAGCACGGCAATCGCTCAAACACTTCCCTCGCCGAAAGAACATTTCGGCTTCAACATCGGCGATGACTATCAGTTGGCTACCTATACGCAGACCGAAGCGTATTTCCGTAAGCTGGCCGCAGCCTCCGATCGGGTCAAGCTGGTCGATATCGGCCTGACCGAAGAAGGTCGCCACCAGCTTATGCTCATCGTGTCGTCGCCCGAGAACCTCAAAAAGCTCGATCGCTATAAAGAGATTTCCCAAAAACTGGCCCGCGCCGAAAACTTGACCGACGACCAGGCACACGCGCTGGCCAACGAAGGCAAGGCGGTGGTCTGGATAGACGGTGGTCTGCACGCGACCGAAACGGTCGGCACCATGCAACTGATCGAGACCGTCTGGGAACTGGTGAGCCGCAAAGACCCCGAAACCATGCGAATTCTGGATAAGGACATTATCCTGCTGACGCACGCCAACCCCGACGGTCAGGAAATTGTCAGCAACTGGTACATGCGCGAAGCCAAGCCCGAGAAACGCTCGCTGGATAACCTGCCCCGGCTGTATCAGAAGTATGTCGGTCACGATAACAACCGGGATTTCTTCATGCTCAACATGAAAGAAACCCAGAATATCGGTCGGCAACTGTTTGTCGAGTGGATTCCGCAGATCATGTACAACCACCACCAGCGCGGTCCGGCCGGATCGGTACTGGCAGGCCCCCCCTACCGTGATCCATTCAACTACGTCTTCGATCCGCTGATGATCACGGGCATCGATGCACTAGGAGCCGCTATGATCAACCGGCTGAACTCGGAAAACAAACCGGGCTTCACGCGGCTGGGCGGATCGGTCTTCTCGACCTGGTACAACGGTGGGTTGCGCACAACGACTCACTTCCATAATATGATCGGGTTGCTGACCGAAATCATCGGCGGACCAACCCCCGAAGATGTACCGCTCGTTCCGTCACGGTTGATTCCGAATGGCAATACGCCGTTCCCGGTTACGCCCCAGAAATGGCACTTCAAACAGTCCATCGATTACTCGCTGTCGCTGAATTATTCGGTGCTTAATTACGCAGCCCGTTACGGCGATGAACTGCTGTTCAACATTTACCGGATGGGCAAAAACTCCATCGAGCGCGGTAGCAAAGATACCTGGGGCCTGTCGCCCAAACGGATCGACGCTATCACCCAGGCGTACCAGGCTGATCCGAAAAAACCCACGTCGGGCAGCGCCAATGCAGCGTTGGCCCAATACGGACTGCTGCCCCGGGGCGGTGGCATGCCGCTTAAGTATTACGACACGATCATGAAGGCGCCGACCCTGCGCGATCCTCGTGGGTTCATCATTCCGACCAATCAACCCGATTTTGCAACGGCGGTTAAGTTTGTCAATGCCCTGATCCGGACCGGCATTCAGATTCAACAGGCAACGAGCGACTTTACCGTGGCGGGCAAAAAATACCCGGCAGGTTCATACGTGGTCAAAACCGATCAGGCTTTCCGGCCGCACCTGCTGGACATGTTCGAGCCGCAGGATCACCCCAACGATTTTCAGTATCCGGGCGGTCCGCCGGTTCGTCCTTACGATGCCGCAGGCTGGACACCCGCTTACCTGATGAGCGTGAAATTCGACCGGATTCTGGACAGCTTCGATGGTCCGTTCAAGAAATTACCGTACGGCGAACTACAGTCGCCCGAAGGCCATATCAACGGTACGCCGAGCGCGGGTTATGTGCTGAGCGCCAAAGCCAACAACTCCTTCATTGCCGTCAACGATTTGCTGGCGTCGGGTGTCGACGTATATCGCCTGCCGAACGGGGCTGGCAGCAAATCGTCGGCTGAAGCAGGGTCATTCTTCGTACCCGCTTCGGCCAAAGCCAAAACCCTGCTCGACAAGTCGACCAAAGCCCTCGACCTGGAAGTGATGGGTGTCAGCAAACGTCCGACGACATCGATGATCAAAGTGTCACCCATGCGAATTGCGCTGTGGGATACCTACGGCGGTTCGATGCCTTCCGGCTGGATTCGCTGGCTGATGGAGCAGTACCATTTCCCGATGAAAGTCATTTATCCGCAGGATATCGACGCGGGGGATCTGCGCAAGAAATTTGACGTCATCGTCTTCGTGACCCGAGCCATTCCACCGATGCGGGGCGGTGATAACGACATTTTCAGTGCGTTCGAACGTGAACCGAAAGAAGAAAGCACGCCAGCCGAATACCGTCCGTGGCTGGGTAAGATTACCGCTACCAAGTCCATTCCTCAGATCAAAGCCTTCCTGGAAGCTGGCGGTAATGTGGTGACCATCGGTAGTAGCACCAACCTGGCGTACCACCTGGGATTGCCCGTCAAGAACGCACTGGTCGAAATGACGGCGTCGGGTCAGGAGCGGCCCCTGCCCGGAGAAAAATACTACATCCCCGGCAGCGTACTGCGGGTAGCACTGGACTCTACCCAACACGCCACCTGGGGCATGGCCAACCAAACCGACGTGTATTTCGATGCCAGCCCGGTATTCAAACTGGCTCCCGAAGCCATTGCCAAAGGCACAGTAGTTCCGCTGGCCTGGTTCGACACGGCCAAGCCGTTGCGCAGTGGCTGGGCCTGGGGCCAGTCGTATCTGCAGGATGGCGTAGCGGCTTTCATGGCACCAGTGGGTTCCGGTAAGCTGTACGCGTTCGGTCCGGAGATTACCTTCCGGGCGCAGGCGCAGGGAACATTTAAACTGCTTTTCAATCAGCTTTATAATACCGGCTCCAGTGGTTCGCAGGGCAGCGATCACGTAGCAGAAGAATAGCTGAGTCAATGAATACGTAGCTCCATCGATTCGGCCTCTGCGGGATCGGGTATTTATAGCCATTCAATGTTCTATAAATAGTCGACTTTGCAGGGGCCGAATCAGTTAATAGCTTCCTCAACGAGTCGGACAAGCGGTCAATAGCCCACAATGCATAAATAGTTCATTTACAGTAGCATGCAGCCAATTTCCCGAGTGACCTTATTAATCACGCTCCTGATGGGCGGACTAATTCCCTGTTTGTTTGCGCAGGAAGACGACGATGACCCCGAATCGAAAAAAGTCGTCCCGGTTGAACAGCGCTACACCACCGAAATTAACACGCTGGCCAAACGACCGGCTGTGCAGGCCGCCTTCCGGTATTTTACCGAACTCGAACCGCAGACGAAGAAAGACCTGATTCTGCTGACCGAGATTCCGTCTCCCCCTTTCAAAGAAACCGAGCGGGCGAAAAAATATGCTGCGATGATAAAGGAAGCCGGTGCCGATTCGGTCTGGATCGATGAAGTCGGAAATGTACTGGCCAGACGCAAAGGGAAATTGGGTCGGAAAACCGTGGTCGTGGAAGCGCATCTGGACACGGTTTTTCCGGCTGGAACCGATGTAAAAGTCAAACAGAAAGGCGATACGCTCTACGCACCCGGTGTCGGCGATGATACCCGCGGACTGACCGCCGTGCTGGCCGTACTAAAAAGCCTGGATCATACGAAGATCGAGACGGACGCCAACGTGCTGTTTGTTGGGGCAGTGGGCGAAGAAGGATTAGGCGACCTGCGGGGCGTCAAGCATTTACTTCGGCCGGGTGGCCCGAAAATCGATTCGTACATTGCGGTGGATGGTCACGGAATCGAAGGCATTACGCACCGGGGTCTGGGTTCGCACCGCTACCGGATCACGTTCAAAGGACCCGGCGGTCACTCATACGGTGCGTTTGGTATTGTCAATCCGCATGGCGCACTTGGTAAAGCAATTTATTATTTCACGACAGAGGCCGATAAATTCACGAAAGAGGGTGTCAAAACGACTTACAGCGTCAGCGTGGTCGGTGGCGGTACATCGGTAAATGCCATTCCCTTCGAGTCGTGGATGGAAGTGGATATGCGCTCCGAAAGTCCTGAAAAACTAAAAGGGATCGATGCGCTGCTGCAGGCGGCTGTTCAGCGGGCTGTAAAAGACGAAAACGCCATGAAGCGCCGGGGCCCTGACCTGACTGTCGACGTCAAACTGGTTGGTGACCGGCCTTCGGGTCGAATTGAGCCCACAGTTCCGCTGGTGCAACGGGCGATGGCGGTATCACAGTATCTGCAGGTCAAACCCCGCTTAAACGTGAGTTCTACGAATGCCAACGGACCCATTGCCAAAGGGATTCCGGCAGTGACCATCGGCAGCGGGGGCACCGGCGGCAACGAACATTCACTAAAAGAATGGTGGATCAACGACAAAGGCGTGCTGGGACTGCAGCGCATTCTGCTCGTACTGCTGGCCGAAGCGGGCGTAGCGAATTGATCTTTTATAGTCATTGATTGAGGTTGTTCAGACTTTGAGAAGAATTTTCAAATGAACGTTTTTGTCATGCTGACGCAGGAAGCATCTTAACGTTCCCTACTTGCCCATCAGGGTATTCTGAGATGCTTCCTGCGTCAGCATGACAAAAAGTTTCCTGATAAAATTTAAACGAGCTTATTGTCAACCTGAACAGAACAGTAATCAACCAATCGCGATCAATGGCCATGCCTGACTAATTACGACTTTCCACGTAAACCACCTCAATCGTATGAAACTATCTGTACAAAAAATGACGATTTATCGGGGAGCGCTACTGCTTCTCGCTGGCCTGCTGGCGGGTGTGATGGCGATGGCATGAGCCATATAACATGCTACTCAACTGGGTATGACCCCTTCAGGGTCAAATGTTTATAGCAGCTTTAGCTCTCCTATAACTATTTGACCCTGAAGGGGTCATACTCGATCCATCCTTAGGCTGCAGGTTCGCCTATAATGCCTGCTGACGCATCAACTGGCGAAACTGCCGCAACTCCTTCGCTTTCTGCTTGATGTCCAGACCGTATTTTTTCAGGATACTGGCGGCCAGATTCTGCTTGTGCACCTCATCCGCACCGTCCCAGATCCGGGCACCGCGCTCGTGCCGGTACATGGCGGAAAGGACCGTATCGTCGGTAACGCCCAGCGCACCATGTACCTGAATGGCCCGGTCGAGCACCCGTAGAAACGCATTGGCAACATAAAACTTGATCGCCGACACAGCCTCCCTAACGTTGCCGACTCCTTTTGTGTCGATCAGGTACGCCGTATTAAGTACATAGAGCCGGGATGCGTCGATTTCGGCGCGGCTTTCGGCAATGAAATCCTGAATAAACTGCTTTTCACCGAGCATGACGCCGTCTTCGATCTCGCGGGTAGCGGCTCGCTGACAGAGCAACTCGAGGGCTTTTTCGGCGTTGCCAATCCAGCGCATGCAGTGATGAACACGACCCGGACCGAGCCGTTCCTGCGCCAGGCGAAACCCCATTCCTTCGCCCGCAATGACGTTGGCAGCCGGAACCCGACAGTCGGTGTAGGTCACTTCGGCATGGCTGAACCATCCCTCACCCGCTTCGCCAAATACCGGAATGTTCCGCTCGATCCTGAAACCGGGCGTGTCGGTTGGCACGATGATCATGCTGGCTCGCTGGTGCAGAGCCGCATCCGGATCGGTCACCGCCATCACCACCGCAAACGCAGCTCCATCCGCCGATGAAGTGAACCATTTGCGACCATTGATGACGTACTCATCCCCAACCCGTACGGCCAGCGTCGCCATGCGGGTTGGGTTCGATCCGGCAAACTCGGGTTCGGTCATCGAAAAGCAGGAACGGATAGCACCCGCCATGAGTGGTTTCAGGTAGCGGTCACGCAGTTCGGGCGACGCGAATTTGTGGAGCAGTTCGATGTTGCCAATGTCGGGGGCCTGGCACCCGAACACGTAATGCCCAAAAAACGGCGCATAGGCCAGCACTTCGCTGATCTGGCCGAACTCGCAGAGCGTGAGCCCATGTCCGCCCTGCTCTTCAGAGAGCGCCAATCCCCACAAACCGGCCGCTTTCACCAGGGCCCGCTTCTGATCCAAAATTGGAATGATTGCCTTCAGGTTATGATGCGAAAAGCCGGCTTCCAGCGGAATCAGTTCCGTCTGAACAAATTCGTGAACCCGTGCCAGCAAGGGCCTAAGGCGCTCGGTCGTGAAAATCGTTTCCATAGTGAGTAGGTCGTAAATCTTCGTCAAGTTAGGTTTTATCGTACAAAAGAAGGCTTAGCAAATACTACGGCTTTCCCTACTCCTTATAATAACCCTAATAACTCAGCTAGGCAGCCTGTCTGACCCGTTCCAATGTGTCGCTCTCCCGTAAACTAATCGGTAGCAGTCTTTCCAATTCTATTGGTAAGAATCAGGCAAAAAAATGTAGCTGAGCAGCCTAGAAAGAGTATGGCTGTCGAATAAGATAAAAAGCTACCCCAAACATAGGGAAAGCTATTACCTGCGTCATAGGGAATTTTCAAGACACTGATTGTCAATAAAATCACTCCTATCAGGCAATACACTTTCTTTGCTGAAGATTGTAAGGGATTAGTCATAAGAATCACTACTATCCCTACTAATGGCAGGATAGAATGTAAATCGCCGGCTATCAAAGCTACGGGTAGTAGTAAAAAAAAAGGGAGGCAGATTGGCATATCCGGGCCACAAGGAACGATTAACAAAAACGTAATCAATGATAACCATCTGAAAATTGTTAGCTTTCTCATAGTGCCAAAGGTCTAAGCCAGAATGCTGTAGATCATTGATCTGGATCAACATCGTAGAGAAAGATTCCTGTATTCGTGGAATGACAAAACACTTCAAAGTTTCTACATCAGCAATCGTATATCTCCACTCGGCCGTTCACCAACTCCTCGCTTCGCCCCTGCAGGCCCCCCGTGTGAACGGCCACGACTGTTGCGTTAGGTCGGAAATAGCCTTTCCGGGCTAAATCATAAATGCCATACAGCATTTTGCCGGTGTAGACCTGTTCCAGCAAAACGCCGGATTTCTGCTCAAATGTTTGTATAAACCGGAGTAAATCAGGAGTAGTCTGAGCGTAACCACCAAATGAATAACCGAACTCCAACTGATAATGGGCCTGTTCTCCGGCACAGGCCGGCAATTGAAAATCAGCCGCTTTTAAGGCTAGAAATCCTACCACTGTCGTCTCAGTCGGAGCCGTATCAATCAGCCCGGCGACCGTGCCACCCGTGCCGACTGAGCAACAGACGTAATCGGGCACATACCCCAGTTGGTCAACAAGTTCGGGCATGATCTCAGCGGCACCGCGGATGGCCAGTTCGTTTGTTCCGCCTTCGGGCAGTATGTAGCAGGAGCCAACCTGGCGCGTTAGCTCAGCCAGAAAATCAGGTTCATCTTTCCGTCGGTAGTCGGTGCGGCTAACGAAATGAAGCTGCATGCCAAACGTTTCGCAGGCCTGCAGGGTTGGGTTACGCGGCCGGTTGGCCAATTCTTCGCCCCGCACGATACCGATGGTTCGAAATCCAAACTCCTGGCCAGCCGCAGCCGTTGCGTACAAATGGTTCGAGAAAGCGCCCCCAAACGTGAGCAACGTCTCGTAGCCCTGTTCGTAAGCCGCCAGCAGGTTATACTCCAATTTACGCCATTTGTTGCCCGACACCCGTGGATGCAGCTGATCATCGCGCTTGAGCCACAAGCGTAGGTCGACGGGTTCAGGAAACGGATTTGTTAGCTCCTGAAGCGGAGAATTGCGGGGAAACCGACGCAGATGTTCGGCAAAATCGCGGATCATGGCGTAAATTCGCCAAACTTTTTGAGATAGTGTTGGGCATGACAGAAACGGTCGAGGAATTTTCGGAGGAGGATGAGCTGTACGAACACCACCGCATTGTGGTGGACAAAGGCCAGAGCCTGCTCCGCATCGACCGGTTTCTGATGGATCGGCTTCCGAATGCCAGCCGGACCAAGATTCAGGCAGCTATCGACGTCGAATCGGTGCGCGTCAATGGGGTGCTGACGAAAGCCAGCTACAAGATAAAACCCTCGGACGTGATTACCATTTCGTTGCCGCATCCGCCCCGCGACACCGACATCAAGCCCGAAAACATCCCGCTCACGATTGTCTTCGAAGACGACGAGCTGCTGGTGCTCAATAAGCCCGCGGGTATGGTGGTCCACCCGGCACATGGCAACTGGGACGGCACGCTGGTGAATGCGCTGGTGTATCATTTTCAGAACCTGCCAACTTCGCGAAATGGCGCTATTCGTCCAGGTCTGGTGCATCGGATCGATAAAGACACGTCGGGGCTGATGGTCATTGCCAAAACCGAATATGCCATGACTCACCTGGCGCGGCAATTCTTCGACCACACCATCGAGCGTACGTACAACGCCCTGGTCTGGGGAATTCCTAACCCGCCCGACGGAACCATCACGGGCTACATCGGCCGGTCGGTGCGCGACCGGAAAGTGCAGGCCATTTACGACGACGAAACCAAGGGAAAGTGGGCCGTCACGCATTACAAAACCCTGGAGGATTTACGCTATGTCGCGCTGATGCAGTGTAACCTGGAAACCGGCCGGACGCACCAGATCCGGGCGCATCTGAAACATATCGGTCATCCGTTGTTCAACGATGCTATGTACGGGGGCGACCGCATTCTGCGCGGCAATCCGGTGGGGCGCTATAAAGCGTTTGTCGAAAATGCCTTCAAGCTATTACCCCGGCAGGCTTTACACGCCAAATCGCTGGGTTTTACGCACCCCCGCACCCGGCAGTGGCTTCAGTTCGACTCCGAACTGCCCGACGATTTTAGGGCAGCCCTCGATAAATGGAGGAAATTAATGGATAATGTACAATGAATACTGTACACTTGTCTGCCGATTTTTCGCCGATTCATCATACCTTGTTCATCAATCATTATCCATTCATTTCACATGATTTCCATCCGCCCCGGCACCCTTGAAGACATACCCGAAGCCTTTGCATTAGTTATGGAACTGGCTGTTTACGAACGAGCCGCCGATCAGGTTACCAATACCGTCGAACAGATGGCGCTGGACGGCTTCGGGCCGAATCCACTCTTTGGCATGATCATGGCCGAAGACTCCGACAGCAAAAAAATTGTTGGGATGGCGCTTTATTTCTTCCGCTATTCGACCTGGAAAGGCAAGCGTCTGTACCTCGAAGACATTATCGTGACCGAAGATTTTCGGGGTTATGGCATCGGCAAACTCCTGCTGGACGCTACCATCGACATGGCCCGCGAAACCGACTGCACAGGAATGATGTGGCAGGTGCTGGACTGGAACGAGCCTGCCATCGGCTTTTACCGGCAGTTTGGCACCCGCTTCGACGATGGCTGGACCAACTGCCACCTGGATTTCTGAGCAGAGGGCAGAGGGGTAAGGGCATGGGGCAGAGGAAAATACTTAAGGATAATTTTTCCCTTTGCCCCTCCCCCTTTGCCCTTGCCCCCAAGTTCTCTTCCTTTCCCCTCTGCCCAAAACCCGTATCTTTGCACTTCGAGCATAGAAACCAAGCATGACGTATCGTCAACAAAAAGCTCTCCGGATTGCCGGTTGGGTATTTCTAAGTATATTTTTATTAGCCTGCGTGGGCGCTGGCTTCGCTTATTTCAAGCGGGAGAGCCTCCTGAAAGCAGCGCTTGCCAAAGCCACGCGGAAAGCAAAACGGGATTATCACCTCGATCTTCATATTGGATCAGCCAAATTCACGGGGCTGAGTTCGGTGGCTTTTACGGATATTTCGGTCGTACCCGAAGAACGCGACAGCCTGGCCCGGATTCAACGGGTCGAAGTGGCGGTTCGGTTCTGGCCGCTGTTGGCCGGTAAAATCGGCTTGTCGGGTATGACCCTGGAAAATGGCCTGATTCAGGTTATCAAACGGGATTCGCTCACGAACATCGATTTTTTTCTACATAAAAAGCGCGATTCGACCGCTACCGAAAGTCGTCGGACCACCGACCTGTCCGACGTAGCCGAAAATCTAATCGACAATCTTCTGTCGAAAATCCCGGATGACCTGAACATCAAAAACCTGGAATTCCGCGGCACGGACGACAAAGACACGATTAGTCTGCTTACGCAAACCGCCGTTATTGAAGACGAAGCCGTTTCGTCGACCATCAAACTGAACGGAAATCAGGCTACCTGGCACATAACCGGTACAGCCGACCCCGCCGACCGGGAATATAATCTGGCGTTGTATGCCGATGGTAAGCCCATTGAGCTACCATACATCCAGAAGAAATATGACCTGAAACTGCAGGTCGATACCCTGCGGGCCGAACTCCGCAATGTAGACCGGTCGGGCGGAGAATTCCGGTTGGAGGGCGCGGGTGCCGTCCGGAATCTGCGCATCAATCACCCGGCTATTGCCAGAACAGACGTGCTGGTGAGTCAGGCGGCTATGGATGCCAACGTGTTCGTAGGCGAAAACTACGTCGGCATCGACAGCTCGTCGACGCTGCATCTGGGTCAGGTGAGTGCTCATCCATTCCTGAAGTATACGCTCAAGCCGACGAAAATCTACGAAGCGCAGCTACATACCGGCTCGATGGATGCGCAGGCGCTGTTTAATTCGTTTCCGCAGGGTCTGTTCGAATCGCTGGAAGGCATGCAGGTATCGGGCAAACTGAAGTACGACATGGCTGTTCTGCTGGATGCCTCCCTGCCCGACTCCGTCAAGTTCAGTTCCGGCATGACATCGGAAGGGTTCCGGATTCTGAAAATGGGCCAGACAGATTTCGATATCATCAATCATCCGTTTATATACACGCCTTACGAAAAAGACAAGCCCGTTCGTGATATTGTCATTGGCCCCGATAATCCCGACTATACACCGCTGAGTCAGATTTCACCGGATTTGCGGAATGCGCTGCTGACGTCGGAAGATTATAATTTCTTTACTCATAAAGGTTTTAACGAAAAGGCCTTTCGGGTATCGATTGCAACGAACTTCAAGAAAAAATCCTTCAAGCGTGGGGCCAGCACGATTTCTATGCAGCTGGTCAAGAATGCCTTTCTGAACCGCAACAAAACCCTGTCGCGGAAAGTGGAGGAAATTCTGATCGTCTGGCTCATTGAAAATCAGCACATTGTTTCCAAAGAGCGGATGTATGAGGTTTACCTCAACATCATTGAATGGGGCAGGAACGTGTATGGTATTGGCGAGGCTTCACGCTATTACTTTGCCAAAAGGCCGTCCGATCTAAATCTTGGCGAAAGCATTTTTCTAGCCTTTGTAGTACCAAGCCCCAAACGGGCGCTCGACTGGTTTTTACCCGATGGATCGCTCCAGGCGCGCAACGTACGTGGGTATTTTCGGCTGATTGGCCGGATCATGGCCCGGCGTGGTCTGACAGCTCCCGATTCAGGCGCATACGGCTTCTATGATGTCCGGCTGCGCGAAGGTCTGCGTCGGCAGGTCGCTCCCATCGACTCCTCGTTTCAGTCGGATAGTTTGTTGCTACCAAACGCGAACGGAACCGATGTCGACGAAGACGACGACGAACGCGGCACGGGCATTGGGAATTTCTTCCGTCGTTTGTTTGGCGGCAAAAAAACGAACGACGATAAGCGCGACGAATCGACGCCCGCTGTTCAGTCAGATCCCTCGAATCCTTCGCCGGCCGAAGTGGCGCCGGCCGATACTGTAAAAACACGCAAACAGCTCCGACAGGAACGACGGGAGCGCAAACGGCTTGAAAAAGAAGCACAGAAAGCCTTGGAAACAAGCACGAACCAATAACAAATCGGGTATGAAAGCGCTGGTAAGACTTATACTGTTTCTGGTCGTGATCGGAGGTATTGGGCTCTATATTATGTCCTGGTCGAACAACACATCCTTCAAACCCCAAACCATCGATCTGGCCGTCGACTGTTCGGATCTGACGGATGTGCTGGTTACCTCGACGGTAAATGTGGACGTAAAAAATCTGTCGTCCCGCTCCCACGACAATATATCCGTTCAGGTCAGGGCGTTCGATGGCGACGGGAAGCTACTCAAGGAAAAGTACACCACGTTTTCCCGGACGTTACTGCCGAAAAGCCATTTCGACAAACCCGTCACACTCCCCGCCCAAACCAAACGTTGCGACTGTAAGATTGTTAGTTCGAACCCGGATTTCTAAGCTTTACTTTCCGGTGATCGTTACTGCTTTGCGTACGTAGGTGTCAGCTTCGAGTTGATCGAGCAGGAAAGCAGCTACATCGGCCCGGCTGATACTGGGCATGGCAAAGGTCGAAAAAGGCAGGTGCTCGCCCAGTCGGTACTGGCCCGTCAAAGGGCCGTTGGTCAGGCGAGTGGGTCGCGCAATGATCCACTCGAGCGGACTGGCCAGAATGGCCTGCTCCTGTTTTTCTTTCTCATCGATCACTCCGCTCAACAGGGTCTTTATAATGAGTTTGCTGGGTAGCGAAGCTTCCTCATAGCTCGTTCCTACTCCCAGCGACGACACCACCAGCAGTCGCCGGACACCCGCGGTCTGCATCGCACCGATCAGGTTAACAGTTCCCTTTTCTACTGCCCCGCCCTGCTGACCCGGCCGATTGCCCAGCGCGCAAAAGACCGCGTCCTGCCGACGAACGGCGGGCAGAAGCGTTTCAGCATCCAAAACGTCGCCGGTCACTATAGTTAGGTTGGTGTGTTGAAGGAGTAATTTGGCCGGATCACGAACAAAAGCCGTTACGTAATGCCCGCGCTCAAGCGCCTGCTCGACGGCTTGTTTTCCCGTGCCGCCGGTGGCTCCTACGATTAAAATCTGCATAAAAAATAGCTGGTCTTGCGTAGTTGTATAACGACTGGATCAATAGGAGATTATCAGTATATTATTTAGTAAATTTTGGACTACTCTATGTCAGCTTATTTTTGTCGTTGCTCGAAGACAATAGGGTACAATCAAGCCAAACGCCATAATGAAATATCAGATTCCCTATGATCAGAATGAGGATTTGCCTAATCGGCTAAACTTAACCTCGGCGGAGGAGGTGGCTTTTATTGAATTTAATGGGTTCCTGAAAGCCGAGATTACCCTAACCGAAGCATTAAACAGCCGCACGAAGTTTACAAGTAGCTATATTCAAAAAGTGCATAAGCTGGCATTGGGCGAAGTTTATTCGTTTGCAGGAAAATAGCGCGATGTCAATCTATCGAAAGCTGGATTCGTTTTCCTATGGCCCAGTTCTTACCGACCATCATGCGAAATTTTGAGATGGATGTTCTCCGTAAACTTCCTAACCGTTATGATAATAAAAAAGACTTCATTCACGATCTAGCTATAGTTCATGCAGAATTGTTGTTCATTCATCCATTTCGCGAGGGCAACGGTCGGACGGCGCGGTTACTGGCAAATTTAATGTGTCGAAAGCAGGGGCTGAACGCGCCACGTTGGGAAAACATAGAGCCGAACGAGAATGCTCAAATCAGTTTCATCGACTATGTAGCAGCCGTTCAACGGGCCGCTGATCACGACTACGAGCCAATGAAGCGGATTATCGGCGAGATTTTTCCAACTTAGTTTCAGCAGCACGTAATGCAGCAGCGGCCTGTTCAGGAGAAATCGTTATTTTCTCAATCCTAAATGAGGCCACAGCCGACCGCAGAATATCAGCCCGGACGGCCGCTGGATCCGGATGCACGCGCGCCCTCTTTTTAGTGAGTGACTTCATTGTATAAATATAACCTTTGTTCTAATAAAGTACTACGACGACGAGTACTGATAAGAACTGATTTTTAAATCATTACGGTTCCAGCAAATCGGGCCGCCGGGCCTGCGTACGGGCGAGCGCCTGCTCGTGTCGCCACTCGTCTATTTTAGCTTCGTGCCCCGACAGGAGAATATCCGGCACCCGATGGCCTTCAAATTCGGCTGGACGCGTGTAGACCGGCGGAGCCAGTAAATTATCCTGAAACGAGTCGGTCAGGGCCGACGTTTCGTCGTTGAGTACGCCCGGCAGCAGTCGAATGATGGCGTCGGAGAGTACGCACGCGGCCAGTTCACCCCCCGACAAGACATAATCGCCGATGCTGATTTCTTTAGTGATGAAGAGCTCTCGCACACGCTCGTCAACACCTTTGTAATGCCCGCACAAAATGATCAGATTCTGACGCAACGATAGCGCATTTGCGGTTCGCTGGGCCAGCCGTTCGCCATCCGGAGTCATGTAGATAATTTCGTCGTAGGTTCGTTGAGTTTGCAGGGACCGGATGCAGCGGGCAATCGGCTCGATCTGCATGACCATACCCGCTGCTCCCCCAAAGGCGTAATCGTCTACGCGCCGGTGCTTATCGAGGGTGTAGTCGCGCAGGTCATGCACAACCACCTCTACGTAGCCGCCCTGTTGCGCCCGCTGAAGAATCGAATGCGCAAAAAAGCTCTCCAGGAGCCTAGGCAGGCAGGTGATAATATCAATCCTCATCGGTATTGTCCGGGCTGCTTTCGTCTTCATCACCGTGAATCTCGGGCTCGTCTTTACCATCTTCTTCCATATAAATGGCCAGCAAGCCGTCGGGTAGCACGACATTGAGTTTCTGATTGGCGCGGTCTACGGTCCGAACGATATCGCTGTTGATGGGAATGAGCACTTCTTTTCCCTGATAGTCCATAGTGATCAGATCCTGAGCATTCATGGCATAAACACCCCGCACAATTCCTAATTCACCGGCCTCGGCATCGACAACCTGATAGCCAACGATTTCATGAAAATAAAAGCGCGTTTCATCCGTGATCGGCTCGAGTTCTTCCAACGGCAGATAAGCTCCACAGTTGATCAGCCGTTCGGCCTGCTCGATGGTGTCGATGTCCTCGAAGGCGACAATAGCCCGGCTCCCTTTTACAATTGCAATCGATTCGATAAAATAGGGAATCAGTTCGCTCTTTACTTCCAGCAGTATCGATTCCAGATCAGCGTACTCGCTGGGTTCGTCGACATCTAAAAAAAGCACCAGTTCACCATTGACGCCGTGCGTTTTCGTGATATGGCCTAGTTGAAAACAATCGTCCTTTGTCATATATAACGCGGTTGTTCAGCCGCAGCTAAGCAGTAAAGCTTACGTATAAAAAGAGCCTGCTCAGAAACGAACAGGCTCTTGGGAAACAAATTTACTAAGTCGTCGGTGCGCAAAAACTACTCTGCGGCAGGCGTTTCTTCGGTCGAGGCTTCAGCGGCTGGAGCTTCCTCAGCAGCGGGAGCGGCTTCAGGAGCTGCTTCAACAACAGGCTCTTCAACTTTGTTTTTCTTAGCAATGGCTTCAGCGCGGGCTTCGTTCACCTTTCTCTCCGCTTCCAGACGAGCAGCACGCGACTGCTCTTTGGTTTGTGCTTTGGTATCGGCGGCACCGGCTTTCCGGTTTTGCTTATCTTCCTGCCAGGTCGCGAATTTATCGTCGGCCTGCTCCTGGGTGATCGCCCCTTTGTTGACTCCAACCTGCAGGTGTTTCCGGTACATCAGCCCTTCGTGCGACAGCACCGAGCGAGCGGTATCCGTTGGTTGAGCCCCTACCAGCAGCCAGTGTACGGCCCGATCCGACTTTACAATAACCGTAGACGGGTCGGTGTTAGGGTTGTAGGTACCAATTTTTTCGATAAACCGACCATCGCGGGGCGAAGTTGATTCTGCTACCACGATGTCGTACATCGCCATTTTCTTGCGTCCACGACGCGCTAAACGAATTTTAACAGCCATTTGTGCTTGTTGGTTTTGATGGGGGACGCATCTCCCCTGTAAAACGTGGCCGCAAAGGTACGAAAAAATTATATTCAGTAGTGACTTCGCCGAATATATTGTCTGGTTTTCCAACTGCTTTCTAACAGAACCAGCCGTCAGTAGTATTCAGTATGAACAATCTTCACCAACTGACCACCCCGTCTTCCATGAAACTGACTATAACCAGCTACTCGACCGCCTTATTTGCGACCTGGTACTTTATTGAAGAACTGGGGCTCCTGTTCGACGCAGGTGATGGACTGATTTCGTCGCTGCTTCAGAAATCCAGAAAGATCGAGCACGTATTTATTTCCCATGCCGACCGCGATCACCTCACCGGCCTCTTTCAGTTGAATCAATTGAATGCCCGCGATGGGTTTCCGAAGGTATTCTACCCGTCGGACTCCAGTTCGTTTCGCCGGATGGAAGAATTCTCAAAGCAATTTGATCCGCAGGTAAAACGAACGATCTGGACGCCCATCAAAGGCGATGAGCACATTCCGATCCGGAAAGATATGTTTGTGCAGGCCATACGCAACAATCATGTACAAGCCGAGCAGAGTGTCATCAAAAGTTTAGGGTTTCAGGTCTACCAGACTAAAACGAAACTCAAGCCCGAGTTTCTGGGCTTACCGGAGCCCCAACTCATTCAACTAATGCGGGAACGGGGAAAGGAGACGATGATGCAGATCGTCGAAGACAAGATTCTGGCTTATTCGGGCGATACACCGGTTGAAAACTGTGAACAGTGGAACAACACCAACATTCTCATTCATGAGGCTACCTTTCTGGAGGGCGAAGGTCCTATAAACCTGGATACGCACCGAAACAAACACAGCACGCTGGAAGAGGTACTGAAAATGGTTTCTGAGATCAATATCGACACCCTGATTCTGGGCCATTTCTCGTCACGATACTCAGCCGATCAAATCGACGAAACCATCAAACGGCTGTGCAAGGTATTCAGAATCAAGATTCCGGTCTACCGCGTACTACCCGGACAAATACACCGGAATATTTTAGACGAACCCCCAATTTACAGCGCCTGATCAGATGTAGTACCGACCAGGAACGGTCGGTACTACACAGCTATTTTCCGCATATCGCTCAATCCCCATTCCTGCATGACCATAATAACCGGCATGAGTGATTGCCCGCGTTCGGTGATTTTGTATTCGACACGCGGAGGAATTTCGGCGTAGATGATCCGTTCGAGAATACCGTCTTCTTCAAGTTCCCGTAGCTGGTTGACCAGCATCTGCTTACTGATGTCTGGCATGGCCCGCTGTAGCCGGCTGAAGCGGTTACAGTTTTTACTGACCGCGTAAATGATCATGATTTTCCACTTACCGCCCACCTGGTTTAGAAAATGAGTGACCGGGCAGTTGTTGGGGTTGAAATCCTTGGTTTTCCGGATCTGGGCCATTGGTCTAAAAAAATGTACTAACCACTTAAAAATTGACTACTTGCCTGATTTAGACAAAGATAAAACCTTTGCTGAATCAATAAGAAACGCGATGAGAAAAGACAAACAGCTATGACAGTCGCAGTCGACCAAATCAAACAGTTTATTCAGGGTGGCGAATGGGTTAGCATCGCTACCGAACTTCGGCCAAGTATTACCAAATCGGCCTCAGGCACTATTCAGCCTTTCTATCTCTCAAGGGTGTTTCGGTATTTGCCCGACGATGTGTTCGAATGTACCGTGATCAATTATGCCGATTCGGTCGGTAAAGTCCCGTTGGTAAAGATTTTCATCAGGGGCCACAACCTATGGCGGGGTGAGCATCCGGTCGCTCCCGGAGCACAGCAAGTCGATTATGTTGCCGATGAAGCGTATGAGATCACTCCTCTGCACCAGGGTTTCGCGGATGCGATCAATAAGGCCCCTGCCGACGGGTTGGCTACGTGGGAAGTCAATGTAATGCAGGATGTAAACGGAAAAGCCTTTCCGGCCTTCGGGCTTTCAGAAGGTCAGATTTACGTCGATTACGACCTGGTCTACATCTACAACGATCTGTTTTTCAATGGAAGTAAAAACGTGGATGGCCGTCCGTTCGATACGCCCGAAAACCGGCCAACGAATCTGCAAGTCCCACTGATCAGACGCGCGATTGCTCAATAACGGATAGTAAAAATCCCAATCAACCCAGGCCTATAAGCCGGGTTCTGTCCTCCCATCGGTGACGAGATGGCTTATCATTTATCTGGGATGCCGGTCACCCGACACCTCGTTCGACCTACCCGCATCGGTGTTGGCCCGGAGGGGCCGCTGGCGACGAGCAGCCGCACGTCCGATGCTTATTTGGTCTTTCAGCCCCTAAGGGTTACCGTGCCCCGCTGGTCGCCCAGCGGGCGGTAGGCTCTTACCCCACCGGTTCGCCCTTACCCCGAATTAATGAATAATGGAAAATGAGTAATGGAAAATGTTCGTACAAACTCATTATTCATTAACCATTATACATTATTCATTAATCCGGGGCGGTATATTTTCTGTTGCCCTGTCTGTCGAGCGGCCGTTCCCAGCCGCCCGCCTTCCCGTTAGGAAGTAGGGTGCTCTGCGCTGCCCGGACTTTCCTCGCCCGATTGCTCGGACGCGATAAGCCAGCCTGAGTTGTTTGGGAAGGCAAAGGTACGGAGTTTGGTTATTTAATAGTCATTAGGTGGTCATTCCTTGTCATTGGCTTCGCGTCATTGATGGTCATTACTGCCAGATAAGGACTACAAATGACGACTAATGACGCAAAGCCAATGACAAGGAATGACTACTAAGTGCCCCGTTTTATAATCCGTCCACTTTGACATCGATACGGCCACGGGCGTTCACGACAGCCAGCAAAGCGGTTGGAGTCAGATAAACCTGGTCCGGTCTGATTTCGTCGATCTGACCGTTGATGTAGACGCCCTTGGCTAACTGATTGTTTTTGAGCCGTTCCTGTAGCAGCTTTTGCATATCGGCAATTTGCGAACCGACCGGAATGGTAAGTTGCTTTTCCAGCGTGCGGGCAAACGTACCTTTCAGCAACCAACTAGCCGACCGTTGCAGAACATTCTTCGTATCCAGATCATACTGAAGGTTTTTCAGCGAAATCGTCTGGTCGTGCGCATCGTAGTACGGCTTTCCTTTCAGGTAAATGTCCCCGCTGATAGTTCCTTTTAGACCGGCTTTGATGATGAGGTTATCGTTCTGACCGTACATGTCCATGCTGGTAATGGTAATGTTGTATCGGTTGTCGCTGAATGAAAATGATTTCCCTACAAATTCAGCCGCGGCCAGTCTGGCTGCTTCCGAGTAAGTGGCTTCGCTCAGCAGACCGATCTGGAAATCATCTTTCACCTGCGCTACCACCGTCAGATCGGGTAGCGAGACCACCGGGCGAACCTCGGGTCGGGTGCCCGTTGTCGTCAGTGTATATCCCTCAATGCCAATCGTAGCGTGAATAACCCGGTTGTCGAACCGCAGGGGCGTAATCAGTACGCGTTTGGGCACGACTTGCAGGTAGGTTCGGTATTTTTCCGAAATCAGATAGGGCTCCCGGAGCGTATTCCAGGCTTTCAGTACGGGCGTCCGCAGATCTACATTCCGGCGAATCTGCTGATCGAGGGTTTTGGTGATGGTACCCAGGTTCTTATCGATGAGCCGGCTGACAATATTAGTGATCGGTACGTTGACCCCGATCACACTCACGGTTGGGCGTCGTACCCAGCCGTATCCGTCAGACTGGGTTTGCGTATGCACCGACCAGTCGTGGTCCAGATCGAATTTTGTTTTGAAGCGCAGATCGATTTCGAACTCGGTTTCTTTATACTGCGTAAATCCCAGCACCGACACACCCGCTTTAGCCCAGATTCGCAACGGAACGACAAAATGAAACAGGCTATCCTGCGCATTGACAAGGATAGTGCCCCGCTTCCAGACCTTGGTCATGAACTGATCGTGGTTGTTGTCGTCCATACTGTTGTCCTCGTAGATCAGACCATTTACCTGAGCATTGATTTGCCGTTCTACATCGGCCAGCGCGATCGAAACCGGGATGTGGACGGTGGACAAAAAGCGTTCGTTACGAACTTCCATTTCGGTGGTTTTATAGGCTTCTTTAGGCGCCTGTGGGTTCAGGCGGCTACCGGACGGCTGGCATCCTGTCAGCATAAATACCCAAAAAAGTGACACTAGCCAACCCCAGCGTTTAAAAATCAGTAAACAGGTAGCCGTGTCGACCACACAGAAACTGGGTACTCTATTTAATCGTAACCTTGGTGGCACCATAGCCAAATTTCTGTTTCTGAGCGTCTTCGAAAAATTTAACGTTTGGATGTTGCCCCAATCGCTTATGCAGTTCTGCCCGCAAAGCCCCGCTCCCAACGCCGTGGATAAACGTAATCTCGTGCATACCGCTGGCAATGGCGTTTTCCAGCGCTTGCTCGAACGTATCGAGCTGAAGTTTCAGTAAATCGGCCGGACCGCGGCTTCCCTGCCCGCCAGGCAATAGCGCTTCGGTATGCAGATCGACAACCGACGAGGGGCGCTCAACCGAGATGGCCGTCGGGTCAGCTTTGGATTTGAGCATCTCCGCTTTCAGGTCTTCCGGACGTACTACAGTCGGTTTAGCCGGACTGGTGGCCGTACGGTTACTGGACGGCACCTGCTGGGCCGGCTCGCTGCTTTCCGCGTCAAGTTGCGTCAGAAAACCAGGTTGATTTAAAACCGGCACTGCGGTTTTGTTTTTGAAAAACGTGGCTGCCCGCGCCTTGAAGCGCTTCACCAGCGGAGCCCGTAACGACGATTTCCCGGCCCGGAACCATAATCCCTGCACAACGAACGTCGGCCATTCTTCAAATTTGGCATGGGCATACTGTTCGTTCATTTTCTGCTGCGATTTGGCTTTCAACACGCCACTGTGCAACCCCGTAAACTGAACCCCTCCGCTCACTCCGGCAGCCTCTTCGCCCAATACATACGGAAACTCCCAGTCGGTGTTATTGACCAGGTGCAGTGTATACTCCCGATCGTTGACGGGTACGAAAGCCAGATAAATCCCCTGGTTAGCCAGAATAGTCGGCGCTGATGGCGTTACCGCTTTCTGGGGCGCATAGGTACTGGTTTTCAGCAATCGTTCGGCCTCCAGGGGCGAAACGGGAACCAGTTCAGAACGCATCACCGGAATTCGGAACCCATCTTCGATTTCAATTTCGACCATATCGCCGGGTAAAATCCGGGAGACGACACCTTGTTCTTTTGCCCGCAATAGCCGGACTTTATCCCCAATATTCATTTTGTCGTTAGTCTTCAGTTGGTAGCCGCCAGCCCAGCCGGAACTTACTTCCAGGCCACTTGCTGCCGACTACTATATATTTTCAAAAGTATAACCGAGATAAGCAAAAATACCTTCCCTCTGGTGTTAATTCATCTGGTTATGATTTTGTTTCAATAAACCATACTCGCCTTAAGTAAAAACTCAGCAGGCAAACGATTACATTTGCAAGACTGATAGTATGCTGCTGTTATGATGATTTCTGTAAACGAAAAACTTGATCTGGCCCATAATTTTGTTCTGCACACCAATCGGAATGTTTTCCTGACCGGAAAAGCCGGAACCGGAAAAACGACCTTTCTGCAACAGATCAGGCAATTGAGCGCCAAGCGGCTGGCCGTAGTCGCGCCAACGGGCGTGGCCGCAATCAACGCCAGCGGGGTTACGATTCACTCGCTGTTTCAACTGCCGTTCGGGCCGCTGGTGCCCGGGGCTACCCAACGCGAAGGACGAAAATTCAATCGGGAAAAGATTAATCTGTTGCGTACGCTTGATCTGCTGGTCATCGATGAAATCAGTATGGTTCGGGCCGATGTGCTGGATGGCATCGATGAAATTCTTCGGCGCTACCGGTCCAATGCCGAGCCGTTTGGCGGGGTGCAACTGCTCCTCATCGGCGACATGCAGCAACTGCCCCCCGTGATCAAAGACGAGGATTGGGAGTTGCTAAAACCGCATTACGAAACGGGTTATTTTTTCGGTAGCAAAGCGCTCCGACAAACTCCGTACGTTTCTATCGAACTGACGCACATTTATCGGCAATCTGACGAACGGTTTATCGGTCTGCTCAATAGCATTCGCGAAAAAACGATTACTCCGGTGCAACTGTCAGAATTAAATCAACGCTACATCCCTGATTTTGCTCCCGACGATGCGGAAGGCTACATCACGCTCTCGACACACAACACAACGGCGCAGCAGATTAACAGTACCAAGTTGAAATTGCTAAAGACACCCCTCAAGACATTTAAAGCATCTATCGAAGGTGAGTTTCCGGCCCATACGTACCCAACGGAAGTCGATCTTGATCTAAAAGTTGGGGCGCAGGTTATGTTCGTTAAGAATGATATCTCGCGCGAAAAGCTGTATTACAACGGCAAAATCGGGCGCATTACCAGTCTGGACGAGGATACAATCTATGTGACGAGTTCGCAGGATGGCGAGGAAATTGCCGTGTCGCCCGTCGACTGGACGAATATTCGCTACAGCCTCGATCCGGCAACGAAAGAAATCAAAGGAGAAGCGATCGGTACGTTTACGCAATTTCCGCTCAGGCTCGCCTGGGCCATTACCATTCATAAAAGCCAGGGGCTCACCTTCGAAAAAGCCATTATCGATGCGTCGTCGGCTTTCGCACATGGTCAGGTGTACGTAGCGCTTAGTCGGTGCAAAACCCTCGATGGGCTGGTACTACGCGCTCCAATTCCGGCAAAAAGCATTAAGACCGAACTGGAACTGGAAGATTTCCACGAGCAGGTTCAGCAGCAAACCCCAACGGAACAGCATCTGCACGACGCCAAACGCATCAATCAGCAACGGTTGCTTCAGGAATTGTTTTCGTTTGAACGCGCCAGTTCGCTACTTTACCGTTGCCGCCGGGTCGTGAATGAACATGGCAGTAGTTTAGATGCCGAGTGTGTTCCAATCGTTCAGCAACTGACCGACCTGTTGCGTACGAAAGCCCGCGATGTAACCGAGCGCTTTCAACAACAGCTTCCGGCCTATTTTGCCAGCGATGAACTGCCGGAACAGCATAAATTGTTGCAGGAGCGCATTCAGAAAGCAGCCACGTATTTTCAGGCCTTACTCGGAGATGAATTGCTTCCTCTCCTACGTCAGTGCCCAACCGACTGCGATAACAAGCAGGTGCGCGAAGCCATTCAGGAAGCGACGGCTGAACTGGAAAAAGAACTGTTCAGTAAACTCCGCAGTTTTGAGCGCTGCAAAGATGGCTTTGAGGCACTGGCTTATCTGCAGGCCCGAAACCACGCCGAACTGGACTTCGAGTCGAGCCGGAAGCCGAAAGAACAAACACCCAGTAGTGACGATCGCGCCAAAGGTGGCCTATACGGCGCGTTGATGAAATGGCGGAACGATCTGGCGGGTGAACACAACACCTCCGGCTACATGATCCTTCCTCAGAAAACCATCGCCGAACTGGCCCGTATCCGCCCAACCACGACGGCTGAACTACTGGCAATCAAAGGCTTTGGTAAAACTAAAGTTAAACAGATTGGTAGTGAGCTAGTCGCTTTGATTCAGGATTTTACCGAGCGGTCGGCACGGGCAACTAAAGAAAAGAAACCCAAGCCTGCCAAAGGGGATTCGGACGCGGCCACGTTAGCGCTGTTTCGGTCGGGTAAGACCATTGCTGAAGTTGCTACCGAGCGCGGGCTGGCCGTTTCTACGGTTGAAGGCCATGTAGCCCGGTGTATTCGGAGGGGCGAATTAGCGGCAGAAGATGTACTGCCAGCAGATAAGGTGGCAGCGATTCGATCTTATGCCGAGACGCACCAGCCCAGCGGCATAGGCGAGATCATGCAGGCGCTGGGTAACAGCGTCACTTACAACGAGATTCGATTTGTACAGTATGCTATCCTGGCAGAGAACGGCGGGGCTAAGGAATAGCCGGTATACTCCGCGCGTGTTTTGGACGATTTGACCACAGCCATAATACTTTCGGAATGACGTTTACATTTGATAACCGGGGCAATCTAACTCCTTATGAACTTATTCATATCGATTCTTTAGACGAATTTGAACAGGTGTTTGTGACTTCCTTTCCACTTTCTTCTACGCGCCTTTCAATTTATGTGGGCATGCTTGAGTATATAGAAGCATTAGGTGATGGGCTAAATCAACTGGCGTATAAAAGTAACTGGCGATTATGGATTGATGGAAGTTTCACAACAAACAAGCTCAATCCAAATGACGTTGATATATTAAGTCTGTTGACCGACGAGTCCTCCATAAGAGAAAACAAAAGTCTATTCGAGCCTTTATTTGGCCAAAATGCTTTTCTTACGTACCGTTGTGATGCTTATTTTTTGTTGCACAATACAACGGTTCAATCAGAGGACTTGGTAACTTACTGGAAAAATCAGTTTGGGAGCGACCGTAACGGTTTTTCGAAAGGCATTATCGAACTAGCTGTCGAATTAATTTAACACCAACGGTATGTCACTTAGCGAGATAAAAAAGCGCCTGGAGAGGTTAACGGCAGAACGCATTCGCCAAACAGATGAACAATTAGAAAAGCTCCGCCATCGTCAGCAACAGTTTCCATCCACTGCCAACGAATTGATGATTCAGAGCCTGGAATATCGTAAAGAGAAATTGAAGCGTTAGCCGAAAACCCCGAATGGGATCGTCGGGGCTTTTGGCTAAATAATCACCATTCCAGTCGGCACTATTTAGTAGCCACCGTAGAATTTGCGCAGCCCCCACTCAATGGCGGCTAGTGTCAGCACCACAAAGAATAGCCATCGCCAGTTGATCAACTCATTCATTTCTTCGGTACTGGTTAGCCGGGCTGGGTGCGGCCGCGAAGCTAACGTCTGAACGAGATTATCGATCCGGTTGGCACTGTAAAACTGACCACCTGTTTGCTGAGCCAGCTGCCGTAAGAGGCCGTGGTCGGCCGTGGTATTGAGCGCTTCGAGCTGCAGATCGCGCACTACGAACTGCCCTGCCGACTGCTCCGATCGCCCATTCACGCTCACCGAAGCCTTGAATCGGTAGGCTCCTTCGGGCAAGCGACTAATCTCAAAACGGTCGTTGGCGGCCGTAGGCGTGTAGGTATATGACCGGGTCAATCCTTTTTCATCGCTGATTTCGAGCCGGACGGGTTTGTCGAACAGGCGCTCATAAATATCATTGTACAGCTCCGTCTGGAAAATAACTTTTTCGCCCGCCACGAATTCGTTTCGAATGGGATAGACGCGTAGTTTACGGCGATCTTCTTTCACCGAAATGAGCTGGATCACTTTCTGCATCAGTTCATCAACCACTTCCTGCTTATCGGTCAGCGCGTATTCTTCGAGCCGCCACGACCATAAGCCTTCTCCTGCCAGCACGGCCGTTTTACGCGGACTCGTTACGTTCAGTGCCAACAGGGGTTTGCTCGTACGAACGCTGCCCACCTGTTGCCACAATACTACTTCGCTTCCCGGCTGGAGTCTGAATTCGCCGTAAGGCACCGACATGGGCGGTAGTTTGCTCAGGAGCTGAAGCCGCTCCGGATCCAGGTTAAGCTGCTTGAACTCAGGGTTGAAGTTACCAGTCACTTTGTCGCTCTGGTTAGGCTGAGCCACTACCTGCATCACCGAATTCGAGGTATTGAACGGCCCCAGCGCCGATTGACTACCCAGTACGAACAACACCGGTGTATTTCTGGTAAAATATTTCTGGAGCAGCGGGTTACTCAGCCCGCCATTATCCGGAATCTGGTGCAGAATAATCAAGTCATATACCTTGTCGGCGGGTGGAGTAGCTTCGGCAGGGGTTCCGGTCAGTACCCGCACGTCCAGTTCGTAGTTCTGATTGCGCTCCAGAATGTTACGAATCGCCTTGACATCCGGGTGCGGAGTCAGCGCCAGGAGCAGCACTTTTTCTTTTCCGTCAATAACATCCAGGTAAACGTCCTGCCGGTTGTTGCGGGTGCTGAACTCGCCGGGCTGCGGCAGTACCTCAACGACGTAATGCTGAACACCTTTCTGCGTGGCCGTTGCCTGAAACGTTAGTTGATTGAATGTATCAGCCTTTCCAAAACTGATCGACTGTCTCCCCAGCTCTTTCCCATTCTGACGCAGTACAACCGTAGCGCTTCGCCCCTGAAAACCATTACTGACAATTTCGGCCTGGACTGGAA
Source organism: Spirosoma koreense (assembly GCF_054777875.1). Taxonomy (NCBI): domain Bacteria; kingdom Pseudomonadati; phylum Bacteroidota; class Cytophagia; order Cytophagales; family Cytophagaceae; genus Spirosoma; species Spirosoma koreense. Next base: position 438,249 of record NZ_BAAHAC010000005.1, on the reverse strand, counting down.
ACTGATTGCCCAGGTACGCAATACGGTTGGCAATAATTCCTTTCAGTTGAATATCTTTCTTCGGAATCGTATCGCCCAGCCCAACTGTCTGGATTGCAAACGGGTATTGCCCGAACGTAGGCGATAACCCCTGATTGAAAATACCATCCGATACAAGAACAACATCACTCAGATTACGCCCTTCGTAGTCTGAGCGAATACCCGCTAGCAGCCGAGACAGATCGGTGGTCCGTTGGGTAAACGGAATCTGCGTCAGGTCTTCGCCAGTGGCCGTATCGCCAAAGGTCCGGATCGAAACATCCAGTCCTTTTTCGGCCAGTTGCTGCCGAAGCGTCTGCAAGGCCGTCAGCGTCTGATTGAGCGCCGGTCGGCCTGCCGCGGCTACCGACTCGGAGTTATCGACGGCGAGCACCACTTTAGGCTTTTCGGTCAGTGTGCGCAGGCTCCGAATCAGCGGATTCAACAACAGAAAGCACAGGAAGCTGACTACCACAAACCGAAGCGCAGCCAGCCCGTAGGTTGTCCGCTTATCGAAACCACCGACCGTAACGCCATTGCCCGCTAAGCGCGGCAGCGGCTGGTACATGGCAAAAGCATAGGCTGCTCCGACCAGTAAACACACTAAAATCCACCAGGGCGAGGATTGAAAAATAAAGTCAGAGCGCACGTTGTCGATAAAGAATGATAAGTGATGAATGATGAATGAGGCCGGTTAACGAATCCATCATTCATCACTCATAATTAAGTTAACATACCTCCGTCCACCTGTAGCACCTGGCCGGTGATGTAGCGGGAGAGGTCGGAAGCCAGGAACACGGCACAGTCAGCCACTTCGTCGGGTTGGCCACCACGCTTCATCGGGATTTGCTGTTTCCATTCATCCAGGGCTTTTTCATTGATTTCACCGGTCATCTCGGTTTCGATGAAGCCGGGCGCGATGGCATTGGATCGAACATTCCGTGAGCCTAACTCGAGCGCCACCGATTTAGTAAAGCCAATAATCCCGGCTTTCGACGCTGCATAGTTTGCCTGACCGGCGTTTCCCCGAATACCGACGACCGACGTCAGGTTGATAATCGAACCTGATTTGGCTTTCATCATGGGCTTGATGGCTGCTTTGGTCAGGTTAAAGACCGACTTTAAATTAACGTTGATAACGGTGTCCCATTGTTCTTCCGACATCCGCATTAATAACCCATCTTTGGTGATTCCGGCATTATTGATCAGCACATCGAGCTTACCAAAGTCCGTCAGCACCTGTTTGATAAGGTCTTCGGCAGCCTGATGGTCCGAAGCATCGGAGCGATAACCTTTCACCTGACCACCAAACGCGCGGAGTTCTTCTTCCAGCGCCTGTCCTTTTTCAACACTCGACAAATACGTAAAGGCGACGGCCGCTCCCTGCTGGGCAAATTTCTGGGCCATAGCCCGACCGATTCCGCGCGATGCGCCTGTAATCAAAGCAACTTTTCCGTTCAGTAAACTCATTTGTAATGGATAATGTGTACTAATCTATGTATAATGACCGTAGGCGCCCTTACTTACTCGTCGGGTACGCTGGTCTATACAACAACTGTTGTCAAAAATAGCGTTTTAGAGGCAAATGCCAAGGAAATTCGTCGTTACGGGAGCACATACCGAACCGCAAAGTTTCCGGCAAAACCAGCCGAAAGCCCGGCCTGCCAGCTCGTCGAACGGTCACTGCCATTTACCTCGTCGGTCCTGAAATAATCGACAGATGCATTGGCCAGCGAAGTCTCGATAATAAACCGCTGCCCAGCCATGTAAGCCAGGCCAATGGTTAGGCCACCATTGATCTGACTGGCCTTTAGTGAAGGAGCCGCATAACGTAGGTACCCCATATTTACACGTGTGTAAGGCGTTAATCGGGTCGATGTCCAATAGTGTTGATAATACGGCGAAATGCCGATCGTCCAGTAATTTTGGTCTGTAGCCGACATCCCCGCTGTCGTAGATTTATTTTCGATATAAGCGACCGGAATACTAACCCCAAGCAAGCGGTTCTTTTTCACGAAAAAACCGACGGAAGGGCTGAATGAATACGTGGAATTAGTAGCCTGATAAGCCGGGCTATTTAAGTCTCCGGCCTGTTTATCTTTCTGAGTAGCTACGGAAAAATTGCCTTCCAGCACCCACCTACCCGGTTCGGTTTGCCAATTCGTTCGTTCTTCCTGAGGCTCAGCCCGCCGGTCGGCACCCGTCCAGTAAACCAGGCCAGCACTCAGACTGGCGGTATTCAGGGGCAGTGAGTTAGCGCCCGCCACCAGTTGCAAACCTAGTCGGTTAGTCAGAAAATAAGTAGCCCCTACTTCCAGCCGTGGATTGACTGCGAACGCCGAAGACTGACTGCTAAATTTGACGACCTGCCCATTGCTATCCAAAGACGAGCGTCTTGTATCACTTATGCCAACCGACACACCCACCCCGACGAACAGCAAAATAGAATTCCACTGCCAGTAGCGCCGGACAAAAGGGGTTACCGATACGGACACACCATTCGCAGGGTAGATCGGGTTAAGGTACGTGTCGTAATACTGTCGGGTAAACGTAGCTGAGCCCGAAAGTGATACCCCCGCCAGCCAGTTGTCGGCCCAGAAACGACCGGCCGTCAGCGCAACGACCGGGGTCCAGGCGGTAGTTTTACTGGCTGTAGTCGGGCTGGAACCCGGCACTAGTTGCTGGCTATAGTCTACAGCGAGTTCACCACTCAGAATACCATTGCCTTTCTGGGTTTGCGCCCTTGCGAACGGACTGACAACCAGTAGAAGCAGAAGCAGTACTTGTTTTTTCATATCGTTAAGCTATCAAACTCAGTTTACACGAACGTCTTTAATCTAGTTTTAATTGACAATGTAGTTTTTTCTATCACTCTATTATTCAACTAAATCTTAATTTTTATTAATTTCATTACAGGGCGAAAAAGCGGTGAGCGGTCTTTCCCGAACGGTTTGTTATTGCCGGATGAGCCGCTTTACTTTGCCATGAAATTTTGTTTTCTGTTTCACCCTTAATCGGTTCGCTCCGGCGCACATTCGTTATAAAAGTCTGCCTCAGACCTCAATCGTTGTGATCTGTTGCCCTTACCGAACCACTCCCATCATGCTACGTACGCTCTCGATTTTATTCCTGATGGCATCGGCTTTGTCAACCTCAGCCGCATTTGCCCAGAAAATTCATGCCCACAACGATTACGAAAAGCCCCGGCCGTTCGTAGATGCTTATGAGCAACGGGCTGATTTTATCGAGGCCGATGTCTGGCTACAGAACGACCGGCTGGTGGTTTCGCACGACAAACCCAAACCGAATGCGCCAACTCTCGATTCGCTGTATCTGAAGCCCATTGTGAAATTATTTGAGCAAAATAAAGGGAAACCTAGTCCAGATCGCGATTACACCTTCAGTCTGGTGGTCGACATAAAAGATAGCCCGGCCGACGTACTGCCTAAATTACTAGCTCTGCTTCAGGAGAATCTGGTGTATTTCAACCGGGCTTCCAACCCTAAAGCGGTGCAGGTTGTCGTTAGCGGTAACCGGCCTAAAATCGATACGTACCTCGATTATCCGCTGCTTCAGTTCGACGGACGCCCAAGCGAAGTTTACGACCAGGAAACCCTTCAGCGGGTAGCGCTCATCAGCGACAGCTTTCGGTCTTACTCGCAGTGGGACGGCACTAGCGAGCTATCGGATATAGACCGCGATAAACTGAAGCGGGTTATTAAAAGGGCCCACAGCGACAGCAAGCCCGTTCGGTTCTGGGCTATTCCAGATACACCCGCCGGTTGGAAGCAGCTGAAAAAATTAGGCGTCGACATTATCAATACCGACAAAGTGGCAGAATGTGCCCAGGTGATGCGATAAGAATTCCGCCAGGGCTAACAGTTTTTTTGTATCGGCCTACCGTAGTCAGGCAAGAGAAATAACGATCCAGTAGCAGACAGGAGTTAATCCCGGCAATATTCATCAGGCAGACAGTAAACTTGGCCGTAATCTGGCTTCTTAGACTGATCCAGCGTGACTATTCTAACCTTGTCTTTTACAGATGGATATACCACAAATTAAAAAAGCTCCGATTACATACGATGTTGTCATTGTCGGCTCTGGAGCAGGCGGTGGCATGGCCGCTTACACGTTGGCAAAAGCAGGTGCTAAAGTGGCGCTGCTCGAAGCAGGTGGCTACTACGATCCGGCTGATCCAAAGTACATTACCCAACTGAAATGGCCCTGGGAATCGCCCCGTCGCGGGGCCAGCACAGAGGCCCGTTCGGGTGGAGATTTCGACGCGGCCTGGGGCGGCTGGGCCATCGAAGGCGAACCGTATTCTTCCAAAGCCGGGTCGGAGTTCGACTGGTTTCGATCGCGGATGCTGGGCGGACGAACCAACCACTGGGGCCGTATCTCTATGCGTTTCGGCCCGGACGACTTCCGGCGTCGCTCGCTCTCCGGAGTTGGCGACGACTGGCCGATCGGCTACGACGACATGAAGCCCTTCTACGACAAGGTAGATCGGCTGATCGGCGTTTTTGGCTCGATAGAAAATCTGCCGAACGAACCCGACGGTATTTTTCTGCCCCCGCCCAAACCACGACTCCACGAACTGATGATCCGGAAAGGAGCCGCCAGCATCGGTATTCCGGTCATTCCGTCCCGGTTGAGCATTCTGACAAAACCCATCAACAAAGACCGGGGCCAGTGCTTCTACTGCCACCAGTGTAACCGCGGTTGTCAGGCCTACGCCGACTTCTCAGCCTCATCGGTATTGTGCATCCCGGCAGTTAAGACGGGCAATGTAACCCTGATCAACGGCGCGATGGCCCGCGAAATCCTGACCGATCCGGCAACGGGCCTGGCCACGGGTGTGAGTTATGTAGATAAAGCGACGTTGCAGGAAATCACAATTCGGGCCAAAGCCGTTATGGTTGGTGCCAGTACCTGCGAATCGGCCCGGCTCCTGCTGAATTCGAAATCGGCCCGTTTCCCCAACGGCCTGGCCAATAGCAGTGGCGTTGTCGGCAAATATCTCAACGACTCGACCGGGGCCAGCCGATCCGGATTCATTCCGGCCCTCATGGATCGCAAGCGTTACAACGAAGATGGCGTTGGCGGCATGCACGTCTTTACCCCCTGGTGGCTCGACAACAAAAAATTGGATTTCCCGCGGGGCTATCACATCGAATACGGTGGCGGTATGGGCATGCCGGGTTACGGTTTCGGCGGTGGTATCGAAGCTCTGAATGGCATGATTCCCGGCCGCGACGGAAAGACAAACCCGGGTGGTGGTTATGGAGCAGGGCTCAAAGATGATTACCGCCGGTTTTATGGTGCTTATGTCAGCATGTCTGGCCGGGGCGAACCCGTTCCGCTGGAAAGCAACTACTGCGAAATCGACCCGAACACAGTCGATAAGTACGGTATTCCGACCTTACGCTTCCATTATAAGTGGTCGGATTATGAAGTGAAGCAGGCCAAACACATGCAGGATACTTTCGAGGAAATTATTCATGCGATGGGTGGCATTGCCCTTGGTCCCAAGCCTGGTCCGAACACCGCTCATGGCTACGGTCTGGCTGCGCCCGGTCGTATCATCCACGAAGTGGGCACGGTTCGGATGGGGAACGATCCTCGTACGTCGGCGCTGAACAAATACCAGCAGGCCCACGACGTAAAGAATCTGTTCGTGGTCGATGCGGCTCCGTTCGTCACTCAGGGCGACAAAAACGTTACATGGACGATCCTGGCGGCATCAATGCGTACGTCCGAGTATTTTATCGATCAGGTGAAGCAGCGAAATATTTAATCACCCGGAGAATTCTTAAAAATCCATTTGTCTACCCGCTCACTAGCTGGAATGGTTCCGGTTAGTGGACGGGTAGACGTTTGTGGAGCGAATCCGCTACGTTTTCCTTCATGAGTAGCATTCCTTATTTTATCGTCGACGTATTTGCCAGCGCCCCTTATGAGGGCAATCAACTGGCGGTTTTCCTGGATCTGGAGAATAAGCTTTCAGAAACTCAGATGCAGCGTATGGCCCGGGAAATCAACTTCGCCGAGAGCACCTTTGTCAAAGCGAATAAAAACAACCAGCGCTTTGTCGTACGCATATTTACGCCTGAGCACGAAGTTCCTTTTGCTGGTCATCCGTCACTCGGCACCAGCTATGTTCTGGCTAAGTTTATTTTACCTGAGGCAGTCAATTCGTTGACCCTCGAACTGATTCACTGGGCCATCGACATCTCGATTCAGGAGCCTGCCGACCTCGATAACAGCATTTTCTACATGCACCAAACCCAGCCCGATTTCAGGGAAGTTTTCGATAAAGCAGAACTGGCAGCAGCACTTGGTATTGGGCCAGACAGCATTGATGCCAGCTTACCCATTCAGGAAATAAGCACTGGATTACCGTATATTCTTGTTCCCCTCAGCAGTCTGGCTGCTATCGAAGCTATTGAACTGTCGTATCCATCATTCAAAAACTTTCTGATCTCAAAAAAGAAATATCGAACCAATAGCCCGACCGGGCATTCGACCTCGCTGTTTTTCTTTACCAGAGAAACCTATGACCCAGCCCATGAGTACAATACCCGGATGATGCTGATCGAGAACAATAAAGTGACGGAAGATGCGGCTACCGGAAGTGCAAATGGTTGTCTACTGGCTTACCTGCTGCTGTATGATAGCCCTTACATACAGGCGGTCGTTGAGCAGGGTTTTCAGATAAACCGAAAATCGTATATCTACCTGGATGGAGAGGTAACGAATGAACGCTATTCGATACGGGTAGGTGGCACCTGCAAACTAATTGCCGAAGGCAAATGGTACGTTGACTGATCAATACCTGCAAACAAAAAAGCCTGCTGATTAATCAGCAGGCTTTCATCTATGTGGTTAGTGCTTATTCGACAACCGCTTCTGGCTTCTTCACGGTGATGGTCAGGTTTTCACCTTCGCCACTGTAGTCGGCCATGATCACATCGCCTTCTTTCAGTTCACCCTTCAGAATTTCTTCGGCAACCGGGTCTTCGAGGTAGCGCTGAATAGCACGGCTCAACGGACGTGCACCATACTGCTGGTCGTAGCCTTTTTCCGACAGGAAGTCTTTCGCCTTGTCGCTCAGTTCAACAGTGTAGCCCAGGTTGGTAACGCGGCTCAACAGTTTGCCCAGCATCAGGTCGATAATCTTGTGAATGTCTTCGCGTTGCAGCGAGTTGAACACGATCACATCGTCCAGACGGTTAAGGAATTCCGGCGAGAAGGCTTTCCGAAGTGCGCTTTGAATCGTGCTCTTCATCAACTCATCCTGGCTTTCGGCTGAGCGCTTGGTCGAGAATCCGATACCCGCACCGAAATCTTTCAGGTCACGAACGCCGATGTTGGAGGTCATGATGATGATCGTATTGCGGAAATCGACACGGCGGCCCAGCCCATCGGTCAGGATACCATCGTCCAGCACCTGCAGCAGAATGTTGAACACATCCGGGTGCGCTTTCTCGATTTCGTCCAGCAGTACGACGCTGTAAGGTTTCCGACGGATCTTCTCGGTCAGCTGACCACCTTCTTCGTAACCCACGTAGCCCGGAGGGGCGCCGACCAGTCGGCTAACGCTGAATTTCTCCATGTACTCCGACATGTCAATGCGAACCAGCGCATCGTCTTTATCGAAAAGGTATGTAGCCAGCACTTTGGCAAGTTCCGTCTTACCAACTCCCGTTGGGCCGAGGAAGATAAACGAACCGATCGGTTTCTTCGGATCTTTCAGGCCAACGCGCGTCCGTTGAATGGCTTTTACCAGCTTTTCAATGGCGGCATTCTGACCGATTACCTTCCCTTTCAGTTCCTCACCCATGTTGATGAGTTTCTTTCCTTCGTCGTTCGATACGCTGGTGACTGGAATACCCGTCATCATGGCGACGACTTCGGCAACGCTTTCTTCGTTTACCGTGTACCGGCGCTTCTTGGTATCTTCTTCCCAGGCTTGTTTGGCCCGGTCGAGCTGGTCGATCAGGCGTTTTTCTTTGTCGCGGAGCTGAGCAGCTTCTTCATACTTCTGGCTCTTGACAACCTGATTTTTTTCCTTCTTAATATTCTCGATCTGCTCTTCCAGCTTCAGGATATCTTCAGGAACCGTAATGTTCGAAATGTGCACGCGAGCTCCTACTTCATCCAGTACGTCGATAGCCTTATCGGGCAGGAACCGGTCAGAAATATACCGTTCCGACAATTTGACGGCAGCCTCGATGGCTTCTTTGGTATAATTGACGTGGTGGTGATCTTCGTACTTATCCTTGATGTTGTTCAGGATTTCGATGGTTTCGTCGATTGACGTCGCATCGACCATCACCATCTGGAAACGACGGGCTAATGCCCCATCTTTCTCAATGTACTGACGGTATTCATCAAGAGTCGTAGCACCGATGCATTGAATGTCGCCCCGCGCCAGCGCCGGCTTGAACATGTTCGACGCATCGAGCGAGCCCGAGGCACCACCCGCCCCGACGATCGTATGCAGCTCATCGATGAACAGGATTACTTCCGGCGATTTTTCCAGTTCGTTCATGACCGCTTTCATGCGCTCTTCGAACTGGCCCCGGTATTTGGTACCGGCTACGAGCGAAGCCAGATCGAGAGTAACGACTCGTTTGCCGAACAGCACCCGCGATACTTTTTTCTGCACGATGCGCAGGGCCAAACCCTCCGCAATTGCCGTTTTACCGACGCCGGGCTCACCAATCAGGATCGGGTTGTTTTTCTTCCGGCGGCTCAGGATCTGGGCAACCCGTTCAATTTCCTTTTCCCGACCCACGATGGGGTCGAGTTTACCGACTTCTGCGAGCTTGGTCAGGTCGCGGCCGAAGTTATCCAATACGGGTGTCCGTGACTTCTCCGACCCTTTGGGATCTTTGCCCGAACTGGAACTACTGCCACCAAACATCCCCCGGTCGTTATCGTCATCGTCGGTATCATTCGCCATGGTAGGGCGAGTTCCCGTTGATTGATATTCCAGCATCTCTTTAATGACTTCGTAATTAACATTGAACTTATTGAGGATCTGCGTGGCGACATTGTCTTCATCACGCAGAATCGACAGCAGGAGGTGCTCGGTACCGATGAGCGGGCTCTTGAAAATTTTAGCTTCCAGATACGTGATTTTCAGGGTTTTCTCCGACTGACGGGTCAGCGGGATATTCGCCAGATTTTTCACGTTGTTGGTTGCTGTTCCTTTCGTTGCCTGCTCAATAGTGACCCGGAGTTCATCGAGTGAAATACCGAGTTTTTTGAGCAACCCAACGGCCACACCCTCTCCCTCACGAATCATACCGAGCAACAGGTGTTCTGTACCGATATAATCGTGGCCTAAGCGTAAGGCTTCTTCCCGACTCAGCGTGATAACTTCCTTGACGCGATTTGAGAATTTTGCTTCCATTCGTTTTAGGGTCTCCTTAGGTAAGCGTACTACTGGCCTAACGAAGAGTTTAAAGGATTTGTTCACTCCCGAAGGCCAGCCAGTAACAGGTCGGTTGCGGCCGGTCCCTGGCAGAACAACAGGTCTATTATACTCAGATTTGGTACAAATTCCTGGCCAAAATTTTGCGGATAGGCTACCGGTCGATGGAATACATACGATTCCGGTCCATTTCGCGGATTTACCATCGACCGGGCGTCTATTAGGTCGGCTGGTGTATCTTTATCGTACCAATCTGTCAGGTCGATGGGAATCCGCAGCCGCATCAATTTCAGACAAATTGTCAGCAACTCATAGTTCAATTCAAACAAAAATGACCAGCTTTTTCGGTACACAACGTCAAAATCAGGTGCGTAGAACTCAAAAAAAGGAGCTCTGCCGTAAGCAGCGCACAAACATCGCCAGTGGTGTAGTTGCCAGGCCTGGTCATTATCTACCCGAAGGTCGCGGATCGGCCGATGCCGGGTTCCATGCTGTACCGGTACCGTGAGGGCTTCTACTTTATTTGCTGTCAGAACGTAGCAGCGATTTCTGTAACTTTGCTTCTGGTAATGCTCCTGAGCCTCCAACCGAACCTGTCCATACTTTACAACAGCTGACATGTACTCCAGACATGGCAAATAATGTAAGTCAATGAGCAAACGGGGCGATGGGGACTCGGCTGGATTTGGCGTAAGCTGGTACTTTTCCAATACAAACAAACGTATCTGTTCACAAATAAAGCAAAAAATCAATACCAGCAATAGATTTTGTAAATTTTTAATTTTAGGGAGAAAGGCAAGGTTTTCCTTCAGCCTGGCCCGCCCTCATCCGATGGTATTTTTCCGTTTTTTATCTCGCTTACCGATTAGCGTTTTATATGGCATTTCCAATGTACTGTCGTTCCTGTTACTTCACATCATCCGGTATCGCCGGCGTGTCGTCCTAGACAATCTGCGCTTATCGTTTCCCGAAAAATCACCCGCCGACATCAAAGCGATTGCCAGACGTTTTTACCGGAACCTAACGGACCTGCTGGTCGAAACCATAAAAATGCCGGATTTGTCGCCCGATGAATTGATGAAGCGAGTGTATTTCACCAATCCGGAGCTGGTGCGGACGCGTTTAAAGGCCGGGCAAACAGTCGTTGGTATGGCTTCGCATCAGGGCAACTGGGAATGGGTCCCTTCGGCCTCGATTCTGTACGGAATGCCTACCGACAGCATTTATAAGCCTTTGACTAATCCCTTTTTCGAGGAGTTGATGCGATCGGTACGGGCGAGTTTTGGGGCTGTTCCGGTACCGATGCAGAACCTACCCCGTCGGCTGGCCGCCCAGAAGGCAGTACCCCGCATTATTGCCCTGGTAGCCGACCAGGTCCCTAACATACCGGAGCAGGCTTACTGGACGGACTTTCTGCACCGGGATACCCCTTTTTATCCAGGAACCGAACGGCTGGCGCGGAGTCGGAACTTTCCTGTTTTCTACCTGGAGCTGATCCGGGTTCGGCGAGGCTATTATAAGGCTACGTTTACCCTGATCGCCGAACCGCCCTACGACGATTTACCGCTGGGTGCGATTGTGGAGCGCTACCGCGATCTGCTCGAAGCAACCATCCGGGCTCATCCGTCCGACTGGCTGTGGTCGCATAAGCGCTGGAAACACTGGCGGGAAAAATACCAGAAGATCGATGTGAAGCTAACGTAGAGACTGCGGTCCGCCGGTTCGGTAATCCGTTCCGTCTCTACGTTAGCAATAATGACGATGATGAATTGGCTGTCAAAAACCGTCATCAGCTAAGCCTGAAAAACTATCTGGTCAGGAGTCGCATCCTTGCGGCTCTACAGGGAATCGCGCCGGGCTTTTTCGGATCTTGCCGAATCGCGTTTGGCTTTCAGCTTATCCGCTTCCGACTGGATACCTGCTTCGGCTTTGTCCAGTCCTTTATTTACGGTTTCTCCTACTTTCTTAGCGCCTTTCTCCGTGGCTTCACCAGCAACTTTCGCTTTGCTCTTAGCGCCCTGCCCAACTTCTTTGGCGGTTTCACCTATGGCCTGGCCCGTGTTTTTCAGATCTTCTTTCATACGAGCTTTCCGTTCGGCTTTCTCCTGCCGACGCATTTCCTTCTTACTCATCGCTGTACTGTCCTGAGCATAGGCACCGACGGTCAGCAGCGTAGCTAAAGCAAAAACACTTAACAATTTGGTTTTCATAACACGTTGTAGTTAATGAATAGGTTGATTCAATGGGACTGCAGCCCCCTTCACCGAATCGCTCGGTTTAGGTTCTTCAACATCAAAGCGTGCTCCATTGTTTAAAAAGTTCAATTCAACTTCCTCACTATCAGACCTGCAGCCTAGTCGGATTTCCAAAATCAAGCGAACATTTAAGTAAATCCTTACGTTTGCCTGGTATACGACCCGCAACCTGCAAACCTGCTTTTTCCGTACCTTTGTCTGGTCAAACGGCTTTGCCGATATCTGTATGCTCGATTCGCTGCTTACTCCTTCACCATCAGTCATCACCGGTGCTCCGGCCCGCTCTGATTCGCCCGTTCTTTATACGCCTTCGCTGACGCAGTACATTCGCCGGAAAACCAGCACGGTTACGGTCGGCGACGTGCCGATGGGCTCAGATTATCCGATTCGGGTTCAGTCCATGACTACGGTGGATACGATGGATACAATGGGGTCGGTGGAACAAACGATTCGGATGATCGAAGCGGGTTGCGAGTACGTCCGCATTACGGCGCCGAGCGTAAAAGAAGCGCAGAATCTGGAGAACATCCGCAAAGAACTGCGGGCACGGGGCTACACAACACCGCTGGTGGCCGACATTCATTTTACGCCCAACGCTGCCGAACTGGCCGCCCGGATTGTGGAGAAAGTCCGCATCAATCCCGGCAACTACGCCGACCGGAAACGATTCGAATTCATTGAGTATACCGATGCCGCCTATGCGGCCGAACTGGACCGTATCCGCGAGAAATTTCTGCCGCTGGTTCGCATCTGTAAAGAATACGGTACGGCCATGCGGATTGGTACCAACCACGGTTCGTTGTCGGACCGGATTCTGAGCCGGTACGGCGATACACCGGTCGGCATGGTTGAATCGGCACTGGAGTTTCTGCGAATTTGCGAAGCCGAAAACTACTACAACATCGTGCTGTCGATGAAGTCGAGCAACCCCCAGGTGATGGTGCAGGCGTACCGACTGCTGGTACAACGGCTGGACGAAGAAGGCCTGAAACCCTATCCGCTCCACCTCGGCGTGACGGAAGCGGGCGAAGCGGAAGACGGACGCATCAAATCGGCGCTCGGAATCGGCACCCTACTCGAAGATGGCATCGGCGATACAGTCCGGGTGTCGCTTACGGAAGAGCCCGAGCGGGAAGCTCCGGTGGCACAGGCACTCATCGACCGCTACACAAACCGTGCGGCAGAGAGTAAGCCCATACCGCCGATTACGACCTACCCCATTAACCCCTTTCAGCATACGCGCCGAACGACCCACGAAGTAGCCAATTTTGGTGGACAAAACGTGCCGCGTGTTATCGCTGATCATAGCCTGTTCCCGGTTACTCAACACGATGATTTAAAGCCGATCGGTCATTTCTACCTGCCCGAGCCCGATAAATGGCGGATGAACGATCTGGGTGCCGACTATATCTACACCGGCTCCTCTCCGGCTCAGTTTATGCTGCCCAACGGCCTGAAGCAAATGCTGGACTACACCGTCTGGCAAACACTTTCCGACCAGGTCAACGCCTTTCCGGTGCTGACGGCCGCTACCTATCTGGACGCTCGTTCGACTAGCGGTCTTTTGCATCAAAAGCTCAATTTCGTTCGGCTATCGTTACCGGAGTTATCGGCAGGACTCATGACGGCGTTACGTTCGGACACAGCGGTTGTGCTGCTCATCTCAACTGATAATGCCCACGCTATGGCCGAACTACGCCGGTTATTCGTCGAATTGATCGACAATCAGTTGACCACACCCGTGGTCGTGCAACGTTCCTATACGGCAATTCCTGACGAGAACCTACCGCTCTATGCAGCCACCGACGCCGGCGGTTTGTTGATCGACGGCCTGGGCGACGGTATTCTGCTGTCGGCCAGCAGTGGTTCACCCATTGCGCTGAAGTTGCTCAACAATCTGGCTTTTGGCATTCTGCAGGCGGCCCGGACCCGCATAACCAAAACTGAATACATTTCCTGCCCGTCCTGCGGTCGAACCCTATTCGATCTACAGGAAACGACTGCCATGATCCGACAACGAACCGACCATTTGAAAGGGGTCAAAATCGGGATCATGGGTTGCATCGTCAACGGACCGGGTGAAATGGCCGACGCCGATTATGGGTATGTCGGGATTGGCCGGGATAAGATTGCCCTGTACCGCGGGCAGCAGGTGATCAAGAAATCGGTTCCTGCCGATCGGGCTGTCGATGAACTGATTGAGCTTATCCGCGAAGATGACCGCTGGCTCGAACCGAGCTTAATCAATGAATAATAGATAATGTACAATGAATAATGTTCATTCAGAGTAATGTTTCCACTCGCATGTTTGTTACTAATATAAGCTCCTAGAGCTACTGCATTATCCGTTTTTCATTTTACATTATACACTAGTTCTTGTGAACCGATTCATCGATTATCTTAAAATAGGGCCTGTTTTCGCCTACTTTCTGCGGGTATTTCGAAAACCCGACCCGAGCCATCCGACGAGTGTAAACCTGCGGATGATGCATGGTATCAATCGGATCTCGATTCTCATGTTCCTGTTCGCCATCATTGTATACAGCGTTCGTCACTGCGCCCGATGAACATCGAATCCATCCGCGACTACTGCCTTGCCAAACCCGGTGCCGAGGAATCGTTTCCGTTTGGGGGCGACGCCCTGGTCTTTAAAGTTGGTGGAAAGATGTTTGCGCTATTGGCCACGGAGAGCCAACCGACTACCATCAACCTCAAATGCGATCCGGAACGGGCCATTCTGCTTCGCGAAGAACATACAGCTGTTGCGCCGGGTTACCACATGAATAAAACTCACTGGAATACGATTACAGTCGACGGTCGGGTTCGGAATACAGACCTTCAGGAATGGATCGACCATTCGTATGAGCTGGTCAGAAAAAGTTTACCAAAGGCGCTTCAGGCGCAACTAATCTGAGCGAATAGCTTGTGCCAATGGGTCTCAACGTTGTAAATTCGCAGGAGTAGGGACAATCAGACTGAGATATGGAAGTTTTAGCGCTAGGTCTGTTATTTACGATTTATCTGACCGCCCGGTATTTTCTGATGGACCATGATACCCTGGCCGATAAAGATCAGAAACGCTTCCGACATGGGATCGACCTTGTAAACACCCGGCGCTTTGACGAAGCCTATCAGTACTTCGACGACGCCGTTCGGCAATATCCTAAATCAGCCGTGGCGTTCGCCTATCGCGGCAAATGTCAGATCGTACAGGAAAATTATTATTCGGCCATCTACGACCTGACCCAGGCAATCAACCTGGATAATACCCTGGCCGACTGTTACCTGGATCGCGGCATTTCCTATTACTATACAGCGGAATATCAACTGGCTTTTCGGGAATTCGATAAGGCGGTCTGGCATTTTCGCGACGAGAAGCCTGATGCGTATCGGTGGCGGGCGTTGGCCCGGATTCAGTTTCGTCAGCTTCCTCAGGCAGAAAACGACTTACGTCGGGCCGTAACGCTCGGTGACGAGAACTCGTTTCATCTACTGCTCCAGCCGCCGTTTACCCGGTCTGTTCAAGTCTAAACCGCGCGGGCCGCCCGCGCGGTTAGATAGCTTTCTGTGCCGCTTTCTGAGCCTCTGCCACATTACCCGCACGTCGATACGCTTCTGCCATTTCACGATATAAGTCGGCTTGTTCTTTCGGAGCGGGTTTGAGGGCCAGCGCTTTATTAATCCATTTTACAACCGTTGGTGAGGCAATCGCGTCGGGGCTGTTGCGGTTAAAGAGTCGCGCAATGTAGAGGTACTCAGGCACCGACATCTGCGTAGCGTTCACCTGATTCTCCATACGTTCGACGGCTTTGGCGGTCTGGTGCGCACGGAAATAAGCCTTCACTTCAGGCAGCAGCGTTCGGTTGGCTGCCACTTTCGGCTCAATGCCAATTTTGGTCAGATCCTGCCGAATTTCCAGAATCTTGGCAATCGGGAACTGCTCCCCTCGCCCACTGAACAACGACGACATCAGGATATTTTCGGCAACTTTCAGCGTGGGCTCAGCGCCGTAGGTTTTGCGGTAAGTATCCAGATGACTCAGCATATACTGAAACATCGGGTTTTCGTAGTCCAGAATAAGTTTCTGCAAAGCCAGCCAGTTGGTCTGGTTGGTGTAGGCTGTCGACGATGTTTTTTTGGCGTAGTCGTTCATAGCTGCGATCGTGGCCGACGTATCGTTCGTAATACGGGCAAACATCGCGTAATCGATCAGGAAATTAGTGGAGCGTTCGCCCTGCTGATAGCGTGCTTTCATCGTCTGACTACGGGTTTGAGGCTTAAGGGCGTTGGTCCCATGCCGAATTACCTCGTCGGTCGAGTTATTGCTCATGGCAAAGTGAATCAGGTTCTGCTGCGGATCGAAATAAAGAAACAGCGGTAGCGACGGCACGAGCAACCGACGTTCGTTTAAAAACGACTGTGTGGAGCGCAGCGCAATATCCAGCTTGGTACTGATAAACTTGTCGTTGTAGAATTTACCCACCCGGCTGTCGGACAGCGTTGGCACAAAGCTCTGACAGATGTGGCAGGAGGGTGAATAAATCTCGACGAAAACGGGTTTCCCCGCCCGTCTGGCCTCCTGAAAAACGGCGTCGAGTGAATTCTGCCGGAACTGAATTCCTGCCTTTTGTGCAAGGGCACTCTGAACGACCAGGAGCAGCAAAAAAATCTTTTTCATACAAATAAAACCTCGTTGAGAAAGCACGCAACACCCTGGTAACGTCCGACGAGTTGGCGACAATATGGATTACTGCTGTTTTTCCTGCTGCTTGATTTCTTCTTCGAGCCGTTTGCTCAATACCTTACAGGTATTTTCAATGTCGGTGGCCATGCGCTGGTCGCCGGTAGCATTCACGGCGGTGTCGGCAATACCGCTCATCATCTCGATCAGGAAGCGTTTCATATCCACCACTTCCATGTCTTTGGTCCAGAGATCGATTTTAAGCGTGCTGTTGTGATAGTGGTCCCAGAGCGCAATGGCAATGGCCCGGGTATCACTCAGCCCCTCGTTCGGGTTATCGGTAGCGTCCCAGTAAATTTTGTCAGGGACATTCTGATTATCTAATTCGATGGAAAAGTTAATATCTGATTTTTTCATACTTACAAAAGTACGGAACCCTGGCGGAAACCTGTACAATCGGATACCGTTCAACCCGAACGAAATTTGTATACTGATAAAAAACAGCATCGGCAAAAGCGCTTTACCGTTATAGATCGGTCTGAATCGGGTACTTTCGCACCAAATTTTTCACTCCGCATGTATACCCTATTTGCCATTCCAAACTGCGATACCGTAAAGAAAGCACGGGTCTGGCTCGCCGAGCATGGTGTCGATTATGATTTTCACGATTATAAAAAGCAGGGAATCGATCGCAAAACCATCGAGCATTGGCTAGCCCAGAAGCCATGGGAAGAACTGGTCAACCGGTCGGGTCTCACCTGGAAGAAGCTGACCGATACCGAAAAACCAACCGATGCCGAGGGTGCCATTGCCCTCATGATCGACAAACCCTCCGTGATTCGCCGGCCCCTAATTGAATCAAACGGGCAGGTTATCCTGTTAGGCTTCAAGGCAGATGAGTACGAAAAAACGTTCGCATCCTAACGAACGGCAATAAAATACTTACGAACAGGCTTGGTGAGCTATGACAAAAAAAACGCTGGATTCGCCGGAATCGATTCGGTTTCTGGTCGATTCATTCTACGAGAAAGTACAGGCCGATCCGCTGATCGGGCCAGTCTTCACCGATGTTGCCCAGGTCGACTGGTCGAAGCACTTACCCAAAATGTACGCGTTCTGGGAATCGATCATTCTGGGCAACAACGCCTACGACGGACATCCGTTCCGTCCGCACCTGATCGTCAATCAGCAGCATACGCTAACCATTGAGCATTTTGAGCGATGGTTACAGCTTTTTTCGGCCACACTAACTGAAAACTTTACGGGTGAGACGGCCGATCAGGTACGCCAGCGAGCCACGCAGATTGCGCTGGTCTGGGCGAACAAGCTGGAGTATATCAACAATGACTCGTTTATGGAATGACAAAAGAAACGTCCTGTAAACAAGCAATTTACAGGACGTTAACTTGCAAATATTGTGACTTACTGCTTTGAAAACACTTTCTTCAGTAGATCGGTCACGCGGGCGGCCGGGTTTTCCCGGATTTTCGTTTCTTCCTGCGCAACCAGAATAAACAAACCGTCGACAGCCTTACCGGTCGCATATTCGGTCAGGTTTGGATTTACTTTCTTCTGCACAAACGGTACCTTGTTGTAAATGTTGACCAGGTCGGCGTAATATTTCGTTGCGTTGTTCTTCTTCAACGTACTATCGATAATCGGTGTAAACTCGGTCACCAATTGCTGACCCGAGGTCCGGCGCAGGTATTGCGTAGCCGCATCGTTTGTACCACCCAATATGCTGACCGCATCCTGAATACTCATGGACGTAATGGCCTTCACGAAGACAGGAGCGGCTTTCTTGGCAGCATCCTCAGCCGCCCGGTTCAGGGATAACTCAAATTGATCGACCTGTTTCGAGAAACCGATTTGCCGAAGCTTGTTCGCTACATTCTGCGCTTCGGGCGGGAAAGCAATTTTCAGCAATGGGTTCTTAAAGTAACCGTCCAGCTTCGACGCCTGCGCCGAGCCGTTGGTTACGCCAATCCGGAGCGCTTCTTTCAGGCCAGACGCAATATCGCTGTTCGTCAGACTACCCGACGTACCGGCAGAAGGCTGGGTGACAGCCTCCAGAATTTTACCAAAAACCCCTTTTGCAGGTGCCTGCTTTTGGGTTGAATCTTGTCCGAAACTGACCGTGCTTAGGCTTAGCCCAAGCAATGCGGTTGTGAGAACATGTTTCTTCATCATCGAATTAATCAGGTTGCCATTTCATAACGGTCCATGGCGCTAAATCGTTTTTTCGTACTTTTGACAGTAGAAAATGAATAATGTATAATGCACAATGAATATTTTTTTCAGTTATCTGATAATCAGTTAATTCAGCATAATCATTATCCATTATTCATTACACTTTCTTCATTAAAATGATCAATACCATCCGTGCCGAAGTCATCACGATCGGCGACGAAATTCTGTTCGGGCAGATTACGGATACCAATACCCAGTGGATCGGTACCGAACTGACAAAGATTGGCATCCGTACGGTTCGAAAATCGTCGGTTGGCGATCAGGCCGAAGCCATTCTGCAGATATTACACGAAGCCCACCAACGCGCCGACGTCATTATCATTACGGGTGGTCTGGGCCCGACTAAAGACGATATCACCAAGAAAACCCTCTGTACGTATTTTGGGGTAGGCATGGTTCGTAACGAAACCGCGCTGGCGCTGGTAACGAGCTTTTTCGAGAAACGGGGCCGGGCAATGACCGACCTGAACCGCGGGCAGGCCGATTTGCCCGCCAATGCCGTTTACATCCAGAACGACTGGGGAACCGCACCGGGCATGTGGTTTGAGCACGAAGGCCGGGTTTACGTTTCGCTACCTGGGGTTCCGTTCGAAATGAAACACCTCATGACGAACCGAATTCTGCCGAAACTGACGGAGCATTTTCAGACGCCCATCATTAAGCACAAGATGATTCGGACGGTGGGCATCGGTGAATCGTTTCTGGCCGAACGAATCGAAGCCTGGGAAGATGCGCTGCCTGACCACATCAAACTGGCTTATTTACCCAGCTTTGGTGGCGTCAAACTGCGCCTGACCGCTACGGGCACCGACATGGCTCAGCTCGATCGGGAGTTAGACGAGCAGGTGCAGAAGGTCATGCCGTTGATCGAAAAAAACGTATTCGGTTTCGACGATGATGAACTCGAAACGGTTGTCGGCAAGTTATTGAAGGAGAA
Organism: Spirosoma koreense; assembly: GCF_054777875.1. Classification (NCBI taxonomy): domain Bacteria; kingdom Pseudomonadati; phylum Bacteroidota; class Cytophagia; order Cytophagales; family Cytophagaceae; genus Spirosoma; species Spirosoma koreense. Next base: position 418,666 of record NZ_BAAHAC010000005.1, on the reverse strand, counting down.
AAACCTGACACTGAGCATTGCCGAGAGTTGCACGGGCGGCTACGTATCGGCTCAGATTACCAAAGTACCCGGTTCATCGGCTTATTTCTGGGGCAGCATCGTCAGCTACAGCAACGCGGTGAAAGTAGCCCAGTTGGGTGTTAAACTCGAAACCCTGGATCAGTTTGGCGCCGTAAGCGAAGAAACCATTCGACAGATGGCCGAGGGCGTTCGTACTGCGTTGGGTACCAACGTGGGCATTGCCACCAGCGGTATTGCCGGTCCTGACGGTGGGACACCCGATAAACCCGTCGGGACAATCTGGATTGCCTGCGCAACCGAGCAGCGCACGACGGCGCGTCTGCTCAAGCTCGGCCAATACCGCGATCAGAACATTCAACTGACCACTACGTATTTACTCAACCTGCTGCGGGAAGAACTTTTATCAGTGAAGAATGAAAAGTGAAAAATGAAAAATATACCTGTTTAAGCAAGGTAATTTTTATTCTTCACTCATCACTCATCACTTTTCACTTTAGAACACATGGCTCTCGTCGACATGGTTATGCCCAAAATGGGCGAAAGTATAATGGAATGCACGGTGATCACCTGGCTCAAACAGCCAGGCGACCGGATCGAAGCTGACGAGTCGGTGCTGGAAGTGGCTACGGATAAAGTAGATACCGAAGTCCCGGCTTCGCACAGTGGTATACTTAAAGAAGTGCTGGTGCAGGATGGCGACGTGGTAGCGGTGGGTGCACCCATTGCCCGTATCGAGACAAAAGATGCAGTTGTTAAAGACGCCAACCCATCGGCTCATCCGCCTATTGAGCCCGAATCGACCGACGCGGATCAGACACCCGAAGGCATTGGCGATCTGGCAAACGTGCCACCTCAACCGGTAAATGATAGTACCCCTGAAGCCGACGTACTGGCAGTTGCTGGCGAGCTGGAAGCCAGTATCAGCTCGCTCAGTAATCGTTCGTCGACGGGCGGGAAGGCCGTAGCGGCTTCGGCAACGGGCCTGGCCGATATCAGTCCTGGGTTTGGCCATCGCTTTTATTCACCCCTGGTCTTAAATATTGCCAGGGAAGAAGGGGTTTCCCGCGATGAGCTGGATCGGATTCCGGGTTCGGGTGCTGAAAACCGCGTCACGAAAAAAGACATCCTGGCATACGTAATTGACCGGGCGGAGGGCAGAGGGATTAGGGCAGAGGGGTTAGGGCAGACGGTAGAATCCGACAAACCAATGCACTCCTTTCCCTCTGCCCCTACCCCTCTGCCCCGCGCCCACCCCCCCCTGCCCGCAACATCCGTAAACGGTCAGACTGACATTATCCAGATGGATCGGATGCGGAAAATGATCGCGCAGCGGATGGTCGAGTCGAAGCAGATTTCGCCCCACGTCAGTTCATTTGTGGAAGCCGACATGACGCCGGTTGTGGAGTGGCGCACCCGCACAAAGGATCAGTTTAAGCAGCAAACCGGAGAGAATCTGACCTTCACTCCGATCCTGATTGAAGCCGTTGTGAAAGCAATCAAGGACTTCCCGATGATCAACATTTCGGTAGAAGGCGATTCGATTCTGGTCAAAAAACCGATCAACATCGGTATGGCGGTAGCCCTGCCTAGCGGAAATCTGATCGTGCCGGTGATTCACCACGCTGATCGGTATAACCTCGTCGGCCTGGCCGCCAAAGTTAATGATCTGACCAAGCGCGCCCGCGAAAATAAACTTACGGCCGACGACCTGTCAGGCGGCACCTACACCATTTCCAACATTGGTATGTTCGGAAATCTGATGGGCACACCTATCATCGTTCAGCCGCAGGTGGCAATCATGGCGTTTGGGGCCATTGTGAAAAAACCAGCGGTTATCGAAACTCCCCAAGGCGATTTTATCGGCATCCGGCAACTCATGTTCCTCTCCCACTCCTACGACCATCGGGTTGTAGATGGGTCGCTGGGTGGCCAGTTCGTTCGTCGCGTCGCGGATTACTTAGAAAAATTTGATACAACCTTAAAAATCTGACCGCTTCGGCGGGCCGCCGGAGCGGTTCTGACCTTATGAAACAACGGATTGCAATTGACATGGACGATGTCATGGCCGACACCCATGCCAAATTTATTAAACTGTACCTGGAAGGCGAAATGCCCCGCTACACGCTCGAAGAATTAAAAGAAAAATCCTTTCACGAGCTGTTCGACGAGGATGAATACCAAGCCATCTCACAGCGGGTTTACGAACCCGGTTTTTTTCGGGATATCGACGTGATGGAAGGTGCTCAGGACGTCATTGCCGACCTGATGAAGAAATACGAGATTTTCGTGGCGTCGGCCGCTCAGGAATTTCCTAATTCACTGCGTGAAAAATGGGACTGGCTTCAGGAACACTTTCCTGCTATTTCCTGGCACAATTACGTTTTCCTGGGCGACAAAAGCGTACTGAATACGGCTTATCTGATCGATGATCTGCCGCGTAATCTGCGTACGTTTCAGGGTGAAGGTTTACTGTTCGACGCGCTGCACAATCGCGACGATAAGCAGTTCAAACGGGTGAAATCCTGGCAGGAGGTAGCCAAAGTACTACTGTAGCAGTAGAGATTCGAATCGCATTATAAACGAAAAAGCCCGCAACAGATGTCTGTTGCGGGCTTTTTCGTAAGTACTGATCAGCCTATACTTCGCTTTCTTCTCTGATCTCGACATGGCGGTCGTGCCCAACTTCCTGCTGTGCTTTTTTGGCTTCAGCCGACGGTCTGAGCCGAACGATGTGCAGTTTATGTAACAGCCCAATAACTGGGTAGGTCGGATCGAATTCAAACCATTTGGCACCGAAATTGGCCGCATTCGGGCGCTTGTGGTGGTTGTTCTGGAACAGTTCGCCCATCATGACGACATCCAGAATCAACGAATTTTTCGACTGATCGTGGTTATCGAAGTTGGCGTAACCGTATTTGTGACCACTCCAGTTGATGATCGCACCGTGAACGGGTCCCATCACAAAATGAACCGGCAGCAGGAAAAAGAACGCCCAGTGCATATCCAGGTAAATGAACGCAAAGACGTAGAACAGGCTATAGAGAACGCCCCAGCCTGCCCGCGACGCCCACGAATCACCGATTTTCTCGATGAAATTCCATTCCGGGTAGTTGCGGTCGAACTGTTTCTCGATGGCCTGCTTGCGGTGCAGAACGGCATTGTAAATATTCTTCGTCTGCCACATCATGGTAAAAATGTTCTTCGTATGATGGGGAGAGTGCGGATCTCGTTCCGTATCGCTGAAGGCGTGATGCATGCGATGCAGAACCGCATACGCCCGCGGACTCAGGTACGACGACCCTTGCGAGATGTAGGTTAAAGCGTAGAAAAACCGCTCCCAGAATTTGTTCATGGAGAACATTTTATGGGCAGAATAGCGGTGTAAAAAAAACGTTTGACAGAACAATGACAGATACCAGTGCCCAATAAACGCGGCCAGTACGAAAACCACAGTATTGATCGATTAAAAAGTGAATACGACGAAGCTACTAAGAATATTCCTACAAAACTAACGAATTATAGCTGGGTTTGGGTTGCTTTCCCCAAATAATACTTTAATTAATTACAGTCGTTGCGTACTGGAGCAAATTGGCGCCCATTCGCAGCGCCTGTTGACGCACAGGCTCGGGGTCATTATATACACTCTGATCTTCCCAGCCATTGCCAAGGTCACATTCATAGCTATAAAAGCATACCAGCCTGCCTTGATAGATCAGCCCGAAACCTTGTGGTGCTTTGCCATCGTGCTCATGCACTTTGGGCAACCCAGCCGGAAATTTAAACTTCTGCTGATAAACCGGGTGCGTAAATGGCAGCTCAACGAACGACAGCTCCGGAAACACCTTTTTCATCTCTCGGCGGATAAACTTATCCAGCCCGTAATTATCGTCAATGTGCAGGAACCCACCCGACATCAGATACCGACGCATGTTCTGCACCTCGGCGTCATTGAACGTGATGTTGCCGTGCCCCGTCATGTGAATAAACGGATACCCGAAGATGTCAGGGCTAGCGGGTTCGACGATATCTTCCTCAGGAAAGATATTCATGCGTAGGTTGGCATTGGCAAACTTAATCAGGTTCGGTAGTGAGGTTTTATTGGCATACCAGTCTCCCCCACCGTTGTATTTGAGTTTGGCAATTTTAAACGAGTACTGCGCCTGCGCAACGACAGCGATAGCGTGGATAAGAAAGAGAAGCAAACACAGCTTTTTCATGCGTTAATAAAATTTAGCAGCTGGCAGGCGGTTAAGGCCGCTGTTTCGGTACGCAGGCGGTTCGGCCCAAGCGTGACCATCTGAAAACCAGCGTCGGTAGCCTGCTGAATTTCTTTTTCCGAAAAATCGCCTTCCGGCCCGATCAGTACCGCGTACGCGTTGGCAGGGAGAGCGACTTTTGCTAAGTTAACGGGTAGTGCGTCATTGGGCAAGTGCCCAATAAACCGCTGGGATTCATGTACTGTTTTTAAAAATTCACTAAAGGGCAGCGCATCATCCAATTGAGGCAAATACGCTTGTAGCGACTGTTTCATGGCGGCCACCGCAATTTTCTCCAGTCGCTCCAGTTTCAGCACCCGGCGTTCGGAATGCTGGCCAAAAAAGAAACTGATTCGTTCGATCCCGATCTCGACGGCTTTCTCGACGAACCATTCGATCCGGTCCAGATTTTTGGTCGGCGCTACGCAGATTCGGATGGAAAACGGGCGCGGTGGTGTCGTTTGTGTATCCGTAATCCGAAATCCACAGCGCCGGGCATCGGCAGTAGTAATAACGGCAGAATACCGGTTTCCGTGTCCGTCCGTCACGGCAATCGGGTCACCGATACCCAGACGCAGGGTTTTTATGGCGTGGCGCGAATCATCTTCGCTCAAAACAGGAATCGACTCAGGCTGATAAAACAAATGCATAAGGACAAAAGTACGCATGCCGCCCGTAGGGGCCTCATTTTCCGGCTACATCGGCCCAAAGCCAGCGTAACGATTCGGGGAGAATGGCCCCACCGTGTTTGCCGTTGTGCCCACCCGTTCCGCCAACGAACTTGTACTCGTACTTACTGAATTTGAGAGCCGCTTCCATCTCCTGATTAGCCAGCCACCAGTTACCGTGCTGATTGTCCAGATCACCGCTGCCATCCTGCAGAAATAGTTTGATATTCCGCTTCGGGGCTTTGCGAATCAGCGACGGATACACATAACCGCCTTTGATATTCGTGTAGCTTCCAATATGGCTGAGGACTTTCTGAAACTGATCGGGTCGTTGCCAGGCCACCGTAAACGCGCAGATGGCGCCTGAAGAGAGCCCACCAATGGCGCGCATCTGTGGCGCGTCAGCCAGTTTATAGGTTTTACCAATTTCCGGAATTAGCTCCTCCAGCAGCATCCGGGCATACTGATTCGTCAGGGTATCGTATTCGAAACTACGGTTATCGGCCCGGAAAGGATCTTTGGGCAACTCATCGCCATGCTGCCCCGGATTGATAAACAGCCCGATAGTAACCGGCATGGCTTTCTGATGAATTAGGTTATCGAACACGATCGGAACCCGAAAATCGCCGTCTTCTTTCACGTACGTATGTCCGTCCTGAAAAACCATCAGAGCCGCTGGCACCTCAGATTTGTACTGCGCCGGTACGTACACGTAATATTCCCGGATGGTGTTCGGGAAGACCTTGCTCTTCCAGACGTGCTTGGTTACCTGGCCCTTCGGTACATTCGGCTGGCGCTGCGAATCGGGGCCATAGGTAAGGCTTTCGCTTTCGGGCTTCTGCTGTGCCGCTACCCTGGCCGAAGCGAACAGTATAACGCTACTAATCAGGCAGATCAATAATCCGTATTTCATACCTGCCAAAGGGAACCAATCGTTAAAACTACCGTTTTCTTTTTCTGACAGGATGTATATCATGTCGAAAAAACTAACACCGCTATTTTTTGTACTTTTGCGGGATATATGACTTGCTGTGAAAAAAGTTGCTTTCTATACTCTCGGCTGTAAACTGAACTTCTCCGAAACCTCGACGCTCGCCCGGCTGATGGAACAGCACGGCTACGAGCGGGTAGAGTTTAACCAGCAGCCCGACATTTTCATCATCAACACCTGTTCGGTGACGGACAATGCCGACAAAAAATGCCGGAAGATTGTGCGCGAGGCTCAGAAAATAAACCCGGATGGTTATGTGGCTATTCTGGGGTGCTATGCGCAGCTGAAGCCGCAGGAGATTGCTGAAATTCCGGGGGTGGATGCGGTGCTGGGGGCTTCGGAAAAATTCCGGCTGCACGAACTGATGGGTACGTTTGAGAAAGCGCCGACGGGCCAGCCCGCTCAGGTGTTCAACTCGCCCATCGAGGAAGCGATCGAGTACCATGCCTCGTATTCGCTCAACGACCGAACCCGGACTTTCCTGAAGGTTCAGGACGGCTGCGATTACCCCTGCGCGTATTGTACGATTCCGCTAGCCCGCGGTAAAAGCCGTTCGGATACGATCGAGAACGTCGTTCGGGCCGCTCGCGAAATTGCCGGGCGTGGCGTTAAAGAAATTGTACTGACGGGCGTCAACATCGGCGATTTCGGGCTGATTGACGGGGAGCGGCAAACTACGTTTTTCGAGCTGGTCCGCGCCCTGGATAACGTCGAAGGCATCGAGCGGTTCCGGATTTCGAGCATCGAACCGAATCTGCTCACCGACGAAATAATCGCCTTTGTAGCCCAATCGAAACGGTTCGTGCCGCATTTCCACGTGCCGCTGCAATCGGGCAGCAACAAGGTTCTGGGGTTGATGCGTCGACGCTACAAGCGCGAACTGTATGCCGATCGTGTTCAGAAAATTAAGGAACTGATGCCAAACGCCTGCATCGGCGTCGACGTTATTGTCGGTCATCCGGGCGAAACCGATGCAGCTTTTAAAGAAACCTACCAGTTTCTGGCCGAACTGCCGGTCTCCTACCTGCATGTGTTCACCTACTCCGAGCGCCCCAACACCACGGCGTTAGGGATCAAGCCTGTCGTACCGGGAAATCTTCGGGCCGACCGCTCAAAGATGCTGCATATTTTATCGGATAAAAAACGGCGGGCCTTTTATGAAACCCAGGTGGGTCGGCAAGCCACAGTGCTGTTTGAAGAAGATGTTGAGAACGGCCAGATGCAGGGATTTACAGAAAATTACGTGCGGGTTGTGGCGCAGTACGATCCCTTGCTGATCAACGAAACCATGCCCGTACGTTTAACCGCTATCAATGCCAGCGGCCTGATGGAAGTAGCCGAAGCGGAACCTGTACTGGAACACCACTAAGTTTCGATACTCGTACATCATTCAGCAATAAGTAAGGCCAGCTCGTTAAAAGCTGGCCTTACTTATTGCTGAATATTAAATGATCATCAGATGAATTTTCTAAACCACCGAGCCTCAGCGAGATAAGGTCTGCCGCTTGCTATTAATAGTATTTCCCGATAGACTATTAGGTAATTGACTGACAATCATTTTCTTATATTTTTTTTGGAAATCCAAAAAGCACTATTCACCTTTGCCTAGTAGTTAACAAGATTAGTAGCCGCTTAGCGACCCGTTTCATCATGAACACGTTACATGAACAGGAATTTTCACCCGGCTCAGTTCATCAACTGATGGCTGTGAAAATGGCCAAGTACCACGCATCAGTACCTTGCTGTTAATCGACTCTTAACTCGATCGGTTGCCTGACAAACCGCAACCAAGTCTGTCTTTTCTTCACTAAATCCATCCGCTTAATGACATGTCCGATACGGGTTAAACAAGCGCCAAATAAACTATTAAATCTATAGATATATTCAAGTAATTACTTTCCTGATACTATTTATGAAACCGTCACCCACTACCTCTTTTGGTCATTTTCAGGATCATCTAGTCCCTGTCACGTATCAGATTGCAGGTTTCGACCGGATCAATTTTGTCAGTGACATTACCAACACCGTTCCGCAGGATGGGTTATACACCATCCGGGCGCTGCATTTCGAATCCGATGGCTTACAGGCCCATGGCTTGCTGACGGTACGAATGCGGGAGGTGCATCGGCTGGCGGGGAGTCTGATTCAGCGACTGCGGTCGGTGCAGGGTATCGTCAGTATTCGGGAAGTATAAGGGGGATATGTGTCTGAACCAGCGGCAACTGGTTCGGGCATAAAAAGGCCGGAACGGCGGCAACCGTTCCGGCTGGCTAACAATAAGGCTCTGGCAACCGAAGCGTCGGGCCGACCTCATTATTTCACATAACCAAGACAAAGTAATGCAAAAATTTCTATTTGCAGGAGTAGTTTGGCTACTCTCTTGCGGATGGTTGCTGGCACAACCAAATGCACTGCGCCTATCGGGAACCGTTCGCACCGATAAAGGCGAACCGCTCCCGGGTGCGAACGTAGTTCTCAAAAACCAGACAAAAGGCGCTACTACCGACGCAAACGGTCAGTTCAGTATCGATGCCCGTTCGGGCGATGAGTTAGTAATCTCGGCCATCGGTTACCAGACGAATCAGGTCAGGGTCGGTACTAGAAATACCCTCGATATAACCCTGCAGGAATCAGCCTCCCAACTGAACGAGGTCGTAGTGGTCGGTTACGGCACCCAGGACCGGAAAAATCTGGTTGGCTCCGTGACGCAGGTCAATGCCGACGAGATCAAAAATCGTCCCGTAGCCAGCTTCGATCAGCAATTGCAGGGCCGGGCCGCCGGGGTGCAGGTAGCCGCCAACACAGGGGTTCCGGGCGACGGGATCTTCTTCCGCATCCGGGGAACGACCTCCATTAACGCGAGTAACGATCCGCTGTACGTGGTCGATGGGGTATTTGTGAACAACCAGTCGCTGCAAAAAATTACGACCCAGGGTCAGTCCAATAACCCGCTGGCGGATATCAACCCGGCCGATATCGAATCCATTTCGATCCTGAAAGATGCCGAAGCAACAGCGATTTACGGCGCACGGGCAGCCAACGGAGTGGTACTGATAACAACCAAACGAGGATCGTATAACAGCAAAACGAAAGTCACCCTGAATGCGTCCGTTGGGCAAGCCTGGGCTCCCAAACTCTGGGATCTGGTAACGGGGCCGGAACACGCGACCATCATCAACGAAGCCTGGATCAACGACGGCAAACCCACGGCAACGCGCCCTTTCCGGCCGGTGTCGGAGGGCGGGCGTGGCTTACCCGAAGAACAGCCCACCTACGATCGGCTACACGACATTTTCCGGACGGGCGCGCTGCAGAATTACGACCTCGCCGTATCGGGGGGCACCAAGCAAACCCGTTTCTACCTGGGTGGAGGCTATACGAGCCAGCAGGCCACGCTCCGAACGAACGACTTCTCGCGGGCCAGCTTCAAACTCAATCTGGATCAGGATATTACGGATAAAATCCGGATCGGCACCAGCAATATTTTCTCCCAGTCGAACCGAACCAACGCCCGCGTCGGCGACGGCCCCCAGGGTGGGATTTTGCAGGCGGCCCTGCACACGCCCACGTATCTGCCGAAGTTCAACACCGACGGTACCTACGCCAAATGGGCAGGTTTCGACAACCTGGACGTGCTGATCAACAACACCGATATGCACTCGACCAGTACGCGCTACATCGGCAATATTTACGGTGAGTACGACATACTGGCGGGTCTGAAACTCCGCAGTAGTTGGAGCATCGACTACAACGACTACAACGAGTACGAATACTGGAATACGCTGACCAACCGCGGGAGCGCCAGCAAAGGTCTGGCCACGTCGAGCATCAGCAAGAATACGATCTGGATCAACGAGCAAACCCTGTCCTACCGAACCGCTTTCGGCACGCAGCACAGCTTCGGCGCTTTGGCAGGAAACACGCTTCAGGGTAATGTTGCAACTCAGACTTTGGCGCAGGGTACCAATTTCCCGTCCGACGCCTTCAAACAGATTGCATCGGCTTCGGTAACGACTTCCTCCTCGAATCGGAACCAGTATAACCTGGTTTCTTTCTTCGGCCGGGTCGATTACAACTTCGCGAAGAAATACTTTATTGAAGCCAGCCTGCGCGCCGACGCTTCATCGAAATTTGCCGACGGCCACCGCTGGGGATACTTCCCATCGGCAGGGCTGGCCTGGCAGCTCAAGCAGGAGAATTTCCTCCGCGACGTTAATTTCCTGAGCGATCTGAAGATTCGGGCCAGCGTCGGCTGGACAGGGAACCAGAACGGTATCGGCAACTACGCAGCCCGCGGTTTGTGGGGCGGTGGCAATAACTACCTGGACAACCCCGGCACCATTCCCGTACAGCTCGCCAATCCGGATCTCAAGTGGGAAACCACCCGGCAAACGAACGTCGGCGTCAATGTGGGCCTTCTGAACAATCGCATCGGTCTGGAAATCAACGCCTACTCGAAGTACACCTACGACTTACTACTGCAAGTTCCGCTGGCGCAGAGCTCAGGCTTTGCCAGCATTTACCGCAACGACGGCGAGGTCAGCAACCGGGGACTGGAATTCGCCATCAACTCTCTGAACATCAATAAAAATGGGTTTCAGTGGAATACGAGCTTCAACATCGCCGGGAACATCAACCGGATCCAAAAACTGTCAATTCCTGTCGATGCCAGTTACGCGACAGAGCGAATGGCCGAAGGACAGCCGTTCCACGCTTTCTACGTTTACAAGCAGCTTTACGTCGACCCCAAAACGGGCGATGCGGTGTACGATGACGTTAATAAAGACGGCAAAATTACTGTAGCCGACAAGCAGTTTTACGGAAGCGCGCTGCCCAAATTCTTCGGGGGTCTAAACAATACCTTCGCCTACAAAGGCTTCGACCTGTCCGTGTTCTTCAATTTCAGCTCTGGTAGTAAAGTCTTCAACAACAACCGCTTCTTCCTCGAATCGGGCGGCACCCGCGACGACCGCCGGGCCATCAACAAAAATCAGTTGACGCGCTGGCAGAAAGAAGGCGACATCACGGATGTACCGCGGGTAACGACCCTGGGGAATAACTATAACCTGAGCCCAATCAGCCGTTTTGTCGAAGACGGTTCGTTTATCCGGCTCAACTCGGTGGTCTTTGGGTACACCATTCCCAAAACGATTCTGCGCAAAATTGGCATCTCGTCGGCCCGGATCTATTACACCGGTTCGAATCTGTGGCTGCTCAGCAACTACCAGGGGCCTGACCCTGAAGTAAACGTGACCGGCGACCCCACGACACAGGGCTATGACCTCGGTACGCCCCCGCAACCCCGCACCGCTCAGCTTGGCCTTAACCTGACTCTATGATGCCTGCCCCGTACGGATACGCACCGGGTCGACCTCACACCTATACAGACATTGCCTTAATTATGAAAACGAGTTTTCAATTAATACCTTTTATTCTCCTGTTAACCGGCTGCCAGAGTTTTCTGGATGTGCAGCCCGAACTGCAGGTCGATGAATCGCAGGCGATTACCAACGCCAGCACCGCCGAAGCGGCAGTAAATGGCCTCTACAACCGGTTAGGCAGCGATGGCTATTACGGCTCCAATTTTCCTTCCCTGGCTTACTTGTCGGGGGGTGACATTCAGTGGACCGGATCACAGTCGGCTCCTCAGGAAATTACTTCCCGTAAGCTCACGGCAGACAACAGCTATGTAGGTTCAGCCTGGGCATCTATCTATCGGACCATTCTTCAGGCAAATTACCTGCTGGAAACGGTTCCCAACTTAACCGACCCGCAGTTGATCGCCGACCGGAAAAATCAGATTCAGGGCGAAGCGTATGCACTACGGGCACTGTCGTACTTCGATCTGGTTCGTGGGTGGGGTGGTGTGCAACTGATCCTGAAAGCGACCCGCACATCCGCCGACAACACGGGCATTCCCCGCAGCAGCGTCGACGAAACCTACGCGCAGGTGCTGAAAGATCTGACGGCGGCCGAACCCATGCTGGGCAACACTACCAACCGGAATAAAATCACCCGCAAAACCGTCTGGGCCTTGCGGGCCCGGTATCATCTGTATAGGCAGGAATGGGAGCAGGCCGACACCTACGCCAGCAAGCTCATCGACGATGCCACCAATTATAAGCTTGTAAAACCCTACAGCGCTTTCTTCGCCAATAACGCTGTGGCTACAACGGAGTCGGTTTTTGAGATTGCTTATTCCAATTCGTTCAAAAATGGGCATTACAACTGGTGGCTGCCGCCAGCGCTGAGCGGCCGTCGCGAATGGGCGCCGAATGACAAGCTCGTTGCGCTGCTGAACGACCCGAACGTTGGTGGTAATCGAAAAGACCTGATCGCGCAGACGGCTCCTCCGGGGAATCTGTGGTACGGCAAATTATACTACCGGACTCCACTCGGTACCGATCCGGCTTACATCATCCGGATGGCTGAACTATATTTAATTCGGGCTGAAGCCCGGGCGCAACTCGGCAAAACGGCTGCCGCCCTGGCCGATCTAAACGCGGTTCGCGATCGGGCGGGTGTGTCGCCTTCGCAGGCCGCGACTAAGGACGCTCTGCTGCTGGCGATCGAAGCCGAACGACAGGTTGAGTTTCCGTTCGAAACGGATCGGTGGTTCAACCTGGTTCGCACGGGGCGTGTGGCAGCCGTTCTCGGCATTACCGACGCGAATAAATACGTACTGCCGATTCCGAACAGTGAAATTTTAGCGGATAAAGCGCTGACGCAGAACACAGGGTATTAAATTGTATTTTTCGACAGGATTCACTTTCACTGACGTAAAGAAAATCATGTCAATCCTGTCGAAAGCCTATCACAACCAACTAACTCTCATGAAAAAACAGCTTAGTTTACTCGTCCTGCTTCTTGTATTAGGTGCGGATTTTGCCAACGCCCAAACCGTAGGTCCTGAGAAAGGATCGCTGGTTATCGTCGGTGGTGGTAGCATGGGGCCGGAACTCTGGAACCGGTTCATTGAACTGGCCGGTGGCCCGGCTGCCGCCAACATCGTCATTATCCCGACGGCGGGCGAAGACTCGTCGGCAAACAGCGCACCACGCGAAAAGGAAAAGTTACTCAGTCTGGGGGTTAAGAACATCACCGTGCTGCATACCCGCGATCCTAAAGTAGCGAACCAGGAATCGTTTGTGGCCCCTATTCGCAAAGCAACCGGCATCTGGTTCGTGGGCGGTCGGCACTGGCGACTGGCTGATTCGTACCTGAATACCCTGGCGCACAAAGAGTTCAAGGCTGTCCTTAGCCGCGGTGGCGTCATCGGGGGCACGTCGGCGGGTGCGACTATCCAGGGATCGTTTATGGTCCGGGGCGACACCAAAGGCAATTCGATCATGGTCGGCGACCACACACAAGGGCTCGATTTCATCCACAACGTTACCATCGACCAGCACTTCCTGCGCCGGAACCGGCAGTTCGACCTCGTCGATGTCATCAAAACACGGCCGGAACTGCTCGGAATTGCCATCGACGAAGGAACCGCCATTGTGGTGCAGCAGAACACCTTCGAGGTCATCGGCGCTTCGTATGTAGGAATCTACGAAGCCAACCAGATTGCTAATAGCACTAAATACCCGTCTGGCCAGAACAGCACTGGTGGCCCTTTTTATTTCCTCGGTAAAGGACAGAAGTTCGACCTGCAGGCCCGGAAAGTCATCCAGCCCCAGCCCGCTCGAACTAACGAACCAGCCAAATAAGCTCGTTTTAACCCGCTAACGATGCCGTAGCACATTCAGAATGCACGATCTCAATAAACACTACCAATTCTATGGGTTTTGTAAATAAATATCCTACAATAGAATTTTCCTCCATCCGTACCAGCCAGTCGTCGGTGAGCTGGACGAACATGGAAAAGATCGGTTTCCGGTTTTCCTTTCTTTACTTTCTGATCCAGGCCGTTCCGCTCGACTGGCGGTTCTACCGAGATCTGTTCACGATCCACTGGGGAGCGCTTTACTACCGGGATTTGTTCAATCTGTCTCGCTACGCCCCCCGCTTTTTTGGTCCTGAAGATACCTTTGCCAACTGGGGTATCGTCGCTCTCATCGCTCTGGTCGGTGCTGCCGTCTGGTCTTCTTTCCGCGACCAGCAGCGGACCGATTATACCGAGCTAGCTTATTGGCTGCGGGTGGTGCTTCGCTACCGGCTGACCATCGGAGTGATCGCCTACGGGTTTATCAAACTGTTTCCATTGCAGGCTCCGCTGCCTTCCATCAGCAACCTCAACACGGCCTACGGCGATTTCACAGCCTGGAAATTGTTCTCGCTCAGCCTTGGCATCGTTCCGTCCTACGAATCATTTCTGGGTCTGGTCGAGCTGTTAGGGGGCTTGCTCCTGTTGAACCGGCGGACAGCGACTATCGGCACGCTGATCATTCTGCCGTTTCTGGGGAATGTGTTCGTGTCGAACCTGGCTTACGAAGGCGGGGAGTACGTATACAGTTTATTGCTGATCTCGTTCGCGCTGGTCCTGTTCTCCTTCGACGCAGTTCGGTTGTTCCGGCTGGTATCTCTCGAAGAACCGACCGCGCCAAACTATGTCAAACCTCGCCTGATAGAAGACTGGCAGCGGTACGGTCGACTGGCGCTCAAAACGTCATTCGTTTTCTTCGGAATCATCCTGTATGGCTACAAAACCTATGCAGCCTACCAAACGGGACCTTACCAATTTCCGCAAACGCCCGGTCTGGACGGCGCTGCCGGTATTTATAACGTAGAGACGTTTACACTGGCCGGTCAAACACATCCGTACAGCAAAACGGACCCGGTGCGCTGGCAGGATGTAGTGTTCGAAACCTGGAATACCATCAGCATCAAATCGAACCGGCCGGTAATGCTGGACCGCCCAAACACGGAGCAGATTCAGGCGGAGGATAACGCCCGCACTTACGAAGAAGCGGGTTCGGCTGGTCGGCATTATTACAGCTATCAGGTCGATCGAACCCGGCAGATGCTAACGCTGAAGAATCGCAATCCGCATTACCCAGCCGAAACCCTGACGCTCCATTACGACCGATCGGCATCGAATCAGATCATCCTTTCCGGTCTCGATCAGAACCGCGATTCGGTCTACGCCGTGCTGCATAAACTAAATAAAAAGTACCTCCTGAACGAAGCTGCGCAAGCCGGTCGTCGGGGTACCCTCAAACTTTAATCCTTCCTGAACGATGGCAAGCCCGAATATCAACCCCGAACGTCTGGACTTAGGTCTGGTCTCGCCGGATGAACTGATGGACACCCAGGCCGTTGACGCCCGATTGCCGATCGAAAAGCGACCGTCGGCAGGCGCGCAGCCTACCCGTTCGATCCGCGACTGGACGACGGGGCAGAAGATCAGCTTCCGGATAGCGTTTATCTTTTTCATGGCGATGTCGTTGCCGACCAGTGTGGGTTGGTATAAAAACGCGTTTTCGCTCGACTGGCTTCATCTGCACTACCGCGATCTGTACGATGTCGCCCGGTTTCAGCCCAACCTGCTGGGTCGGGTGAGTTGGTGGCCCACCTGGATGGGGTACGGCGAATGGGTCTTCATCCTGCTGGTTTCGGCAGCGCTCGGCCTGGTCTGGACGGCCGTGGTTTCGCTGCGCAAAGCCGAACCGCGCAACTATAACCTGCTGTACTACTGGCTGCGGGTGGTGGTGCGTTATCGGGCGGGTATCGGCATCATTGGTTTTGGGTTTACAAAACTCATGCCAACGCAACTCCCGTATCCGTCGCTGGGGTTGCTGAACACCAATTTTGGCGACCTGACGGCGCAGAAAATCTATTGGCTCTCGATCGGCATTGTGCCCTGGTATGAAGTATTTACGGGGGTTGTGGAAGTACTGGCCGGTGCGTTGCTGTTCTTCAGAGCCACCACGTTCTGGGGTTCGGTACTGCTCTTTGGCGCGCTGGCCGATATTGTCTACGTCAACCTGGCGTACGACGGCGGTGTGCATGGGTACAGCTCCTACTTCGTACTGCTGGCAGGCTTTCTGCTGGTCTACTACATTCGTGATCTGTACAACCTGCTGATCCTGGAGCGCTTCACGATCCCCGTTCACTATTACCCATCTTTTTCAAAGACCTGGCAAAAAATCGGGCGAATCGGCCTAAAAACGGCCACGATCGGGGTGTTTCTGGGATTGCTATACTGGATTCAGTACCTCAACTTTCGCTACGATCCATATAAACAACCAGCTCAGAAAGGCGTTCGGGAACTACGGGGCAACTACGCCGTTACGGAATTCAGGCTGAACAACCAGCTACTCCCCTATTCTCCACTCGATTCGGTTCGCTGGCAGGAAGCCACGTTCGAAAACTGGTCGACGCTGACTTTCAAAGTAAACCGCGCGGTTCCACTCGATCTTTCCAATGGTGGAGGTTCGCCCATGCGTGATCTCAACCGAACCTTTGAACTGACTGGTGTTGCCGGTGGTCAGCGCGTATTTTACTACGATGCCGACGCGGTTCATCACCTCTTGTTCTTACAGGATAAATACCGTCCCTCGACAGGCCGACGGGGTGAAGGCGGAGAGGAAGGCGATTCGGCAGGAAAGAGGGATAAGAAAAAGGAGAAAGTCAAGGATGCCGACAAACAAGCAGACAGTTGGATTCCAACGACATCGCTGGCCGTAATCGGCTCAGAAGAGGCTAAAATTGAGCCCATTGCGCGCACCACACGACGGACGAAAGGAATTAAATCTGAAGCCCGGCAGGAAGATGGCAAGCGCAATCGGATGGTGCTCAGTTACCAGACCACCGACGGTTCGCACGTAATTCTGCGGGGCATCAACGAACAAAAAGATTCGATTTATGTGGTCCTCGACCGCGTCGATCGGCCTTACGCTCTTTCGAAAAGTACACTCAATGCCGGTTCCTATTAATCCTGAAACTGTCCGTCAGCCACCCGTTCGCGCGATCATCGTACGATACGGGCTTTGGCTGGCAGGTACCCTGCCCCTACTGATCGCAGACGGATGTTTTCAAGCTAGTGGGCAGCCGTCGTCAGCTCTGGCCATAGCAGCGCCAGATACCCTCCTGGCCAGGTTTGGTTTTGGCAGGCCCGCAACGCCCGCCGAAATCGCACGGCTCGACATCGACGTGCGACCCGATGGCAAGGGGCTACCGCCCGGCCAAGGCAGGTTTGCTACGGGAAAAGTAATTTTTGCTCACAAATGCGCGGCCTGTCATGGCGCGGGTGGCATCGGTGGCCCGAACGGTTCGCTGGTCAGCACGAACGACCCGAGTCGAAAACAGCCCGAGAAAACCATCGGTAATTACTGGCCCTATGCCACCACGATTTTCGATTACATCCGCCGGGCCATGCCGTTCAGTGAACCGGGTTCGCTGACCAACGACGAAGTGTATAACCTGACGGCTTACCTGCTGACAGCGAATGGCATCATTGACGAAAAAACCGTCATCAATGCCCAGACACTCCCTAAAGTGGCGATGCCCGCCCGGACGCTTTTCGTACCCGACGATCGGAAAGGCGGGCCAGAAATTAAATAACATGAAGAAACACATTCAGCTAGATCAGCTGTCCACTAAACTTTCCCGCCGGACCATGCTGGGCGGAGCGGCTACGGCGGCCGTGGCTATCGTGCAAACGGCAACTGGCAAATCCATTCAGCAGGGCATTTCGGTCGCGGAGTTACTTCCAGACGATCCAACCAAACGAGTCGGCACACTGGCGGGTGAAGTAGGTACACGTTCGTCCTTCGAAAAGCTGGTTAAAAAGCCGTCTGACATTTCGTCGCGCTCGCCATTACAGGATTTTTACGGCATCATTACCCCCTCCGACCTTCATTTCGAGCGACACCACGCAGGGGTTCCAGTTATCGATCCTACTAAACACGAACTGCTGATTCACGGTCTGGTCGAAAAGCCGATTATTTTCACCCTGGCAGATCTGAAGCGGTTTCCCTCGGTATCGCGGATTGCCTTTCTGGAATGCTCGGGCAATTTCCGGACGGGCAAGGAAACGCTGATGCCCCAGGACATCTGTGGCCTCACCAGCCAGAGCGAGTGGACGGGGGTTAAGCTCTCGATCTTGTTTCGAGAAGTGGGGGTAAAATCTTCGGCCACCTGGTTTCTGGCCGAAGGCTCCGATGCGGCCATCATGACCCGCAGTATTCCCGTACAGAAAGGTTGGGATGATGCGATTATTGCCTATGCGCAAAATGGGGAAGCCCTCCGGCCTGAGCAGGGGTACCCGGTGCGGCTGTTTCTGCCCGGCTGGGAAGGCAACACATCGGTTAAGTGGCTTCGCCGGATCGAGTTATCGGATCAGCCGTACATGACCCGCGAAGAAACATCGAAATATACGGAGCCGATCAAAGACGCCGAACCGGTGCGCCAGAGCGACGGCCCGGGCAAATTTCGGCAGTTCAGTTTCGATATCGATGCCCGGTCGATCATTACGTTTCCTGCGTATCCAAAGAAGGTAGAGAAAGGTTGGATCGAAATTAGGGGAATTGCCTGGAGCGGGCGTGGTAAAGTTGTTCGGGTCGAGGTCAGTACCGATGCGGGTAAGAGCTGGAACCTGGCATCGCTGCAGGACCCGGTTCTCGACAAAGCCCACACCGCTTTTCGCTATTTGTGGAACTGGAACGGCCAGGAAACCGAAATTCTGAGCCGGGTAACGGACGAGACCGGGTACACGCAACCGACGTTGAAGCAATTAATCGAAGCACGGGGAAGCGGCAACTTTGGCTATCATTTCAACCCAATTACAGCCTGGCGCATTAAGCCGGATGGGGATGTGTTGTTTAAATGCGGAGCGTAAATAGTCTGGCAGGATTTAGGTTGACTATGGTCGGTATGGCCCTTACGGGACCGAATCAGAGCCTGACTGTTCATTTTTTCAAAGACCAGAACCGGTCTCCTCCGGAACACTTACGACTAAACAAACTGTTACCAGTCTATTGACGAACAGAGCCCATTACATGGCAAAAACCGATTTCGACGCCGTAATTGTTGGCTCCGGCCCCAACGGACTCAGCGCTGCCATTACCCTGCAACGGGCCGGACTCTCGGTGCTTGTGCTGGAAGCGAAAGACACCATTGGGGGCGGGTTGCGGTCGGCAGAATTAACCTTACCGGGCTTTGTGCACGATGTCTGTTCGGCGATTCATCCGCTAGCCGTAGGTTCCCCTTTTTTTCGGGCGCTTCCCCTCGCCGAACACGGTCTGGAGTTTATCGACCCACCAGTCCTGGCGGCTCATCCGTTCGACGGTGGCAGAGCGGCCGCTCTGTATGCATCGCTGGCCGAAACCGCTCAGTCACTAGGCGTCGATCAGCAGACGTACCGGAATCTGTTTGAACCGCTGGTCCAACACTGGCCCGCTCTGGCCCCCGATGTCCTTGGTCCGCTACGTTTTCCGAAGCACCCGATTGATCTGGCCAGCTTTGGTCTGGACGCCCTGCTGCCCGCTACGCAGCTTGTTAAACGGTTCAGTACTCAGGAAGCCCGCGGCCTATTAGGCGGCATGGCAGCTCACGCAATCCAGCCGCTGAGCAACCTGACCACTTCGGCTATCGCGCTGGTGCTGATGACGGCGGGTCACTTGTCGGGCTGGCCCGTTCCGAAAGGTGGTTCGCAGTCGATTGCCCGGGCACTGGCCTCCTATTTTTGTTTAATTGGGGGCAAACTCGAAACGAACCGGCTCGTTACGTCAATGAGCGATATTCCGTCTTCACGCGTCGTGCTGTTCGACATCACGCCCAGACAATTGCTGCAGATTGCCGGAGATCGATTTTCTCCGCTTTACCGACGGCAACTGGAACGGTATCGGTATGGTATGGGGGTGTTTAAGATCGACTGGGCGCTGGACGGTCCGATCCCCTTCACGAATACCGCTTGTCGGCAGGCGGGTACGGTGCATATCGGCGGGACGTTCACTGAAATTGCCGACGCAGAGCAGGCCACTTCCAACGGTAAACATCCCGACAAACCGTTTGTGTTGCTGGCGCAGCAAAGCCTGTTCGATTCAAGTCGGGCGCCCGAGGGAAAACATACGGCTTGGGCTTATTGTCACGTACCCAACGGCTCGACACTCGACCGCACCGACGCCATCGAACAGCAGATCGAGCGGTTTGCGCCGGGCTTCCGCGACCGGATCCTCGCCCGCCATACCTTCAATGCGGCACAGATGGAGCATTACAATCCGAACTACATCGGTGGCGACATCAACGGCGGGATTCTGGATATCTGGCAACTGTATACCCGCCCGGTTATCGGCCTATCGCCTTATGCTACCTCCGCACCGGGCATTTTCATCTGCTCCTCCTCTACCCCACCGGGGGGCGGGGTTCACGGCATGTGCGGCTATCATGCAGCCCGCGTGGCCCTGCGGGAAGAGTTTGGCCTACCTGCGCCGGTAATGCTAGTAGAAAACTAACGGAATGGAGTTAGTAGTGCGATTTCTGCTATTAATTGACTTTAGGTGTTCCTGGTACTAAAACGAGTATATGTACTGAAGAACGGATAAAAAAGTATATATACAAACGGAGATCAATTGTTACATCCGATACTATTCGATGTCTAAAGAGCAGGCTTGCCAGAAATGGCCTTTCAAAGCCTATTCTTTATGACAAAAATACGTTTACCTCTCATCGTTCTAAATTGTTGTCTACTGGGGTTAACAGGTCGGGCCCAAACCCTTTTCAACAATGCCAGTAACCTGGTCGCCGGCTCAGACAACACCGGTGCGCCAGCTTACCAGCCCGGTACCGAAGTACTGGCCTCTACTCCTGGACAGGGTGTCAGCTTAGCCCCTGGGGGAAGTTATGAACACGTCGGCCAGTTTTACGTGGCCGCCAACGGCATCTGGAACCGCACCCAAGCTAAGGACCAGTCCGCTATCGGCACCGACTACTTTGGCTACGCCCCCCTGGGCATTGGTGCCAACACGGCTTATCTGGGCAGAGGAATTCAGGGCGCTTCTCCGGCCAACGGCGGCAAGGGCACCGGCCGGCCGGCCTTCGGCCATTTACAACTCAACAGCACCGGTGAGTTTCCTCTCGAAGGCGGTATGTACATCACCCACTCGCTGGTCTTCAATGCCAACGGACCCGGTCAACCCAACGTGATTGCTACGCCCAACGCCACCAGTGCCGATTCGCCCTTAAACGCGGTGGTGTTCGATCCACAGGCTATTATACAGGGAAGCGATCATCAGAGCTACATCGATGGTTATGCCAGTGTGGGTGGCGTCAGCACTCCCTTCACCCTACCCATTGGCGATCCGGCCGGTGCGCCGTATGGCCTGCGCCCGCTGACCATCGACAGCCCTACTCCAGGTACCGTCACAGCTCGCTACCGGCATGCGCTGCAGCATCCGGCCGACGCCCTGGGCAGCGGCATTGGCTCAGTCTCCGCAATGGGCGACTGGCCTATTTCGGCACCCGAGGGCACTCAAGTGAGTGTTAGCCTGCCTGCTTTGACGGTTGACGCTTCCAAGGCTTCAAGCTTGCGGTTGGTAGGTTGGAATGGTAGTCAGTGGATCGCCTTGAGCAGCACAGCCACTCCTGGTGGGTGCGTAGGTGAAGGCTGTCAGTTGAGTGGCACTATGGCTGCTGGCATTACCGATCTGGCAATCGGATCGACTGATCGATCCACGTTTGGGGAGACGGGTGAATTACGGCTAACGGTTTGGCCCAACCCTACCCAGCGGGTATTGCAGGTGCGGGTTTCTTCCGGAGCAGCCATCCGCCGACTTCAGGCACTGGACCTGCAGAGCCGTCCGGTGACAGGCTCAATTGAAGGAAGTACGAGTCTGAATACCTCCAGTCTGGCTTCGGGCAGCTACATTCTGGAAGTGCAGACGGTGCAGGGACAAACCCTACGGACGCACTTTGTCAAGCAGCCCTAATCAATTTCTAATCCACTTTTCACCATTCTTTTTCATGAAACCAACCCTTATTCGGCTGCGGGCAGCGGTGAGCTGCCTTGTGCTTTGTTTTAGTTTGGTCGGTGTGCAAGCTCAGATGCGTGTCGGCCAGCCATCGGCTTCGCCCGACCCTTCGGCGGCCCTGGATGTCAGTGGTGGGCCTTATGCCACTGGTAGTCCCTATCGAGGCATCGCCCCTCCAAAGGTAGCGCTGATACAAAGCTCATTAGCTGCTCCAATTACCAATCCTACCGTAGGTTTATTAATCTATAACACCGCCAAGGCTACTGATGTAATCCCCGGCTATTATTACTGGGATGGGACTAAATGGAATCGCTTAAGTACAACGGGTAGCGGAGCGGTTCGCATAGCCGCAGCGGGTGATCCAGTTCCAGCCTATACTCTTGCACAAGTACATGCTTGGGCCGTATCGGGCACTGCTCCACCAACGCTCATGCTCATTGAACCGGGCCGCGAAGGACTGTTTCGTTTAGATGATACGGTAGATATTTCTAAAGGATTAGATGCAATGGTAGTCGTAACGGCCTCCCCAAATCCACACCGCTATAAACGGATAGCAGAAGGGAATGGTATTAACGTAAAATGGTTTGGAGCAAAGGGAGATGGACAAATGGATGACGCTCCGTATATACAAGCTGCCGTAAACTACGCTAAGCAGTCGAATACAGCTTCGGGGAGTCCAACGCACACCATTGTGTACTTTCCCGCTGGATATTATTTGATTCGTACCTCAATCGACATAACCAATACAAGCACTAAGCCTAATAATAATACCGATGGCATCTGGCTTGTTGGTGAGGGCGGTTCCCAATCGACTACGGTTATTTACGGGGCTACCCAGAATTATGCTATGTTTGACTTCTCTGGCTCAAGCTTTTCAGGTTGTGAAAACTTTCATTTTGCGGCTGACGACAATTTAGCGGCTGTTGAGGGAATCAACATATCCAAAATTGGGGTGCAATTTGCGCTGACTGCCAAAGGAGGACTTAACTGCGGAATTCGACACTGCTTCTTTCAGATGAGTGATGATCCTACCGCCAATGGTGGATTCGGTTCGATTGGACTGCTTAATATTCGTAGCGAAGAGTTTTTCATTGATCAATGTGTCGTTCAGGCGAATACACCGCTCGTGTTTAGCTACGATAAACATCTGGCTTTTTCCAGTACAACCAGTACACCTTCGGTTGATTTCACCGCTTCAAGTCTTTTTCAAGCTCTTTCTCCTGGCACCGGATCAATGGGTGACATTAGTATTAAGGCAACTTCATTGAAGGGGATCGATCGATATGGTTCAGCGATGGTTCTTAAAGGAACAAATAGTGTAAACTTTCAAGGGTATATTGGAAGAGTCAAGGTTGATGCAGGAACGTTTGAAACGGCTATTCTATGCGCCAATTCGACAACTCATTTGAAAGTTCATGCTACAGTCGAATCTTATTCCAGATTGCTATCAGCCAGAG
The DNA here is from genome assembly GCF_054777875.1 of Spirosoma koreense. Classification (NCBI taxonomy): domain Bacteria; kingdom Pseudomonadati; phylum Bacteroidota; class Cytophagia; order Cytophagales; family Cytophagaceae; genus Spirosoma; species Spirosoma koreense. Next base: position 395,359 of record NZ_BAAHAC010000005.1, on the reverse strand, counting down.
ACGGAGGATTTGACAATGGAGATGTTACGGCCATCATGTCTATAGCTAAAGTACCTTCGAGCGAGTTAGTAGATTTGACTAATACACCTACAGCGGGACTAAAACTCAATATAAACCTGCCTATTGCAGGAGATAGAAGTCGAACGATCCTCTATCATGACCCAGTAGGCGAAGGGACTCAACCCGCAACAGGGTCCATAATTAATAGTGAAATAAACTGTTCTTCCATTTCTGACAATCAGTATGTGATCTCACCGAACTTACTAAAAAAATCGAATAACTGCGTTTTCAATACGCCTAAACCGTTTGCTAAAAAAGAGGGCTGGATCAAGCAGTTAAATGAGCAAAAAGTATTCATCGGGCAAGTGAATCATGCTGACTCGGTAGCAACCATTTATCAATTTTTAGAAGCTCGTAGAAGTGGGGCTACAACATCAAACGCAGGTTTTTATCGTTTTAAAGTTGATGGAGTCATTAATGCAGGGAGCGTTAATTCGGGAAAGGGGGCCACAAGACCATTTACCGGAGAGATCGTTGTCAATCAAACTCAGGATGGATCAGGTACTCCTGTCGTCACGATGCTGCTTGGCAATCAAAGTACGAGTGACATTAGCTATCTGAACATAACCAATATTTCGTTAAAGCTTTCCTTCTCCGGAGGAGTTGGAACTGTAAAGGTTGTGGCAATAGTAAGTGGATCAGGGACGAATGAAGAGATAAATTTTCATGGAACGACGGCTGTCCAGCCTTTTTTCTATGCCAAAGACCCTATTTCCTACTGAAATTACCCTCGTGCGAAAAGTTTCCATTTAGTATGCCAACGTGGCCTATATTTCTGCTCAATTGCCACCCCGGCTACATTAGAGAGAAACAATCAACCAACAAAAAAGCCATACCTCAAGGTGGGCATGGCTTTCACGTTTTCTTAACCTAAACTAAAATCTTTGTACTGTATGTACTGCCGGGGCGCTTCCCCTCGTCGGTTGCTAACCGTCGTCAAGACCCTACACTCAACGGTCGGTTTCTGGCTGAATTCGCCCCGACAGTACACCTCTTATGTCTTAATTGCCTCCTTTTACCCGGTTCTGCTCGGCCGACGTAGCCGAATTCCGCTGCCGTTCGCCTTTCACGTTCTGATTGCCGAAGCGATAGGTAAACGTTAGCATGATGCGTCGGCTTTCCCAGCGCGATAAGACCCGGAAGTCTATATCCTGTACGGCTGCCCGGCCACGGAAATAATTCAGCCAGAAGGGGTCGTTTACATTCAGCTTGAAACTGCCTTTGCCTTCCATCACTTTCTTCTGAACACCGACGCTGAAAGCGCCCATCGGCTGCGAGCGGTAGAAGCCATACTGCGAAGCCGAGTTATACCAGCCCGACAGTTCGGCCGTCATGGTTTTGCTCAGCGTGAAGTTTTGCGACGTGTACAGATTGTAGGCAACCAGCTTCACTTCGTAGGGCGTACCCGAATAGAAGGTCTGGTAGTTCTGGTAGTACGAGTTGATGTTGTTCTGCATCTTCCACCATTTCGTGACCGTCACCGGGAAGCTGATGTTCAAACTCACGTTGTCCAGATGCCCCTGGTTTTCGGGTGTTACGTAGGTAATATTTTCTGATGCAATCTGCCGGGGCGTCTCCTGGTTAATGAAATCCGTCGTCCGACTGAAGCCCAGCGTTGTCGTAAACATGTTCTTGTACACATGCGTCAGTTCGACCGAATTGGTGTACTGAGGCCGCAGGAACGGATTTCCTTTGCTGTATGTGTACGGATCGAGGTAGAACACGAACGGATTCAGGTTCTGGTAGTCAGGCCGGTCGATTCGGCGGCTGAACGACAGGTTTAGAACATTATTCGTATCGAGCTGACGCGACAGGAACATCGTCGGGAACAGATTCAGGTAATTGCGGTCGACCGTTTGGTTCAGCGTCACGGAGGTACCGACTGAGTGGGTATGCTCAGCTCGAAGCCCAGCCTGCACTTTTAGCTTTCCGAACTTACCCGCGTAGTTGATGTAAGCCGCGTTGATGTTCTCGTTGTATTTGAACTGATTCGAGCGGCTGGCATCCGGTAGCCACTGCCGGGTCTCCTGCACCAGCGTATCGTAAATCGTGTTGTTATCGGCGTCTACAAAGCTGCTTTTTAGGCCAGCTTCCAGGCGACCGGTCTTAGTCGGGTGTACGTAGTCGGTTTTGAAGGCCGCAATGTTAATCGTCGAGGGCATGTTGTTCCGTACATCCTGATTCGGCCGAATCGGCTGATTGGTGGTGCCGTAATAAATGGTACTCAGGTTATTGGTGTTCTGACCGCCATAGTGGACGTAATCCGCATCGATGGTCCATTCGCGGCCTTTTCCGTCGAAGTCGTATTTGTAATTGACGTTGCCCGTCAGGTTCGACAGGTAGTTACGCGCGTCGGTGCGGGTAAACGGTTTGCTGGTCTGCTGGTGATTCTCATCGCTGATCAGTGTATTGTTCTGACCGTCTGACCGCCAGTCGTTCGAGAACCCGTTGACCAGCACGCCGATCGTACTTTTATTACTGACGAAATAATCCAGCCCGGCTTTGTAGGAATGCCCGACAAACTGGTTCGGACGGTACGAAAACTGGTCAAAATAAGTGGTGCGTCCGTTGAACGGAATCACCCGGTTGATTTCATTGTTCTGAGCGCTCTGCCGGTTGGTGTAGCTGTAGTTACCGAACAGGTTCACTTTTCCTTCGCGGTGGTTCAGGTTCAGCGAGGTGTTCAATTTAGGCAGATCCTTGCGGCCACCACTCAGATTGTTGACCCAGCCGTAACCACCACCCACGATAAACGTACCGTTGGTGCCGAAATTCTTATTCTTCTTCATCTTAATGTTGATGATCCCCGAATTACCAGCCGCATCGTATTTGGAGCCGGGATTGGTGATGATCTCAATCGACGCAATGTTATCGCTGGGTGTATTTTTCAGCAGATTCGACACTTCCTGCTGCGAGAGGTAGGTTTGCTTACCGTCGATGTAGACAATGACGCCCGACTTTCCTTTCAATTGGATCTGGTCGTTCTGGCGATCGATGGTCACCCCAGGTGCTTTTTCCAGCACTTCCAGCGCCGTACTCCCGCTGGCGACGATGCTGTTCTCTACGTTGACCACCGTGCGGTCGACCTGCTGCTCAATAAACGGTTTCTGAGCAACAACCTTCACTTCGGTCAGGTTTTTTGACTCATCGGTCATGGCCAGCGCCGGCAGTTCAATGGCTGGCTGCGCTTCGTCGATGGCGAACGGTGCACTATACGTTTTGTGATAACCGATTTGCTGAGCAGCTACCAGATACCGACCAGCACCAATATTTTCGAACGCATATTTACCGTCTGCGTCACTGATCGCACCCTTTACCAGCGTCGAATCTCTCGCTTTCAGGAGCATCATGGTCGTAAATTCAAGCGGCTTTCCAGCTACGGTTCCCACTTGCCCTTTAACGGTTCCTCGGGTCAGGGGCTGTCCAAACGCCGAAGAAAGCGTCAACAGCAGCAGGCAGTAGAAAGCTGTGAGGAGTAAGATGTGAGTAGATAATGACTTTTTCATGGCACTGTGTCTTAGAAGATCGCCCTGCGTTGCTATCAGAGTACATGGCAAAGGTAGGTAGTATGCATCGCAAAGTACCTGTTCTTACATAAGCGGTCTGAACGGCAGGATGAGTGGATTTGAACGGGTTGAACAGGTAGTTCTGAAGAGATTTTGAATCAAAGACAGAAGCCCTGAAGAAAGGTTGCACGTCTGAACCAGGATTTTTATGATTTATTTGATTGACTGTGAATTTGCGTTCTCTGAACGCTTTCTGAAAGCACAGTCAATCAAACAAATCATAAAAATCCCGTTGGGTTGCCGATGCGGTTCAGATTTTCACTCCCACGGCCCACACGCTGGCGTCGGGTCCTTGCCCCGCCCGGAAAGGGCTGTTGGGTTCATAGCGGAAAAACAGTTTGGGATTGCCCCGGAAGCCTAGCTCAGAAGTCAGTCCCCAGCGAACCGGGTTAAGGTTATAGGCATTGTGCGTTCGTACGGCCGAGCCACCTACGGGCTTTACTTTCGTGTAGCTATCCAGGCGCATGCCTACATATGCACCCGCACTCAGGGTTAATCCCGATTGAAACCGCAGGTTCAGCATAACCGGCAGATTCAGTTGCGTGGTTACCAGCTTCGACCGACGCAGATCTTTATCGGACTGCTCGATGACTAACTGACCGTTCCGTTCTACCAGCATGTTCCGGTCTTCGAACATAAAATTATTCCAGGCCACTTCCGGGCCGGTAATCAGCCGCAGTTTAGCAGAACCGAGTCTGGCCAGCGGAATCCGTTCCTGCCAGGACAACGCCACGAAGCGTGACCCAATCGGACGGAGCGAGTAGTCGGTCGGGAGCGAGGTGCCGAAGTTGTTGAAGCCTACATAAAAATTGATTCCCGACGTAATGCGGTCGAAGGTTTTATGGTGGGTATACCCTGTCGGGGCCGTCGAGTCGGCAGCGGTCGTGACGGTTACCGTGGTTTGAGCCATTGCGGTTGTCGAAGCCACCAGCAGGGCAGTAGTCAGCAGGTTATGGAGCGTTTTCATGATAGTATCCGATATGTCAAATGAAAAAATTTGAAGTTATCGATTCGCGAAATCGGGTTCCTTTTGTTGTTTGACAAGAAGATGTCAGAACCCCCATAGCAGGTTGCACGGCCTCCATTTTTTTTCTAAAAAAAATTCAGCGTCTGCTTCCAGTGCCTTAAGTCGACACTGGAAGCAGACGCTGAATGGAGAAAATTTGTATTGGGGATTCGGCTACGTAATGGGCAGATAAATCATAAATGTAGCTCCCTGCCCTAACTGACTGACAGCCGTAATGGTCCCGCCATGGTTGGCGGCCACTTTTTCGCAGATAGCCAGCCCGATACCCGTTCCGGCATATTCGTTTCGGCTGTGTAATCGCTGAAAGACCTGGAAGATGCGATCGATGTATTTTTCGTCGAAACCGATTCCGTTGTCGATGATACGAATCAGATGGTAAGCGGCTGCCATCCGGGTAGGCTTAACCGTTTTGGGAAGCGCACTGGCCATGACCGTACTGACCTTGATCTGAACGATCGGTACGACACCTGTTTTCTGAAATTTGAGCGCGTTACTCAGCAGATTCTGAAATAGTTGCCGGAGTTGCGACTCATTGCCCGATACAATCGGCAGCGGATCGATCTCTAGCTGCGCGCCTGTCTGCCTGATAGCAATTTCGAGGGTATCGAGCACGTCGGAAACAACCCGATCCAGGGGCACCGGATCGGCCGCTTCCTGACGGGTCGAAATGCGGGAAAACGTTAACAGGTCTTTGATCAGCAACGACATCCGGCTGGAAGCCGTTTGCATACGCTCCAGATAACCAGCTCCCTCGCCTAACCGATCTGCATACTGGCTTTTCAGAATATCACCGAACGACTGGATTTTACGCAGTGGTTCCTGAAGATCGTGGCTGGCAATGTAAGCGAACTTTTCCAGGTTCTCGTTAGAGCGCCGAAGGTCCTGATTCGAGGCTACCAACTGCTCCGTCCGTGCCTGAATTTCCTGTTCGAGGTTAGCAGCCAGTTGCTTCTGCTCATGAATGTCGGTGGCCGTACCGACCCAGAGCCGTATGGCACCGGTTTCGTCCCGAATGGGTAACGCCCGGTTCAGATGCCAGCGGTACATACCGTCGGTACCCCGACGGTACCGACTCTCGACCACAAAAATCGCTCCGTCGGCCAGGGCTTTTCTGAATGTGGTCAGGAAATGCTCCCGGTCGTCAAGATGAATCGTGGTCAGCCAGTCGACCGATCTGGTTTCCTCGACCGTCAAACCGGTGTATTCATACCAGCGCTGATTATAAAAATTCACTTCGCCGTCGGGGGTATTGGTCCAGGTCATCTGCGAAATCGCTTCCATCAGTGTCCGGAACCTCTGTTCGCTTTCTTCGATAGCCTGGCGCGCCAGCACCTGCTCCGTTACGTCGATAGCCATATCGACGATGGCGTAAATCTGCCCTTCGGCATTGCGCAAAGGTTTGTAGGTAAAATTGAAGTAGTAGGTTCTGAGCGCTCCTCCTACTTCCAGCTCGGCCCGGGCCTCCTGAGCGCTGTACTCTTTTCCGGTCGTGTATACATCATCCAGAATCTGGAGAAAGGGCTGCCCCTGTAATTCTGGTAGGGCTTCGCGCAGGGGCTTACCCGTCACCGACGCATCTTTACCCCAGAATCGCAGCATTTTTTCGTTGGGCATTTCTACCACCATGTCGCGTCCAACGAACAGGCTGATGGCCACCGGCGCTTCGGCAATCAGATTCCGAAACCGTTGTTCACTTTCCTGCAGGGCTTTTTTGGCCTCGACCTGGCTGGTCACTTCCGTAGCGATAACCATCACGCCACTCACCAGCCCGGTCTCATCCTGCACCGGAGCGTACACAAAATTAAAGTAGGCTTCGTCCAGTTGTCCCTTACGATAAAGCCAGGCCAGGGTAGCAAAACCGTAGTGCGCAACGCCCGTATCGTAAACCTCTTCCAGGAGTTGGACAAAACCCTGGTCTTTAATTTCGGGGAGGGCACGAAGGAGTGGCTTGCCGATGATGGATGCCTCTTTGCCCCATATTTCAAGCATGGCCGTATTGGCGCTTTCCACGACCATCTCCCGCCCGTTCAGAATCCCGATCGCTACCGGAGCCTGGGTAATCATGTTTCGGAACCGTTCTTCACTGGCCCGTAAGCGGGCTTCGGCTTCGACCCGCTCGCTGATGTCGTAGGCAATGATAACCATGCTCTGGTCTTTATCCTGCGAATCGACCAGACGCGTTACGTTCATCTGTACCCAGCGCGATGCGTTGTCTTTCCGGATGTAGCGCTTCACCAGATTGAAAAACGGGCGCTTACCCTCGACGACTTCCCGAAATAACCGCCGATTTTGTTCGCGATCTTCGGGATGGGTCAGTTCGATACTGTTCAGCTTACACAATTCGTCTGCCGAGTAACCGGTCAGTTGTGTATACGCTTCGTTGACAACGGTGAAATTGGCCTGCTCATCCGTAAAGGCCATACCCACCGTAGTGTTGGCAAACGCAATCCCAAACCGTTCTTCGGCTTCGCGGAGGGCGCGGGCTTTTTCTCGCTGCTCGGTCACGTCCAGAGCAATTCCCGAAAAGGAAACCGGTTTTCCGGTTTTCGTAAATAGATATTGCCCCAGTACTCTGACCCAGTGGATCGATCCATCGGCCCAGATAAACCGTACTTCGTAAGTAATGGAGCCCGTTTGAGCGCCGTTTTCGTAGGCTTTGTCCCGGAGGTGACGATCGTCGGGATGAACGTACTCTTTCAGGGCATCACGTGCGATTCCGAGCGTTTCCTCGCCCGTCACGATCCGGGCAAAAGCCGGGGAGTAAATTATTTCATCGGTGGCCAGATCGACCGAGAACGAGCCCGCGCCCGATCCTTCCAGGGCCATTTTGGCCTGCTGCTCCGACAGCGTCGACTTTTCGCGGGCAACCATTTCAGCCGTGATATCCTGAGCGATTCCCGAAAATCGATATGCCTGCCCGGTTTCGGTAAACAGCGCCTGGCCGATCGAACGAATCCAGCGTAGCTTGCCGTCGTCTTCGCCGATCATGCGGTAGCGAACATCATAATGCCCCCCCGACTCTGGCTTCAGCGCCCACTGGATGGCATTATCGACCCGGCCCCGGTCGTCTGGATGCAGGTAACGTAAGGTATCGACATAAACAGTGGTGCCGTAGCCGGAAAGGCCAAATATTTCCCTGCACATGTCGTCCCAGGTGACGATTCCCTGAACGATATCCAGTTCCCAGGTTCCTAGCTGGGCCGATTTCAGCGCAAACCGCAGCCGCTCTTCGCTTTCCTCGCAAGCCCGCTGCAGCGCAACCCGTTCTGAGACATCCTGCATGGCCCCCACCATCTGCAGGGGCTTTCCGTCGCGATGCAGGATGTAGCCACGGTCATAAACCGTTGCATACGTGCCGTCGCTCCGCCGGAACCGGTACTCATCGGACCAGTTGGTGCCTCCCCCATCGATCACCTGATGAATACTGTGTAAAACGTGCTCCCGGTCGGCGGGGTGGATACGACTTACCCACGACTCCTCCACGCTCTGACTGCCTCTGGGCTCATAGCCGAACAGGGTGGAGAAGCCTTCATTCCACCATACTGTATCAGCTTCCAGATCCCAATTCCAAACGGCATCCCGGGTTGCTTTTGTCAATAACTCGAACAATTCGCCGGGCACTATAGAATTTGTGTTCAAGAGTGTGTTTTTACAAACTGATTTTGCGTCTATAAAGATAGAGCCTATAGTGTCAATCTGCGCGTTTAGGCAACAGGTTTTCGTTGCTAAAAGCAATGGCACACCTGCCTATTCCGTAGAAACCACGGTCGCTATCAATGACAAAAACCTGTCAGTCAATAAATTGAAGAAGTTCAAAGCGATTTCCGAACGGATCGCGGAAGAAAAACCGGTCGCGGCCATCGATCTCCGAAGAGTAGTCGAGGGTAATGTTTTTGTCGGTCAACGTTTGCCGGGCCTCCTGCAGGTCGGCCACTTCAAAAGCCGGATGGCGTTTGGAATACGAACTTCCGGCTTCTTCGCGAAGGTGTAACTCAATATCACCTGCCTGAAACCAGATAGCTCCACTCGGGTGGTTACCCGGAATTTCGACCAGGCCCAGTACATCACGGTAGAACCTACGCGCCTGATCCGTTGCGCCTTCCGGGATACAAATAAGAATATGGTCCAGGCGTTTGAATTGAATCACGAGAATGAATTTAAATTTAACTTAATCAATAGCTCACTAGTCAGGCCAGCATGTGACCTCGGCGGGGTTGGCTTCCTGTAGCGCGGGTTTCCACCCGCGCTACAGGAAGCCTGACTCCTCAATAAAATTTCGGAGTAGGGTTCAGCGTCAGGTTCTGGCGCTGGTGCCAATACGGATAAATGGTCGGTACGTCGCTGGCCGCATCCAGTTTCTTGATCTGCTCGACGGTCAGATTCCAGCCGACCGCATCCAGATTCTGCTTAAGCTGATCTTCATTGCGAGCTCCAATGATGATGCTCGACACCGTGGGCCGGTGCAGCAACCAGTTGAGCGATATCTGCGCTACGGATTTACCCGTTTCGGCGGCTATCTCCTCCAAGGCGTCGGTAATGTTGAAGAATGTTTCTTCGGGCACGACGGCCTGCGGTACCGGACTGCCGCCTTCTACCACCCGTCCTTCGGTAGGTTTCGGCTTGTTTCGGCCATAGCGCCCGCCTAACCGTCCACCAGCCAGCGGACTCCAGACAAAAGCACCAACGTTCTGGTTGATCCCCAGCGGCATCAGTTCCCACTCGTACTCCCGGTTTACGAGCGAGTAATACACCTGGTGCGCTACATAGCGGTTCCAGCCGTATTTTTCAGAAACCGCCAGGGATTTCATCAGATGCCAGCCGGAGAAATTGGAGCAGGCAATGTACCGCACCTTGCCACTCTGCACCAGATCATCGAGCGTACGGAGCGTTTCCTCGACGGGCGTATTGCCGTCGAAGCCGTGCATGTGATAAATATCGATGTAATCGGTGTTCAGCCGTTTGAGGCTGCTTTCGCATTGCCTCAGCAGATGATAGCGGGAAGAGCCCTGATTATTTGGGCCTTCGCCAAAGGTGAACGTGGCTTTGGAAGAAATCAGTACTTTATCGCGCTTGCCGGAAATGGCTTTCCCCAGAATTTCTTCCGACGCCCCGCTCGAATACACATCGGCCGTATCGAATAGGTTGACACCCGCATCCAGGCAGAGATCGACCAGACGGGTTGCTTCGTCGACCTGGGTGTTGCCCCAGGCTTTGAAAAAGTCGCCATGCCCACCAAACGTGGCGGTACCGAAACTCAACACCGGCACGAATAGCCCCGATGCTCCTAATTGTCTGTATTCCATAATCGGTTGTATTGGTTTTAATGCTTCTCGTTCGTTGGTGGCAGGTTAGTTCACGTTCTGAGGTTACGGTGTCCAGAATTCGACGACGCCCCCTTTCCGGCCCAGCAGCGGGTCAGTAGCCGGAATCGGAACAGCGGCTATGTTTTTATCGGCCTGCGGGCGTTCGCCGGCTTGTCCGCGCAGCACGTCATACATCCGCCCGTCGGGATAAGCCCCTACCACACCAAAATCGGCCGATGCTTCCAGCTTTTTGTGCCCTACGCCCGCGGGAATGACAATGATGTCGCCCGCCCGAACGGTTACGTCCAGGCCTTTTTCGCCCCCCAGTTGCAGCCGCGCCGAACCGCTGTAAACGCCCAGCACTTCGTGGGTGATGCTGTGATAATGATGATACGGGAAGACGCCATTCCGCCAGGAATTGGTCCAGTTGTTGGCCGCAAACACCTCTTCCAGCCCCAACGCGCCGGCCGAACCGGTGGCCTGCAGGGCTTGTCGGTACAGCAGCAACGGGTACTTGCTGTTCGGAATCTGGCCGTCGTCGGTGAATAGAAACGTTTCGGGCTCAATGTCGTTAGAGTTCATAGCTGACAATGCGAACAAAACAGGGAAGCCGCCGAGCAGAAATTCGGTTCGGTTCATAAAACTATCGGATCAATAACGTTCGTTTTCAGTAGTAGCTTTTTTTACACAAAGGTGTCGTATAAACGTACGTCTGAGCATGGGTTCCGTACTAAATTTCGCTGCCGCCGACGATAACCACACGCTTTGTGCTAGAAACCACAGATTCCGGCTTCCTGTTTCTATATCCGTGGGATTAACCGGCTAAGATTGCGGTGAGCAGCCGTTGGTAACGATTAGGTACATTTGGCCGTAATTTGCCGTTGGTTTGAAGAATTCCATGACGAAAACCCGGATAAAAATTCATAGCGTCGAATCGTTTCGCGAAAGCTACATCCAGCCCGAACAGAAAGTCGACGCGCTGCTGAAAACCGACTTCGGTAAGTTTTTTATCGTTAAAGTCGAAGAGCTGATCCGCCTGATCAAACTGCCGGTGCCGCCCGTTCGCAGTACGAACCACACGCTGATTTACCTGACCGATGGCGAAGCCATCATGACCATCGGTAGCGAAACCTACACCATATTCAAAGATGAATGCCTGGTGGTTCCGGCGGGGCAGGTGTTCTCCTTCGCGAACCTGGATCTGAATCAGGGGTTTTTGTGCAATTTTCACAACGACATGATCATCGGCAAGTTCGGGAAGGCCGATTTGCTCAAAGAGTTCGAGTTTCTGGACGTATGGGGCAATCCGCGCATTAGCCTCGACCCTCAAACATCCGGGTTTGTCGCCCATTTGTTCAACCGGATTTTGCTGGAGTATTCGGCGCATGGCCTGCGCAATCCAGATATTATCCAGCCAAATTTCATTACCCTGCTCTGCGAAATCAACCAGGTATACAAGCCTCTGTCGAGCAGCACGCAGACGAACGCAGTGGCGCTCACCAACCGGTTCAAGGAACTCCTCTTCTCAACGTTTAAAACCAACCAGCGGGTAACCGATTACGCTTCGCTGCTGAACATTACCCCCAATCACCTGAACAAAGCCGTCAGGAGTATAACGGGCAAAACACCGACCAAGTGGATCGACGAAGTTATCGTGCTGGAAGCGAAAGTACTGCTCCATCAAAGCAAGCTGTCGGTGAGTGAAGTGGCCGCCGAAGTCGGTATTTTCGATGCTTCGTATTTCAGCCGGTTGTTCAAAAAATACGAAGGCATTACCCCGGTGGCATTCCGGCGGATGATTGAAATGTCCTAGTATCGGCGTTATCTGTCCTAATCCAGACCGTGCGTCGTCCTGACCTTTGTACCGTAAATAGTACAAAGAAATGTATTCGTGGCTGCTGGTTCTTCATTCTATTTTCCGCTGGCTGGTGCTGGGAAGTCTGCTGTACGCCATCGGAAGGGCCTATAGGGGGTATATGTCCAATAGCCCATTCCTGAAGATCGACAATTCCGTTCGGCACTGGACCGCCACGATCGCCCATATTCAACTGGTCCTGGGTTTTACGCTGTATTTTACCAGTCCGATCATCAAGTATTTTTTCGCTAACTTCAGCCAGGAAATCCAGCGCATCGACCTCACATTCTTTGGGCTTGTTCATATCCTGATCATGCTCCTGTCGATCGTTCTGATCACCGTCGGGTCGGCGCTGGCCAAACGCCGACCAACTGACCGCGAAAAATTCCGGACGATGCTGGTCTGGTTTTCTGTGGCACTGGTGCTGATCTTTCTGGCTATTCCCTGGCCGTTTTCTCCCCTTGCTCATCGACCTTATTTTCGATCCTTTTCACTATGAATCACTTTTTTACGTCAAACATCGGGCGTCTGCGCTTACTCGGCCTACTGGAAGGGCTTTCTCTGCTGTTGCTTATCGGCATTGCCGTGCCAGCCAAGCACCTGTACGGCAACCCGGCTTTGGTAAAATCCATTGGGCCGATTCACGGCATGCTGTTTCTGCTCTTCGTTTTCAACACCCTGAGCGTCGGCGTGGAGCGTCACTGGAAGTTTAAAACCACCACCTGGAAAGTACTGCTGGCCTGCATGATTCCGTTCGGGACGTTTTACATCGACAAAAAGATCCTCAGTAAAATCGATTCGGTCGACTGACTTAGCCATTTCGGTTTTGGGTCGTTCCCTCGGTTCATGCTACTGTGAACCGGGGGAATTTTGTTTTTGAGTCAAAGGAGAATCAGGGTTCCGCTGCCTTTACTAAAAACAACCTGATGGCAGCGCATTCCGCCGAATCGTAGCCATAATGACCCTTCCGTATGCATCAAAAATTTACTCAGCTACTCGTTCTGTGTCTGTTTCCTCTACTCCTGCTTGCACAAACAAAACCCGACAATCAGCTAGCCATCCGGGGGGCGCTGGTCGATGAGCAGAACAAACCCGTCCCGTTCGGCAACGTTGCGCTCTTTCAGAAAGCCGATTCGACCCTGATCACCGGCGCCCTGTCGGATGAATCCGGCGCATTCGAGATTCGGAGTAAGCCGGGCGCTTTTTTCCTGAAAATTAGTGTGGTGGGGTATCAGGATAAGCGACTTTCGGGCATTCAGGTGACGGACAAGCCCATCGCATTGGGAAAGATCGTGCTGAAATCCAGTTCGAAACGACTGGAGGAGGTGGTGGTCAAAGGAGAACGCAGCCGGATGGAACTGGCGCTGGATAAGAAAATATTCAACGTGGGCAAAGACCTGGCCAACGCCGGAGGAACAGCCGCTGATATTCTGAGTAATGTGCCGTCGGTAGCGGTAGATGCCGAAGGAAACGTGAGCCTCCGGGGCAGCAACAGCGTCCGGATCCTGATCGACGGAAAGCCTTCTGGACTGGTCAGTTTCAAGGGGGGCAGCGGTTTACAGCAGTTGCAGGGCAGCGCCATCGAGCGCGTGGAGGTGATTACGAACCCGTCGGCCCGCTACGAAGCGGAAGGCATGGGTGGGATCATCAACATTGTCCTGAAAAAAGAGCACCGGGAAGGCATCAATGGTTCATTCGACATCATTACGGGCTATCCGGCCAATTTCGGGCTGGCGGCCAACGTCAACTACCGGCGAAAAAACCTGAACTTCTTCATCAATTACACCAATTCGTTCCGGAACACGCCCGGCCGAAGTTCGATGTATCAGGAAGTCTACCGCAACGATTCGACGTTTATCACCCAGCAAAATTCGACCTCCAGCCAGAAGGGCATTAACAACAATGCCCGCGCCGGCCTCGACTATTTTTTCAACCCTAAAAACGTTCTGACGGCCTCGTATACCTGGCGACTGAGCAAGGGCAAGCGCTTTTCGGACATCACCTACCGGGATTATCAGTTTTCGACCAGCAACCTGAAAAGCATTACTAACCGGACGCAGGATGAAACTGAAACCGAGCCCAACTCCGAGTACGCCCTCACCTACAAGCGCTCCTTTGCGCGCGAAGGCCACGAACTTACGGCGGATGTGCGCTACCTCGACAACTGGGAAAGCTCCGACCAGTATTTTACCCAACAGACGTTTCAGCCCGACGGCAGCACCCTGATGACGCCCTCGATCCTGCAGCGCTCGCTCAACGACGAAACCGAAAAGCAATTTCTGGTGCAGGTCGATTACGTGCAGCCCTTCAGCAAGAACGGCAAACTGGAAGCGGGGTTGCGCAGCAGCACGCGCGACATGACCAACGATTTTTCGGTGACGCAACAGGCGGGCGACGGCAGTTGGACACCGTTGCCGGGGCTGGTCAACGATTTTCTGTATCAGGAACGGATCAACGCGCTGTACGGAATCGTGGGAAATAAAATGCGGAAGTTCTCGTACCAGGCTGGGCTGCGGGCCGAAAAAACCGACGTAACGACTACCCTGCGCCGAACCAACGACGTTAATCCGCGGCATTATACCAACCTGTTCCCCAGCGTTCATGCCACCTACGACCTGCCCCGCCAGCACGCCCTGCAGCTCAGCTACAGCCGCCGGATTCGCCGACCGCAGTACAACGACCTGAGCCCGTTCATGACCTTTAGCGACAACCGAAACTTCTGGAGCGGCAACCCCAATCTGAATCCGGAGTTTACGAATGCGTTCGAACTCGGGCACATCAAGTATTTCAGCAAAGGATCGATCAGTTCGGCGGTTTATTATCGGCATACAGACGGCAAAATCCTGTCGATTCGCCGGGTAAATGAGCAGGGTTATTCGACGACCCGCCCCGAAAACCTCTCCAGCGAAAACTCCTACGGAGCTGAGTTTGCGGGCTCGTACTCGCCCATTACCTGGTGGAAACTCGACGGTAGTTTTAATTTTTTCCGGGCCATCACCAACGGCAGCAACCTCGACGTCAACTATCAGAGCGACACCTACAGCTGGTTTACCCGCATGATCTCGCGGTTCAGTTTGCCTAAATCGCTGGATTTACAACTGCGGGGAAATTACGAAGCTCCTCAGAAAACGCCCCAGGGACGCCGGAAAGCGCTCGCTACGCTCGATCTATCCGTCAGTAAAGACTTGCTCAACAACAACGGAACCCTGACGCTCAACGTCCTGGATGTGTTCAATTCACGTCGGTATCGGTCCATCACCGAGGGTGAGAATTTTTACACCGAAAGCAGTTCACAGTATCGGCTCCGGCAGATCAATCTAACCTTCAGTTACCGGCTTCGGCAGGCCAAGAAGAAAGAAAAAGAAGGGAATGAAGGCGAGTTTTAGTAAACTTGGGCCATAGAGTCCCGAATTTATGCAGCGTACACACCTACCATTCCTTATTCTATTTGTCTTTGTCCTCGCGCAAAACCTGGTTGCGCAAACACCCGATTTCTCTCAGGTGCCCGGCACGGTAGTGGCCCACAGCCCGGCCTCGTCGGGTCTGTACGTGGGTTCGCCCAGTCTTTGCGTACTTCCGAATGGTACCTATCTGGCCTCGCATGATCTGTTCGGCCCCAAGTCGGAAGAGTTTGAACGACCCATTTCCCGCATTTATCGTTCGCAGGACCGTGGGCTGACCTGGACACCCATAGCAGACATTATTGGACAGTTCTGGTCCAAGTTATTCGTTCATCGCGGAAAACTCTATTTTCTGGGTACCGACAAGCACCATGGGAATCTGATCATCCGGACCTCGACGGACGACGGCCTAACCTGGTCGGACCCCAGCAATTCGGAGAACGGGCGGCTGCTGACCGGCGAATACCACTGCGCGCCCATGCCGCTGGTAGAATACAACGGTCGGCTGTGGCGGGCCATGGAAGATGCCAGTGGGCCGATAAAGCAGTGGGGGAAACGTTACGGCGCTTTTCTGCTTTCTATTCCGGTCTACGCCGATTTGCTGAACGCCCGTAACTGGTCGCGAACGAACATCATGCGCTACGATTCGACTTACCTCAACGGTCATTTTGGGGGTTGGCTGGAAGGCAATGCCGTGGTTACGCCAGACGGACGGCTGCTGGACATGCTCCGGGTAGATGATAAACAGTCGATGGATGAGAAAGCGGCCCTGGTGCGGATTAGCGCCGACGGAAAAACAGCCTCCTTCGATCCGGCCAAAGACTTTGTCACGCTGCCGGGGGGCAGCAAAAAATTCTGCGTCCGCTACGATCCCAAAACGCACTTGTACTGGACGATGACAAACTACATTCCGACCGAAGTGCAGATTCAGAACCGGGGAAAAAATCCGGCTACGATCCGGAATACACAGGCCTTATGCAGCTCGGCTGATTTACGCCACTGGGATGTTCGGCAGGTAATCCTAAGCCACCCTGACGTAGCCAAACACGGGTTTCAGTACGTAGACTGGCAGTTTGATGGTAAGGATATGATCTTTCTGTCGCGCACGGCTTTCGACGACGGAACCGATGGCGCACACAACAACCACGACGCTAATTTCCTGACGTTTCACCGGATCAAAAACTTCCGGAAACTATAAGGTCCACAACCTGATTCTCGTGTGACCCCTTCAGGGTCATATATTTATAGAAAGACATTCCACTATAAATATGTGACCCCGAAGGGGTCACATAAAAATAAGCTTAAGGCAACGTGCCCTGCTTACGCTTCGACCCGCAGGCTTCGCTGCCGAACGGCTTCGTAAAGTACCACTCCCGTTGCCACCGATACATTGAGCGAACCCACGGCTCCCAGCAGAGGAATCTTCACGTGGGTATCGGCCATCCGCAACAGTTCAGGCGAAATGCCGTCTTCTTCAGACCCCATGATGACCGCAATAGGCCCGGTCAGGTCTGTCGATCGTTCGTACAAATCGCGGCTTGATTTTTCCGTACAGGCAACAACCGTAATACCCGACTCCTGCAGGTATTTCACCGTTTCGGTCAGATCGGGTTCACGGCAAACGGAAATATGATTCAACGCCCCCGACGAGGTTTTCATAGCGTCGGAATTGATCGCAGCGGCTCCCCGGCCCGGAATCACGATGCACTGTACGCCCGTACATTCGGCTGTGCGGGCGATGGCCCCAAAGTTTCGGACGTCGGTAATGCGGTCGAGGAGTAGAAAAAACGGCGTTTCGCCCCGCTCGAACACATCGGCAATGACGTTCGACAACTTGACGTACTGGACCTGCGCCACCAGACAAACCACACCCTGGTGATTTTTGCGGGTCAGCCGATCCAGTTTCTCCACGGGTACTCGCTGAATGGTAACTCGGTTCTGAAACGCCAGACCTTGAATTTCGGGATGACTCAGCTCTTTCTCCATGTAGAGTTTGTCAATCTGCTGGTCGGAGCGGAGCGTCTCGATGACGGACTGTATCCCAAATACCATTTCGTCGGGTTGAGGACGAAACTGCGGACGCGGACGATGAGGACGGTTAAACTGCTGAGGCATTTTAGTAAGAAATGGATAATGTAAAATGAATAATGGATAATGAGTACTGAATAAGGTAGCGAACAATCCCATTATTCAGTACTCATTATCCATTGTTCATTACCATTTATTCGCGGATGGCTCCGGTGCGCCAGGCTTCGACAATCGGGTACCAGATAGGCTGATACTCGATATACCGTACCAGTTCATAATGATCCTCGACGAACTGATTGGGTTTCTTGGTGAACGTGAAATTCACTTCCGAAACATTGGCCCGGCGATTGTAAACCCATACTTCGCGCTCCCGGTTCCGCTGAACCCGATCGGGTGCTCCCAGCACGATATAAATCATACCCTTGTCGGTCTTCCAGCCCTCCTTGTAGGTAGTAAAAAGCCGGTTGGCTTCTTCCACCCGATCGAAATAGGCTTTTAAGGTCTTTTTGGCCACGGCCTCATTGCCTGCCATTAGGCTCAGCCAGTATTTGTCGAACGCTTTTTTAGTATCCTGTGCCTGATTCAGTTCACCGATTTCACTGCTGGTACTCATGTACAGCACGGGTTTGATCAGCTTTTCAGGCCGGGTCATTTTCGGGAATCGTTTGTCGGCGACGAACAGCCCGATACCTGATTCGGCCGTAGTATCTTCCATAAAATAATACAGGCCTTCGCGCGGAATGACAAACGGCTGGTTAGTGCTAATGCTCAGCGTCGAATCGACCGTCAGCGACCGGGATGCCGGACGGGCCGAGGTATTCATGGGCGACGAAGCCGCATCGAAATCATGTCGGTAGCGAACCCCGAACAGAGGCTTACTCGTGCCTTTCACATCGCGAATAACTACCGTATCGCCCGCATTCACGTAATTACGCAGCTGCGCCTGCTGCCCCATTTTACTGAACAGCATAAATCGATCGCTCAACTTAGTAGCCTGAAAGCGCAGAGGCAGATCGTTGCGGGCTTTCGTACCCGAATTCGTTTCTGTGATCTCGGTCAGCAACACCGCGTTGGCCGCTTCTTTGGGCCGCTTAATGTCGAACGTCAGCGTGAGGTGATCGCCATCCAGCCCTACCGACTGCGCATTGAGCGGAACCGTTCCGTATCCCAGCCGCTCACGGTTATTGTAATCCGGATACATGACGTAGGCAATCAGGAAATGTTCGGCAAAATCGGTTGGGTTCAGAACGGGCTCTCCGGTGGGCGTTTTAGCCGTCAGATCCATATAGATCCGAACATTGGAGGTATCGATCGCCAGAAATTTTCCTTTGATCGAGGTAACCATCCATTCACCGGTCGTTTTGGCGGAAACAGTCGGAGTCGTCCCCAGCGGTGGCCCGTCCGCCATAACTTTGACCGGAGCGGGTGATGTGGCCGTCGAGGGCCGCGAATCGCCGGAATCGGTCCTGCTAGCTGGCGCCCCGGTGCGTCCAGCCGGCTGTCCGTCGGCAATCCGAACCTGGGGTTTATTTCGCTGGGCCTCCGTACGGGCATCATAAGCCGCATTGATTCGATCCTGCTGCGATTTTTTCGCGCTGGAGCAGGCCGATACAACTGCAATAAAAAAGAGAGCAGATAGAATACGCATAAACGACAATTCCTACGCTTATTTTCTTCAGATCAGTTTTGGTAGTCCCTCACGGTTCGGTAAGCGATCACCGTTCCTGATCATTCGCTATTTGTGACATTACTTATAACGAAAAATTACGCCTGTTCGGGCTACGGAGCCGGTGTATTTTTCTTTGGTAGCACAAAAGACTAATTTTACCGACTGAATTGCAAGTCTATGTACAAGACCACCGAAATCACCTCTGCCGAAATCGCTTCGGATAATCCCGTTCACCAGCGCCTGCTGTTTCCGTATGTCGAAGCCGCCAACATGGTTCGGGGGAACGTACTCGAAATTGGTTGCGGCTGGGGGCGAGGCCTGGAACTACTGACCAAAGCCGCCGATCAGTATACCGGTATCGACAAAAATCAGGAGCTAATTACGGCCCTCAGCGCCGAATACCCTAAGGCTACGTTCATAGCCGCCAATATCCCACCGCTGAGTAAGCTGGCCGACAATACCTTCGATTATATCGTTACGTTTCAGGTGATCGAACACATCGAAAACGACGACCTGTTCATTAAAGAAGCCTATCGGGTCCTGAAACCCGGCGGGAAACTGTTACTGACAACGGTCAATAAAAGTTTCTCGCTCACCCGAAACCCCTGGCACGTTCGGGAGTATTATGCCGACGGGCTGAAAGCGTTAATGGCGAAATACTTTCCGACCGTTGAAACACGGGGTATTCACGGCAACGACAAGGTCATGACGTACTATGAGCAGAACAAAGAGTCGGTCAAAAAGCTGACCCGCTTCGATATTTTCAACCTGCAATACCGACTGCCGCGCCGGCTCCTGCAGGTGCCGTATGATCTGATGAACCGCCTGAACCGCAACCGGCTCCTGCAGGCCGATGGACTGGCCGCCGAAATCGATTATACCGACTACGTCGTCAGCAATGACCCGGCCGGAAGCCTGGATTTCTTTTACACAGCCACGAAGTAGGCTACTGATCGTACATGCCTTCCGCAGCTGGTGTCAACCGGATCACGATCGATTTCGAGATGGGCGTGTGGCTTTTTTCGGCAACCTCACCGATAGGCACCAGCACGTTGGTTTCGGGAAAATAAGCCGCTGAGCAACCGCGCGGAATGTCGTAAGGGATGACGATAAACCGGTGAGCCGTCCGTTGCTGGCCGTCGTAATGGCTGTGCAGATCCACGACTTGTTTTTCCCGCAGGCCTAGATTCGCCATGTCGTTGGTGTTGATGAATACCACCCGCCGTTCGTTGTGAATACCCCGGTAGCGGTCGGTATTACCATAGATGGTGGTGTTGAACTGGTCGTGACTGCGGATGGTCATCAGGAGCAACTCGCCGGGTTGCAACTCGTGGTGCGTGGGTGCATTGATCGTAAAATGCGCCTTTCCATCTCTGGTTTTAAATTCCCGGATGCGCGGCCCGTTCGGAATGTAAAATCCACCCGGTTTACGAACCTGTTCGTTATACTTATCGAAGCCCGGAACAACCTGCTCGATGGCATCGCGAATCCGGTCGTAATCGGCCACGAAGGCATCCCAGTTAACGCTGAGCCGATTGCCCAGCGTGGCTTTTGCCAACTCGGCAATGATAGCCACCTCACTTTTGAGCGTAGAAACGACCGGATCGACTACTCCCCGTGACTGAGCCACTACACCGGTCGTACTTTCGCAACTGACGAACTGCTCACCCGTGGCCTGAATATCGCGGTCTGTACGGCCCAGGCAGGGCAGAATCAGGGCTGTCTGACCATGATTCAGGTGGCTCCGGTTCAGTTTGGTCGATACATGAACGGTTAGCTTACATTTACGCAGTGCTTCGGCCGTAAAATTCGTGTCCGACACGGCCATGGCGAAATTTCCACCCAGCCCGAAAAATACGTTCGCTTTTCCCTCATGCATGGCTTTGACGGCACCGACCGTGTCGAAACCATCTTCACGCGGGGGCTCGAACGCAAACACCCGCTTGAGCGCATCCAGAAACTCAGGCTTCGGTTTCTCCCAAACGCCCATTGTCCGATCGCCCTGAACGTTACTGTGGCCGCGAATCGGGCTGGCCCCACCTCCTTCGATACCGATACTGCCTTTCAGCAGCAGCAGATTGATGACTTCGTTGATGGTGCTGACGGCATTCCGGTGCTGAGTCAGGCCCATAGCCCAGCAGATGATCAACCGGGGCGTAAATTTGAACAGATCAACGGCTTCCTGAATCTGCGCCACGGTCAGCCCGCACTGAGCCGCCAGGTCGTTTAGTTCGAAGTGGTCGAGGCTGTTGACGTAAGCGTCGTAGCCAGCCGTGTAGTTTTTAATAAAATCCTGGTCCAGCACTTTTCCCGGATTGGCTTTTTCTTCCGCCAGCAGGAGCTTACCCATTGCCTTCAGCAGCGCCAGATCCGAATTGATCCGTACCTGCAGGAACACATCCGTCATTTTTTCGCCCCCCAACAGCATATCGCGCGGGCTTTGCGGATTCCGGAACGCCAGCAAGCCAGCTTCGCGCAATGGGTTGACCGCGATGATTTTAGCCCCGTTGCGTTTGGCGGTTTCGAGGGGCGTCAGCATGCGCGGGGCGTTGGTACCCGGATTCTGCCCCATGATCATGATCACGTCGGCTTTCTCGTAATCTTCGTATTTGACCGAAGCCTTGCCCAGGCCAATGGAATCGGCCAGGGCCACGCTGGTCGATTCGTGACACATATTCGAGCAGTCGGGCATGTTGTTCGTACCGAACATGCGAACAAACAGCTGGTACAGAAAAGCCGCTTCATTGCTGGTGCGGCCCGACGTGTAAAAGATGGCTTCGTTGGGCGAATCGAGTGCGTTGAGCTGGTCAGCAATGAGCCGAAAAGCCTCCGTCCAGTCGATGGGTACATAGTGCGTGGCGCCGGGTCGCAGGACCATCGGTTGCGTCAGACGCCCCTGCTGCCCCAGCCATAAGTCGGATTTTTGCCGCAACTCGGCCACCGAATAGCGCTGGAACAGCACAGGTGAAGCCGTGTGCTTATCCATCACCTCGTCGGCAACGGCTTTAGCACCACTTTCGCAATATTCTGCCAGCCCAGACCGGCGCCCGTCGGGATCAGGCCAGGCACAGGACGGGCAGTCGAAGCCGTCTTTCTGATTCAGGTTGATGAGCGCTTTCCAACCACGGGCCACGCCTGTTCCGTTCAGAACATGCTTAAACGACGAAACGATGGCGGGTAAACCAGCCGCTTCGTCATACGGCTTATCGATTTCCAGTTCGCCGGTGAGTTCTTCAGGGGGCGTGTTCAGATTCATTTGGGGCAGCTTAGTAGGTTTTATGGTGTTTTCAGGAAGCTATCAATCCAATGGTCAGGGAATGCTGCCGGGCCTCGGCACTGTGGGCAAAGTAGCAACAGGGTATACCGACGGCCTCGATCCGGTTCAGGATTTCCCGCGTTTTAGGCTGATTTTTTCCGTGTACCTGGCGGATATACACGCAGCGAATCTGGTTCGGAAAATGCTCTGCTACCGATGCATAAATCACCGGGTCTTCCTGCGTATCGTCGCCCAGCAGAATGAACTGCTGTTGCGGATACATTTCCAGAATCCGTACGATCCGTATGAACTTCGTCATGTGCTTGTTCTGTCCCGTCTTGAGCAGTTCACGAAACTGCTTCAGGGGGCTCAGCAGATACACGCCGTCGGGCAGCCCGTTCTTTTTCGAAAATTCCAGAATGTAATCGTACAGATTCCACTCGCTGCTCGATACGTAAAAAAACGGATTCGTAGCGCCTGAGCCGCTGCTGGCTTCAGCGAGTAGCTGATAATGAGCCACAACACCTTCGAACGGTTTTCGGGTATGCGCATTTTTAGTCAACAGGACCTTCAGTCGTTTACCCAATCGGGCCGAATGAGAGACCAGAAACGTATCGTCGATGTCGGAAATACAGGCAAACGGGGTCGGATGCGGCACCAGCACCTGCCCCTCCCCCACGGCTGTTTCCGAATGGGGCTCCATGAGCTCGGCCCGAACCGGGTGCCAGCCGGCAGGCAGCGGTTGCGACAACGGCATCTCCACCCGAAAATAACCGCCTTCATCCGTTTTGGCCCGGACCGACTGGTCGTCCATCCACACCCGAATGCTAACCATCGCAGCGGGCTTTACCAGGAACAGACGGACTAGTCCCAACACATTGACCCACACATTACTCCGATATTTTTGCCGCGACAACGCACTTCGGCGAAACACGCTACCGTGAATAACGAGTTGATTATCATTGGCATATCCCCGATATATTTTCACTACCGGGCGGTCGGTCAGGTGAAGCCATCTTAAAAAATAACGCTTCAGCTTATCTTTCAGGCTTTTCGTTGGTTTATGTATCGATGGGGCTTGTACGATTTCCATGATGATTGGCCGGTACACGCTATTTATAACCTGTAATTCACGCAGAAGTTGACTTTTTTATTTGTTATTAACCCAGTTTCGGGTGGACAGAGTAAAACGAGCTGGGAAGACGGCATTAAAACGTACTTTTCGAACACCCCCCATACCATCCACCAGATCTATCTCAATGGCAAAACCGACGCCGAGCTGATCCGGCAGGCTTTGGCGAAGCACAAGCCCGACCGGGTCGTCGCCGTTGGGGGCGACGGCACGCTCAAGCTGGTAGCCGAACAGGTTATGAACCAGGATATTGCCGTAGGCCTGTTACCAACAGGTTCGGCCAACGGCATGGCTCGCGAGCTGGGCATTCCGACCGATGTAGACGGCAGTCTGGACGTACTCGTTCATGGCGTACCGAAGCCGGTCGATCTTATTTCGATTAACGACGGAGACATATGCCTGCACCTGAGCGATATTGGCCTGAATGCGCAGGTCGTACAATACTACAGTAAGAATAACCTGCGGGGCAAATTCGGCTACCTGCGCAGCGTCATCAACGTCCTGAAAAAACGGCGTTTGCTCCGTGTTTCAGTTACGGTTGACGAGGATTGCGTTCAGCGGGCCGCCCTGATGGTGGTGCTGGCCAATGCCCGTATGTACGGTACGGGAGCCGTCATCAATCCCGATGGCGACCCATCGGACGGGCAGTTCGAAGTGGTTATTTTCCGTCGTCTGACGTTGATCGAAATTTTGAAGCTCTTCTGGCGCTTTCGCCCCTTCGATTCGAAAAATATAGAAATTTACCCGGCTACATCGGTCCTGATCGAAACGCACCGGCGGGCTTACTTTCAGATCGACGGCGAATACGGCGGTCGAATCACGACCCTGAAAGCGGAGATTTTACCCGGTGCGCTGACCATGCTGGTACCGGCTGTTTAGCATGGGGCTGAGGGCGCGGGGCAAAGAGGTGAGGGGTACAGGAATAAACAGTGAAATTAGGTATACCCTACGCCCTATGTCCCTCACCCATTGCCCTCTGCCCTACCCCGTCTATCCGCTCAGGTTCGGTGTATAAATTGAAGCGTTCGTTGCGAACAAACCCAGCCAGGGTCATTTGGGCTTCCTGCGCCATCTGCACCGCCAGACTTGAGGGAGCCCCAACGGCGGCTACGAGTGGTACGCCAGCCAGCCAGCTTTTCTGGATCAGCTCGACTCCGATTCGGCCGCTCAGAAAAACACCGTACTGAGCTAATGGCAACCAGTTTTGCCAGAAAGCCGCCCCGATCAGTTTATCCAGCGCATTGTGGCGACCGATGTCTTCGCGCACCAGCAGCAATTTACCGGTGGCATCGAACAGCGCAGCCGCATGAATCCCGCCCGTATGAGCGAACGCGCGCTGCGTCTCCCGAATCCGTTCCGGCAAGGCATGCAGTATGGAAGACTCAAGCCGGAAAGTCGATTCGATAGGACCAGGCGACAGGGCCATGACCGCTTCGATAGTGGCTTTTCCGCACAAACCACAGCTCGACGACGTAAACGTGTTTCGCGAAAGCCGCGACCAGTCGACGATCACCTCCGGATGCAGCTCGACGCGCAGCACGTTTCCCTCCTTCTGCGCATCCTGCACACAATGGCGACACGAAATAATGTCGGTGGGTTGCTGGATGATCCCTTCCGTAAACAGAAACCCCATGGCCAGTTCTTCGTCGTGGCCGGGCGTCCGCATCGTTACCGAAACGGCTCGCTGCTGCCGGTCATCCATGGGACCAAACCCCAATCGTATTTCGAGAGGCTCTTCGACAGCCAGCAGATCAGGGGACTCTGCCAGGCTTGCGCCGACAACTTTCTGAATAATAACGGGTGCAACGAGTGCCATACGTACGCTTATTTTCTGGTCAACACTGGTTAGCGGCAGAAAGTTAAACCGTTCGTATGGCTACGGGGCTAGAAGCTGATCGTTGCCGACGCTTTCAGCGCGAAGGAATCGATCGGAATCCCGTTTGGACCGTCGTCGAGATAGTTTAGCCGGTGGATCGCCTGAATCCGGATCAGCTTGAAGATATTGTCGATACCATAACCGACTTCCATGTACGGGATGCTGGGGTCGAGCGTTCCGAAATGAATGGAGCGCGTTCCGTTGGGCATGGCTCTGGGTGAGTCTAGTGACTGGTTCGCCTTCGATTGGGTTCCCCAAAGCGCATCGACGTTGGCAATCAGTCGCCAGTTCAGCTTACGGATACCCGGCAGTCGGTTAAAGAGCAATCCCTCGAACCGGTGCTGCAGATGAATCGCCATAAATTTGTCGCTGACAAACTCGTAGAACTGCATGCGGTTGAAGGTGTTGGTCGTCAACAGGGGCGTCGGATTACCGATGTGCGGAAATAGCAGCGGTGCGGGTAGGGTCGATGGCGTATAACCCGCCGACAGCAGATAGGTTGTCCGGCCCAGTGGGCCCAGCCGGAACGTTTGCTGCGCCCGCAGAGTCAGGCGCTGGTAGTTGTAATCGCTGCCCAGCGATTTTTCCCCCACCGTATACCGAATCGTCAGCACCGGCGCTTTTTTGGTGCCCAGCGTAATCCGCTCATTACCATCCATGATGTACTTCTCCTTACGGGCCAGCCGTGCTTCAATCGCCCAGTAGGCGTCGTAGATGTCGGATTTCAACGGCGACTGATCGCCCAGTTCAGGCTTCTCGCGGTATTGATACGGAAACAGCGGATCGAACGTCCGGCTGCCCAGCATAGCCGTAATCAAAACCCCCTTCACGGGTTCGGTCTTGAAGAAAAGTTCTTTCTGATAACTTTGGTAACCACCCCGATACCGCCCGAAGCGGCTCAGGGCGTAAAACATCCGGTTTCCGCCGATCAGCTCAGGCGTCAGACCCAGCCGTTCCAGATCATTGGCCAGCCGCATGCCCGCTACGGTCCAGTGCTGCCGCGAAAACAGATAGTCGATTTCGGCCCCGTATTTAAACCGCTTGTCCAGAGTGCCGTAGGCCAGATATCCCCGTAAGACCCAGTTGCGGCTGAATTGCTCGTTCGTCCGGAAGCCGATGCGGGTCCGCAGGCCTTCGATGCTGTTGATAGCAAACAGGTACGGATAAGGTCCCAGATCGACGCCCCCCAGTTTGTAGAACCCCGTAATGGCCACCTGTCCGACGGCCTCCGCCATTTTCACCGCCGGTACAGCCCGCAGCTTGGCGATGATTTCACGGGTTTTCACGTCGTCTTTGCTGAGCGAATCAGGCCCGGCCAGGTTTCGCTGAACGCTCTGCCAGTAGGCATCGTTGGGCGTAGCCACCGTATCGCTGGGCTCGATGGGTTGCTCATAGAACAGCGCAGGCCGTGGCCGGTTCACAACGATATTGCTGTTACGCAAGGTTACCTGCGCGCGTAATCCGAGCGACTGTTTTCCTACGCCCGTCAGATTCGCCGTCAGCCGAATACTTACGGGCAGCCAGCCGGCCGAAGCGGCCGACCCGGCGGTTGAATCGACGGTCGTTTCCAGCTCCTGCTCGATGGTCAGCCCACGAACGTAGTTCAGGTTGGCATCATCGCCGATGCGGGTTTCGATCATGCACAGCGCAAAGGTCGTGGTGTCGACCCAGGCTTTTCCCGTAAAAACGAGATCTTCTTTGCGTTTGGGATCGAACTGAATTTCGTAACAGACGTGATCGCCGATCTGGGTCGTGTCGGCCAGGTAAAACTCGTACCAGTTGCGCCAGTTATCGCCCACGGGCGAAGCAAAATCCTTACCCAGAATCGGAATGTAGTTGTCGTAGAAATTCTGATTGACCAGGTTCGTTCCGCCCAGTAGCTGCGAGCTCAGGCCTGCATCGTCGACCGCTACACCTCTGATGCGGGTTTTGCGGATATCCTCGCGCTTGCGTTCGGGATTCGTTCGGAAATAATAGCGGGATACAGATTCGGAAGCCAGTAGCGGCAGGAGCCGATGTCCGTCGTCGTCGACAATCGAATCGTGCTGGCTCATAGCTTCGTTGATCCGGCGAATCAGCGGATTTTTGCGCATCCGATCCGACACATGGCTCAGCGCAATATCGGTTTTCACGTAACTGTCGTACTCATAAGCCGACAGCCGTTTGCGGTCGTTGATCGATCGGTTCTTTCGCAGTTGCCGCAGCACCCGCCAGGCTGGATTTTCGCCGGCTTTTACGGTTACTTCCTGCAGGGCCGTTCCAGACGATACGAGCTTAAAATCGACCGCCTGGGTTGTCCGTTCCGGGTCGATAGCCCGCCGAAGCGTTTTGTACCCCAGCGAACTGACGGCCAGCGAGTCGGAGAGGATTTTGGCCACGAGGGTATACCGACCCTGCTCGTCGGTAACGACCCCGACCCGACGCCCGACCAGCGCAACACTGGCAAACGGAATGGGTTCGCCGGTATGCGCGTCGGTAACCAGCCCCGTTACTTTATAAACCGTTTGGGCCTGGGCCATTGACACAACGCCAATCAGCAGAACAACAAGAACACGAAATAAAGGATGTGGACGTAGCGGTACCTTCAAGCGATGTTCGGTCTTTAGTGTTAGGTTATACAGTACGGAAAATGCAACTACAAGAATTACAAAGAACCTCAACAGCTAAAGTGCAACAAACGGGTACTTACTAATTAAAACTCAGGCACGAGCTGTCTGCTTATCGTTACTTGTGAGGCATCTTCAAAATTAATACCTTTTTGAGTATTTCCCATTAAGCCATGTCCTGATTAATTCTACTTATTCCAGTGAATTAGCCAACCAGCCAGATCCGGTCGGCATCGGCCCCCTGCTCGGTCCATTCAACCAGTACCTGCTGCGACTCCAGGGTGTTGACCCGCATGCCCGTATAATCGGGTTTGATGGGCAGATCGCGGTTGTAGCGCCGGTCGATCAACACCAGTAATTCCACTTTTCGGGGTCGGCCAAAAGCCGTCATGGCGTCGAGAGCGGCCCGCACCATTCGCCCCGTTGCCAGCACATCGTCGATGAGAATTACCCGCCGGTTTTCGATGATGAAAGGCACGTGGGTGGTGTTGGGGCGCAGGGGCGTATCGCGCCGACGGAAATCGTCGCGGTAAAAGGTGGCATCCAGATAACCCAGCGGCACGTCGTGGCCCAGCGCACGGCTCAATTCACGACTTACCCGTTCAGCGAAATAAATGCCCCGTGGCTGCATCCCCAGAATCACGGTATCGGCAAAATCCTGGTAATTTTCGATCAGCTGCTGCGTCAGGCGGCTCACAACAATTTCGAGTAAAGGGCTGGATAAAATCAGGCGTTGTTGATTCATGGGGTAAAAATAAGCGTAAAAATAAGCCGAGCGATCAGCGCAACGGTTTAAGATGGTCGAATAAACGGCGGAATTTTATAGAAATCAGGATCGTCGTTAGTACCGACCTTCCTTGCTGACCAACAGCCGTCGGCGCAGGGCACCAGTCTGCGCCGGCTTTGATAAACTTATAGTTTTCAATAATTTCAACCTGAAAACCACCCAGTGATGATCATAACCTCTACGATCAGGATTTCGGCGATGGCTGGCCTGCTTTGGCTGATCAGCCTGGTTTCTTCGGCACAGAACGTAGCGGGAGACTGGCTGGGCGTCGTATACCTGGATGGCCCAGGCCAGATAGCGTATAATTACACCTTGACCCTAACCCAGAACGGAACATCGGTAAGCGGCACATCGCAAACCTCGAAACCGAACCAACCCTTTGGTAGCTCTGCTTTCCTATCGGGCCAGATCATGTCCAGCCAGCTTAGCTTCAGCGAGGCCGATGCAAGCGGCAACCCGGTCGGATCGGGTGTTTGCTTCTGGAAGGTCAATCTGACGTATGACCCAGCCGGTGCCAGCCTGAAAGGTACCTTCGAAACAATCAACAACAGTGGTTGTACGCAGCCCGAGCGCGGAACGGTCGAACTGTACCAGGTTGGGCTTACCTCCGCTTCCAGGTTCTGCAAAGGCAGCCCGATCGAGGCCGTCGTGACGGGCAAAAACATTCAGTGGTATACCTCGCCGAGCCGGACCAGCCCGGTAGCCAGGGGCAATACCTTTAGTCCGGCTATTACGCAGACTACGACCTATTACCTTACTCAGACGCTCTACAATACGGAAAGCCCGGCGGTTCCGATCACGCTTGAAGTCCTCGATGCCTTTTTCACGGCATCGGTTACCAATCCGGGCTGCGGACAGACCAGGGGAACGATTACGCTTACGCCCATGAGCTCTACCGACTGGCGATACAGCCTGAACGGCGTCGATTTTCAGCTGATGCCCGTGTTCTCCGGGCTCAATGCGGGCAACTATACCATAACGGCCACCAACGCGACCGGGTGTCGTTCTGAGCAGGCCGTTACGGTAAAGGCCGGGCCGGGTCCACAGATTACTGAGTTAAAACAGACCCCGCCCCACTGCGGAGCCGCCAACGGCGAAATAACGGTCGTTACCAGCGGAGGGCAGGCTCCCCTAACCTATTCGATGGATAATGGCCATACCTTTCAGCGCAGTCCGACGTTCGGCAAACTACCCGGCGGTACCTATACGTTTCGGGCCCGTGATGCCAACGGCTGCGAGACGAACTACGCCGTTGATTTACCCATCACCAGCGCCATCACGCTGGTCAGTGCAAGCGGCTCCCCTACCACGTGTGGAGAGGCCAATGGCGAAGTGACTTTTGCGACAACCGGTGGTAGCAACCCTGTTCTGTACAGCCTCGACAACCAGACCTTTCAGCCAGACGCTACCTTTGGCAAACTGGCAGCGGGCACCTACACGGTCATTGCCCAGGATCGCGACGGATGTACCGTCAGCCAGACCATCCATGTAGCGCCCAGCGTTGGGCTCACCCCCGTGACGGTGCAGACAACGGCCGAACAGTGTGGGCAACAGAACGGGACCATCCAGATTATCCAGAATAGTTTCCCGGATGCGCTCACGTTCTCGCTCGACGGGCAAACGTTTCAGCGCAGCCCTACCTTTTTTCGACTTAGAGCGGGCGACTATACCCTTGTCAGCAAAGATACGAACCACTGCACAGTCAGGCAGGCAGTAACGGTTTCGCCTGACTGCGTTAACCGGGTTCATTTTCCTACGGCCTTTTCGCCCAACGCCGATCGGATCAACGATGTCTTCACGGTTCATTTTGCCGGTCCGTCGCTGACCGTTCTGCAGTTCACCGTTTACGACCGCTGGGGCGCAATTCTGTATAATCGTGCTAATTTTGAGCTTTTCAACGGCGAACCTGTCTGGGACGGTCAGATTAGCGGACTACCAGCTTCGGCGGGGGTCTATGGTTACCACCTGGACTGCCAGTTTGCCGATGGTACGAAAGCCAGCTACCACGACTCCGTCGCTTTAGTAAACTAGGCGTTGGGGCTGGGGCATAGAGTGGACCGTACTACGGTTCTGTTATTCGTCATCAGAAACCGTGGCATACCCCCTATGCCCCAGCCCCAACGCCCATAACCGAATAATTTATGAAATTTTTGATCGTTGGTCTGGGCAATATCGGACCTGAATACGCGCTTACCCGTCATAATGCCGGTTTTATGGTCCTCGATCGGATGGCGGCTCAGCATGGGTTCGATTTTACCATGACGCGCCTGGCTTATACGGCTAAGTGGCAACACAAGGGCAAGCAGCTGTTTTTTGTCAAGCCGACCACGTATATGAATCTCAGTGGTAAGGCGCTGGTATATTACATGAAGCAGGAACACATCCCGCTGGAAAATATACTTGTGGTGACCGACGATAAGGATTTGCCCTTTGGCAAACTGCGTCTGAAACCCAAAGGATCGCCAGGCGGACATAACGGACTACGCAACATCGACGAGTTGCTCAACACGCAGGAATACGCACGATTACGGGTGGGCATCGGCAATAATTTCGCCAGAGGCCGTCAGGTCGACTTTGTTCTCGGGCAGTTTCCAGAGGATGAACTGATCCAGTTACCGGCTTATTTGGATCGCGCAGGCGACGCCATCCTGGCTTTTTGTACTATGGGCATACAAACAGCCATGAACAATTACAACCAATGATATAACTTTTTAAAGAATATTTCAACTTGGAAAAAGAATATTTTCTATGTCTTAGAAACGTACAATACGGAACAATATTCTGTTTTACACAATTTCATTACTTCTTTATCGCAAAAAAGCCTTTTGAACAGCAGTTTATTCGGAACAAAATTTTGCACCAGTATAAAGGACGCTTTGCATTATTAAACTTTCTATAGACCTTTGTGCGTTCTCTAACTGAAACAAAAATAGAACAAAACAATGAAATCGCGTGTTATCTTTGCGTCGGTGATTCTTGGATTAGGATTAGCGACAACTCAGGCAAACGCGGCTACCACCACCAACACTGATGATAGCCCGGCAGCCACCAAGCCGGCAAGTGCTATGCTTGTTAATGATTCGCAGAAGCAGTTTGCTTCCTATGTCGGACAAAACATTAATAAGTTTGCGCAGACTACCAACTGGCAAAACTTTATGAGCGTTGTCTCGTTGTACAACCAACACCCGGCCGCGGTGCTATCGCTTAGCCCCGCCGACCGAGCCAAGTTCAACGAAGCCACCACTCAGGTCACCAATATACTGGCAAAGCAGAAAAATGCTGAAGCCATCCGCTGGACGAACCAGGCTGATCACACAGCCCGAATGATCAATTTCCTCTGGAATGCCGATCAGTCCATCAGCCAAGCGGCTGACGTTCAATAAATACCGAAATCAGTCGGTATGTGGAACAGAAAGGAGTAAAAGTTAGTTTTTCATGTAGAAAAGGTTAAGGGTTTAGGAATAGTCAGTATAGGGTTCTCTGCTTCGATCAGGGAACCTTATCTTTTTTATAGGGGTATCGAATTCGCCTATCGCGGTACTCACAACTCTCCGGAAGTTAGATTACGGTTGCCTTCTTCTTATAAACATCATAACGAAGAAGGTGTATGAAACAAACCCTGCTGCTACTGTTCTCGGTTCTTAGCGCACTAACTTATGCGCAGGTACCGGTTAATCTGTCCGGCTTTCAGAAAAAAAACGGGGTTAGTGTCTCTAGTCAGGGCAATAGCCTGGCGGTTAGCTGGCCCACGAATGGCAAAGAAACAGGGAAGCTGATTCTTGATCTTGACCCCGGAAAACCGCTCTTCACTAGTCTTCAGGTATCGCAGCAGGGCCGGCTGAAAGAAATTGCGAAAGCGCTGGACCCGGCTTTTGTGCTGACCATTGGCAAGCGGGATCTAATCTCACAGAATGGCTGGAACATCTTTTTCGATAAAACAAATAAGCTTCCGCATAAATCCTACGCCGTTGAACTGACCAAACGGGCGGCTAGCGTCACGACCGTTGGCAGCCGGACCGTTGTTCGGCTTTCGCAGGTAAAGGCCGCTACGTTCCAGGGCGATCTCGAAATTACGGTATACAACGGCAGCCCGCTGGTCAATGTCGCGGCTGTCATGGCGACCGAAGCCGACTCGACCGCTATTCTCTACGATGCAGGTCTGGTAACGAGGCAACCCATCTGGCAAACCATCGCCTGGTCGGACACGGCGAACCAGATGCAACGCACTCCGGCGAGGCTGACCCAGCCTAACAAAGCCCAGGCGGTCAAATACCGCACCATCATCGGGACCAGCGCGGCAGGCAGCGTAGCGGTATTTCCTGCACCGCATCAATATTTTTACCCGCTGGACGAAGCTTATAACCTGGATTTTACCTGGTACGGTGCCGGATACCGAAGTCTGGTACCCGCTTTTGGGATTGGTATCCGGCAGGATCTGATGGGCGACCGCCGTTGGGTACCCTGGGTCAACGCCCCCCCTAAAACCCGGCAGCGCCTGAATTTCTTCTTTCTGCTGAGTGCGGACACGCCCGAGAAAGCCCTCGCCGAGGTGAAGCGGTTTACGCATGACGATAAATACCCGGTTTTACCGGGCTACAAAACCATGTCCAGTCACTTTCACAATGAACATGTGATGAATACGGTGCTGGCTGGCAAGCCGGTTCCGAAGGTGCCTAATTTTGTCACGGTCTTTAAAAACTCAGGCGTCAATATCGTGCATCTGGCCGAATTCCACGGTCCGGGTCATCCGAAAGGGCCGGATGATCAGCGACTGCTGGAACTGAAGACCTTATTCAGTGAATGCAAGCGGTTGTCGGACGCCGATTTCCTGCTGCTGCCCGGCGAAGAGCCGAATAACTTCTTCGGTGGGCACTGGCTCGATTTCTTCCCGAAGCCGGTGTACTGGATCATGTCCCGCAAACCCGAGATGCCCTTTGTCACGGACGATCCGAACTACGGAAAGGTTTACCGCATTGCCGATAAAAACGACATGCTGAAATTGCTGGAAGTCGAAAATGGTCTGGCCTGGACTGCCCACGCCCGCACGAAAGGCTCAACGGGGTTTCCGGATCAGTATAAAGACGAAGCCTTTTATAAATCCGACCATTTTTTCGGAGCCGCCTGGAAGAACATTCCGGCCGATCTGTCGGAGCCGCGGTTGAGTCGGCGGGTACTGGATCTGATGGACGATATGGCTAACTGGGGCCTGAAAAAACACGTCATCGCCGAATCCGATATCTTTTCTATGGAGCCCGCGAACGAAACCTATGCTCACCTCAACGTAAACTATTTACAACTCGACAAGCTCCCGGATTTCAGCCAGAGCTGGCAACCGATTCTGGACGTAATGCGTCAGGGTAAATTCTTCGTGACCACGGGCGAAATTATGCTGCCCAGTTTTACGGTAAATGGCAAAGGCCCCGGCGAAACCGTTACGCTCCCGGTCGATGGTAAAACCACCATCGCCTTAACCGCAAACTGGACGTTTCCGCTGACTTTCGCAGAGATCATATCCGGAGACGGAAAGCAGGTCTTCCGCGAACACATCGACCTGACTCATAGCCTACCCTTCGGCCAGCAGGCGTTTACGTTTACGACAACGCTTAAAAACAGAACCTGGGTACGGATTGAGTTCTGGGATGCCGCCGTCAACGGGGCTTTTACGCAGCAGGTGTGGCTTGCTCACTCACCACATCAGTAATCGCCCCGAATGTGCTGGCAATGTCTTTGTGCTCGTAACCAACCCGGCTGTGGCACAACCCCCTGCACCGGCCGATGTATATCGACGCGGAACTCACTATCGAACAAGCTACTGGGCCGCAGTCTGTTAGGCGGCACGGCCCCAGGTTGTTCGTGGCGGGTGGGCTAAAAAGTAAAGTATCGGTTTGTCTGCCTTTTGCCTGCATGAAAAATCTAAAAAGACGACTCAGGCAGGGTGAAACCCTCAACGGTTGCTGGCTCAACCTGGGCAGTGCGCTGACCGCCGAAATTGTGGGGCAGGCCGGCTTCGACTGGGTACTTATCGATCTTGAACATGGCGCCGGTTCGGAGAAAGATGCGCTGTATCAGTTGCAGGCGCTGGAACACACCACTGCGGGGGTTATCGTGCGCGTCGAGAGTGCCGAAAGCCAGCGTATTCACCGGGTCCTGGATATGGGCGCCGAAGGGATCATGGTTCCTAAAATCACGAGTCCGGCCGATGCGCAGAAGGTTGTCAGCGGCCTTCACTACCCGCCCCACGGCAGCCGGGGGGTAGCCAAAATGGTTCGGGCAACGGGGTTCGCACAGCACTTCAATGAATATTATGAGGACGCCCGCGATACGATTTTAGGCGTCGTACAGATCGAAACCGTCGAGGTGCTGAATCATCTGGACGCAGTAGCGACGATGGATGGTGTCGACGTACTGTTCATCGGTCCGGCCGACCTATCGATGGAACTGGGGATTTTCGGGCAGTTCGATCATCCGCGTTTCAGGGAAGCCCTGAAAGAAACCGTCAATGCGGCTCAGAAAGCCGGAAAAGCGACGGGAATCCTATTCTTCAACCCCGATGACTACCAGACCTATCATGACCTGGGTATTCGGCTGATTGCCTGCGGGGCCGACGCGACGTTCGTGGCCGACGGTGCCCGCAACCTGGCGAAAAAGCTGGATAGCTTCCGGGCCGTTAACAAATAGGTATAGTTGACAGAAACTTAGCCGACCTACTTCCTAACCCCACCTAACCTTTTCGGGAATGACAGATCCTCTTTTCATCCTGGCCGTTGGCATGATCATCGTCGTGGGCGGCATCATCGGGCTGAAGCTTCACCCTTTTCTGGCCCTGCTGCTCGGCGCGTTCATCGTGGCGCTGCTAACCCCTGCGTCAGCCATCGAACAATTCGCGCTTTCGAAAGGAACGGCACCAGCCGCAGCCCTGGCTCTCACCAAAAAAAGCATCGGCGAACGCATCGCGACGGAGTTTGGCAGCACCTGTAGCAAAATCGGGATTCTGATCGCTATGGCCGCCATTATCGGTAAGTGCATGCTGGAGAGCGGGGCTGCCGAGCGTATTATCCGCTCCATGCTGCGGCTGACGGGGATTGAAAAAGCGCCCGTTGCCTTCCTGGTCAGCAGTTTTTTTCTGGGTATTCCCGTCTTTTTCGATACGGTCCTGTTTCTGATGATGCCGCTGGCCAAAGCCATGACCATCCGCATCGGAAAAAACTACCTTCTGCTGGTGCTTTGCATCATGGCGGGCGCGGCCATGGCCAATTCGCTGGTGCCGCCCGCGCCGGGGCCTCTGTTTCTGGTCGGCGAAATGCACATTCCGATCGGGCTGATGATGGTGGGGGGCACGATCGTCGGTTTGTTTACCATTACGGCGGGCTACTTTTTTGCCTTATGGGCCAACCGAAAATGGCCCATTCCTCTCCGCGATTCGCTCGATGCCCGGCTCGAAGACATCAAAGCCATTGCCGCCAAAGAAACGGCTCACCTGCCTTCTTTGGGCGTGTCGCTGTTACCCGTACTGATTCCGCTGGTGTTTATCTGCGCCGACACCGCCCTTTCGGCCCTATCTACGGCGGGCACCCCGCTTACGTCGTCGCCGTTTCTGGGAAAGCTGCTGAGTCTAATAAAGTTTTTCGGGGATAAAAATATCGCCATCGTTACCGGCGGCATAGTGGCTTTGCTCATTCTGGCCCGGCACAGGAAAGACAGTAAAGAAGGCTTGACCGCTTTCGTGCAGGCCGCGCTGATGAGCGGAGGGGGTATCATTCTGATCACGGCAGCGGGCGGGGCCTTCGGCGGTATGCTGCAGCAAACCGGCATCAGTGCCCGCATTGCCGAGATGACCAAAGACTACCAGATGGCGCTGATTCCGATGGCATTTTTCATTGCCGCCGTTGTCCGAACTGCGCAGGGCTCAGCTACCGTCGCCCTCATCACGGCATCGGGTATTCTGTCGGGCATGGCCAGCAGTGCTAATCTGGCGTTTCATCCGCTGTACCTGGGGCTGGCCATCGGATGCGGCTCCAAGCTCGTTCCCTGGATGAACGATGCCGGTTTCTGGATCATCTGCAAGCTCAGCAATTTAACCGAACAGGAAGCGCTGAAAACCATTTCGCCCCTGCTGGTGGTAATGGGGCTGGCCGGCCTGGTCATTATTCTCATTGGTGCACAGCTCTTTCCGCTGGTATAGCACGCACAGACAGGAATAAACCGTCGACGACAGCCCGTCAACCGAACCAAGGGTGAGCCAGCCCATCGCTCGCAGCTGTCATGATTGGTATAATGATATTCAATCCTAAACCCTACGACAATGAAACGTAAACGCTTTATTCGAGTCCTGACAGCGGGGTCTGTTGGGGTTGCTGCCTTCGAAGCGGAGCAGGCACTCGCCCATCACGAGCCCGTCGGCAGGCCCACGCTGCCCAAAAAAGTGCTGATGAAAGTCGGCTGTCAATTGGGTGGCACAAGCCGGGAAAACCTGGAGTTCAAAGCCAGGCATGGCGTTTACAACATCGACGGGGGCGCGCCAAAAACGATTCCGGGGAAAGGCTGGGATCTGGACGACTCGATGCGAAAACGGGAAGCCTGCGAGCAATACGGCATTAGCCTGGACGCTTATCATTTTCCACTGGCCTCGTCGGGCATCGACAAAGCCGACTATCCGCATATCATGCTGGGCAAAAGCCCCGAGCGCGACCGGGAAATCGAAATCCTTCAGCAGATGATCCAGGTGGCCGGAAAAACGGGCATTAAAGTACTGAACTACAACACGACCATTCTGCCCGTGCTGCGGACCGGCACCACGATCGATCCGAAACGGGGAAATGCCATCTACAGCACCTGGAATTACGAGGAGGCCGTCAGACAGAACGCACCCAAAACCATTGCTGGCGACGTATCCATCGAGCAACTGTTCGAGCGCATCACCTACCTCCTCGACCGCATTCTGCCAGTTGCCAGAGAGTACAAAGTCAGGCTGGCTAACCACATCGCCGACCCACCGACGCCCGCTGGTTACCGGGGCATCACGCGCTGGAACAGTCCAGACGTGTTCAAAGGTATTCAGCGGTTTGCTAAACTGTACGACAGCGAATATCACGGCTTCAATTTCTGCATCGGATCGATTGCGGAGGGGTTGAAAGATCCGAAAAACGACATCCTGCCGATCATCAAATGGGTAGGCGAACGCAACCAGATTTTCAACGTGCATCTGCGCAACATCAAAGGAGGCTGGAATAACTTTCAGGAAGTATACCCCGACAACGGCGATATGAATTTCCTGCACGTCGTCCGGGCCCTGCGCGACGTGGGCTATTCGGGCATGGTTATGCCCGATCACGTGCCGCACCATGCCGACGCGGGCAGCGACCTGCAGGCCTTCGCCTTTTGCTACGGCTACATCAAAGGCTTGCTCCAGACCGTCACTGACGAAGCATCCTGATAATTTTTCCTGAGCGGATGAACGGAATTTTTTAGGCTTGTTCATTCGCTCGATCCTGTTTGTTCTGCCAAAAAAATTCTGACTATGCCTTACAAAACCGGTCCCCGTATCCAGCAAATTCATATCACCCCCATTGCTATTGTCGACCCGCCCCTATTGAATGCGGCTGGTTTGCACGCTCCCTATGCCCTACGCACCATTGTCGAACTGGTCACCGACGACAATATCTCCGGTATTAGCGAAATTCCGGGGAATGAAGCCATCGACGCGGCCCTGGGCGAAGCCCGCAAACTGCTCATCGGCCAAGACGTATTTCAGCTCAATGAAATCAGGCAGGTGCTGCGGAACCGATTCGGTACGGAAAGTGCAGCCGAACGTGGGGAAACGCCCTGGGATCAGCGAAAACTGGTTCACATTTTCAGCGCTATAGAAGTCGCCTGTCTCGACATTATCGGTAAGGTCACGGGGCGGCCGGTTGTGGATTTGCTGGGTGGTAAACTGCGGGATCGGGTACCGTTTTCGGCCTATCTATTCTATAAATACGAAGGCGCGGGGGGCGAACTGGGGTTAAGGACCGACCCGACCGCTACGGGCTGGCCAGCGGTCCGGCAGACCAGCGCCCTGAATCCGGCTGAGATTGTTGCGCAGGCTAAAGCTATGTGCACCGAGTTCGGCTTTCAGTCGATCAAGCTGAAGGGGGGCGTTTTCGAGCCACAGCAGGAAGTGGCGGCCATGTTTGCGCTACGGGAAGCCTTCGGCCCCGACGTACCCCTGCGCATCGATCCGAATGCGCTCTGGACTGTAGAAACGGCGATAAAATACGGCAGGCAGATGGAGCCGATTCTGGAATATCTGGAAGATCCAACCCGCGGCCAGGCAAACATGGCCACGGTCCGGAAAGCGCTGAAGACCCCACTGGCTACGAACATGTGCACCACTTCCTTCGACGATATTCCTGGTAGCATTGCGCTCGGTTCGGAAGACATCATCCTGAGCGATCACCACTTCTGGGGCGGCTTGCACGCGTCGATGACCCTGTCGGGAATCTGCCAGACCTTCGGGCGCGGTTTGTCGATGCACTCCAACAGCCATCTGGGAATTTCGCTGGCCGCCATGGTCCACCTGGGTGCGGCCTTACCGGGGGTGCCCTATGCCCTGGATACACACTATCCGTGGCAATCGGATGAAATCATTGTAGCGGGTCGTTTCAGGTTCGAGGAAGGAACGGTACTGGTTCCTCAGGAACCGGGCCTAGGCGTAGAACTGGACCGGCAGGCGCTGGCCCGGTTGCACCAGAACTATCTAAGGTGCGGTCTGACGAAACGCGACGACGAGGTGGAGATGCAAAACGTCCAGCCGGGCTGGACGTTTCAATCCGTTCGCTGGTAACCAGGTATCTGCCAAAGATGATTTATCGGTTCCGTTTATAGGTTTACAGTTATCATTTAATTATAAACATACACCGTCTATATCGGCAGGTAAAGACAAAAAAGTTACCTAAAAAATTTACAAAAATTTATCCATGGTCATTAATTTTTTTTCGCCTTGTATTAATTATTTTTTAGTTTATATTTTAAAAATAACGTAAACTTTATCATTTCTTTTTTCTAAAAACAGTACACAAAGCTATTTTTATTCTTTGTAACTTTTTTCATCGGTGCTGGCCATTATTCTTAGTACCTACCGGGTAAAAAAATAGACTGATCGCTTGTTTTAACTAACTGCCGACCTTTGGCTCGTATAGTTCTTTATTGAATAAATCTTTGATTATCAATTATATATAGAATATAACGCACTAATAAAAACAGTCCGTTAGTTTTGCGGGCGTATGGCAGATCAGATAAATTTAAGCCCTTAATTCACGGTTATTTATTCTTTACAAAAGACTACTAGTGAATGTATTAACAGCCTAACTATTGACCATATTTTCTACCTGTTTATTCTCATAAAACGTATAGCAAGTAATCAATATAGATTCTTTTACAAACTTTTTAGTAAATTTCTGGTATTTAACCAGAACATATTACCGAAATATGTTTAAAACTTTTCTGTGCAATAATTATATTTGTATAGACCAAAAATGTAACTTAATCATCCTCATCCCTATGAACGTTCAATTAACTGACGAAGACATGATTCGTCAGTACCTTCCTAAACAACCCAGCCAGTGCTTCGAAACGCTTTATAAGCGCTACGTTCAAAAAGTTTATAAGCGGTGCTTGTTCATGACCAAAGACACGGAAAAAGCACAGGATTTTACGCACGATATTTTCATCAAAGCGTTCGATAAGCTCGATAATTTTCAGCAACGATCCAGCTTTTCGACTTGGCTGAACACCATCGCTCACAATTACTGCTCCGATCAGATTCGACTCG
Organism: Spirosoma koreense; assembly: GCF_054777875.1. NCBI lineage: Bacteria > Pseudomonadati > Bacteroidota > Cytophagia > Cytophagales > Cytophagaceae > Spirosoma > Spirosoma koreense. The sequence goes on along the minus strand of NZ_BAAHAC010000005.1, from coordinate 354,984 downwards.
CCAAACGACTTAACACTACTTCGATCGACTCAGACCTTGATCTGGCAGACAGCAAAGACGGTCTCATTCAGGAAGATCCCTTTGAAATAGTCCGGCAGGCCCTGACCCAACTCTCGGCTAAAGAGCAGGAGCTGTTACGGCTGAAATACGAAGAAGGGCTGAGCATCGAGGAGATCGCTGAGCGGTATCGGATCAAAACCAGCGCGGTCAAAATGCGACTCAAACGGAGCCGGGCCAAAATTCAGGATTACTACAATATACAGTATATCAACTGAGTCTACCTTTACATTCGTTATGCTTCCTGGCTTTTCTGCTATCAGTCTGATCGATCACCCGACTGATAGTAGATTGCTGGTGCCTTAAGCTATCGATGCGCTAGAAAGTCGGCGTAGGTAGCGCATTCAGCCATTATCTCGGCCTGAAACCGTGTCTGCCTGTAGTCGGTAGCCAGCTTCGCAAAATAATGATCATACTGCTCCTGGCGAAGTTTACGGGTTAGGGCTTTCACTTCCTTTTCGTCCAGTTGGGTATACCCTGGCTTGCGCTCTTCCAGTATCAGGCGATTTCTTAACTCATTCTGCTCGCAGCGAGCTGCCATAAAACAGGCTTTGGCCGCCAGTTCCGGATTGTGGGCGTTCGTCAGCGCTTTCTCGAAGTAGGCCTTCGCGATTGCCGTCGTGTAGTATGGCTCCTGTTGCAACTGCCGCTCGGTTTTTCTGTCATCAGCCGGTCGATTGATCGCGTACCAGGATGAGTAGGCTGGTTCGGCCGAACTCCACGACCGCCTGACCAGCACCCAGGCATTTCCGTACCAGCTCAAATTAAAAGCCGCGCAGCCCAGCTGATAATAAACCTGAGCCGCCGGGTCGCCCCTCAGCGTAGTCGCCTGTTTTTGCAGTTGATCCAGCGTACGGGCAAAGTCGACGGGTGTGTATGGATTTTTTCCGCCCGGCTTCTGTTCAGTGGGTGTCAACTCCAGCGGGTTCTCGGCAAAATAACTGACGAACGGCTCTTGGCGCCAGGTTTTCGGCCCGACACGGGCAAAGGCCGTAGCTGCTGCCGCGTAGCGTTGCTCGGCCATCAGCCGGCGGCCCAGCAGCGTATACAGATAATCGGTGCCAAAACCCGTCAATCGAAGTAATCGCTTATCGAAATCGGTCGGATTCGGTTTTTCGGCGAAGGTCACTACTCGCTCAACCGTAGCAGCCGACGCCGTATCTTCCACGAAAAGCTGGTCGGTATTTACCTGAACGGGCTCTCCCTGGGTCAACTGCGCCGTTGTTAGCATAGTCAGCAGAAAAGCCTTTGCCGTATTCTCCGGATCGGTAGTTTCCCCGCGACGACTGCAGCCCGACAGCCACCCGGCCGACTTTGCTTTAGGATTTCCTCGCTGATACGTCTGAGCAAACTGCTGGCATACGGTAACAAAAGCGTTGGTAAGCCGGAAGTTCGCCGGCCGACGAAACGACTCCAAGTAGCCGATCAACCGCGCTTCAACCTCCGGAGTAATCTCTTGATCTTGAGCCGCCAGCAGGAGCATTTGCTGCACCGTCCGCTGCTGCTTCAGCGTAGGATTCGTTGTCGGAGCCTGGTCCGCTTTCGTCAGTAATTCCTGAGCAGACTCGTAGTTTTTACCCAGATATGCCACGTAGGCGGCTGCTGTGTACCAGAACGCCGGATTGCCAAGTGTAGTGGCCGATTCTTCCGCGAAAGCCTTTAACTGATCGGCGTACGACGTAGCCGTTTGCCGTCGTCTCTCGAACGCCAGCGAATCCCGGCGGCTCGCTTCGTCGTAACCGTATACGGGGTTGGCCGTCGCCAGAAAATAATATTCGTTGCGGTTGATCTCCCGGGCCATGATTAACTCGATGAGCGGATTCTGTGGGCTTAGGGCTACGATCTTTTTCAGCAGTGGTAAGGCATCCTGCATGGGCTGAAGCGCACAGATCGCATAAACAGCTGCCTTCTCCTGGTTGTTCCGGGCATACCGCAACGCTTCTTCCCGAAATCGAATCCCATGAATCCGCAGACTGGCCTCGGCCTGCCTGCGTCGGGAAGGGCACCGGTCAAATACCTGCGCGAAGGCGTAAATAGCCCGGGCCGTATCGCCGGTAGCCAGAACTGCCCCCGCCTGGCGGCACAGGGCCCAGTCGCTGATAAACGTTTTTTGGGGCAAGGGTACAATCAATTGATCATACAGCGCCTGGCACTGGACGGATTGGCCAAGCTGGTCGGCCAATTTTACGGCCTGAAACCCGTAGCGTTCTTTCAGGAACCCATCCGGAGCCGTTCGATAGCGATTTTGAGTTTCCGCGAGCTGTCGACTCAACTGCACCGTATCAGCCGGAATTGGGCTCCAGACGTCTCCACCGGCGCTGGCCTTCTCGGTCGTCCGGGCCAGCGCCAGATAATCGAGCGCTGCCGCGTGCGTACGACGCAACTGCACGACGAACGGATTCGTCGGACGGTCGTCGCCTTTATAAACCGCTTCCGCTACGGTAGCCAGTGCCACCTTCCCGCCGGCATAAGCCGCCCAGGCACGCAGGTTTTCGTTTCGACTGATCGAGTCGCTCGTTTCGCTGCGTTGCTCGGCCTCCAGGTTATAAAGTTGTGGCGAAAAAAAATACAGTCGATCCGGCGGGCGGGCGTTGCTGCTTTCGGGTTGAAAATAGCTCAAAAACTCATTTTCATCGAACCATCCCGGTCCACAGGCCAGCGTCAGGGCGATGCCAACGCCCAAAAGCAGGCTACGAATTCGGCTGAAAGAGGGTTTTAAGGTCGCCATGGCGGTAGTGTGAGAGAACAGTGCTGTCGAGATGATACAAAGCGAAAGTAAGCGCCGGATTTCGGATGCGGGAAAGCACAAGCTGCCGGGCCTGCATCAGCTCAGGCAGGCTACAGGCTTCTGCGCGAAACAGATCGCCCGCCCGCACGGACAACCCCAGCGCAACGGTGTCCCGACGGGCAACAAACCGATTGGTATCGGCCTGCACCCGAAGCGCGGAACACCGCTGCAACGTACTCCGCTCGACCCCGTTCAGGATCGTCAGGAATCGGTTGTTTCGGTAGACGATCGTCCAGTTGAACAGGGGCAGCACGGCATCGAGCGGTAGCGGATATTTTTCCAGAAAATTGGTAAAATGTTCGGTGACGTCCAGGTCGAGAATGGAATTACGGGTTTCCGGGTCTTTCCAGTCGGTCATGTTATAAACCATCAGCATTCCCCGGCTTACGGGCGGAACCCCGGTCTGCCCGACATACTTGACCTGATGCAACCGGATCGTGGCCGACAAAGGGAGACCCAGCAACTGGGAAACCGTGCGCAGAAGCTGAAAATAACACGCCCGGCTCTGCACCGACCAATCGCAGTCGAGCTGAACTTCGCGGAGCTGAATATGCTGTTGCCGGGCCATCTGACGAATTTTGTCTACCAGATTTCGAGCCAGTTGCGGGATGGTCGCCGGAGCCATTAACAGCAACGTTCGGTTCGTAATAAAAACGACCGGTACCACCATCTGCCCTACCGGCTCCTCCCGAAAATGAACCACCGCTTTTGGAACCGGTCGCTGCCCGGCGGCATCCCAGTCGACATCGAAAAACCGAATATACAGCCGGCTGGCCTTTACTTCGCGCAGCAACGCTTTCTCGGTCGGATCGAGTTGGTAGGTCGCCTGCCAGTGATAAAACGCGGGGGTAAGCTGCTTCGGCGGTGCAGGCGACTGGCAGGCGACCAGCAAGCCCGTGAGCAGGGCAACAAGTACCTGGTTACCTGAGGTATATTCAGTTGTTCGAAATCGGGGACGCTTCATGCCGGATAAAGAGTGAGTATACGGATCGCTTCATGGATAGCCAGGGCTGGTTTACTGGCGTGTCGTCGGAACATCTTTATCGATCAGGGAAGACAACGTATTGAGGAAATTGACCAGAAAATACGGCTGGACCTGCTGCTTCAGTCTTTCCTGCCGGCTTGGCCGGTTTACCTTCTTTAGTTTTTACGAATAGACGGACAAAATACCCAGGGCTCTCCAGGTATCCTGATCGGCCAATCGGTCAACTTTCAGGCGTACCTCCGTTCCGGAACGAGTTACGAAAGCTACAAAATAAGGGTATTTCTTGTATCCAACTGTTGAACCGGGCTGAATCGGCTTATACTTAGACGACAGGTAGGCCATTCCTTTCGTAGCGAGTACACGGAGCCTGCTCCTGCTGACCGTTATCGGCTTCTGGCCAACCGCTTTTTTCGCGGTGGTCTGGCTACGCGTGCTTTTTTTCTTTCCCTCATTTCCTTTCCTGCATCCAGTTCAATCCCTGTCTGTTTTTGAACAGCTTCAACGGGTCAACCAGGCGCCTTCTGCTGAAACATGAACTCAAAACGATGCTATATCTGCGTGCACGCCGGGACCGGAAATGCGCGGCTTTGAGCGGGGGCGAAACGATGAAACTGACGCGGTGCAGCTTGGCGGCAGGAACCAATACGCCCGATCAATATTTTATCGAGGAGATTCGGATAGATACCACGATTTCGATGCCGCAGGCCCGCCGTGCTGTTATCAGTTGATCGGGCAAAAGTGAAGGTTCATGTCGCAGTTCCACAGATTCAACCGGTATAGGATTGGCTTCAGCCTCGGATTCAGCCAATTTTGGGACACCTCAGGCTTACCTGACAACTGACTAATGATCACGCATGAAACTCGTAACGATTCAACTCGACACCAATGACCTGGCCGGTACACGGACATTTTATACGAAACGATTAGGCTTACCTCTCCTGACCGAATCGGTCGACAGGCTCACGTTTCAGGTGGGCTGGACACGGCTCACTTTCCGGGCAGTGTCTAACCCGGTTGGCCCCTATCACTTCGCTATCAACGTGCCGGGTGGCATGCTGGAAATGTGCATGCACTGGTTCGGAATGGATTATATCGATACGCAGGCGCACGGCCAGAAAATCGCCGAGTTTGCTGACTGGCGGGCCAGAGCCGCTTATTTTCCTGATAACAACGGCAATCTGCTGGAGTTCATTACCCGGCACGATGTTCCTTCGGGCGATGCCAACCTGACCATCAGCGATCTGTTTCAGGGAATCAGCGAGATTGGAATTGCCACGCCCTGCGTACTCAAAACGATCAGCCAGTTGAACCGGCAGTTTGGGATCAAGCCCTTCCGCAAAGCTAAACCGAAACACGACTTTGCGGCTCTCGGCGACGATTATGGGCTGTTTATCCTTTCGCAGGAGCACCGCCACTGGTTGTTTACCCGAACCCCGGCGTCGCTCAATAACTGCCAGATCACGTTCGAACTGGAGCCGGGCGGGCCTGTTCAGACCATTCATAGCCAGGAGTTGATTCCGGCCATCGCTACTCATCGGGGGTGCACCTGTTCTAAACGGGATATGCAGCCAGCCGCTTTCGCCTGATTGTCGGCCCGCAACTGGTTAGTGACGAATGAGCCAGTGATCGAGACCACCGTACGGATAAAGAAACCGGCAAATGATACATCGTAGCGCCTGTCTGGTGAAAAACACGCAATGATCGGCGCAGATGCTAAAGAGTCACTGGAGAAAACTTATTTGTGAGTTAGTTTTTCTAACTCGTTTTGTAGCCGGGCAAGCTGTCTGGCAATATCGTGTTCCATTGCCGAGAGCATCCGTTGGTAAGCTTCCTGGTTCGACAGGCGCCTGCGTTTCATTTTTAGTTTTGCCAGCAAGACTCGCTCATTGGCGATTGCCAACTCCAGCCGGTTTACCTGTTCGAGGTACTCGTCCGGATTGTCCGCGTTATTTTCTGGCAAAACATTCATAGGTCGACCAAGGTGTTCATCTCGATAAACTACGGCTCTTTACAAGATTGGTAGTTTGACGTAGGGTCAAAAATCAGTTATTTAAACGAAACGAAAATTTACGGATTGCGGTTTTGTTTATCTTTATCCGGTAAATATCCAATTTATTTCACTACCAGGCACGTTTATTCCATAGCAATATTGGTTTGACGAATTTTTTCGAAAATAGTCAGCGGATTTAAGGTCGATTTGCAGAATATTTATCAACAATAGTATTGTTACTCAGTAACGCCCTCTATTTGTTCCACCAAATACCTTCTGCCAGGCGTAACCCGGTTGTAAGAACAGCAGGCTGTAGGGAGTAGCATACAATATGAATTATCAAAAAGACGCCCGGTGAATTCATAACCGGGCGTCTTTTTGAGAGCTTTTACAAACCTCTGGAGCGTGCAGTGTTCGTCCGGCAACTCATCTCCGGCAGCTCTGCGAAAACATCCTGACTAACTCTTACAGCGTCGACCCCCGAACTGGGTTCACGTACATACGTGTCAACGACCCATCCAGCCGCCATCGACGGTCAGAATCGTACCATGAACGTAGCGGGATGCGTCGGAGGCCAAAAACACAATGGGTCCTTTGAAGTCATCGGGTTCGCCCCAGCGTCCTGCCGGAATACGGCTCAGAATAGATTGGCTACGCGCCTGGTCGGCACGCAGGGCTTCGGTGTTATCGGTCGCGATGTAACCCGGTGCAATGGCATTGACGTTGACGCCCTGGCTCGCCCACTCGTTGGCGAAGGCTTTGACCAGACTCCCGATCGCTCCTTTGCTGGCGGCATAGCCGGGCACGTTGATACCGCCCTGGAACGTCAGCAATGAAGCTGTGAAAATAATTTTCCCGCTTTTGCGGGCTACCATTTCCTTGCCAATCTCGCGGGTCAGCAAGAACGGGGCAGTCTGGTTGATGCCAATTACTTCATCCCAGTACGCATCGGAATGCTCGGCAGCTGGTTGGCGTAGAATCGTGCCTGCATTGTTCACCAGAATATCGATAACCGGGTGATCCTGCCGGACCTGCTGAATGAACTGGTAAAGCGCATCCCGCTTGCTAAAATCGGCCTGGTAAGCCGAAAACTGCCGTCCCAGCGCTTCAACAGACCTGGCTACTTCGCTGCCTTCTGGCTCCAGACTGGCCGATACCCCAATGATATCGGCTCCCGCTTCGGCCAAAGCCTCGGCCATCGCTTTTCCAATACCTCGTTTACAGCCGGTTACCAGGGCTCGTTTGCCAATCAGTGAAAACGTATCGATTACGGGATGCATACGTTAAAGTTTTATTGTGTTTGAACCGGACCGCCAAAAGTACGGCGTCGATCAATCATTTCCCGATACAGAAAGTAATTTCTTAAGTTATAATTTTGATTATCAATGCTTTATTTTATCGATTTATTGTAATAGGTACAAATAGTGACCACAATTAACCAGGTGCTTTAAATACTGTACTTATCCCCCCCTTCTTTTTGTGGACGTGCGACTACTAGGCAACTTCATCCGTCCATAATGGAATTGTGTCTTCATTCTTCTTGTGGTGGAGGTGAGCCTAAAAGACATGGGCCGAGAATCCAGACAGATTCGGGACATTGCAGCGTAGTCTTAATCCTTCTTCTGCTGGACGAAGCACTCTGATCCGTTTGGGAATGGGGTGTACTGCAAGAAACTGTCTGCGTGTCTTAATCCTTCTTTTTTTGGACGGGCAACCCCGGGGCGTGTGGGCAATCCCAATGCGGATACCTGCCGCGTAGGTCTTCATCCTTCTTTCTGTGGACGGGCAACCCCGGGACTAATAAAGGAGACGGTTATGTTAAGGTCTGGAAGTCTTAATCCTTCTTTTTTTGGACGGGCAACCCCGGGCAGCCGAACACCCGGAACCTACCGAATAAAAAGTAGGTCTTCATCCTTCTTTTTCTGGACGGGCAACTCCGGGCACCTCACCAACGCCCAAACCAGCGCCCTTCTCGCATCTTAATCCTTCTTGAGCTGGAGGGGCAACCCCGGGTTGACGATCTTCTTCCGACCAGGGATGTTCTACAAGTCTTAATCCTTCTTGAGCTGGAGGAGCAACCCCGGGATTGTTCCACTCTCGCACACGTCGATCTAGCTACCGTGTCTTAATCCTTCTTGAGCTGGAGGGGCAACCCCGGGGCTTACCAACGTTCTATCCTGAGCTTGTTTACTTGGTGTCTTCATCCTTCTTTTTCTGGACGGGCAACCCCGGGTAAAAAACGACTAAAACCATGCATACTTTCAGACCTTGTCTTCATCCTTCTTGAGCTGGAGGGGCAACCCCGGGTTGACGATCTTCTTCCGACCAGGGATGTTCTACAAGTCTTAATCCTTCTTGAGCTGGAGGAGCAACCCCGGGATTGTTCCACTCTCGCACACGTCGATCTAGCTACCGTGTCTTAATCCTTCTTGAGCTGGAGGGGCAACCCCGGGGCTTACCAACGTTCTATCCTGAGCTTGTTTACTTGGTGTCTTCATCCTTCTTTTTCTGGACGGGCAACCCCGGGTAAAAAACGACTAAAACCATGCATACTTTCAGACCTTGTCTTCATCCTTCTTGAGCTGGAGGGGCAACCCCGGGAATTACGAAACTCTTCAGGGGGAGGGACTTCGTACGTCTTAATCCTTCTTGAGCTGGACACACAACCCCGAGTTGGGTGTTGACGTTCTTTTCGATTTCGCTGGATACACGTCTTAATCCTTCTTGAGCTGGACGGGCAACCCCGGGGTCTCAACAAAAAACCAGTGGTATCTTTAATACGAAGTCTTAATCCTTCTTGAGCTGGACACACAACCCCGGGTCCAGAAAGTAAACGCCAGAAAGAATTGGCGAATAAGTCTTCATCCTTCTTTTTCTGGACGGGCAACCCCAGGTCCGTAGGAGAAAAAGACAATAATGCAATTGTTGAAATGTCTTAATCCTTCTTTTTGTGGACGGGCAACCCCGGGAACTGGATTTTTCTAACGGAACAACAGCCTATCAAATGTCTTCATCCTTCTTTAGCTGGACGGAGCCTCTGATAAATACGTAGCGGACGGATTACATTTTAACGATGCGGGGTCTTCATCCTTCTTCTGCTGGACTACCACTCTGATCGCCTGTACACCTTCTCAGCCGCCCACAGAGGCATGTCTTAATCCTTCTTGTGCTGGACGGAGCACGCTGATCCGGTTTGGAATGGGGTGTACTGCAAGAAGCTGTCTGGGTGTCTTCACCCTTCTTTTTCTGGACGGGCAACCCGGGCGATTCTTGGCGTAACCTTTGCGAAAACGGCTCATTTGTCTTCATCCTTCTTGAGCTGGACACACAACACCGGGTTTGCACTAAACTACTTAATTGACTATGAAAACTAGTCTTAATCCTTCTTGAGCTGGACGGGCAACCCTGGGAGGATGAAACGATGTTGTCGACAAAAATCATGCTGTCTTCATCCTTCTTTCTGTGGACGGGCAACCCCGGGAATAAGGAGATGATGTATGATGTGGTAGAGTGGTAGTCTTAATCCTTCTTGAGCTGGAGGGGCAACCCCGGGACCATTTTAATACTACTCTAATGGGACGTAAGAAGTTGTCTTAATCCTTCTTGAGCTGGATGGGCAACCCCGGGAAAAAAGCGATCTTGATCGAAGACGAGAATCCGCTGTCGTCTTAATCCTTCTTGAGCTGGATAGGTAACCCCGAGAAACCAAGTTCAATGCCCTCTGGCCCGTACTGCTCGGTCTTCATCCTTCTTTTTCTGGAGGGGCAACCCCGGGGTTTCTTGTTTGTCGAAAACCCCAACGAACGTGCGTCTTCATCCTTCTTGAGCTGGACACACAACCCTGGGCTGATCGGTGAGCCAACCAAAGACACACATGAGTTTGCGTCTTCATCCTTCTTTCTGTGGACGGTCAACCCCGGGTTTTGTCAGTGCGGGCGGCATCGGCGATTCGGTGTGGTCTTAATCCTTCTTGAGCTGGATGTGCAGCCCCGGGTTTCTTCCAAAATGGTAAGGTTGCGATTGGTAACGGTACGTCTTAATCCTTCTTGAGCTGGATGGGCAACCCCGGGCTTGCTGGCCAAGCTGCTGTGGGGCATCGGGAAGGGGGGTCTTAATCCTTCTTGAGCTGGATGGGCAACCCCGGGTCTATTGCAGTGGTGAGTTTATGGGCAATTATACAGCGTCTTAATCCTTCTTGAGCTGGATGGGCAACCCCGGGCACATCGAAATTGAGTTCGCTACGGAACATCATACAGAAGTCTTAATCCTTCTTGAGCTGTACGGGCAACCCCGGGATCATGAACGCATTCCAAGGGTCTATCACGGGTCTTAATCCTTCTTTCTCTGGAGGGGCAACCCCGGGAGTCGTTAAATTAGGTCAGTTCTCGAAGTACAATCAGTCTTAATCCTTCTTGAGCTGGACACACAACCCCGGGTAGAAAGAACTGTTGCAACCAAGCGTGTAGTATCAGAAGAGTCTTAATCCTTCTTGAGCTGGAGGGGCAACCCCGGGACCGAGAACACCACGTCGGTCCTGACGTTCATGCAGGAGTCTTAATCCTTCTTTCTCTGGAGGGGCAACCCCAGGTACACCCAGCAGTTCCCTGTACCAAGTACAGCCGTCTTAATCCTTCTTTCTCTGGATGGGCAACCTCGGGAGCACAGTTTACGGTAACCAAGTGCGTACACAGTATACGCGTGTGTAGTCTTAATCCTTCTTGAGCTGGACGGGCAACCCCGGGGGATGCAATTGAAACGGCATGGACGTTGTTTAAGACTGGGTCTTCATCCTACTTTTTATAGACGGGCAACCCCGGGGAAATCCCCGGAACCCCATGGTACCTTACCGAATCGTCTTAATCCTTCTTGAGCTGGACACACAACCCCGGGGAGCGAGTTTCGTATCGGTGATGTGTATGCTAACTTGTCTTCATCCTTCTTACTGTGGACGGGCAACCCCGGGCGACATTGTCCCGCTCACCATCCAGGGGGCAGAGTCTTCATCCTTCTTTTTCTGGACGGGCAACCCCGGTACCAACAGTCAGTGGAAGGTGAACCGAAAAGTGATCCTGTCTTAATCCTTCTTTTTCTGGAGGGGCAACCCCGGGCAATTACAGCCATGTTAAAAGTCGTTCAATTAGGCGTCTTAATCCTTCTTGAACTGGACGGGCAACCCCGGGAAGAACTTTGGGAACTATTTAAACAAACTCTTGAAGTCTTAATCCTTCTTGAACTGGACGGGCACCCCCGGGAAATGAAACGTAACAGTGCAAACACAACGACGACTGTCTTAATCCTTCTTGAACTGGACGGGCAACCCCGGGATAGGACAGACTCGCCTTGATACCAATAACATGTACTGTCTTAATCCTTCTTGAACTGGACGGGCAACCCCGGGGTGCACGTAAGCTCACCAAAGAGGAGATCGAAGATCGCGTCTTAATCCTTCTTGAACTGGACGGGCAACCCCGGGAGCCATGAAAACCCAATTCAGTAAATACGCAACTCCTTAGTCTTAATCCTTCTTGAACTGGACGGGCAACCCCGCGCCAACACCAAAACCCAGCAGGCCGCTCCTGCTCCTCAGGTCTTAATCCTTCTTGAACTGGACGGGCAACCCCGGGTCAAACAATCAAACCAATTACTGTCAAGTTAAAAGCAATGTCTTAATCCTTCTTGAGCTGGACACACAACCCCGGGACAAAATCATCAAATCACTGACTCAGCCAGTTAAATTGGTGTCTTAATCCTTCTTGAGCTGGACACACAACCCCGGGCACACACCACGCCCTGACCGGTTGCCGGACGGGGGTAAAGTCTTCATCCTTCTTGAGCTGGACGGGCCACCCCGGGTTCATTTTGACGGTCGAAAACCCGGCGTTTATCCCAGTCATAATCCTTCTTGAGCTGGACGGGCAATCCCGGGGACCCAGGTCGTCCGCATGGTCCGCGTGAATTCGAGTCTTAATCCTTCTTTCTCTGGACAAGCAACCCCAGGCCAGTACGAGGTAGTCATCAACGAGCAGAACCCCTACGAGTCTTAATCCTTCTTTCTGTGGACGGGCAACCCCGCGGAAGCCCACTAGTTCTTAATTATATTTAATTAAAGTCTTCATCCTTCTTGAGATGGACACACAACCCCGGGTGCAACCTCGAAAACCGATATGCGTATGTCGTACAGGTCTTAATCCTTCTTGAGCTGGACGAGCAACCCCGGGCAGCCGGGAAACGGCAGGAAAAGGAGGAAAGGAAGATGGTCTTAATCCTTCTTTTTCTGGACGGGCAACCCCGGGTTAGTCTTTACATGCCTTCAGCCTCGATGGCCCACGACCCACAGAACATCCTAATATCCCAGTGGCATGGGACACCGGACCCTGGCTACGAGGACACGGTCCCACCCATGGCCTTCACCATTATGTCTTCATCCTTCTTTCTCTGGACGGGCAACCCCGGGTATTGATTATTTCGGTTATCTGTTCTATTGGACCGAGTCTTCATCCTTCTTGAGCTGGACACACAACCCCGGGATCTTGGCTCTGTCGATGATGACGAATACTCTAATGTGTCTTAATCCTTCTTTCTGTGGACGGGCAACCCCGGGCAGATTGTGACTCGTGAAACGCTTGAGCCTCTGTAGTTTTCATCCTTCTTGAGCTGGACTGGCACCCCGGCCCCGGGGAGCGTAACTAGTTACGTTGCTGATAATCAGAAGACAAAGAACATTTTTGTTCAAAAATTACAGATAGCACATTGAAATTTTCAAACAGAAAGGAACATCAATACCGTTAAAACTGACAAGTTTACCTATTCTATTTGGATTCGGAAAGCCCATCAACCGCTTTTCTGCGTGAAGGCATCTCAGGCAGAAAAGCGGAGATAACGTGAACATCACCCTTTGTCAAATCGGTTAAGGATTGGTTGTGTTACGCTGTGTATTGAAAATAAGTAATTAGTTGAGCTAAATTATCAGTCGAAAGGTCAGGTTTAACCGCTCCCCGATTTTAGCAGCTGTTTTTGGCACCTGGTGCTGCCAGAAGTGTTGCGTGCTGGCTTTCATCAGCAAAAAAGTGCCATGTCTGAGCTCAACTTCATGTTTTAGCGCGTGATCGTCTTTTCGACGCAACTGAAACCGGCGCGTGGCTCCAAAGTTTACTGAACCAATTACGGGATTCTGGCCAAGCTCCTTTTCGTCGTCGGCATGCCAGCCTACATAATCCTGCCCGTTACGGTAACGATTAAGCAATACGCTCGAAAACCTGGCCCCCGACGCTGCTTCTATGCGTGTTTTGATGGTCAACAGTTCGTTTGTCCATGGATGCGCCTGTAGAGTAATTCCGGAGTAGGTATAAGGTTTGTCAGTATCACCGTACCAGGCCGACAGCCTGGGCAAGGGTACCTGCTTACCATAGAGTTTGATCTTATCCTGCTTCCATTGGATCGTATTCAGTAGGGTTGTAAACAGCCGATCCGATTCAGTTGGGTCAAAAAACGCAGGGTAATACAACAGTTCCGCATCTGGCAACAGAATCAGCGGATTCGTTTCTGACACCTGAGCAGAGTGATTCGGAGTACCGAAGAGGTCGAGTTGGTTCGTCGTCATGGTTGTAAATGGCTAGAGTTGAACAGTAAACAGGCATTCCGTACGCTTGATGGAATAGGGTAAATAAGCCTTTCTATTTACCCTATAGACGTTGCCCACAAAATGGTCAGTCCGATCAGATAATGTCCGGGCAGTTGCGAACTGATCCCGAAATTCGCGCAGCCGTCTGTTGCGGAAATCAGCAATAGCCGGACTAACGCACACAAACCAGTTTTCGCCCGAGTGAGTCGCCCGAATGGTACGGGCGATAGCTGTATAGTCGACATGTGGCATATCAAGAAGGTTCGAGAACAAGTGAATTTTCACCGCTCGCGAATCAGTCGATAGCTGGATAGAGGCCAGAATATCAGCGTTTTGATTGAACGACCTTATTTCCGTTTTATCATCTCCAAGTAATACGGTCAAATGATCAATGGCACGATTCAGCGCTAATTTTGATGGCTCAACAAGCGTCACCCGGCTTAATGATAGCGGTAAGGCATGTTCGCGTATATAATCGATCAGCACACCACTCCCCAGGCCTTGTCCACACCCCCAGTCAATGATTTCGATCGGAGCTGCTGACAGATCACCCACGGTTGTAAAAAACTTCGTAAAAGCACGATCGAGTTTGAGTCGGTGCATGTCGCCATAAGCGGCCAGGTAAGCAATACATTGAGCTTCAGTGGTTAGCACAGCTGTTCCCTGCTGGCAGGCACGAAAGTCTTCATCGGTTCCAGCCGTTCGATACAACTCGACGTTACGCGCAATTAGCTGACGGAAACTGGCTGGCTGGCCGGCAAAATAAGCCTGGAGTTGATTGAGGTAGTTTTGATTCGTGAAGGCTGAAGAAAATTTGCGGTAAGTCTGGCGTTAGACTTCACGGCAAAACTCACTTCCTTCCATGTACTGTATTTGCAGTGAAAAGAATATTCCATAAATTGTCGAAAAAAGAGATGCCTAAAAACAAGCGATATATGGATCGGCTGATTGCGCTCCATGAGAAACTAAGCAGTGGTCAGCATTACACATTTGACGAATTGCGGGAAGCCTGTGAGCAAAAAACAGATCAAACGATCTCCGAAAAGACCTTATATAATGATCTAAATGATCTGCGTGATTTAGGCGCGATTATCCCTAAACGGGATCGTTCAGGAAGGCCGTATTTCTATAAAGAACCGTTCTCGTTGTATGGCGTCCTGAACCCAACCGATGCTGCTTTGGCTAATGAAGCCGTGGCGTTGCTGCGACAAATGAATACGTTACCACAATTTGCGGGACTGGAGGATGTAATGTTGCGATTCGAGCAACAGGCTGGCGTTATTGGTAAACCGCGCGAGAGTGTGGTGCAATTTGACCAGAATCAGCAATATAAAGGCCTTAACTGGTTGCCGGAGTTATATAAAGCGATACAGGATGATCATCCTGTATTAATTCACTACACAGGCTTCGGACAATCGACTGCTGAACTCCGGTTCAGTCCTTATTTATTGAAAGAATATAACAACCGCTGGCATGTCTATGGCCGAGGTGCCGAGTCGTTAGGTTTGGATAGCCTGGCGCTGGATCGCATAGATACTTTAAAATTATTACCTGACTTGCGACGTCAACCTAACCACACCGATTGGACCGCGCATTTAAACGATGTCGTTGGCTTCACTCACCTAACAAACGTGCCCCTAGAAACCTGGATACTGCGCATCCGGCTACCCAGGGCACGCTATGTAGAGACCAAGCCATTACATCATTCTCAAGAAATCGTTGAAAAAACCGCTGAGTATTGGGATTTTCGATATCGACTAAAATGGAATAATGAACTGAATGCCAGAATCTTAGAGTTAGGTGCCGATGCCGAACTGATAGCACCGGAAAAGTATCGGCAACAGCTGGTGGGAATGATTCAGGCCATGATGAATAGGTATTTGAAATAAATTTCAGCGATTGGGTTCTGTTTTGCCGGGCGCCTGTTGCCTTTTTAGATTTACGGTAATAGCAATTCTAATGGATTCCTCAGCCACTTCGATGAATTCACGGGCATAAAGGCCGCAAAGGATAGAAGGAAGGGTTAAACCCTTCCTTCTCTACGGACTCAGGAAACCAGTAAGGCTGGCGAGCGATTTCGGTAAACTACTGCGTAGCTGGCACTGCCTGCGCTTAACGCGCATCTCCTGGAGCCATTTTTGCCAAACCGCCACTAATAACTCAGTCTCTTCCAGCCGGTCATATTTCGGTTGAATTTCGGCCACACAAACCGATAAATTCGGTAGAGGTTTCGTTATGGGCAATAGACCTTCGGTGGGTAAGGTCAGGGTTTGTCGCCAGGTCGGGTCTTTTCTGAGTCTATCAAGTACCCGGGCATCGGTGGCACGATTGCCCTGAGTTAGGCCATGCGTATTGTGCTCAAAATCGAAATACCCATCTGTCAAAACCAACAGGCAGTTATCATAAGCCGGGTCCAGATCAGTTGGCAGCTGCTCGTTCGCATACTGCCAAAGGTCACATCCCGCAAAATCACGGGTTTTTGAGCGTCCGGCAGTAGCCTGAGCATAGAGTTTGGTTAGTTGGCCGGGTAGCGCTTTATGGATAGCGTCAAGTTGCTTACGCTTTTCGGCCAGCTTTAACCGGCTCATGTCCAGATATAGCCCATTCATGAATTCCTCCGCGTCGTAGGTTACGTTTCGTTGGGGAGCAATGACGACCCGAAATCGATCCGCAGAATTAATGATCAGTTGCTGGCGTACCCGCTGCTCAAACTGATTGAAAGCAGTCTGAATCAATGCCATATCGCGTTGCGGCTGGCCAGCTATCAGCAGCCGGTCCGATAAATCAAGCAACACGACTACATTGATCGGGCGGGTTCTGGCAGCTGGAGCAAAGGCACCTCCAGAAGAGGAACACGTAACAAACAGAACGAGTAGGCAAAACGGGCGCAAGATGAAAGTCGTCATGATTGATAAAGATTAATGGGTGAAAGGAAACTATACAGTTTGATTAGTCATTGGTCAGATGCTGCGTATAGAACGCTGACATCACTCGCGCACAGTCGTCACGCAGGCCCGCATCGTTACCCATCCGGTTGTTGATATACGTCAGCCAGCCGTCGTAAAAATCGGTCACGTGCTTTTCCAATTCCGAAGGGCTCAGCACCACTGATTGCCGACTGTCTTCCAGGGCTTTGATGTCCAGCTCGATCTGAGCTATCTGACCGGTGTACTCCGCCGTCTGGCCCTTAAGCGTATTGATTTGTTCACGCAACGCCTGCTGCTTCTCCCGGCAATGTTTGATATCAATAGCGGCCAGGCGGGCTACATCTTTCTTGCCAAATTCATGCAGTACAGCTTGCAATAGCCCACTCCAAACCATAGCGGCAACAAACCCCATTGCAATGACTAACCAGAATACCGGCGACGACCACCAGGTATGATCGTTCTCTTCTGCCAGCCCCATCAGTACCTTAACCTCGTTGTTTTTGGCTTCCACGAAGTAAGCGATCAACCCGTCGGTCATGGCAATTAAGGCCACCATGACACCCGTCAGTAAGCGCCCCAACCGGGTTTTGATCGCCAGCAGAACGTGCAGAAAACCACCGAAGGCAAATAACATAAGCGGGCCAGCCCAGTGAAAATCGAGGGTGGTAAAGGCTTTCCTGGAAAAAATAGCCGACAATACGCTGGTTTGCCCTTCAGGACCAGCCGCTTTTAGTTCAGTAGGTAAGTCGCGGAAGAAGCCCGAGTAAAAAGCTGACGTATAGAACAAATACACGAAAAAGGTAAGCAGACCAAGCAGAAGACTATAGAGTCCGAGCTGCATCCGATCGCGATGATCTGGATTACGCACACCATTAACCTCGTCTCGTCGAATTTGCTGGATCTGCTCGTCCTCCTGACGGATAGCCTCCTCCAGCGCCGGAATCGCCGACTCATCGTTTTGCCGGATTTGGGTGCGGATGGCTTCTACCTGCTTCTCAAGTTCCAGCACTTGGCTAGCCACGTTTTGGCGTTTTTCCTCCTGCCGAAGGGTGTTGTTACTTTCATCGACCAGATAACCGCGCAGAATACGGTTCAGCAAGTTTCCGAACGCTTGAGCGTTGCCGCGATGCTGCTCGGCTTTTTCGTAGCCGATCTTATGCAGGTTTACCGGGGGCAGCGAATCGTTTGTACCCGGTAGGGAAGAATTCGGGCGATTCGTATGATTATTCGCGGAGGTCGTAGGGAACGTCGTCATGGCTAGTTGTATCTAAGTGATTTAATGATACAAATATGCTAGCCTCTACTGTAACAGAATTGCAGTCAGTGAAAGAATTCATAGCTTCTACGGTATTATCACCACGAACGAACAGCACCAGCTATTGAAGCTAGTATAATCCTTGTTTTGCGGGATGTAAACTCCGAGGCGAAGAGGGACGACATGTATTGGAACAGCTTTGTGTTGTCTTAATCCTTGTTTTGCGAGATGTAGACTCCTAGAAGACAAACGTTTCCGTCACAATAGTCCGAATATGTGGTAATCCTTGTTTTGCGAGATGTAGACTCCTAGAGCCTATCTAGTGACTCACCTGATAGACAGACGATTAAAGACCGGTTTTTTTGCCCTAGTATGGCAAATTATGCAAATGATTTGTTTTAAGTAGTTCAAAGTAAATTTCTTATCTCATTGCGAATACGATCGTATATACCAAATCCAGTGATATTGAAGATTTGGTCGAGCGTTACATTTAATTCATCTAATTTACCTTTCCCAACAGTTTTACTTAGTTGCTCAATGCTGACGGAAGCCAAATTATGTGTAGCCTTATTACGAAAATTGGACAGTTGGGAGAGTATCTGGTCTGCTTTTTGAAGAAGAGCTCTATACTCATCACTATCATCTAATGCCCCTGATGCTATTAGAAACTCATAGCCGTGTTTGTACAAGTACCTGTTGGGGTTATTTATTTTCAGACTGTGCCCAGATACCTTACAGGTTTGTAAATAGCCCAGCAAATCCCGTCCCTCACTATCTTTAGTATCTGTGTAACCGCTTAAAAGACTAATCCACTTGCTATTTCTGTTATTTGGGTTTTCGTATACGCTATCAAAAAAATGAGCAGTATCACCTAATATCTGATCGAATTTGACCCGGTATAAGTTTTCCAGTAAAGTGTACATTCGCAATAAATAATTGCCGTAATCTTTCTGGTGATAAAGGATTTTTGCTGACAGATATAAGTCTCTGCATTTTGTTTCTGTTGTAATAGGCTTTTCCTTAAACTCTCCAGGAACCCCTTTGGGGAAGCTAGTATAATTTAAATTCAACTTGTAATAGGCAAACTTGGCATACATGTCAATCACTTCCTTATAAGGATCTTCATCAGAAAGGAGGCCAGCAATCAACCCAAAATCATAGTCATCCAGATGCTTGAGAATCTTCTGTTTATTTAAATCATCCAGAAACTTGTCTGTGAACTTTAGCACAAGCGGATCTTTTCCATCAGGCTTTTGATAAAGTTTTACTTTGTGCTTGAAAGCCTGAATCAATTGCAGAGTAACCGCCTGATTAACTTGGTCGATTCCCCCCTGTGGCAACAGAAAGATAGATTTTATATCATCTACGTTGTCGAAAAGCGAATGATTCCTGGCCGAAAACTGCTCGTATTGGTAATCAATGTCGGCAACCCGTTCATAAATTTCATACTGGTCAAACTCCGCATCAGTCAGCCAGGGATGCTGCTTCAGCATTAACTCAATGACCGTTGTCAGATGAATCGTATCGTTATTGTAGTGAAATGCCTTTACATTCCCTTCGCAGTATTCCTTTTCCTGATTCGTGTAAATTAACAGGACGGTATCGACCGGCTTTTGCTCCTGAGCGAGTTGCTCCACAACGGGTGTAATTAGCGGCAGCTCCAGCACATCGAACACAAGCGGTAGATGAGTAGCTAACTGCCGGCCCGTGGCGCGTGGCGAAACCGTGTAATAAGTTGGGAAATCTCTGGAAGTAAACACCTCGATGCGATGCCCATCTCGTTCAATAAATGCCTGCTGAACCGTCCATTCATCTGACTGCTCGATCAAGTCACGCCGAAGCTGCACATCCCGGGTACCAACGGTAATTATCAAATAATTTTTCATTTGCTCATTCAAGAGTTGAATTCTGGGAAGCTCGGAAACGATTATTTAGGTCGGACGTAGCGAATCTGTAACAAGTTTTTCTTTTTATCGAGTTGATCAGCTTTTACGACAACGACTTTGCCAACCGGTTCTGCACCTGAATACCCTATTAAATCAAATTGCCTGGTTTCGTATCCTATGGTATACACTTTTACTTTGTTGGTCTTAGCTGACACAACAACTTCAGCGTCCAGTTCCTGTCCCTGCTTGAGCACCCCTTCGAATAGCTTCGGCTTACGGGCTTCTTCAGCTTTCATACGCTCCTCCTCCAGCCGTCTGGCTTCGGCTTGCGCAGCTGCGTGGGCAGATTCTTCAGTAGCCAGGCGTTGAGCTTCGGCTTTTAGTTGCTTCTGGATCTCACGCTGGCCTGCCTGTTGCTGCCAGGTAACAAACTCATTTTCGGAGAAAACCGTCAACTTCAAGAAGCCCAGCGGTATACCTTCCAAAGCCATCTTCCGCGACTTTGGCAAAGCAAATTGGTTGTAACGCGCATTTCGTCGAACAGCTTCTGCCAGATCATCCATTTCGACGGCAAACTTATCTTTCGGCAAACTTACCTTCCATTGTTCTTCTGCCCAGCCACCGGTCATGTTCAGATAGCCGGTGCCAAAACCAACCCGAATTACACACTGATTTTCTTTTAAGCCAGTCATCATCCCTTTTAACGAGTCGAGGTAATCGCTGGCTCCATCAGGTAATTGCTGTGATTGATATTGGTAAATTTCTTTTTGGATAAGCCGTTTAGTATTGGCGTTAATATCGAGCAATAAACGGGTCCAGCTGATGCGATCCCGGTGGGGGATTTTATCGGCAGTCTCACGATAACGACGTTCGTTAAGCAGGCTGATCAGTTCGGCTGGTATCTGCACCCGACACAACGCTTCAGCACCGTCCGGGATACACTCAATAAGCTGTTTTACGTCGTCTTTCATTTCAAACGTATGTCCACCTTTTTCATTAAGTGTTTCTGATAGTAGACAGACCGTCTTGTCAAAATGGGCATCACCAACACGGAGAAACCGAAATACATCATGGTTAGGCACCTCACCCGGCTGACTGACGTTGGTGAAGTATTTCGACTCTAATCGTTGACCGTTGTAACTATTTCTTTGTTTGCGATCATCAAACCGCTTAAAATCACTGATCCGCTGAGCGGCTGCCGGATTTTCCTGGATTAACGCATTGAAAAAAGCGGTTCGAATAGCTCCTTTTAGTGAAGAGCCCGGTAAAATAGGTTGACCATTCCCTGAAAACAGTTGCTCACGAATGGTGGGAAACTTATTTTTTCCATTAATTGACCATTTTCCGGGTTTACGCTTACCAATCGTCGTCATCATGCGCTGGGCTACATCAGCCGGAGCCAACGTTGGTTTACGTTTGCGAACGTAGTCAAATAAGTCCTGCTCGTTATCAATGATCTGTACCCATTGTTCCAGATTTTCTTCCCCGATAACATCCAATATTTTTCGCTCATCAACAACAGCTACTACATTGGCTTCGGGGAAATATAAATATTCTGTATTACCCTGCAAAAAACGGCCACTGCCGATATGCAAAGGCGTAAGCGTCTCGATCAGAACGTGTCGCGTGTTCATGAATTTTCTGGATAAAGCGTGATTGGAATAGTAAAAGCCAGTCCGTCGCGCCATACATGCTGAGTTACTTCGGGAGTATCGGGTTTTAGATCTACGATTTTGCCGTCTGGCAACCCGCCTGTCCGGTGCGGAAATACGGAACCTTCCGTAAACATATAGATTGATTTCTTTCGGTAAGTCAGGTGTTCCAGTCGTTCGGGGCTTGCTATATAACCTCCTCGTTTGAGCATGCTGTACGCACTCTGGTCCAGGTAAGCCGCCGTAAGCTCGTTTTGTTGGGGACACCATAGCGATAGCAGCATATGATGGGAAGGGTCATCGGATACGCGTAGCGTAAGTGCGGCTTCCATTACCTCAAATTGTCCATTACCAACGCTCCTATCAGTGCCAATGCCATTGTCACCAAGGTATTTTAGAGCGGCCAGCATTTCGTCATAGATGGTTCCATCACCATCTATCCCTTCAAAAGCAAACCATAGTCCAGTATTATGGCTGAAGTACAGGCGATCTACATAATAGGGTAATGGATCTTCTTCATAGTTAGCCGGGATGGTAACGCGTTGTTGCACATCCGTAGCGAATACAGGAGTATCGCCTAGCGCCCGCACGTCGGCATGATCACTGACAAACCGGCCATCGGCGGTAAAATCATTAGCACGCAGGCTCCGTTTCCGCTCCGTGATCAGATCTTCTACATACGATTGCCCCAGGAACGCCAGCTTTTTATGTTTCTTAGCTTGTCTTTCTTCTGACACTTCAGTGTTTAGAAACGGCTGAATGCGAATCTGCGGTTTTGGAAAAAACAGTTCATTTCCCACAAATGGAAATGCTGATGTGATGCGAAACCGTTTGAAAAAAGCAGCTGTATCCCCTGTTTTTTCAGTCCCAAAGACCTGTCGGGCGCAAACATATAAGGCCGATTTTAGGGTGTCAGCGTGTAGCACGTCTTCGCTTTCACCATATTCGTCGGTTTTACCCTTCGAGAGGTGTAAAGGTGAGCGAAAGTGCATTTTTAACACTCGATAAGTGCGAAAAGCCATGGTTTAGCGCAAATCTTGGGGGACATTAGCTGCGTCAAGCGACAATTCGCTCTGACCGACTTTACCCTGATAAAATTCACTGGTCCGCTCAACAACCGACTGGATTCTAATTTTCACCTGCCCATTTCCGCGAGAACCCGATCCGCCAAGGTAATCGTCCTGAAGAAGTTGAAGGGCTTTGTAAGTGAGGTTATGAAGCTCACTACTATATTTATCTTCATCGAATATATTGACAACGATGTTCAACCCGAAGCGCGCACCAGCGGGAACGCGTTCAAAAGTACGAGGCATGGCTGCCGACGTGATTCGGTCAATCACTACCTCGGTTTTTGCTTCGGTAAAAGGTAATTCTGTTCCCTTTAAGTCTTCGGGATTAAGTAGAAAACCATCCCGGCAAATGATGCGCGATGGCCGTTGACGATCATCTCCACGGGCTGATCCAAACAATACGGTTGTCTGATGATCTGGATTTTCACCAGGACCGTTTTTCACTTTCCCCATCGCCTTTTCGCCAATATAGCCAAATGAAATTTCGAGTAAAGAGCGCATTTTGCCCTTAACCGAACTGCCCGGCACGTAAGGTTGCTTAGTGATTGGATTACGAATGACCATCTTGTCTGGGCCGCCAATACCCATCGCGGTGTTGGACCCGCCAATCATCAGACCGGTCAAGGCTTCGATTTCACCTTGTATCAGGATCTTTTTTATTAATTTCATGTCTATCAGTTAGTTTGAAGTTAATCACGGCCACCGGCGGCTTTGTGGTAAGCAAGTATGGCTTCAATAAAATCACAGAAGTTTTTAAATCGTCTCCCATCCCCTTCTGTACGAGCTCCGACAGATTCATGAGCTAACTTCATTACCCGCTCAAAGTCAGCTGCTCCCGTTGATTTGTCTTTATCCTGCGCCCGACGGGCCGCGTAAGCCATCTTAGGCTTCAAGAGGAGAAAATCAGTCTTCGCTGTGTCGAATCCTGCCATTTGGATTCGTTTTATTTCGCCAAAGACATTTCGTATCTGCGAAGTAGTGAAACTGCTATTCTTTAGATGATCACCAAATCCTTCAGCGAAAACGATAGCATCGTCGGTTATACCATTCGTGATCCAGTCGGCAGAGAAAGCAACTTTTTTTTCGCTATTGCCATAAGTGGGAGGACCACTCTGTTGACTTGAGCCGGCATCTCTGGATGAATAGCCACCCCGGTCGCGGCTATAATTGTAGGGTTGTTGTGCCATTTGATTAATCGGATTGTTTATCTTCGCTTCGCATCTCTAGTTCGGCCCATCGAGCCGCAACATTAAGCAGTGTCAGAAAATCATAAGTAGTCCCCGTTAAGGTTTGGCCTTTGTAGGTCCGGTTTGTAAACAGATCGGTTTTCAACTGATCGAAAAAGCGTTTAGCCTCGTCGGACTTAGCCCGTTCACGCGCCCGCCCAAGATCATAAGCCGATAGCCAACGCCAGCTTGGGTTCTGTTGATTCTTTTTCTGCTCCTGTTGCATTGTGTAGAGTGTACTGATTTTTGAGATCAAGGCTTTCGGGATATTTTTTTCTCCACCGATATGCCGTTTAAGATCGTCTTTTAATTCAGTCACAATACGCCATTCTTCCCCCCACGCCAGCGGAGTTCCAAACAAACTCAAGCTGTTCTTTTCGCGGTCGGCATATCTGTGATTCTTCGCCCGTTTTTCCTCATCGGCGGATTGGTCGGCGGCTTTGGCGATCGGATATTTTGTGGGGACAATAGCTACCCCTCCTGAAATACCAAGATGATTGCTGTGGCAGGTCCAAGCGGCAAATTCGCGCTGAATGGTCTCAGCAAAACGTAATGTTACGTCCCACTTACCAACAATAAACAGATCATCGCCACCAGCGTAGAGAATAAACGTGTTTTCCCGAAACTCTTCATTCGATTCCCGAATGTGATTCAGATAACCTTTAAAAAAGTAATCGAGCGACCGACTTAGCGTGCTGTAGCGCGAAAAGGTACGTTTACCAGCCGAAAATCCGTTTTTGAACAAGAACCCCAGATTATCGACATCCATCCGCAAAATCCCCAGCCGTTTAAAATTCAGACTTTCCGACCCTGCCAGCTCATCAAAATATTTAGGTTCGCCTTTTTGGCCACGGGGGATTGTATTGCCGCCATAAAATGTGAATCCATACGTCTGATTGTTACCCGGAAGTTGAAAGCCCGACGTCTGACTGGTATTTACACTCTGCACCAGCACATCATCTACACTTCCCCTGGCCAGGGTGCGAAAGGTATTAAGCTGGCTTTCACCGATGAAATAATAATACTGACCCAGGTTGAGCGGATTAAAAAAACGAGGGGTTTTGTGACCGAACGTTGGTTCGTCTGGCTCCCAGTAGTCTATTCGCTGATTTGCTCTCACCACATAGCGTATTGACTCGCGCAGAGTACGTCCCAGCCGGATTTGCTCAAACGTTGCCTTTCGAACCCGCTGGTTGGCCTCGTCCGCGTTCTCTGTCGGCCCAAGGGGAAAGCGCTCTTCGCCCGGCGCAAACTCTTCACTGGTAATTGCATCACGATTGCCGCGACTTTCGCCACCTACCTCGCTGGGTGTGAAAAAGTAAGCATAATCCGTTGTTGCCAGTGTAGACGAGAATCGCCGTTTCTTTTGGGCTGCCAACTTCTCCGTCAACCCAGCCCAAACGGTTCCAATTGTATTGAGTTTGTCTTGTCCGTAAATCTGCGCCGGTGTGATGGGCTGGGAGTCCATCGCCAGAAAGAGCTTTACACCCTGCTCATTGCGTAACTTGTCTGCAATTTCCTGCTGGAGTTTTGGTAGTTCGATTTGGCTGAATTGGGTATTTGGGGCAAGCAAATAAAACCCTCCTCCTGAGCTGTAAATGATATTGGCCCGATGAAGTCTGAGCCCGTCAAGTAAATATTGCACAATACTATCGACCATCAGTTGCAGATAAAAGGATCGACCTTTTAGATTTTTCGCTGCGCTACGACCAATAATATCATAGATAAACGTCTGAATTCCGGACAAATCACCGCCAATCAACAATAACGGGGTATCGTCGGATTGAATCGTGGGCTTTTTCAACGGCTTCTCCCGACAATAATCCAGCAGGCATAGCGACAGAGCTGCCGTGCTTTTCAAGTGATCGTATAGCGATACATCGGGTAAATGCTGTGTACTGCTGGGTACCGTAACCGTATATTTTTCAAGCAAAAACAGCAGCGTGTCGGCTAGCGTTCCGAGGGTTCTGGGCCGGTTTTGCTGGTTACCAAGAGTCATTAATTCCGCTGAAAAATCCCGCCAGAGCGACTGGTATTGTTGGGGAGCCGACTGGTCAAAATCAGCTGCCGATGTTTGCGGAAAGTACGAACGGCTGAAAGTGATCGGGGAGATTGGTAAGCGGTAACGTTTGGTTTTTTCGTCGTAAATCGTCTCAAACACGCTGACCATTCTGACTTTTTTAAAGTCATCCCAATGAGCACCCCCTTTTTTTGGGTTTTCTTGAAATTCGTCAATCATCCCCTCTTGGCTAGTTCGGTCGATGCCAGATGAGTAATGATCTGCCAGCTGAATTATCGTTTCCTCCAGACTGGCCGGATTGGGTTTGTGGTGAGCAGCAGCCAGTAGCGCCAGTTGACGTTGTTGATCAGACGGCAATACATCAATAAATAAGCCTTTGAATGTCTCAAAGAACTGGTATGTCCAGAGAACATGTTTATGGGTGTATTGGTCAAATTGACCTTTTGGACAAAGTGTACTCTCTAAAGCTTTTACCTCTGGCGAAAGTAATTTTGAGGTAACGACCCCTTCGGAGTCCGCACGCTGGTAAAACTTCCCGATGTCGTGCAGAAGCCCCGCCAGATACACCAGTTCTCTTGTATTGTCTTTTTCAGTATTCATCATCTGGTTGTGGGTGCGATTGTTTATTCTCATGTATTGTCCGCTGCCGGTTATTCCGTAGCTGCGTTACTACGCCAAATCCGGTACTCACACCTTTACCTAATCCGATAAAGTCGGGCAGAAAAACATTACAGTCAAATTCAACATCAAAAGTGGCCATGCGCTGCTCTTTGAACTTCTGCCAGCGTATAGGTGCTATATCACGAATGTTTACCAGAACGGTTTTATCAATGAACCAGTCTAATCCTTTAGCCATCGACAGAATGTTTCCCGTTAGTGTGCGCTCCAGCAGTTCGGCACGTTCGATCAATCCGGTGGTCGCTTCATACCGGGCATAGTTTTCCTGGTTTAAGGCGATCCAGTCGGTGATACAAAAGCGGAAGGTGTGTTCCCAAGCCTGCAGGGTATACTGATTCAGACGCAGGTCTTTTACCTGTAGGGTTACAGGGCGGTCACCGATGTGAATGTCCCAGGAGCGGTTCGCAAAGAAGTGGTGAATGTCATCTACCCCTTCATCAACGCAGACAATAGCAGCATTACGGCCAATCCGTTTATACTGAATAACGGGATACCGATAATTAAACCCTGAATCCCCGAGGTGATTATGAAAGTTAAGGTGTTCGCGTCCCGCTTTTTCGATAATCGCGGAACGAAAGGCCGGAATTTCGTAGGACTTGATTTCCGCATCAAAGCGGACTGTGAGGTAGCGTATTCGTTTCAAGGTGTGTTTAGGTAAAGCTTGTAAAGTATCTATCGAGTTGCTTATACTGGAAATTTGTCGACCTCTTAGGCTAAGGCGCGTGCATTAGCGTTGATATTATCGATAATGTGGAATAACTGCTTTGTTTTGTCGCTGAATAAATTCGTGACACCTCGACTATCAATATCCGTGAAGGGCTGCTGGTACAGTATTTTCTTTTCGACAGTGCCATTCTCGACCAGATAGTCGATCAATGTATTGACAAAATCAATTTGGGTTGTCGATAGCTGATTCGTATCAATAAAGGCTGAAAAAGCAGCTTTGGCCGCTACGATGTCCAACCCTACAATCTGGCGGACAAACGCGCCCAGTGGTTTTTGTCCTACGGCTTCGGCAAACTGCTCGGGCGATTCGATATGGGTCTTTTCATACAGCATACGCTCCAATTCCTGTAACTCATGCTCAGTGATCGGCTGGTTGCTGCGCAGTTTACGAACCGTTAGATGATCGGCATTCTGACGAATAATCTGTTCCATACGATCCCGGTAGGCTTCACTGCTGACGTAGCCGACAAGGTGTTCGTGTACCTGCTCTTCGCCCATAAATTCGTCCGTAAAATCGGTGTACATAACCGGGCGCGACTCTTTGTCCAGGTAGCGTATGAGCCCACGCATAGCCAGACGAACAGGTTCCAGCGCCGGCGTACTGACCGACTTCCAGTAGTCTATACCGGCTACCCTGTCGATCAGCGGCATCTGCTGGGTTACCTGTGGAATACCGCCTTTCTTCTGTAGGCCACGGCTAATCTGGCGAACTTTACCAACCAGGCTGGCGACCCGCTCCGAAGTACCCACTACCCGGTTTAGCTGAGTCTGCAACAGGAGTAGATCGAACCGCCGGGCTGACTCATCCGAACGTTCATCGGTAATTAAGGGGGCGATGTGCGTTTCCAGATCGGCCAGGTCGGCGGGATCAGGACTCCCGTTTGCTAAAGCTTTCCAACGGCCTTCGTCTTTAAATTTAATCACTCGTTCCCACTGCCGTCGAACCAGAAAGCTATCTTCGTTGAGCGACTGTACCTGCCCATACAGCGTTTGAAACAGGGTTTTCCGGAGGTCCTGGGTTTCAGCATCCGACGGTTCGTTTGTGCTGTCAACCGGCAGAGCTAAAGCCAGTCGAAGCCGGGTTCTGAAAATCTGCTCGCTTAAACTGGGTGGGATTGGTGTACTGACTTCGTTGAGCTGCTGGGCAAAAAACTCGAAGTTGCCGCAGTAATCGAAAATAACGAAATGGGTTTTATCCTGACCAGGGCCAAATAGATCGGGACGAAGGCGGGTACCACGTCCGATCATCTGCCAGAATTTGGCTTTCGACAAAACGCGTTTAAAAAAGACCAGATTCACCACGTCGGGAATATCGATGCCGGTATCAAGCATATCGACCGAAACGGCAATTTGAAAATCGTGCTGTTTTGGGTCTGTAAATTCGCTGATGGCTCGGTCGGTTTCGTTGCCCAGCGAGTAGTCGATCAATTTGCAGAAATGTCCTTTATAAGCTGGAAACAACGCATTGAACCGCTCCACGATAAACACGGCATGCGCGTGGTTTTTGGCAAAAATGATGGATTTCCCCAGCCGGTCTCCACCTTCAATTTTCAGCCCATTGGTCATCAAATGCACCAACACTTTATCAACTGTATCGCGGTTAAACAGCCAGGTATTCAACTCCTCAGCATCGATTCCTTCGGGTACGTTGCCGTCGTCATCACTGAAGGTTTCTTCGTACTGCTCTTTTTCTTCGTCGGTCAGCTCATCGTAATGAATGCCCTGACGCATGAATTTAAGCGGCACCGACACGCCCCGATAGGGCACCAGATACTTGTCGTCGACGGCTTTACTGAGCGGATAATCGTAGGTAGGCTGATCGTTGGGCAGGCCGAAAAATCGGAACGTATCGCGGTCGGTTTCGTCTTTGGGCGTAGCAGTCAATCCGACCAGTAAGGCATCGAAGTAATCGAAAATAGCCCCGTACTTTTTGTAAATACTACGGTGGGCTTCATCGATGAGGATCAGGTCGAAATACCCGACCCCCAACGTGCGGCTCCCATCCTGCCATTCATGATCGATTCGGTTGAGGATAGTCTGATAGGTAGAAAACACGATCCGGGCCGCGGGAGAGATATCGTCGGTTAGCAGATTGATGCCCGTATAATCGGGCAAATAACTACCAAAGTTATCGCAGGCCTGTTTCACCAGCGTGCGCCGGTCGGCCAGGAATAGCACCCGCCGAACCCAGCCTGCCCGCATCAGTACGTCGACCAGGGCAGCGGCTGTCCGCGTCTTGCCACTGCCCGTTGCCATCACGACCAGCGCCTTCCTGAAGCCATGACCGATGTGTTCACCAACGGCGGCAATAGCCTGTTTCTGATAATAACGATCGGCTATATACGTAGACACTTTCTGCGTACCGACAGGCTGTTGGCGGGTTCGTCGGCCAATAGTCAGCTCCATCTCCGCTGCTTTATGAAAGCCCTGCACTTCACGGGGGGCATAGCGTTGGTCGTCCCAAAAACCAGTTCGGAATCCGTTAGTATAGTAGATTAACGGACGTCGACCGTAGCGCTCTTCCAGCGCGTCGGCATAGCGGACGGCCTGTTGCTGGCCCTTGTCCCAGTCGGCGGTTGCGCGTTTGGCTTCGACTACGGCTAAGGGTAAGCCATCAGCTCCCCACAGGATATAATCTGCTATGTTGCCCGGACTAATGACTTCTTCAGTAGACACGTTTTCGTCCGGTGCCCGTTTGCCGGGTTTGCTGGCAACGATCCATCCTGCTTCGCGCAGCAGCTTGTCGATGAATAGCTGACGGGTTTCGGCCTCCGTAAAGGCACCGGTGTAGGTTTGCAGGGCCGCCGTATTCTGATTGAGCTGCGCTTTTAGCCGGTCGATTTCGGCTTCCTTGGCCCGAAGTTGCTCGGCATGAATGTCGGTCAATAACGTCTGTTCGGCCAGCTTGGCTTCGAGTTCGGCCCGTTCGTCAGCGGATTGATACGTAGCCTGGGCAGGAATCAGGGTTTCGTCGAACGGACGAATTGAAATGGATTGACCGAAATAAGTACGTACCGCCAAAGCACAAATCCCATAGAGCGCTTTCAACGCCACGAGCGCTTCGTCGGTTGTCACTTTGGCATCGCTGGCATGTATGGCTTTGTTGCCGTAATCTTTGAGCAAAAAAAGCTGATCTTTCAGTACGGGCGACAGCAGCCGCTTGAACTCCCAGTTGCCAATCAGTTTGGCCAGGGTGCGCTCTTTGGGGTCGGTCGGAAACGAGGGTGTCAGCCGCGGGTCATTGGCGTACATATACATGACCAGTTCCTCAAGCCCTTTGCGACAGAGGGAAGCGCCAATAACCGGTTTGACCCGCGTAAATTGTTCGGCTGACTGAGCCGTTTCGCCGATATCAGGAAGGGTTTGAGTCAGAAAGGAAAAGTTTGAATTCATAAAGGGAATTTAGAACATAGTGTTATAAACAAATATAAGCCAAAAGGCCTATTTTATTCATTTATAATGAATGAAGATCAACTCAATGGTCCTCATGGAAACAGGCAGAAAACTCTCGGGCAAATACGGGAAAAACCCCATTGTCTTCCGCACTAAACGGGTAGATTTTTGACAATTATATTCAAACGTACATGCCTATGCCACAGCCCTTTCCTCAGCTGACCCCTAAACGCTGGTTTGGCTATATAATCAGTATCTTAGGAATTCTGGGAGTTACCTACCTGCTGCTGCATCTGCTTCTTCCTCCAGGCCGATCGAAGACCAAACTGACAACATCTGATGTAACCATCATCAGCAGCCTGATCTATGATGAAGTTGTACCGGCCAAACCGCAGTCAACAACGACGGTAAACGATAAACCCGCGGCCCCAAAAAATGTAGCAGCAGCCGCAAAGAAGCTGACAGCTACGACGCCGGTACCCAGCACGACCGCAACCGCTATTCCCGATAGCCAGAAGCCCCTTACTGATTACCAGCGTCAGCGGGTCATGGCTTATATCGCCAATACCTACAATTTGCTGGACACGGATACCCTTCAGGTGATCCGATGGATCGGCATGTTCAGACTTCCCGCGGACCTGATCCGATCGCTCAGCGACTATGTTTTTCCTGTCCGATCCTACTTCTGGCTCTACAACGGCGGGCTATATGCCGAAGTCCTGTTCTGGACCTGGTTTGGACTGATTGCCAGCCTGCTCTATAGCGTTTCTGAAGCGTTGCGAACGGGAGACAGCGTATTCGATAAAAATGAGGTCTGGGTACATATTGCTAAGTTTTTTTATGCTCCGCTATGCTCACTGGTCATTTTTCTGGGGTTAAGTCTGGCCGTTTCGGATAAGTCGGTTATTGAACGAATCGACTACAGCCCCAATCAAATTCTGGTGGCCTTCATTATGGGCTTCTTTTCAGGGCGACTGGTGCAATTTCTGCAGGGTATTAAAAACCTGATCTTCCCGGACGATAGCACCAACCTTTCAACGACATCCGGTGGCTTAATGGGAACGGCTGGATTACCTACTCTTCCCGGCAATCCAACCTCCAGAGATATCCAGACGGCTATTGAGCAGTTGGGAGCTGGCTGGCGGCTGATGTATCCTAATGTAACCGGTATCGCCCTTCAGACAAAACAGTCGCAGGGGCAGCCAACCGGACAATTGTCAGCCCTGTTTGAGGTAACACGTAAGGTGCCGGATTTAACGGTTGGTCAGATCCCCGCCCTGATTCCATTCGTAACCCCCGACGGACGGAGTGTCATGATTCCGACCGATGTGGCTGAAGTAGGAATCACCCAGTTTGCTTATAATCCGGGACCTACACTCCAGCTAAACGTACCAACGGCTCCTGGCGGCAGCATCCGGCGAGCGAACCAGACGATATGGGGGACGCTGGGTCTGCGGCTAAAAGACGCCAACTTTCAGTATGTACTGTCTTGCTATCATGTGCTGTGTGCC
Organism: Spirosoma koreense; assembly: GCF_054777875.1. Lineage (NCBI taxonomy): Bacteria > Pseudomonadati > Bacteroidota > Cytophagia > Cytophagales > Cytophagaceae > Spirosoma > Spirosoma koreense. The sequence goes on along the minus strand of NZ_BAAHAC010000005.1, from coordinate 323,199 downwards.
GACTTGCTGGCTGCTGGTCAGCGATCCTTTCATTCTGCGGCAGGACTGCCAGCAGCAGTGCCCGGCGTGGGCGGTAGTCCAGCCATCATTGGCGACGTAGTGGAAGGGGCTTTTAACAGCAGTGAGGATTTTGCCCTGGTGCGTCTAACGGACCCGGCAACCGTAGCCAGTTTTCCTACGGGTACAGACAGCGCTTTTTCAGATATCCTGAATCAGCCAGGAGAGACCTATATAGGCCGAACGGTTTTTATGATTGGCGCCCGTTCGAACCATCAGGAAGCTAGAGTCGTGGCTCCTTATCAGGAAGGCGAATACCAGGTGCCAGGCATTCCTACGCAAACCATGAAAGGGCTTATTAAAACCGAACGGCTAGCCGATGAAGGGGATTCAGGGGCCGCCGTGTTTCTGGAAGAAGATGACCAAAAGCGGGTCATTGGAATCCTGATCGGATTCAATAAGGATTACTCCTACGTACTGCCTGTTGGTAATTTTTGTTTTGCTCATCATTTAACGGTTGCTTAACTCTTTTACAGCTTATCGAAATGGCTAACTATTTGTTTTTCATGAGTGTATGGTTTTCAGCTTTGTTCTCCTTTGGGCAATCGCCAAAGCCTGTTGCTATTACGCAAGCACTCTCGTTAACTGCCTTTGAACCCGGCAAAAAAATTTCGGCGACAGTTGCTTTTCCAGCAGGAGCCTTTCAGCAACTACGCCGAGATAACGTTGCTATCGATGTGCTGCTTCAACTGGACAACGTACCGGCCAGTCTGGCCGATAAACTGAGGCTAAGCGGTACGCAACTACCCGAGAAGAAATTAAGTGGAAGTAACGGAACAAAATCGTTGATATTCAGCCAGCCGTGGACGTCGGGCACCAATCCCCTAAGTCTGACGATAACAAACGTGGATGCCCCTCGGGAAACTCAGAACGTGATTATAAGCCTGAATGAACCTGTTGATAATTCACCTGGAATTGAAAGAGCCCCAGAAGGCACGAAATCAGAAAAAAAAACGGGAAATGAGAAATTTGTGCTAGATTTTTGCAAAGAAGTACAGATGCCACTTACTGTACCGAATGGCCGAACGTGGGCTTACACACGCGCTGGCAAGAAAGTGCAATTGCAGTTAAATCACATCAATCCGCTTCGCTATAAAGTGAGTGTTGATGCTGCTACGGTCGCCTTAAATACTGATCCGGCAAAAGCACTTGCCGATGCCAAAGGTATTTTAGAAAGTTTTAAATCTGGAGCGGCAGGTACAGCAGCAGACTCAATAGTGAAGGAGTCCTCTGCAGATAAAATTAGGGTCATTTTAGCGATACGCAGTTCGTTAAATGAGATGCTGACGAAAATGCAGAAGCTCGAATGTTTGTCTGATGCGCAGCTTGACGAAATCGATTCATTGGTAAGCGCACAAAGCCAGGAATTAAAGAATCGAGGTTATGTTGATGCTACGATGCTGGCTATCGTTCTTAAACGGTTGTCGAATGAAATCAGCTCCCAACTTAAAAAAGATACGTTATCACAGGAGCAGTTTGCTAAAAAAGTGGATACGTTGCTAACCCGTAATACAGCGTTAAGTGCGACGCTCAAAAAACGTATCGATTCGCTGCTCTCCACCACGTTGCCCCCGAAAGACATTCTCAAAAAGAGAATTGATGCCCTGCTTGCACGGGATGCTGCGTTACGGACGGCGATCAAAACAGAAGTTGATAAGTTATTTGCTGACCAACATCCTCTTTCTTCGGATGAGCGGGCTGATTTGTCCGATTTAGCGGCATACGCAAAGACCGAAGGGCTTGCCAAAGAGATTTTTACGACCCTTGGGCGGCTGGGTGGCGTTCGGAAGGGTGCCGAACTGATTACCCGTTCGATTGAGGCACCCCGTAGTAATGCTGATTTACTTCGCTTTACGATGACTACGACCGACCGGCTTGACTCGACCGCCACTCCGGTGAAGCAATTTTACGACGTATCTGTCGTGGGCAGCTTTAAATTTGATTTCAGTGCTGGTTTGATCATGACGGGGTTAGCCGATGAAGTGAAAGCTACTTACGACGAATTGACTACGCAAACGTTACCAGTTGATGGAGGAGGAACTAAAGAAGTTAGTGTCATTCGTCAGCGCCCAGCCGACGAACGACACGACAGGATTACGCTAGCCCTTGCTACGCTCGGCCACCTATACTGGCGAACAGCCTGGTTTAAAGGTGGGCTCAATGCTGGTTTATCGCTTGGGGCCGGCGTTACAACGCAAGGTAGGCCTGTTTATCTGGCGGGTGGAAGCCTGATGCTGGGTCGACAGCAACGACTTGTACTCAGTGTTGGAGCGGCCGTGGGTACGCGAAAGGAACTCTCGTCGCGCTACGACAATACGGCCAACTATTACCTCACGGCTCCGGCCACTAGTTTTACATATGTAGACCACACGCGGACAAAGTGGTTTGTTGGACTGACATTCAACTTTGGCCAGAATGAAAAAGTACAGACTATTATTGGTAAAGCAGACGCAGAAAAAGATAAATAGTATCCCGTGCCTATAAAGCATCATGTTTTATAGGCACGTTATGGCTCTACCCGAAACTCTCCTGCAACAACCGCCCAAACAGGGCCTCACTGGCCGCCATCTGCTGACGCACCACCGCCTTCTGCCGCTCAATCTGCTCGATCACATTGGCAAAATGGGTTTGGAGGGGCAGCGGTGGAACGGGTATATTAACCTCTTTAATTTTAGTTAAACTTAAGAAGGTTCTAACAGTGTCTGTTATCTCCTTCTGTAATTGTTTTTGGACATGATTGCTATTAAAGCAATATTCAAAATACAGAGGATTTATAATATTTTTATCAGGAGTAACTTTGTTGAAATTTTGAGACATAATCATTTGTGGGGCGTCGTGTGGAATTCTACAAGAAAATCCTGAATTTCCTACAGCTATAACTACCAAATCATCTGGAAAAACAGCACTTCTTTCAAGAGATGCTGCTTTGCGCTCAGATACATATTTTACATCCTTAAGGATCAGATTACCTTTAGTAACGTTCATGCCTCTTAAGACAATAATTCCTTCCTTCGTATAGTGTTCCGACGTTAAACTTGAGCCGAAAGGACCGCTAGAAAGAGAATATTTTTTTTTGCTAGCAATATCTGCGACAGTCTTTTTTGGGAAGGATGAAAAATCGCCAAAGAGATCCAGAAATACGCTTTGGGCGAGTTTATCGTAGTGAGCGAGAAGCTGGCGGTCTTTCTGACGGAGCGCGTCGGCCTTGTCCAGCAGAGCTGCAATCCGTCGTTGTTCGGGGAGCGGTGGTAGGGGGATCGGATAATTTAAGATATAATTCGTTGAAACTCTTGGCAGATTGGCTCCTGCTACATTGGCAGACATATCCTCTACAAATTTGTCGGAGAGCATATAATGTAGCAAATACTGGGCATGAACAGCTTGACTTGGACGTAGCACCAAAATGTCTGTAGAACAAACACCGTTGCGCTCAGCTAAAGTCACTTTATTTAGATAAGGACGCAGTTTACCATACAGGATCTCACCAGCATAAAATTTGTTTTTTATCGCATTATTTAATTCCTCTTTCGCCAGTGCGGAAATTCTACCAGTATCTTTTTCAATATGCTCTAAGCCAACGTAGTATTGCAGCTTACCATCAGGTTTATAGCTTTCTGGTGAAACTTTCACAATCTCGCCGAGGGTAACAGTTTTGGTCATGGGTTGATGCGTCATACGTTGCGAAAATAGTCAGTTAATGAGTAAGGACAAGGGGCCGTTGTACAGGTCCACAACCGGTTTACAGGTTTGCAGGATTATTAAACCGTTCAATCATTTCTGAATCAAAAGCTTATCCGGTTTGTTATTGATTATACGGCCCTTGCCTTATTCAGCGTTATTCTGTAGCTTTAGCGGTTTTGTTTATGAACACGTCGCACCATATGATTAGTATTCCAGAGGAAACAGGACTAACCGTCGATCTGTCGGTGGCTTCTGTTGCTGCCCAGGCCGTTCATGCCGCTTTTTTAGAAGCCCGCGAAAACGATCTTCCTGTTGTTGTTGCCGAGGGCGACGAACTGGTCGAATTAGGTCCCGGCAATAGCCGGACCGTGATTAAACAGTTGCCACCTCTGCGGAAGCCTACCCGGCGGCTGCTGATCATCCAATAACACCCCGTGCCTACCCTGACCTTATTTGCCGGACCCAATGGCTCCGGTAAGAGTACTATTGTCAATTACGTCCTGAAAGGGAATCCGTATCCTTACCCAACCGGTACGTATTACCTCAACGCCGATGATCTGGAGCAGCAGCTACGGACGAAACCCTTCTGCGATTTGCGGGCCTATCGGCTTCAGTCGCTCTCCCTGACCGACTGGAATCAGTTTGTGATGGAATCCACCCTGACCGTCAAGATCTGCCAGGTAAAACAAATCAGCGTAGATGATTTGCTGGAATACGTCAAACTGGTTCGCGGTAGCATCATCATCAAAGCCGTCCTGCTGGAACCGGATTCGTACCTGGCGGCTCTCATCATCGACTTTATCCGATACGCTCTCATCCGAACCCAGCAATCGTTCGCCTTCGAAACCGTCATGTCGCATCCTGACAAGCTGGAAATTATGCGGCTGGCCCGAGACGCGGGCTTCACCGTGCGCCTGTATTATATTACCACCCGCGATCCGGATATCAACGTAGCGCGGGTTAAAAACCGCGTGGCGCTGGGTGGGCATCCAGTCGATGAAGCGAAAATCCGCAGTCGCTATTTAGGTTCACTGGATAACCTGGCTGGGGCACTCCGGCTGGCCGACGAAGCCTATCTCTTCGACAATTCTACAGACGGCCAAAACAAGACGAAGGTAGATGATATCGAAGTGACCAGTATTGAAGTGGCCCGCAAAAACGGCACCGATCTCATGGTAACCGCCGATGACGTTCCTGAATGGTACATTACCTATGTCGAGGAAAAATTTCTGACTGAATAATTTATCAGGGGGTTATGCTCGTTTGATCATGGGGCTAGGTGGGCTTGATCAATGATCCGTTTTAGGTTTATCCAACCTCTGGCTAGAGAAACGTGCTACCTGTTTGATACATCCAGGTTATCAAGCAGGTCCGTGAAATATGGTTCCGCCTGTGCGTCGATTTCAATGTTTTCCACAAAGCCAAACAAACTGAGTGCGGCAAGAAAGTCACTGCGTCGGGCTGGATCAATACGCAGCAATACATACTCATCGAGATTATGTTGATTGCTTTCGTGATCCTCACTATACGGATCTAAATAAGCCTGAACGCGCGGATTAGTGTCATTCAGCGCAATTTGCAGTATCTTATGCATTAAGAAAGTACTAATCTCGTCCATATTAATGCTTTCATAGTCAAGCTCATCAATAGTATTAGACGCTTGTACTGCAGCAAAGTTGACAAACAGCTGCTCTTGATGGCTGAGCGACTCAAAGCATCCTTCAATGACACCCTCAATAGTCATTTCATAAAATTCCCAGGAATAAAATTCTTCTCCCTGCCGCTGCGCACAAATTTCGTCCCAGCAGTTTTCTAGTGGGCCTTCATCATCACCATCTATATGTTGATTAATACTTTCCAGATCTGACTTGATTTGATTCAATAAGGTTTCTACGCATGAATCAGCATGCAAGTCCAGGTACTCATAGGAAGTATCAAGAGAATTTTGTGATGAAGAATTCATACATTCTATTAAAGTTAAAAAACCTCATTGTTCGTATTTATGCTGCCGTATGATCAGCAGGTTCAGCTAAAAGCATTCCTTCCAGTTCAGCCAGTAGGGTCTGCCGCTCCGCATCCAGTCCTTTAATCTGGCCGATGATGATTTCGGGCGTATCATATTCTTTCTGCTCATAAACCACTTCCTTATAGCGGTTGATGCTCAGGTCGTAGGCGTTGGCCCGGATGTCGTCGACGGGTACCAGAAAACTCTGATCGGTCCGTTTCCGATTTGTCTCGCCCGGTCCGTCGTTACGGTCCAGATTCCTCCAGCGGCTTACGATGTCAGGAATGTCAGTCGTGTGAATCGGTGAGGTAGCGTGCTGCTCAATGAGCAGTTCCAGGTCGGCAAACCGCTCGAAATCGGGACCGGTAGGTGTGCGTTTGTCGTCCAGGCTATACCCATCCGCCCGCATGTCGTAAAACCATACCTTATCCGTTCCACCCGTTCCGGTTTTGGTGAATACCAGCACGGCGGTGCTTACGCCGGCATAAGGCTTGAACACACCACTGGGCATGGAAATCACGGCCTGCAATCGGTGTTTCTCAACCAGTTCGCGCCGAAGCTGCTGGTGGGCTTTACTGCTGCCAAACAAGACCCCATCGGGCACGATCACAGCCGCCCGGCCACCCGTACGCAGTCCACGCAAAATAAGCGCCAGAAACAGCAGCTCGGTTTTCTTGGTCGATACAGTTCGGATGAGGTCTGGCATAACGTGGTCAGCATCCAGCGATCCTTTAAACGGTGGATTGGCCAGCACGATGGTGGCTTCATCGTCAAACCGTTCGTTATTCTTGCTGAGGGCGTCCACATCGGCTAGCCGTTCGGGTTCGATGCCATGCAGGAGCAGATTCATCGCCCCAATCCGGATCATGGTCGGGTCGAATTCCATACCCATCAATAGCCGACGGCGATAATGCTGCTGGGCAGCTGGTTTAAAAAGTGCCTGGCGGTGATGTTCGGCTACGTATTCGCCAGCTGCCACCAGAAATCCCGCCGAACCTGCCGACGGATCACATACGATATCGTCCGGGCCGGGAGCCAGCATGGCCACCATCATTTTGATGATGTGACGGGGCGTACGGAACTGCCCGTTCTGGCCAGCCGTGGCAATTTTCGACAGCAAGTACTCATACACATCGCCTTTGGTATCGCGGTCGCGCATCTGCACATTGTCGAGCAAACTAACCACCTGATCCAGCAGCCGGGCCGTCGGAATCATAAACGTAGCGCCCTTCATGTACCGCCCAAAAGCCGACCGAGCCCCAGTGCTATCGGTACCTAAATTTCGAATGAAGTCGAATACGCCATCGGGCATGGTGAAAAGCCGGAAACGAGTTTCAGGATCGGTATCTTTGAAATGACTCCAGCGCAGTTCGTACTGGTCGGGTTCATAAATTGGCTCTTCTATCGGTTCCTGCAAGTCATTGGCCTGCTGCTCCTTAGCCGTTTGAAGCTCGTCGAGCCGACGAATAAATAGCAGATACGTAATTTGTTCAATCACCGTCAGCGGGTTCGATAACCCACCCGTCCAGAAGGCATTCCAGACTTTATCAATATTGGAGCGCAGTTCGCCGGTAAGCATAGTTTATGAAAAGGATATGTTGTCAAAAATACAGTTTTTGAATGGAGTTAATCCGCAACGGCAGCAAGTTCTTCGGCTTCTCGTCCAAGAAAATAATCTTCTATAAACTGCCACCGCTGATCGTCAGCCATATCCATCTTAAAAAATCGGTCAAGCAGGGCTACCGAATTCTCGTGGCGCTGGTGAACATCTTCGACTACACTGTTTTTATAAGTCGAGGTCGCAAAGCGTTCAATCTTCAGTGGATCGTTAATCCTAATAAATATCTGTGGAAGCTCACCACCCAAAAGCTCATATGTTGCCAACTCAAACATTTCCAGCATATAAGCCAGCTTAAGTGTCTCCCGATTTTTGGCTGGATCAGCCGCGATATAGTGCTGCAAATTCATGGCTGTATCGGGCAGCCCACCAAATAAGGTCTGGAATTTCTGACGGGTGGCATTTTTTACTCGTGTTAATCCATTGTCAATAATCCGGAATTCATCATGGCCTGTCGTCTGATTTCTGCGCGCCTGAATGAAATTCGTTCCGGTCACAATTGTATTGCCATTGCGTCCGAAATCGGTTCGTTCACTATACAATGTTGTTAACAAGTTCGCTGCTTTCTGAGCGATTGTCTCATCCGCAAACTCGGCATTCAACTTTGCTTCCAGTGTATCCTTGCTGAAAAAACCGGAGAGGCTATATAGCACGCGTTCTAACTGGTTAATCCGATTGGTTAACACATCGAACGTTTCCTTCCAGCCTGCTTCTAGCGTCAGGTTGTACTGCAGCCTGGGACGAACCGACGTAAAGCCAAATTTAGGGAACAGCGTACCGGCAAAGAACTCCTGCTTAATCATCGGAAAGCTTTCATTAGGCAGGTGATCTTCCCAAAGCCTATCCAATTCAATCCGATAACAGACGCCCTCGTCGGCTCTGGGAATAATATATCCACCGACTGAACCCGCAAGTGGAATGACCCCGGGTAGATTTCCCTGTTGTCGATCGATCCGTTGAACAAACTGTCCAAAACGAGTTTCAAAAGCCTCAGCCTCCTCGCCAGCTACTTTAGCGTAGACCGTTGAGAAGAGAGCTTTGGGACGGACAATGAGCACGTTATAGCCGAAGCGGGCCAGGAAATCCTTTTCCAGAACGAGCAGCGCACTTTTTACTTTTTGCTCCGGGTCATCTTCATTCGGAAAAATGTAGTTGAAATCATCGACCGATACCAGAAAATTCCGTTTATTTTTGAGCCGGTACACATTCCATAATTTCTTAAGCACTAAGCCAACCTGGTACTGTTTGAGGGACGACAGGCCAAATAAGTTTTTTATGAATTTCAGATCACGCTCATTAAAATCCATGCTCGCAACGCCTTCCAGATCTTTCTGTCGTGCCAGCCGACCAATCTCCTGAACATAATCAGCGAGATTGCCAGAAGGGGCGTGGTGATACACCTCAACGATATCAGCAATATCTACGCCCATACCAAAGGCTTTTGTCGCCAGGACAACCTTTATTACGCCGGTTTTAAAGCCCTGCACCGTCCGTTCCCGTTCGTTTTGTGCTACACTACTGTAATAGGCCGCAACCTGAGTGCGGGTGGCTGGATTCAACTTGGCCAGTACATCTTTTATCTGACGGACCCATGGAAAATAAACAATCGCTTTTGTCGAACTAGCGACCATTGCTTCAATATGCCGGGCAGTTTGATCCAGCTTAATCAACTCATGATTTCCAGAGGTTATAGGCAGCCGATCGATGCTAAACGTAATTTCAGGACGTTTGACATTACCAATGTATTTCGTCGGATTCTGCATGTTTAGGCTCGAAATCGTCTGGTAAACCAGATCATTCGGTCCATCGTGAACAGCTGTTGCAGTCAGTGCCATTACTGGAAAGCGGTAGTCATAATACTTGCGAATTTTTCGGATGTAGTTCCCCATGAACCAATAGTCAACCCGGAAATCACGACCCCAGGTAGTAACTAAGTGAGCTTCATCAACAACGAATAAGCCCAGCTGACGCCCACCGATAAAGGTGCGGATATCATAAGAGAGTAAAAGTTCGGGTGATAAATACAGCACGGAAATTTCTTTCTGGGCGATTTTATCAATAATCTCCTGACGCTCGATAAGCGTTATATCCGAATTAATGTAGGCCGCCTGATGATAATCCCGGTCACGGCTGAGCGCTTCGACCTGGTCGTACATAAGTGCTTTCAATGGTGCTACGACAATGGTCATCAATTCATACCGTTCAGCGAGGTACATAGCGGGTACCTGAAACAGGACTGATTTTCCTGCGCCGGTCGGAGAAGTTAGGAATATGTCCTCGTAGACGCGTTTGGCCTGGGCAGCCTCCGATTGGCGAACAACCTGCTCAACAACGGCACCTTGAGAAACTTCAACAAGCTCGTTACTAATAGCAGGATCAGCGTAAATTTTTAGCGTACGAAATGAAGGCTTCGGATCCGATTCGGTACGCCAGTGCTTTTGTAGCGTGGTCAACAGCTCAGGCCGAAAATAAGTGTCCCGCTCGGCCTTACGAACGTAGAACTGATACGAGACGTCAGCCTGCATTAATATGAAATTCAGAATAGCCAGCTCACGCTTCTCACCCGAAGTTCGAATACTGCTTTCATCAACGAGCACCTGAACCGGCTGTTCCAGCGACTCACCAACAAATAACTGCCATTTGAAATCTTGGTAGATATTGTCTGATGAGTTGAACTGAATTGTTTTAGCAGGTGTGGCCTCCTGTGAAACCGGTAATACGTTGGGCAGCGCATCGATCCCGGCGAAAAACGATCGACGCGTTACATTCGATGAAGTCGTCGCTTCATTTTCCAGGTACTTTACGTATTCTTTGTTGTTTAGCCGGACACAATCTGCATAAAATGACGAAAATACGTCGTCGTCTTCAAACCGCCGGTTCTGCTCAATATGCCATTCAATATCCACAAAGCTATGCGTCGACTGGTTTGGTACCTGACGATAGAATGGGTTATCGAAAACAACGAACTGACAGCCCAAGCGATTCAGGTTGCGGACCTCCTGTGAAAGCTTAAGAAATTCCTCATAGAGCATAATCCGGTTGATAGTCGCCGGTTTCCGTAAAATGCCTGCATAGTCCAGAATGGCCTGGTCAATATAGTCCAGATCTATCTGACCAGCGTCAGTAATGGACTGTTCGTCCACCATGGAGAACGTAGCGGCAACTGCCTGAATGAACGATACAGGTAAGCCTTTATAAACGAAGACTTGATTCTGGGCCGGATAATTAGCGTTAAGTTGGGCGAGGTGCCAGGAAAGTAGGTTTGCGAACATGAAAAGACGTTTAAGAGTGAATAAATTTATTTAATGCGATTCCTGAGTATACGATTCAGTTAATTGACATTTTGTAACGGTAGAATCGGAAAGAGAATGGAATGATTATGCTTCTAATTCACCACAACAATTTCGTCATCAGCAGTAAATTCCAGTTCGGGCAGCGATAGGATTACTCCTTCAGCTATGCCACCAATGGCGCCTACCATACAAGTTGTACTATCTATGACGGCTTCGATCTGCTTTTCCCGTCGGCTCCAGATCTGTTTCATTGCACGCTTTTCCTGTTCCAGACCTGTCTGAAGCATCTGAAAGGCTCGTACGATAGACCGAACGCACTGCTGGAATTCGTTACCCGTCAGGTAGTCGTAAAGTCGCTGAACTTTGTCGCCTTTGTTTTCGCTGGCCGTCCGTACCTCCGATACCTTCAACACGCCCATGCGCAGCACCGTAGCCAGCGCCCGAACATCCGCGAAGGTGCACACCCAAACACCGTCAATCTGAGCGAAGTGAGGCAGATCAGCAGGCATGGCTTCAGTGACCAATACGGCTATATCTCCATTATGTCGTTGCATATCAGCTTTTAGCTTATCAATCCAGTTTCCGCCAAAGGCTTTCGTACGTTTACTTTCGTAAATAATTCGTCCACACAGCCGACCAAATTCATTTCGGACATCATGGATCAGGTCAGCCCCATTGACCCCCTTCGCAACATCCGTGATCAGATCGAAGGGAAATGTGTTCACCAGAAGCTTTTCCAGCGCAACTTCCTGTACCTCGCCCTGAGTTTGCTGCGAGCCCTGTTTGATCTTCCGTTCCATTGCATGAAGCTGGTCCGTCAATGACCGAATTAAGCCCTGCTGCTCTTCCTCCTTGAGATGATTTTCATCCCGCGCTTTTTGAACAGCCCTGGCTTCGATCTTAGATCGTTCCACTCGCAGCTGTTTTTCAACTTCGAGCTTCAAGGAAGCCTGTTTCTCTTCCAATTCCCGCTGTTGACGCAGCAGGTTCAACTCTTGTTGCTGAAGTGTTTTTACTGTCTCTGATTTGTCTCGTAATTCAGCCTGTAAGGTTTGTACCGTTGCTTGCTGCTCAGCTTGTGCTTTTCTTAAAGCGTGGGCCTGCAACGTTTTGAGCTGCGCGGCCACAGCCTGCTCTATTGCTGCCTGTTGGTCTCTTTCTTTGGCTTGGATAGCTAGCTTCTGTTGACGAAGCTCTTCCTGTTGCCGATTAAGGTTCGCCAACTGGCCGGCATAATGCTGGTTATACTTGTGGGCCAGTTGTTGTTCTACCTGATGGACAAAAGAGGCTTCCAGATCGATAGGTTGTTGGCAATGAGGACAGGAAAGTGCGTGGTTCATGAAAGCTCACAATGGTTAATGGTGGAGACTATACTGCTTTTACATATATAGTAGATCATTCGAAAAGGTGAATGACACTATATAATGATGTTGCAAAGCAAGAAAAAGATACTGCAATCTATTTACAGTGAAGCGTATTATTCTCGTTTCATGCCGAATACCGAAGCGATCAGAATATCAAGCAAGGCTTGAGCAAAGTGATTATAGATACACCAATACGCTTGGGCAGCATCATTCTAAAGTGTGACCATTATTAACCGAGCAGAGGCAATACTGATCCTCCTGCTAGGATCGTGCCGATATTGGGGGCCATCAAGACCAGGTAAATTGAAACGTGTAATGTATTGATTGGATGGGAATATGGCCAATGCAGAAAGTCGGTCAACAAAACTGGTTTGTGGTTTACGTTAAAGAAACGGTACACCTTCCAATGGCGAATAAACCAGTATTTTTAAAAAGCTGCGGCTACCAACTTCAATAAGATCGGTGTCTAAGGAGGCAGAAGTCAACTGACTTCTGCCTCCCAAAATCCTTTCCTGAATACTTTACTGGAGATACCAGTTTGTTCCCTGCCCAGTCAAGCCGGCCCGTACCTGCTCGACAAACGCCAACGCGTTAACTGACCGGTCTAAAAACGTATCGATGTAGCTCGACTTGTTAACGCCCGTAAAGAGATTATAAAGCCGCCATAAGTTGATGCTGCCATCATCCTGACGACAGAAACTATCATCCCGGTAGTAGTCCTTGCAGATTGATCCCAGCTGGGTATCTCCAAACAGTAATGGCGGAATATACCGCTTTGCCGAAGTGGGTAAGTGTTGGTACATCCGACAGCGACCCAACAGCAAAGCAAACTGCTGCTCAGATAGTGTATAGTCGGGCAGGGATCGGATACGGCGCAGCAAATTGTCCTGATCGTAAGCCTGGAGCACCTTGTAGATTGCCATCTGTAGCTGATCTAGGCTCTTCACCCTCAGATCACTCAGGTAGCCGTCCGTCCAGACACACATATTAGTGCAGACCTTATTCTGGAACCCGATGAATACCTTGAAGTGCTCATCCGCCCCCTTCTTCTGATACAGGTTATCCAGGTTATAGGCCTTAACTCCTCCTACTGTAAGCGATAATGTATTGTCCCCTATAGTGTCCTGAATGGAAGCGATTTCGACGGCAAAGATGAGCCGTTCATAGTAGAGCGTCTTTTCCCACTCCTGAAGTTGGCTAGCCGGTTTATCTTTGGCCTCCGGGATACGTCCTTTGATGGGGTGGGACACGCGAATCTGGGGTAGAAGAATGCGTTCCCCCCGAAAGACATCACTCATGGCATCCAGAGTAGCTCCAATAAAGTCGCCGTGACTAATCAGAGGTTCGTTATCCTTGACAAAGACCGGGATCAGATGCTGATGACGGACTTCATCTAACGCAGCGGTTAGGGTATTGGCCTCGATAAAGGCCCGGCTGCTTGATGGCTGTTTTACAACTGGTGTAAAAGGTACGGGTAATCGATCGATTCGAACAGGAATGTGTTCCATAATCATTTGGGTTAGTCTACAAGTTGCCTTGTAGCAGTTGTAATAGTTTGAAATGCTGAACCCAAACGGACTGTGTCCTTCCCAGCGAGGAACGAGCCTATGAAGATTTGATAGGGTTATTTTACTCTTTAATCCGCTGGGGTTAACTCGATACCAGTTAACTCTAAGAAGTTTAAACCTACTTGTAGGGGGTGAAGGGGTAGCAACGAATGCCCGGGGGTAGATATGGGGGTAGGTACTGAGTCGCGCCTACCCAGACAGAATGCCAAGTAGAAAAATTTTTTTATAATTTTTTTACAATTTCCTGGGAACGTCTGTCCGTTGGCAACGATACTCTTTACCAAATTTATGAATTCATAGCTATTGTATTGGAAAGACAAAGGGACGCGTCATAATTGATAGGTACTATCTTAAGGCAAAAAGCCGATTTACAGAGTAGATTTGCACACGCGTGCATACAATATAATTTACGCCGTAACCCATAGCATATATAAAAATTGCCTTTTATCGACCTTGTTCAGGAATGCTCAACAGCGTAGTTGGCTTACCTGGGCGGTAAAATGTGCCTATGGGTATAGAGAACTGGTGGCACGTTGCCAGGTGGATGGTCTTAGCTATAATGTATCTCGTACTTCTCTTGAGCAGATCACAACATAATCAATTAGCGTCTGCAGCATTTATAGCGATTATTCGGACTATAAGGATCGGCTTAGTGATTATTGAATTACTCACTCTGTCGTGTCCATTCTGAATAGACTTTCAATTAGCTACTAGTGAGAAGCCCGCTCCATCTGGAGGCTTAGATCGACGACCTCTTCTACCCGGAAAAGCATTCCTGTCCAGATTGAGGTTTGTGTGCTCATAAAAACGGATGGTTCCCTTCGCTACGCGGAATATCCTCATGCCACCCACGATATTTGGAAGACAGTAGTTAAAACAGCCGGTTCATTAGACTGGCTCTTTACAAAAAGGGACTTGCTAAATCTTTCCCGTGCGCTTTAACGAAACAGTGAACGCGCCATATATGCCGACTATTGGGCTCGCTAAGGCAAAATGTATCCTCATAACGCAGCCAGTCACATTAGCTTATTAACATGTGAGACCGAAATGGTTTACCTACTAAATCTGCAAAAATACAGCACCGATGTAGTACGAGCTGGCTATGGATATGCCGCACACAAAGGTGCTGTATATGACTATGTTTTAGATTCTAAACATCCTGCGAATTACTTGGCGAATTGGTTTAAAACGACCTATCAACTCATACCATTGTTCTCCTAGCAAATACTGTTCAAGTCTTTCCAAATATTCTCGCAGTATCAGAGAGGCATCTGGTGGCCCAAACTTCAGAAATAGGCTTACATGTTCAATAAGAACATCAGGTAATGCTTTATTTCTTAAGTACATCCGTAGAATCGTATCAAAGTACTTCAGATCGTCATCGGCTCTAAACGTTCCTTTCAGGAAGACTATTGTCGCTTTTTTTGGTTCTTCATAAAAGAACGCATAAACCCGAGGCATATCGACTGTTGTTCCAGCAAGTAGGACGTTGAGAAATACGTCTTCTTTCAGCATGTTGATATTGCAGTTAAGGGTTAATGTATCGATCCAGATGACGTGACCTCAAGTATATCGTTGGGCTGAACTTGGTTGCCGTTATCCCCTTTCGCCAGATCAACATCAGTTGGATGGGCAGGTCGTAGAAGGAAGTCCGATACATCCATTCCTGCCGCTCGTTCATCCTCCGAAGCATTGTCTTCTAAATAGCGTGAAATCCGGGCTTGGCAATTCAAATATTTTTGAAAGTCATTCGCCTTACGACTCCATTTTTTGAAAGTGCTGCCATCTTTGGATAAACTTGGGTACAGAACTGCATTCCGCTTGGCTAGGGCTTGCCAATAGTCCAGACCGATCAAATTTGTATCATCAGCAGCCAGCCAAATACATTCAGGATAGAAGGCGGTGGCTATGAGCGCGCTCACTTCTTTATCAACGATGCCTACGGTAGCCCTGGGTCTGATGCTCAATTGATGTTCACCAAATAGACAAGGCTTGAGTATGTAATTAGACAATTTTAGAGCTTGGTGTGCTAATACTGGCCGGTATGCTGGTTCCTGATTAAGTTTACCAGTTGCGGCATCCAGCAAAACAATCTTACCTGACCGTATTTCGCCCCGGGCATTGATCTGCCAAAAAACACTCCCCCCTGACCAGCCGAGAGTTGTGCCTATTTGGTACTGGCTCATTAATTGAAAAGCCGTTGTCTCCCCAAAGTGCTGCTTCAAAAAAAGAAAAAGATTGTTTTTGTCGTAGTTGTTTAACGACCGTTCCAGGTGTTCAGATTTAATTAGACTGGCCGGCTGGTCCCAAAAACGCGGTTTCATATAGGAGTCCTGTAGGGGCTCGGTAATCATGGGTTGCATAAAGTTTAAAAGAATTGACAGTGACGCCACCATAAGTTTTACTGTGGCCATTGTTTCGATAAACACATCTGACAAAGTCATTTCCTGACCAGCCTGCACAGGCTGACAGGGTAGCTCTGTTGAATGGTGTTCGTGATGACGGCAGAACGATAAGAATAGCCGTGAGATGGGCTCTGTTGTTTCAGTGTTTCTCTTGTTTCTAGCAGAAACAAGTGTAACACTGAAACAACCATCAGGTAATTGCTGATACTTTAAGCAGTCGATTGACTGTCGCGGGGGATACGCCCATGATCTCAGCAGTTTCGCGTTGCGTCTTTCCCAGAGAATTAAGTTCTTTGGCTTGTGCGATTAGTTCTGCCTTATTATTCTCCTTTGCAATCTTTAGGTGTTCTTGCTCGGTGCTGTAACCAATGGCTTTCAGTTGTAGCAAGTTACCGTCCTTACAGATCTGGCAAACGACCACATTTTCAGCATCGTATTCATAAGCAGTACTGCGCACCTTAATTTGTTTGAGGTACTTAATATGGCTTCCCTGAGTGCTGGCACCGATGGCGAAGCTGCTATCACAAAACTGCATCAGTCTGGAACTCCCCTGAAGATCGCTCTGCGTAATGGGTCTGGAACCGTCCCGCTTAGGGGTATGTGCCAGAATCAGAACCGATAAGTTATGTCTGGTCTTCATCTCCTTCAGCCGCTTCATCAGGGGAGCTGCATTCTTAGCGGTCTCTGTGTCGCTTGACAGATAAGTCAGGTTATCAATGATCAACACCTTAGCACCCGTACGCATAATGACCTCTTCAATAGAATCGACCAAATAATCTTCGAAACAGGCGAATTTAGCAGGCGTTTCCACATCAGGATTTAATTCGTACCGACTGAAGTTATCGCTCCATTGGTAAGGCTCACCTCCCTCTTTGCAGTATCGGATAAGAAACTGCCGGGTTGACATCTCGAAGTCGAAGTAAATGACCAACTGAGCGAGGGACTCCAGCACGAACTCCGGCAGAGGTATGCCTGAACTGATACTTTGTGCAATTTGCACAGCCAGAATGGATTTACCCTGGTTGGAGCTGGCAAATAGAATACAGATTTCACCTTCAATCCAAAGGGACCCAAAGAGTTTTTTTAGATCAGGTAGACTCTTTGCTCTCGCCATCCAATCGTTACTTGTCTGTCCAATAAACGCTCCGATATACTCTGGTTGCTGTTTTATAGTTACATCCTGTCGTTGAAATTCATTAACGAGTCCTTTGAGCGTAATTTTACTTTGCTGTAAACCATCTTTTCCTAGACCCAATTGACCGGATACTTCATGTGTCATTGCTTACCCCTCCCTTTCTTAGTAGCTACATATCGATCTGCTATAGCATTGATCTCGCTGTGAGACATACAAGCCTGCCCGTTTAAATATTGATCTATTTCTGACTGACGAAAAGCCAATCGACGACCCAGGCGTTTGAAAGGTATTTCACGACGCTGCACCTTACCATACAGTGTCGTTACAGCGGGCTTACCAGGTAGATACTCACTCAGTTCTTCAATTGTCATCCATTTATCTATTTCCGATTTGGATAGGGTAGACAATGGCAGAGACTTCAACGCGTTAATACAAGCATCATACACCAATGCTTTTAACTGGTCACGTGGCACTAAAATGATTTCGTTTTCCATGTTCAATATTTTTATGAAACATGGAGCAAAGATGTGTAACTCAGTATTGCGTATAGTGCAAAAATGCACTATACGCACTTAGTACACCTAATGCACTATTAGAGTGAAGGGATAGCCAGAAGCTGGTCATGGGCAACCACTGACCCATTACCAGTGGGCAGCAATTTCGCTTTTTTCAATGACACCGTCCATCCAGATTGAACGCAAGGGTAAGCACGATTATGCCAGCTCATAGACGCGATTTTATGGTTACTCCGTATTAGCTATCAATGGCGCAACCTGCCGCCTAGATGGCCGCATTGGTAAGCAGTCTACTATTACTTTGACCAGTAGAAAAGTCGACCTCTTCCAGCACATCAATGCCGACTTTAATTAACTGGACAGCCAACAAGTGAGACGTATGCCGTTACCATCGCTGCTATGTATTGATAAGCAACCTGTTAAACTAGCTTTGATGGTCTGTGAGTTTCAGGCCAATGATGTACACAAACTTGTGAATGGCCGTATGCATACCTTTGTCTTTAATACGCAGGGAGTGCTGTGGGTAGCTGACGTAGATGCTGGTAACTGAACTGATGGAAACTTGTCAATGCCGTTGGTAACAGACATCTTGTGGCGGGGCGGCGAACAGCTAGAAAAAGTCTTCAGTGATCAGAGTTACAACTAAGTTTTCGCGAACGAATTAGCTCAGTGGTGTATTAACCTTTGAGAAAGCATCCCGGCCAGCCTTAAGCCGTGGTTTGGTGCCCATAGCCGAGCGCTGGGTCGTTGAAAGGAGCATTAGCTGGACCTTTCAGCGCACTGTCAAAGATTACGATTACACCGTATCTTCTTTGGTGGCTTGGCTCTATTTGACCAACAGTTAAATTATGTGGCAACGGATCGAGACTTATCACTAAATATACATCCCCAAACTCCTATTAAGGAATTAGCTTCTCGAACTTTTCTTTTATATCGTGATTTACAGGATTGTAAAAATATCGTAATTTTTCCCCGAATTTTAGTCCTTGAAAGAAGTTTTCTAGCATTAATACTAGCCTCTTTCTATCCAGCTGCCTTGGGATTTTATCACGGTATTGTAAACGATCTAACCATCCAATAAGAATCATTTTACTTTTATCCTGTCGACCACCAAGCCATTTGTTATTGTCATTTATAACCGGCTTATTAGGCCTGAACTCTCTCAATATATTTACATATTTGGTTAGTTCTTCTGGGCTATTAAAAAGATCAGCAAAGGTCTCATTAGGAGCAGCTGAATTTTCAGTCAATTCTTTATTATTATAATGCTGAGGCAAAGCACTTGGGTCGCCGTACGTAATTATAAGGATTTTGTCATTCACTTGAGAATCGAAAATGGCTTGTGATACTGCATTTGATTCTAGAATCTCTTTTTTAACTAATGGTATAGTAGGCTTGCCAAAAAGTATCTGATTACGTTTTGCCTCGAGTAAAAGTTGTATAGCCTTATAAAAGTTATTATAAAAATCATCAAATGCCTTCTTTGTCATAGTATCCCTTTCATGAATACTGATTATCTCAAAAATCTGACTTAAAGGATAGTGAAATACTATAGGCATATTTACATCATGGGGCTGGTTTTGACTCCAAATAGATTCTTGTTCATCAATTTCTTTTTTTCCTTTCTCAACCCATTCTTTGAATAAATCAATCACTGCTAGACCTTTCGATGACCAAAAAATGGGATCCAACTCAGTCCGTATTTTTTCAACATTACCCCCTTTTAAAATTTTGAGGAACAATTCTTGAAGCTTAGTCAGTTCAGGCGTCATTACTATATTGGAGAACGTCTATTAAAAGTTAATTTTGATTTTGTCCGCGGCAGCGCGCTTCGCCTTATCTATGATTTTACCGTAGATCTGCGTTGTTTTCAGTTCCCTGTGGCCTAGCATTTTAGAAACCGTATAAATATCTGTCCCAAGCGATAATTGCAGCGTAGCGTAAGTGTGCCGAAAGCAGTGAAACGACAGATGCTTACCAGTTATACCAGCATCAGTGGCCCATCTACGAAGCACTTTGTTAAGCGTTGCCGAATATTCTAAACCCGGTAAAATAGGCTGACTATCCCCTAACCGCTCTCCTAGAATCATTACCGCTTGCTCTGGAATAGGCATTATCTCAACCCCTTTAGTTTTCTGCTGGGTAAAATGAATGACATACCCATTCGCTGTATCATGGCGAATCTGCCCCCAGGTAATCGCTTCAATATCCGAATAGCGTAAACCCGTCAGGGCTGAAAATAAGCCTGCTTGCTTTAGCTGAGGCATGGCAGAACAGTCAGTACGGGCCAAAGCCTGCAACTCTTCAAAAGTCAAGTACTCGCGATGGGTTTCGTCAGGTTTTATTCCCTCAACCCTACCGCTCAGGTCCGTCTGCAACAGTCCATCTTTGTAAGCCTGTTTCAAGGCAGCTTTGAATTTGCTGAAGTATCCGACAGCTGAATTAGTAGCCAGTGCATCCCCATTCCGACGGCTAGGCGCGACTAGTAAAAAGTCTTTGAAGGCTTCGCATTTATAAAGTGTCAGGTCTGAAAATCGTAGCGTACCGCCAGTGAAGTCTTTCAGATAATATAAGGCGCTGGTCCAGTTATCAGCATTACTCCCCTTTCGCTTGGCGGTAAGTTGACCGAAGTACTCGACAAAGCAGGCCATACGTTGCCGTCTGGAAATAAAGCCATAAGCCCCCATTTGCACATCGATCTGCCGTTTGGCCCGAATAGTTTCGGCCAGGGCTAATGCTTCTGCATTCTGTTCTTTATCCGCGGGGGTCTTAGGTCGATTAAATAGATAAATACCTAAAAACTCACGCCGAGTAGATTTACCTGTATCTGGGTGTGGAATCGCCGGATAGTAATCTAAATATAAACTTGTGCGTCCGTTACTGATCGGCTTTTTACGCAAATGGACTTTTATCATGGTTGTTGAGTAGAGAGTAATTCATCAATCCGCACTTTAGGAACATAAGCATAGATCCCGCTATATTGACGTGGTATGTTGTTACGTCGTATAAGGTCATAAAGAGCCTTATCCGAAATGACATATTTCTGCCGCACTTCTTTGAGCGTGTAGCAGTCGATCAGCGGAATCAAAACCTGCACAGAGTTGGTCACAGTCGTTGGTTCAAATAGGCGGTCTACATCTGAGCGACGTATGAGCGTCCTTCTACCCAGTTTAATGGCGCTTAAACGTCCCGCTCCTATTGCCCGCCAAATTGTCCAACGGCTAACCCCTAGTAACTTGCTGGCATCAGCAATATTCAACGTCTCTTTAGCGCGAATATCCTGAATTGGCTTTGCAATAATCTGTCTGGTTTGTTCATGACTTATAGCAACTTTCGCAGCTCGCTGGCGAGCTTTATAGGCTCGTTTAGCACATGCGTCACTACAGGTTTTTGTTACTGTCGTCCGTGCCTCAAACTCATTTCCGCACTGCTCACAAATTCGCTTTACCCGAATGTTCGAACTCATAGCTACATGTTTCAGTATGTTTCCTTATGGTGCTGTATGTTGCATAATTTCACCAAAAAACGAGCTCATAATAAAAGCCCGTCACTGAGGTACAACGAAGGTACAAATACATACTGAATTAGCAAATATCAAAACTTACAAAAACGGTAGCTAACAGCTGTTGAAAGTCCATTTAAAGGGCACTTAGCACGATTTATTGCTATAATATAATATGCTTATTCAGTACGCTTACTTTCCGATACAGAATTTACTAAAAATCGAGTCGAGCAGATCATCGGTGGTTATTTCGCCCGTCAATTCGCCCAGGTGTTGCAGAGCCACACGCAGATCCATAGCCAGCCAGTCGGGAGTGACTCCTGAATCAAGGCCCGAAATGGCTCGGGCCAAAGCCTCATCGGTGCCGGTAAGGTGCTGATAGTGCCGGGTGTTGGTCACGACGGCGCTACCGGTCTGCACGGCGGCATCGGTTCGAACCCGTTTCGACAGGGCCGCTTTCAGTTCGTCCAGGTTCGTTTGCTGAGCAGCGGAGATCCAGACAACTTTTTCGTCCGCCACAGCTTCCAGCGACTGACGACGAGCGTCGGTCAGCGCATCCAGTTTGTTGCCAACCAGCAGATAGGGTTTGCCCGATGCCCGGACCTCGCCCACGGCAGTAGCTAACTCATCGACCAGAACGGCTTTGCCATCGAAGAGGTAAACGACCAGGGCGGCATCCCGCATTTTTTGCTGAGTTCGCTCGATTCCGATCGCTTCGATCTGATCGGTAGCCTGCCGTAAGCCCGCCGTGTCGATCAGCCGGAAGCGGATGCCGTCGATAAACAGTTCGTCCTCGATAACATCGCGGGTGGTTCCGGGAATATCCGAAACAATGGCTTTTTCCTCATTCAACAACGCATTCAGCAGCGTCGATTTACCAGCGTTGGGCTTGCCAACGATAACCGTCGGCACGCCGTTTTTGATTGCATTCCCCGTTGAGAAGGAGTCGATCAGCGGATGCAGCACCCGGCGAATGTCGAGCATCAGCCGACGAAGTTGTTCGCGGTGCGCAAACTCGACATCTTCTTCCCCAAAATCCAGTTCCAATTCTACCAGCGCCACAAAATCGATCAGTTGCTGCCGAAGCGCCTTCAACTGCTTCGAGAAACCACCCCGCAGTTGCGTCAGGGCGGCCCGGTGACTGGCGTCTGAATCGGACGCGATCAGATCGGCCACAGCTTCGGCCTGTACCAGATCGAACTGGCCATTCAGAAAAGCCCGTTGCGTAAACTCACCGGGTCGGGCCAGTCGAGCGCCCTCTGCCGTTAATCGATGCAGAATCTGCTGAATGATGAACTCCGAACCATGACACGAAATCTCGACGACATCTTCTTTGGTAAACGACTTCGGCGCCCGAAACACCGTTACCAGCACTTCGTCGATGATACTACCATCCGACCTCCGTAGGGTGCCGAAATGAGCGGTATGTGAGGGCTGCTGAGCCAGATTTTTTCCGTAAAAAACGCGGTCGACGATGTCGATGGCTCCTTCACCTGATACACGCAGAACGGCAATAGCCCCAATGCCCGGCGCGGTAGCCAGTGCAGCAATAGGCTCTAACTGATAAATCATATACAAGTTCCCCAGACTTACCTCCGGGGTAATTAATCCGTCATCCACCACTTCTTACTTAGCCGGGGCTTCCAGCCGGGTCGGGGTGGTCAAGGTCGAGAAGCCAGGCAGGCGATTCAGGAGTTTAGCCAATCGTTTTTCAACGGGCACCGCCGGAATACCAAGCCAGTCGGCGTAGCGGTCGCCGATGAAGAAACGCATTTCAGCCGCTACGAGGTTCCGCAGGAATTCGGGCCGATTCTGCTCCGAATTCCGATCACCTGCCGCAAGGAGTTGCTTCGCGATGGCGTCCAGCAACGAGCGGGTAAGCCCAACGCCTGCTTCCGAAGGCGCAAACTGCCGCCGGGCAATGGCCTGACTCAGGTTGTAGGCCTCACGCAGGTTCTGCGGCAGGAGTTCTTCAGCAACCCCGTTCAGGTAGTCGATCACATTGATGTGATGCAGGTAAGCTTCCTCCTCCTGCTCGCTGACCGCTACCCCCGTTTTGCGAAGACCTAGCAAAACGACATACGAAAATGTCAGGTTTGTTCCCGCCATGTCTTCCTGATTGACCGGATATCCCCACGTATTGTTCCACCTATTGGAGTGCAGCGCGAACCAGCGGGCACCAGCATGAATCAGGCGAATTTTCAGGGTCCGGAAGATGGCTTTGGGCGTATGTCCCGGCGCTGAAGCCAGCCATTCTTTGGGATCGTTGACGGCAAAAATCCACTCCCCGGTTTCCTGCAGTCGGCGGGTCGTATCGTTTTTAATTCGTTCGGTCAGCCAGAGAACCTGAGCGCCGTTGGCACCCAGATAAGAATAGGGTAGCGAGAAAAACCCAAGGGTCAGGCCAATCTGCTGGGCGTGCTTCTTGAAAAATGCCATGCCCAGGCGCATTTTTTCGGGCTCGGCCCAGGCGGGTAAATGAGCGTGCCGGGTCACAAAATCCTGAACGGGTTGCAGTTGGTCCACAACCGAAACATCCTGCGGATCGGCCAGCCACCGCATCAATGCCCGCAGACCCGTTGGCCCTGCGGCAGCGACCACGGCATCGATTACCGTATCGGCAACGGCATCCCCCTGTTGTCTGTACGCCTGCAACTGTTCGTCAGAGAATACGCGGGAGGGCTTAATATAGATTGGCATCGTACGGTTGTGTTTCTGTACGAGTAACGATGCGTGGATGGAATTGGTTTGTAGCGTCGACCGTCCTGATCGGGTTTATAAAAGGCTTTATCCAGCCCAACCAGGCCAGTCGACGCTACAGTTTAATCTGAAGGCCATCGTAGCCCAGCCGGATGTTGGGTGGAAGCTCTTTTTCAACGTCATGGTGCAGACCCAGTTTGTGGCTGATGTGGGTAAAATAAGTCCGCTCGGCGCCAATCCGCTGCGCCAGTGCCACCGCCTGATCGAGGGTAAAGTGCGAGATGTGCGCCTGGCGCTGAAGGGCGTCGAGCACCAGAATTTTAGTTCCGTAGACCTTTTCCAGCTCTTCGTCGGAAATGTAATTAAGGTCGGTGAGGTACGTAAAATCACCAATCCGGTATCCATATACCGGTAATTTGTGGTGCATGACTTCAATGGGAATCACGGGCACGCCCAGTACATCGAACGGTTCGTTGGCGATTTCGTAAAGCCGGACGCGGGGCGTGCCGGGGTATTTATGTTCAGCAAAAATGTAGGCGAACTCCCGCTGCAGCTGCGCCAGCACCGACGGTCGACCGTATACAGGCATATCGTTTCCCGACCGGAAATTATACGCCCTGACTTCGTCGAGACCAGCGGTGTGGTCTTTATGTTCGTGGGTAAACAGGACTGCGTCGAGCTGGAGGAGGTTGAGCCGCAGCACCTGCTGACGAAAATCGGGGCCCGTATCAATCACCAGGCTACGACCGTTTACGGCGATATGGACCGACGACCGCAGCCGTTTATCCCGAAAATCGACGGAGCGGCATACCTCACACGTGCACCCGATCAGCGGTACGCCCGACGATGTTCCCGTACCTAACAGGGTGACAAGCATAAAGACGAAAGAGTAATAGGACCAGGCCGCCGGAGCGGTGAACGAGTGAATAGCCTGTATGGCTCACTCGTTCACGTAGTTACTCTTTATTTATCAGTAAGTTGATTGACAACTTCAACCAACCGGTCGAAGTTGAGCGGTTTCACCAGCACATCGTTGAAACCAGCGGTTTTGAATTCTTCTTCGGTATAATTCTTGGCGTTGCCCGTAATAGCAACGATGGGTACACCGGCTTTGTCTTTGTCAGGTAAAGCCCGAACCCGCCGAACGCACTCCATACCGTCCATCAGCGGCATGTTGATGTCTAACAGCAGAATGCTGAAATCTTCTTTTTCGAGAATCTGCAGAACCTGTTCTCCGTTTTTCACGGCCGTGATGTCGTAGTTTTGGAACTCAAGAATTTTGCGGGCCAGATTCTGGATAACAGAGCTATCTTCGGCAATCAGGACGCGTTTGGAAGCTGACATATAGTTTGAAAGATCGTGTTTCGTTTTATGGTGGTGAAATTAGCAGTTAAATCGGCAAACACAAAAGCGCATATTTGTCAAAACCAGACAACACTCACTTTTTACCCGAACGATTCTATTGACCGGTTCGTCACGGATTCAGTGACTGGTTTTTAATTCTTCACGGCTAGACTGAGGCTACAGTTACCAGCAAACCTCAATCAGGCTACACAAACCGATTCGCCACCAGCCCGTTAGAGGGTTTTCGCCATCACGATAAACGCCAGTGGCTGTTTCGGGAACCCAAACCGTGGGTCGTTTGGAAAGGGCTGCGTCTCGCCTGTGGGTCGATATCCGCGTCGTTCGTACCAGGCAATTAATTCGTGGCGAATTGTGATCACCGTCATGGTGATGGCCTGGCAGCCCTCTTCAACCGCAATCTGTTCGGCAGCCGCCAGCAGTTGTTTACCGATGCCGTTGGCCTGTGCCTCGGGCGATACGGTCAGCATGCCCAGGTACAGGTCATGCCCTTTCGTTTCCAGATACACGCACCCAATCAATTGATCCGCTTCCTCATATTTGAGAATCCTGGCCGAGGGATTGCGAAGCATCGTCCGGAGGGCGTCTTCATCGGTTCGGATACCGCCCAGCAGATCCGCTTCGGTGGTCCAGCCTTTCCGGGAGCTTTCGCCCCGATAAGCACTGTTGACCAGGCGATTCAGCGCCGGAACATCCTGTTCCGTAGCGGTCGATATGGATGTCTGCCTCATACGATTGTCATTATTGGTCATTTGCTGCACGTCATTCATCGTCACTTCTGGTAACGCGGGTGGAAACCCGCGCTTATCAGCCAGAAATGACCCATTTTATTTACCTACTTCCCGAAAATCGAGTTGCTGAATCAGGGCCGGGTTTTCGGGGGTTAACGTAAAGAACACGTCAATAGCGCCTTTTTCGCCTTCCAGCAGAAAATGTCCCCGCAACTGATTATCCGGAACCAGTTCGCCGACGCGCTGGATCGTCCCGACTTTAGCGTATAAATCCTGCACCACCTTCCGGCGAATCGCAACGGGTTTGTCGGGGAAGAAGTTTTCCGCAAAAATACCGCTCTGCTCGGCGTTTGTCCAGTTAGGCAACAGCTTCACCAGCTCGGCTTTGCGCTGAGCGAGAATAGTCGACACGGGTAGTTGGCGCGGTTTCAGCTGACCAATGGCAACCAGCGTATCCAGCACAGCCGCGTTGATCGAACCCATACCGGCATACGTCAAATTGGCGTACGAGATGATACCGATACCGTAGTCGGTCAGGATGCGCCACTGGCTGCCGAAACCCGGCAACCCACCCGTATGCCCGACGCCCGTTTGTCCCTTACAGTTCTGCCCCCAGCGGATGCCGTAGCCGTACCCATTCACCTCCGGACAAAGCTGCCCCGCCGAATTTCGGGCCTGCGCCGATAGACCCGAAATCGTCCAGGGCTGGTGCATTTCCCGAATCGAACTCCGCTTGACAGGTGATGCGGCATTCCGACCGGTGTCGGCGTCGTTTCTCGGTGGCCAGGCAGCCTGGTGCAGCGCGACGTATTTGCTAAAATCCTCGATCGACGTGATCAGGCCGCCCATAGCCCCATACGAACCGTCGTGCAGAAGCGGTTCTTCGAGCCATTGCTCGTCCTGCCAGCGGTAGCCATGCGCCAGTTTCTCGGCCGGTACGCGGGTGTACTCCCACTGGGTGTCGTTCATGCCCAGCGGTTTCAGAATGGTTTCGGTAATGTACTGCTGATAGGGTTTGCCCGCCACAACGTTGATGATGTGCCCGAGCATGGCAAAACCCAGATTGCTGTACTCATACCCGAAACTCGGCACGTTGGAATTGGAAATGCCGCCGTTGATCAGCTTGAGCAGATCGGCGTCGGAGTCGGCCAGTTGGCGGTCGCCCCAGGGATTGTCTTCGGGGAAACCCGCCGAGTGTGTCATCAGATTACGAACCGTAATACGGGGCGCGTCGGCCGTCAGGTATTTGTGGTTTTTCAACTCCGGGATATAGTTCTCTGCGGGATCGTCGAGCCGGAGTTTACCTTCGTCGCGGAGTTTCAGAATCGCCATCGACGTCAGGCTCTTGGTCATCGACGCAATCCGAAACAGCGATTTGGATGTTGCCGGAATTTTCTTCGCCACATCGGTATAGCCCAAGCCACCCGAATACACGAGCTTGCCATCCAGCATAATCCCGAATGCGACGCCGGGGTAATGCGCTTTTTCCATACGCTCCCGGTACAGTTTTTCGACGATCGGGAAGGCGACTTCCAGCTTTTTCAGGCGATCGGCATCCGTAAAGACCGGCGGTTTGTAGTCGGCTACGTGAGCCACCGGTCGGTTCGCAGGCTGGGCCAGGAGAGTGGACGCCGACAAGAGGAGACTTGGTAAAAACAGTTTCATACGCGTGCAGGAAGAGGTTGTATCCAGGATGCAACTTAGCAAATAACCCGATACGTGGCCTTTTTCTGCGCCTGCCTTTCGCGTCGACCTTATTTCAATAGAACAAACCGTGGTACGCCTACTCGTTCAACCGATCATAAAAAAAGCGCCGGTGTTTGCCGACGCTTTTCCATGCATATCCAGCTTTAGCTGACCAGGAAATTAATGGCCTGCTTCAGCGTACGCTCGTTGCCGGTTTCCGGATCGGTATAAGCCCGTTCGCCTACTTCGATGGTTACCACTTTGCCAAGCAACTGCTTCGTATCGAGTTCTTTCCCTTCTTTAACGTCGATTCCGGCCTGTTCGAACAGACCCACGATGGCGGGCATGCCAGCCTGCGACTGGTAAAACCGGTGTGAAACATAGCCGTCTTCGTTTTCGAAGCGAACGGCAAAAAAAGGAACTCCCTTGTGTTCGCTCGTTCCTTCGTCGATGTGGGTAATGGTCACCTCATGCTGACCGTCGGTCAGTAGGGTTTTTGCCTGTCCCTGCTCTACTGCGATTTTCATATCGTTGAGAATATGTTTTATTTGTATTATAAACTACGAGCAGCACGGTTTGTTCAAGTTTGTGTGGGTCAAAAGAAGGCGATGACCTATTTTAGTTGTATGACAATAATTTATCAGGTGAGCAAAAGGTCGAGTAGATGCCCGACATTGAGTTTGTTTGTAGCGGTATGATCCCTTGGGGGTCAAATAGCTATAGAACCCATTCTAGACTATAACTATGTGACCCCGAAGGGGTCATACCCAGGTTCCCCTACCAACTAAACCCGTTTAATTATTTTGCGCTACTTCATCGCTTTGATCCACTCCCGCAGCAAGTCGAGGCTTTCGGTATGAACGGTTTTGCGGCCCAGTTCGGGCATCATCTCACCCGGATCGGTGGAATGCAGCCGGTAGATCAGAATCGATTCGTCGGGTTTGCCCGGTACGATATCGAATGGCCGCCCCCCCGACCCGCGCCCGGCGGCAACGGGCGCTTTCAAAATACCCAGGGCCGTTGGATTAGTCTCGGAAACGCTCAGGTTCAGCCCCGACGTCATGGCCGGACCGCTGGGGTTATGGCAATGGGCGCAGTTGATGTCGAGCCAGGCGCGCGCCCGGTCGGCCAGCGAACCAGTTTCCGGTTTGTTCCAGACGGGCGCTTTCGGGCATTTTTCCAGCGTTGGTAGGCCCGTAATCAGCCCCGACCGCTGCCAGTGTATCAGTTGGTTTTCTGTGCCGCCGGTATAAGCCAGTTCGCCGTTAAGCTGCCGCACCGACGGACCAATCGGCACCAGCTTCTCGGCCCGGTTGTGGCACCCTTTGCATTGATTCAGGTTCGGAATCAGGTATGGCTGCTGATGCTCCTGGCCCTGCATATCTACGTACCGCACGGTTTTAGTGTCGCCGGCCACGTCCAGAAAGGCGTCGGTCTGTTCGTCGTTCCAGACGTAATCGAACGCCTTCCAGCCTTCTGTTTGGTGAACCAGCAGCCGCGTTTCTATCAGGCGTCGGCCTTTGGCCGGATCCCGAAAATCGGTTGGGAAATAGAAGGTTTTGATCAGGGTGGTGCCGATCGGGAAGGCCAATACCGCCGTGTCGTTGTAGGCCACCGACTGACCAGCGGGTAGTTTCACA
Organism: Spirosoma koreense; assembly: GCF_054777875.1. Lineage (NCBI taxonomy): Bacteria > Pseudomonadati > Bacteroidota > Cytophagia > Cytophagales > Cytophagaceae > Spirosoma > Spirosoma koreense. The sequence goes on along the minus strand of NZ_BAAHAC010000005.1, from coordinate 293,937 downwards.
AAGCGAAGTTTCTCGGCATAATCGGAAAACAAGGGCGTGTTGAGCGCGTACGGAACCACGCCCGGCGCAGGCTGCTGATTGGCCAGCTTTCCGTTGAAAAAACCGTAATCCGATAATTTTTCGGGCACAGCCGCCATCCGTCCGCTCACCAGCGTCAGCCAGGCAACCAGCAGAAACAAGCCGATGGAGAGATTGCTACGCATTATTTACCCGCCATGGTTTTTAGAGGAGCCAGCTGGCAATCGAACGGAGCAGCCTCTAGCGACACGTTCTTAAAGCCACGTCCTGCATCGAGGTTGACGACGCTCTGGTTCTTGTTGTTTCGGATGCAGATGCGCCGGTCGGGCAGCGGTTTCCCCTCTTTATCGAACGTAGCGGGGTCGGCGATGCCGTCGTAGATGATGTGCGGCACCGACTGATCGGCTTTCAGAATCTCTTTGAAAAGTTTGCCGTATCGACCGCGCGGGCTGGCCGGACCAGGATTTCGCTCGTACACATTGTCGTGAATCGATACCGCCGTTGAAAACGGGTAATAGGCTTTGTCCTTGATGGGGAGTTCGGTCAGCAGGTAGCTGATGATTCCCGTTCCCACGCTTTGGTTCCGGATGAACCGATTCCGGAACACCTCTACCCCATTGGCAGCCAGAATCAGCAGGCCGGTACCGTCGGAAACGCTGGCGACGATATTACCCGCAGGGGCGAAATTGGGCAGGTTGTTGTCGTGCACATAGTTGTTGAAAACCCGCACGTTTCCGCCCTGTTTCTGCACCAGGTCGGGCAGGTCGAAAACCAGAATACCACCCGTGTTTTCGTAGGCTTCGTTGTCGAACACATCGGCATTCCGCGAATTCTCGATCTCGATACCGGCTACGTTATGGTAGGCTTTGCTGTTTTTGACCACGATTCCGCGCGACTGCCCCACATAAATGCCCGCGTCGGAGGCCCCGATGGCCGTGCAGCCGTCGATCAGAACGTTATCGCACTGCACCGGATAAAGGCCGTAACCACCATTCTCAGCTTTTGGAGGGCCGGTCCATTCGACTTTCACATTCCGAAACGTAATGCCTTTGACGTTCATGGTCTTGATGCCATCGCCCTTCGAGTCCTGAACGGTCAGGTTTTCGATAACGATTTCTTCGGCATTCGAGACCCGCAATCCCTCGGCCCCGTCGGTCTGCCCTTTGAAACTCAGCACGGTCTTGTCGATGCCCTTCCCCCGGATAACAATCCGTTTCTTGTCTTCCAGCGACAGGGTTCCGGTAAAGGTAAACGTGCCCGCGTCGAGGTCGACGGTGCTGCCGTTTTCGGCCATGATCAGCCGGGTTTGATAGCGTTTCTGAACGTCGGCCTGGGCCCAGAGCTTTGGGCTTATCAGGCAAGCCAACAGGAGTACATGATACGGTTTCATGGGTACTGGATTTAGGACAGAGTAATGAGTAAATATATATCCATTTAGCCATTCTATTGACTTGTGTATTCGAATTCGGTCAACCCAGGAGTTGGTCCGACGCTTTCTCGGCTGATAGATCGTCGAGCTTATAGCCAACAGAATATAAATTTATATTGGCATGTGAGGTATTTTTCAAATAGATTATTCTGCTTTTTCTCACACAGCCGAAATAGTCTATAAATTGCCCGGACAAATGCATTCCGTACAAAATTGCCCATCGTTACCTCTTTACAACCATTTTCCATGAAACAACCCCTTGCGTTAGTACTCTGCCTTCTTCTTTCATCGACTCTCTACGCTCAGCGATCCTACTACGGTACCGAAGAAAAAAGGCCTGAACAGGATACCGCCCGAAAAGTGTACACCGTCAAAGGAGAACGACACGGGATCAGCTATTTTAAGAAGCACAAGTTCAAGGACGTACAGTACCAGATGGGGTCAGCCCTTACGTTCGATACATATCATACGCCCGACGTGATGTATGGCTGGTGCCGGAAATGGGCCGAACAATACCCGAATCTGGTGGATCTGTACGAAGTCGCCCGGAGCTACGAAGGTCGCCCGATCCTGCAGATGACCCTCACCAACAAGAAAACAGGCAAGCATACCGACAAGCCCGCAGCCTATTTCGAAGGTGGACGACACAGCGGTGAAGTGACCAGCAGCGAAGCGGTGCTCTGGCTTGCCAAACATCTGCTGGACAACTACGGCAAAGATGCGTCGATCACGAAACTGCTGGACACCAAGACGATCTACCTGCGCCCCGAAAATAACCCCGACGGCGCAACCATGTACCTGTTTACGGCGCAGCGCAACCGCAGTACCGTGCGCCCGAATGACAACGACCGCGACGGGCTCATGGACGAAGATCCGGACGATGACCTCGACGGCGACGGGGTCATTTACCAGATTCGGAAAAAAGCCACAACCAAAGAAGAGCTGGAAAAAGCGGATTACGTGATCGATCCAAAAGATAAATCGGGCCGACTGATGAAGCGGGTGCAGGCCGGTCAGGGTACGTACATCGTTTACACCGAAGGCATCGATAACGATGGCGACGGCAAATTCAACGAAGACGGCATCGGCGGACTCGATAACCACCGCAACTATCCCGAAAACTGGCGTCCCGATCAGGGGGGCGACTTTACGGGGCGGGGTTATACCCAGGGCGGAGCCAGCGAATACCCGCTCAGCGAACCCGAAACTCGGGCAACCTACGTCTGGCTGATGGGCCACCCCAACATTACGGTCGTGAACTCGATGGATACGAGCGTGCCGATGCACCTGCGGCCACCCTCCACGTCGGCCAGCGCCGAGAGCATGTTTCCGGCCGACGAGGCTATTTACAAGCACATGGACAGCCTGGGGCTTTCGTTTACGGGCTATCCGTGGGCAGGCGACGTGTATGACGTGTATAACACTCGCAACAAAGTCAACCGCCTGACCGGCGACCCCTCGAAGCCGCAACCGCTGTTTGGTCACGGGCCGGATTTCGGGTATTTTCAGTACGGCGCGGTCTGGTACGGCGATGAACTCTGGAACAACGGAGCCATGAAAGATTACGACGGCGACGGCGACCGGGACGAGTACGATGCGCTGATGTGGGACGACGAAGCCAACGGAAAGCGCGGATTCAGGCTCTGGACCAAAATGATGCATCCGCAACTGGGCGAGGTAGAAATTGGTGGCTTCAATCCTAAATTTTTCTCGCAGAACGGCCCGGCCTGGATTCTGGAGAACTGGATTTCCAAACAATCGCAGTTCAACCTGGCCATGGCAAAAGAGTTGCCGCAGATCGAGCTGACCGACGTGACCGTAAAACCGCTGGCCAACAACGAATACGAGATCAAAGCGAGCTGGACGAACTCCGGAAAGCTGCCCGTTGCGCTGGAGCAGGCTAAGCGGGTGAAGATGGTGCAGGAAGACCGGCTTACGCTCGACATCGACAAAGCGCTGCTGAAAGGGTTCAAAGACGCCAAAGTTATAATCACCCAGCCTGAACTGTTCGACAAAACGATTTACGCGGGCTATACCAACGTAGGCGAGAAAAAAGAAGCGACGTTCCGGGTGAAGCTGGCTCAGCCGGGACCGGTGAAGGCGAAACTCAAGCTGCTTTCCACGCGGGGCGGCTACAAGGAAAAAGAGATTACCATCGGTAAGTAAGCGCTAACGCTCAATAGCGTTGACGTTTTTAGGGGGTTTGTCATCCCGACAAAGGAGGGATCTTGAATTCTCCTAATGCTCTGGTAAAGATGCTTTAAGATCCCTCCTTTGTCGGGATGACAAAAAATGCGCTCTGTCAATAGAGAGTAAAACGACCGAACAGCTTCGTCTTTATGCATGGGTACCCGGCTATAGGCTGGGTGCCCATGCTTTTCAGGCTTCCCCTTCTACTACTTCTTTCAGTCCTTTCAGGATATTATCCCAGCCTTCTACCGATCGTTCATAGCGCTCTTTTGCCCCTTCGCCCGACCCAACGTCATCGGTAATGGACAGAATCGTCTGCCCGTTTTCGTACGTCAGCTCGTCGGTCACGGTCGAGAAGCCAGCGTCCGGATCGTCGGCATCGTCACCGTTTGTTAACGTATATTTCAACAGCCGGGCGGGTTCGATGTCGAGGATAATGCCCTTCATTTCGATCTTTTTAATCAGAAATATCCGGCCCGTAAACAGGATCGTACTGCCGATTTCCCAGTCGGAGAAGACTTCGCAGTTGAAGAAGTATTTTTTCGTCAGCGCCGGATTGGTCAGGGCATTCCATACCACAGCAGGCTCCACATCGAGGCTGATTTTTTTCCTGACAACAAACTCGTCCATATGCCTTTGTCGGTTATAACCAGGTTTTTCTGTAAAAGCGGTTTGGGGCAGGAGTTGTTTAGTCGGCTTCGACGCCACGCGCCTGACATCCGGCAGAAATTCACTTGTCGTATTTGCCAGAAGAATCTATCCGGCGACTATTAATTACTTTATTCGCCCAGCCAATGCCGGAACGCCATCGCTTTTTCGCGGCTGATGAGCACCTCTTCGTCTGGCGCGGGTTGCAGATCTATTTTTAGTTTGCTATTAAAATACAAGTGCAGTTTCCGAATGGCTTTGTGGCTTATGATATATTGTCGGTTGGCCCGGTAAAATTGCCGCGGATCAAGTGACTTCTCCAGTTCATCGAGCGAATAATTGAGTAGATAGTGACTGCCTGTATGGGTTTTTAGGAACGTCATTTTATTCGTTGAGTAAAAATAGGCAACCTCCCCACTGTCGACGGGAATTAGCCGCTGGCCGATGTGTACCAGAAACCGTTCCCGAAACACTGGAGCCGACGCCTGACGTTCGCTAAGCTGCCGGATCAAGTCATCGACAGGCAGGGTTACAGTGGTTTGACTGCCGTACGTTTGGCGCAGATTCCGGAATTTCTGCAGTGCCTTCTGGAGCGCCGTTTCCTGAATTGGCTTCAGCAGATAATCGACACTATTGACGTCAAAAGCGCGCAGGGCGTATTCGTCGTAGGCCGTCGTGAAAATAACGGGGCTAGTTACCGAAACCTGATTGAAGATCGCGAAGCTCTGACCATCAGACAACTCAATATCCAGCAGAATCAAATCGGGACGAACCGTTGAATGGGCGTTTTCTGGCTTTTCAGAACTTTGTTGCAGGTATTCTACCGAACGCTCGATACTGTCGAGCACAGCCAGCACATGAATATCATCGCCCGCCCGTTCGACCATCGCCTTAAGCTGCCGGGCCGCCACCGCTTCGTCTTCAATAATCAGTACGTTCATCATTTAGGCTGTTAGAAGCAACGGAATCGACACCTGAAAAATGGTATCGGTCTGACAGATAACCGGATCGGGCTGGTTGAGCAGTCGGTACTTGGCCGTAATATTGGCCAGCCCCATTTGGTTCGACAATACCACGGTTTGTTTTCGCTGCAGATTATTCATCACCACCAGGTTCCGGGCAGCATCACTGTAAATACGAATCGTAAGCGGGTGGCGGGTCGAAATGCGGTTGTGCTTCACGGCATTTTCCACCAGCATCTGGAGCGTCAGCGGAGGTAGATGATAGTCGAGCGCGTTGGCCGACACGTCGATTTCCAGCACCAGCCCCTGTTCGTATCGGGTTTTGAGCAGATCGACGTAAGCCTGAATGAAAGCCAGTTCCTTCGCCAGTGGAATCAGCACCTGCTCGCTACTCTGCAGCAGATACCGGTATACTTGCGATAGATTGATGATAAATGCCACAGCCTGCTCTTTAGCGTCTTCCATCACCAGCCCTTGCAGCGTGTTGAGGCTATTGAACAGAAAATGCGGTTTTACCTGTTCCTTGAGCGATTCCAGCTGGGTCTGCAGGTTTATTTTTTTCAACTCCTGGGCCTCGTAGTAGGTGACGGTCCATTGCCGATACAGATACATACCTTCATAAATAGCCGCTACGGGTATAACCCCGAAGAGGCCGACCGCTACATTGTACACGTACCGAATCGGCGTATAATGGTATCCCCAGATCAGCGTAACGTCGTACAGAAACGTGGTCAGTAGCCGGAACGCCGTAGTCGTAACGACGAACCACAGGATTTGGAACAGAATCCGCTGGCGCGTCTGACTCAGGGCAGGATAGCGCCGTCGCGATCGCAGGATGCCATACCGGCTGAAGGTCCAGAGCAGGGATACTTCCAGCAGGCTAAAGATCCCGTCAATCCAGAAACGCTGGTCATGCTGCCGGTTGATTTCGTCGTAGAAAATCCAGTTAGCCAGCAGAGCCAGTACGGGAATACCCACCAGCCGAAACCACTTGTCGTTTAACCGTATCATTCGCTGTTGTCCGAAGGATACAAAATAAGCAGGCAGACTCATTGCAACAAGTCGATGGCTCGTTCCAGCGCCCGGTCGTGACCCGACTTTAAGTCATCCGGCGTATTCCTGATCCGGTATTTCGGCATAATCCCAATGCCTTCCAGACTCTTTCCGGCGGCATCGCGTACGTCGGCAATAGGCACCCGAAAGCTCCAGCCATTTGGTAAATCCCGCGGGAGCGCATCCGAAAAAGCACCACCGGTAATGTCGCCTACCTGGGTCACCTGCCTGTTTTGCAACATTGCCAGCAGGAACGTCTCCGCCGAGCTAAACGACGACAAATTAGTAAGAACGATCACCGGTTTGGTATATTGAAATGGCCCCGCCGGTTCGGTGTAGAATTTTAGTTCGGGAGCAAAGTCCGTGTGGAGTGGGCCGTTGCGCATCCGCACCGTAAAGGACAAATGCCGTTCGGTAGCGAAGCGATTGGCGATGTACTGCGCCACCCGGTCTTCGCCCCCGCCATTGTCACGCAGATCAATAATCATCCCTTTTGTCTCCACCAGGTAAGTCAGTACGGAATCCATCGTTTTTTCGTAGGTTGCAAAATTCTGCTCGAAACCCCTGAGCAGAATATACCCGAGGTTGGGCCTGATCTTACTGACTATAAATTCGCTGGTCACTGGCTTAGTGCAGGTCAGGTAGGTTTTCACCACGTCGGGGTTATAATCTTCCACTTTTGTTCGGCCCAGAATCCCGCCCGAATACCAGGGTAGTTTCGTATCGACCGTGGGGCGCAGGTATACATGATTATCGTCGAGCACGTCGAGTAATTTCGTCATTACCCGGTATAGTTCTGCGTCGGTCGTCTGGTCGTTCACCTGCGGGCGATAGGTTTTGTAGGCCGCTGCCCAGTCTATTTTTTTGGGTTCGAAAGTGCCGTACAGGCGGTCATATTCCTGCCATAAATAATCGAAATTCGTAACGGGCGAATTGATGGTCTGCGGGCCGATCAGCTGCGAAGTACAAGCGGTAGAGAACAGAACCAAAGCAAAAATAAGTGTCGTTTTCATGAGTTGACAGACGTGTAGCCGTTCCAGGTGACTGAGTTGTAGGGTTAAAAATGAACTTCTCCATCCAGCGAAAGCGTGCGGCTGACTGCGCGAATCGGTTGCGGATCGGGATACGACAGGTAACGAACGCGATACGTAGCCCCTATACTCAGCCGTGAACTTAGGGAATAACGGTAGCCAACCTGTACGTTCACATTCGCGAGTTTGCCTACTGTGGTAGCGTGGGTCCCCTGTTTGAAATAGGCCGAAACGTTCGTATCGCGGGTCGACTTGGGAAAATTCGACCAGATAGCGCGGCTGATCAGTCCTAGCACGGCCATGTCCACCCGCAGTGACAGACTATGGTTCGCTTGAAAAGCATAATCGGTTTGTACCACCGGGGCCAGCGAAACTGTGTTGACGATCCAGGGGAAATTACCCACTTCATCGGCATACCAGGCCGCTTCCTGAAGCGAGCCGCCGACCCAGGTCGTAAGTTTGCCAGGCTCTGCCGAACCTACGCGCCGAAGGTAATCGGCTTCCAGAGCCACCGTATACATAGCCGAGGAAATCTGATACGAATAGGTTTTGCCATCGCCCACGGGCGTTGTATACGTCCGGGCACCGAAGCGTGTCGGATTCATCTGCCCGGCCCCGCCCGAAAGTCGCAGGTTGACCCGCGAACGATCTGACTGATGGCGATAAGACAACCCGATCAGCGGCCAGACATTACCTGTGTATTCCAATACGGACGCCTGCTGATCGAGCGACCGGAGCCGAAACGTTCCGACCGAGAGGCCGATGGTATTTTGATAGGCCTGCCCACTGGCCGATGCCATAAGTCCGATGAAGAGTGTAGCGCTGACAACCAGATTGATGAAGAAATTCATGAGGTCGGTGGTGTTGATTTGCCATGACAAAGTTGCGGCTATCCTACCGGAACCGAAAGCTCTTACCGACGAACCGGAAGATACCGATTCCTAACCTGGAAAGATGGCAGCCAGGGCGCTCCCCTATTCCTTTTGCTTATCCCGCATTCTATTTTTTGATAGCCCCCGGGCCAGGCCTCTGGCTACCTTTGCAGGGTATTTCAATATAGTATGTGACTACACGCATACTATCCAACCCAATGGTAACAACAGATATTTGCATAATTGGCGCGGGTCCGGTGGGTCTGTTTGCCGTTTTTGAAGCGGGTTTATTAAAAATGCGTTGTCACCTGATCGATGCGCTGCCGCAGGTCGGCGGGCAGCTTTCGGAGATCTACCCGCAGAAACCGATTTACGACATTCCCGGTTATCCGTCCATCACCGCCCAGGCGCTGGTCGATAACCTAATGGACCAGATTGCCCCTTTCAATCCGGGCTTTACGCTGGGCGAGCGCGTCGAAACCCTCGACCGGCAGAGCGATGGTTCATATATCCTAACCACCAACGACGGCACCTCGGTGCACTGCCAGGTAGTTGTCATCGCCGGTGGGCTGGGTTGTTTTGAGCCGCGCAAACCCGAAATCGAGAATCTCGAACGCTTCGAGGGCAAGGGTGTTGCCTACATGGTGAAAAATCCGGAGCAACTGCGCGACCGCCGGGTGGTGCTGGCGGGCGGTGGCGACTCGGCCCTCGACTGGACAGTTTTTCTGGCCGACGTGGCCAAAGAAGTAACCCTCGTACACCGCAGCGACACGTTCAGAGGAGCGCCCGATTCGGCCGAGAAAGTATTTCAACTGGCCAGCCAGGGACGCATTAACCTGGTGCTGCAATCTACCATCACCAGCCTCGGCGGCAACGGCCATTTGAAAGAGGTGAGCATAACGGCGAAAGACAAGTCGGTAACGGTTCTGCCCGCCGACAACCTGATTCCACTTTTTGGCCTGACGCCTAAACTCGGCCCGATTGCCGACTGGGGCCTCACCATCGACAAATCGGCAATCAGCGTGAACACCACGGATTATTCGACCAACGTCGAGCGCATCTACGCCATTGGCGATATCAACACGTATCCGGGTAAACTCAAGCTTATTCTCTGTGGCTTCCACGAAGCCGCGCTGATGTGCCAGAGCGCCTTCCGCTACGTCCATCCCGACCAGAAACTGAGTTTTAAATACACGACCGTCAACGGCGTTCCCACGTTTTAAATTAAGTAGCCAGTAGACAGTCGATAGTACTTAGTGAAGGCCAGTGCAAGCGGCCGTCTAGTTTTTATACGAGCCCTGACAATACTTTTCTGACTACTATCAACTAGTCACTAACTACTACATTTCCTATGATCCATTTCACGATTGAAGACCGTAACGGCGACCAGCAGCCGATCGAGATTCCGGAAGGCATTAACCTGAGCCTGATGGAGGTGCTGAAAGCGTCGGAATACGACATTCTGGCGACCTGCGGAGGCATGGCTCTCTGTGCCACCTGCCACGTACACGTGCTGGACGGGCTCAATGCGCTGCCCGCTGCGCAGGATGCCGAGCTGGACATGCTGGATACTTTGCCAAACCCTGAACCGAACAGCCGGTTGTCATGCCAGATCCGCGTCGACGAGACCCTTGAGGGCGCTATTTTTCAGCTAGCCTGACGCCGGTTGTTACTACGTAAGGTCGTCGAGACCGCGTCCCCCGCTACTCATTATCCATCGTCAGCTCTTCCTGTTTTTCAAGATGTTTCAGTATGTCGGGGCGGGTCAGCAAAGCCGGGCGAAGCTTTTTCTCCGACATACGTTGCCAGTTATCGCCCCGGTGCTTATTGCCCGGCTGGCTCGCGTTGCCATAACTCAGCGATACCTGCGCCCGCACGGGATCTCCGAATTCGGTCACGGCAACGTAGGTATCTCCGGAAACAGCCCGGTTCTTGCCCGGCTGCTGCCGATCGGGAGCAAAGTAGATCGTGCGGTAGATGCCATACTGTTCCGACCCACCACTTCCCGGAACGTCCTGCCCCGCCGGGCCAAACCGATTTACTTCGCCCCAGGCGACATCCAGACGACCGTACTGCTGCCGCACCTGACCAGCCGCTTTGATCAGCAGTTCGACCGCCTGCTTAGGATTTTTTAGCCCGTCGGGCGTGCTGACCGGGTGTTGTGGGTCCCACCCCACCGCGGCCATGCCCGGCTTGAACTGATCGAACCAGGCGGTAAACAGAATCGCTCCTTTGCTGTCGGCATTGGTGGTCCGGTCCCAGGCTTTGAGCACCGAAGCGGCCTCCAGAGCAACCGGGTCTGCCTGCGGGTCGATAGCGGCCAGCAAATCATCCAGAAAGCGGTCGGCGGCTTCCATGCCCGTGTTGAGTTTATCATTCACCAGCTCTTCGAACGTAATGGATGCGTCGTCTTTCACCAGATTGATCGAACGCTGAGGGCGTAGGCGCAACGGCATGCCCACCGGCGACAGATAAGCCGGGAAGGACTGCGGGTTCAGCACGGCCGGATACGTACAGCTCCAGGGCGCATCGTTGGCGTTCTGCACAAAACCAGTTGACGGATTGAACACCCTGGGCAGATCGGCATACGGATGGGTCTGCGTCCAGATGTATTTCGACGACGACCCATCGACAGTGCCCTGCCAGAACGGCCAGTCGCCCGTGCTCCGCTGGGGTACGTTTCCGTCGAACAGATACAGGATATTACCGGCTTTGTCGGCATAAACGACGTTGAACATGGGCAGTTGCATCCGCTTCAGTGCCGTCTCGAACTCGGTCCAGTTGTGGGCTTTGGCCATGGCGTGGTGCTGCGCGGCTATGGACGGATTATCCAGACCGGCGAACCGCAGGGCGTAGGCTTTCCCGTCCTGACTATTCATGACCGGTCCGTGTTTGGTATAGCGATATGTGATCGACTGCGACTTGAGCTGACCATCGGGCTGTTTCACCTGCAGCACGACGGCCTTTTGCTCAAACGCCTGTTTGACACCATCCAGCACGTAGCCGTCGTCCTGTAGGGTCAGCAGATATCGGTCGGCCGCGTCGATGGTATTCACGGTATGGGTCCAGCCGAGGTTGTTGGTAAAAGCGATGTTCAGCACGGGCTGCCCCACCAGACTGGCGCCGTAAGCCATAAAATCGGGACCGTTGAGGTGCGCTTCGAAAAAGAGAAAGAAGCCTTCCCACGGCAGATGCGGATTAGCCAGCAGCATGGCTTTTTTCGACGCTGATTTTGACGGGGCTATCGCGTAGGCATTTGAACCGGGCGGCATCAGCCGGGCCGCACCAGCTTCATTTCCCCCGATAAATTCCAGACAAATTACCCGACTGATATGAGCCAGCACATCCGGCCCTGTGATGGGCAGTACCTGCTTGAACTCGGCTCCGATAGCGTCCGGATGCGCTTTGGCGTAGGCATTCAGGCCACTGACAAAACCATCCAGGCACCGCTGATAGTCGGCTTCCTGCTGCCGATAGTGCTGCTGCGCCCGTTCGGGCAGCCCGAAAAGGGTTACGATCTTGTCGGAGTCCAGGTACTGGGCTCCCCAGTACTCAGCTGCGCGACCCCGCGCCTGCCCGTACAACTGGAGGAGCAGGTTGGCATGATTCTGCATCTGGGCATACCCAAACCCGTGATACATGGCTTCGAGGGTTTTCCCATAGACGTGCGGTACCCCGTCGGTGTCCCAGAGAATCTCGTTTTTCGAAACCGGTGCTGGCTTCGCTGAACCAGCGCGCTGAGCCGTTTGGGCAGCGCTCAATAGAGACAGTAGTAGCAGACAGGCAGCAGTAAATACCTTCATACGTTAAGAAAATTAAGGATTGGAATGAATGGATTGAGACTCTAATCGGCCCGCAGGTATTGAATGGGGTTAGCGGTAGTTGCTTTCATGGCTTGCCGCAATACGGTCAGGAGGGTTATCAGGCCGGTCAGTACCAGCGCAGCGACAACCAGCCAGCCACTCATCGAAATGCGATAAGCGTACTGCTGCAACCAGCCTGCCATCAGCCACCAGCCCAGGGGAGCCGCCACAACAAATCCCAGTGCAAGCAGCTTACCGAACTCCCGGCCAAACAGCCAGAGCAGCTGGCCGGTATGGGCTCCCATGACCCGACGAACCCCGATCTCTTTGGCTCTGATCTCAGCCATAAAGGTTACCAGGCCGTACAACCCCAGGCAACTCATTGCGATGGCGATACCAGCAAATACCTGCACCAAAGCCGCCAGCAACTGCTCCATATCGGTGAATGTCTTCAGCAGATCGTCTACAAAATCGGCGCGGTACACCTCATCGGGCAGGGTTTCATCCCAGACCTGCTGAATGGCTTTCTGAGTAAAAGATGCCGGATTCGGCGCCAGAGCGAGTATGGCCATGCGGCTGTGCGGCCGATCATGAATGAGCGTAACGGGCAGTATGGGACTGTGCAGATCCCCACTGCGAAAATCCCGAACGACGCCGACGATCGTGCGGTCGGCTTCTTTGATACGCATCCGTTTGCCCACCACCGCAGCCGCCGATACCACGCCCAGCTGCTTCACCAGTGCTTCGTTGATCAGTACTTCCCTACCGGTCGTATCCGTTGGCCGGAAGTTTCGCCCGGCCACCAGCGACAAGCCAAATACGGACAGATACTGCTCGTCGGCGGCCCGGATGCGGGTTTCGAATGGCTCAGGTTCGGTAGCCGTGTGGTAGCTGAACTGGCTCGGGCGGTTGTAGGGGGAAGCGGGCGGATCGCTGCCGAACGTAAGTCCGCTCACTCCGGGAATGCGGAGCCAGCGCTCGCGGAGCAGGTCGTTAGGAATAGCTCCCTGTGGTGATAACCAGATAGACAGCCGGGCCGTATGCTGAAACCCCCAGTCGGCGGTCTGCATGTGCCGGAGTTGAGCCGAAATGATCAGTACACCTATCAGAAAGAGTTGAGTCAGAATAAATTGTCCGACAATCAGGCCCTTCCGTACCGATAAGCCACCGGCAGATCGAGCGGCCATCGCACCCGCCAGAGCGGTTATTGGGCTATATTCCGACAGAACCAACGCCGGGTATACGCCGGACAGCAGAACGACTCCGGCAATCAGGCCGGAAAACCAGACGATTGCCCGGGGCTGAAGCAAATCTCCAACCGAAATAGCAGGGTTTAGCATATCGACCTGACTGGCCAGCGTCTGGTTGACCACCGGCAGCACCAGCTGCGTCAGCAGCAAAGCCACCAGCACCGCTAGCAGTGTAATCAGCGACGTTTCCAGCAGCGATTGTCCCACCAACTGCCGCCGGGTACTCCCCACCACCTTCCGGACGCCAACTTCCCGCGACCGTTTGAGCGCCCGGGCCGTGGCCAGGTTGATGTAGTTGATGCAGGCCGCCATTACCAGCAACAGCCCTACCCCGATCAGGGCATACAGCAATGGACGCGGGGCCATGCCGCTGCGCTCGTGATTGAGCTCCCGTAGCGGAAGCACCTGATAATCGAAGCGGGCGGCTTCGTTAGCAGGCAGGTATTTTTGGCGAATGGCAGGCAATACACGCGGCAACAGCCCCGGATCGGCGCCCTTCCGCAGCAGCACGAAACACATGGCCTGCAGCCCCTTCCAGTCCAGTAGAGCCTCCGGACTCTCCAGTACCGGAATGGTCGCGTACGAAACCAGGGCATCGTAGCGAAGCTGGGTATTGGCGGGCGGATTTTTGATGATGCCCGTTACGGTCAGGTTCGTCCGGTTGTCCAGCCGCAGCGTCCGGCCCATAGGGGGTGCCGTATCGAAATATTTCCGGGCGTAGCGTTCGCTCAGTACAATCGTGTTTGGAGCCGACAGCGCCGTTTTCGGGTTGCCACTCACCCACTCGACGCCGAACAGATCGAAATACTCGGGTTCGGCGAAGCAGATGTTGCGGGCTTCGCCAAACTTCTTCGCCCAGCCGCCTTTGCCATTGGGCACGCTGATGGTGCGCCCAAAAAAGGTTTCCAGCCGGGTTGCGCTTTCGACGAACGGATAATGGCGCCGGAGCACGTCGGCCAGCGGGCGGGGAGCGGCATCGGTCGGCATGACGCGCTCCTGCTTCACGTCGGTCACGATCCAGTATGACCGGTCGAGGTGGGGGTGATACCGGTCAAAGCTCAACAGGTAGTTGACGACCAGAAAAATGATCAGGCCACTAGCCAGCCCCAGCGCCAGACCACCGATGCTGATCAGGTTTACGGAGCGGTTCTGCCAGAGTCGACGCCAGGTTAGGGTCAGGTAGTGTACGAACATAAAAGGCAGGGGGAAGAAAAGAGTTGGAAACGGTTGAGTCCAATCAGCCTGAGTGGCTTAACCCCAGCGATGCCGCACTCGCCGGGACCGGCGTTGAAACAGCAGGCGGGCACAAAAGACCACCAACAGACTCGACAGACCCACGAGCCAGACGTTGCCAAATGCTTTCAGGGGCATGGCAAAAACCTGGCTCACCCACATCAGGCAAATCATCAGCGTCACAAACGCAATCACACTACCCTGAAGCCATTGCTGATAGTGCCCCGGTTGCGAACGATGCCGCCGGTAACGTCCGGTAGCCAAACGCCCCGACACAATCGGCATCGGGGCCAGGTTCAGAGCCTGCTGATACGTTTGTTTCAACTGCGCAATGGCCTGCGGGCTGGCCTCCTCCATAACCTGGTGCAGAGCGGCCTCGTACGGCTGTCCGGCAGCCATCCGGTGTTCGATATCCATCGCCAGGTGATCCAGTAATTCGGCCTGCAGCGCTCTGTGTGGATGGTTTCGGTGCAGCGCCTGCTTTACCTGGCGCAGTTGGGATACGGTTAGCTTTTTCATGCAAAACGGATTGATTATGGCGAAAAGTTGGGTGATCAGAACATGTTTACTGCCCGACGGTCCAGTTGGGAGCGGGTTTGAGGAGCAGGTGCATCAGGTACATGAAGCGTTCGAACTCGCCAACTTTCCGGTCGGCGGTTTCGTTGCCGCTGGGTGTCAGCGCATAATATTTACGCAGACGACCATCGACCTCCTGGGTCTGGGTAACCAGCAACCCCTCCTGCTCAAGCTTGTGCAACACCGGGTAAAGCGCCCCGAAGGTTAGGTTCAGTTCGCCCTCCGTTCGCGTTCTGACCGCCTGCGTAATTTCATAACCGTACATCCGCCCATGCTGGGCCAGTAACCGTAGAACGATGGTTCGGAGCGTGCCCCGCAGGAACTCCTGATTAGCTGATTCCATATCCGAAATGTGTTAGCGCCAAACTTCGACTCAAATATATATAATTTTCTTATATATAAAATATGCAGTTATAAAACTTTAACGATGCCACCGGCGGGCGAACCTAAAACAATTAAATGGTCACTCGATGGAGGAGGGGCGGGAAACGGTACGTCAGTTCGTCGACCAGGCTGTTTGCCCTGGTGGAGTTTACAAAAAGACGAGTACCACCGTTAAATCGTGCAGTTGAATTAGCGAGTCGTCGTACTTTTGGAATTGATATTACCGATCAGGGACTAGATTGAAAAGTCAGTAGCCTAAGCCAGAAAAAACGGATGAAACTGTATAGAACTACCTTTTTTTACGTCTCGGTCATTGGCATTTTTTCCGCTTTAATTTACTGGATCGCTGTAGTAGGAACCAGGCTGGAGCAGGGCAGAAACATTACGGTTCATCCACCGGGCCACAGCCAGTGGTCAGACTTTGTGGATACCTTCGTTCACAATCTTGAACAGCCTTTAGCCCTTTTGCTGGTACAGATCATGGTCATTATTCTGGCGGCTAAGGGGTTCGGCTGGCTGTGTACCAAAATAGGCCAGGCGACGGTCATCGGCGAAATGATTGCCGGGATTGTGCTGGGGCCATCTTTACTGGGGCTTTACTTTCCGGAAGTTTCGGCTGTTCTTTTTCCTAAACCGTCACTTGGTAATCTGCAGTTTCTATCGCAGATCGGCTTGTTGCTGTTCATGTTCATCATCGGCATGGAGATCGATCTGAAAGTGCTTCGCAACAAAGCCAATGATGCGGTCGTCATCAGTCATGCGAGCATTATTCTTCCGTTTGCCATGGGCATGGGGCTGGCCTACTTCATTTATCAGTCCTTTGCCCCGCCAAACGTTCAGTTTCTGTCGTTCGGTTTGTTTATGGGCATCGCCATGAGCATTACGGCGTTTCCGGTACTGGCCCGCATTGTGCAGGAACGTGGCATACAGAAGACCAAACTAGGTACGATCGTATTGACCTGTGCCGCGGCTGATGACATTACCGCCTGGTGTATACTGACGGTGGTGATCGCTATCGTAAAAGCTGGCTCTGCTCTGAGTTCTGTTTATTCGATTCTCTTATCGGTTGCTTACCTTTTCCTGATGATCAACCTCGTGAAGCCGTTTCTGGAGCGCATCTGGAACGCCTACGCCCATCCGGAACGCCTGAGCAAACCACTGGTTGCCCTTTTTTTTCTGACACTGATCAGCTCGGCTTATATCACCGAAATTATCGGCATTCATGCCTTGTTCGGGGCGTTTATGGCGGGAGCCGTCATGCCGGAGCGTGTAAAAATCCGGCACCTGCTGATCGATAAAATAGAAGATGTGGCACTGGTCCTGTTCCTGCCTTTGTTCTTCGCGTTCACCGGCCTCAGAACCCAGATAGGGTTGCTCAACGACCCAAGCCTGTGGGGAACCGCCGGCCTGATTTTGCTGGTAGCCGTAGTCGGAAAATTTGTCGGAAGCACCGTGGCCGCAAAGTTTGTCGGGCAAACCTGGAAAGAGAGCCTGAGCATTGGCGCGCTGATGAATACAAGAGGGTTGATGGAGTTGGTTGTCCTGAATATTGGTTATGATCTGGGCGTATTGACCCCGCAGATTTTTACGATGATGGTGATCATGGCGCTGTTAACGACCTTTATGACAGTTCCCGCCCTGGACGCGATCAACTGGCTGGTCAACCCGAAGCCAGGAGGAATACCACAGGAAATAGAGTAACGCCCGGTGAGCTGGCTCTGGGCATAAAAAAAGCTCCCACGTTGGGGAGCTTACCGCTTCGGGAAGAGTTCGGTTAGCGAACCCGCATCCGATAGATCGTCCGACCACGCAGGCCAATTACAGGGCCACCTACTTCGATGATGCGCGGACGAGCCGGGCGGTTGATGTGCATTAGATTCGTTCTCATTAGCTTTTGTTGTTTGTGAATGATGACACAAAGATGTGCGATAGGCCTATCATCAAGCTACTAAATTGGTACCAACCGCTGTTTTTACCGGACGAATCGTCTAAAAGCAGCGATCAACGGCGAAATAGACACATTGAACTATTTTAAGTAATTGGCCACCATACAGCTAACTTAATAGTAATAAACGAAGATATAGGATTTTTCGAAGGAGCCTAAACAAAGAAAGCCAGACGACGTAGAGTCACCTGGCTTTTGGTTTCGCTCTGTGTGCAGCTCCAGACCCGCGTTTCAAGTGAGTGTGTGCTACTTCGAACGAAATACACCTACATAACCTACCCGAAACAGGATTGTTTGAAAAAGATATTATTTTTTTCAAAAAGCAGCCCGAAGCCCATCAACTATCCGTACATTCAACGGATAAGAGAAAATCCGATCTTAACCCTCAACGCTATGACCGAAGCCCAATACATTCTGGCCCTGACCATTCTGCAAAACCTCGAAAGTGAATTTCGCCGGGCCTACGAAACCTTATCGACCGCCGGAGCCAAACAAAGCGCCGAACTGGATCTGGTGCGTGCCGACGCCTACAAGAACGCCGTTAAGATTCTGGAAGAGGCTAAAAACAACGCCACATTTCGGTGATAGCCGAACCCTAGACTCCTTATAAAAATGCTGCGTAAAACCTGTGACTTATTGAATTAAACGCGCGACGAAAAAGGCAGCAGCAGCGGCCAGCGCTCCGATCAGCATCACCCTGAAGGCCCCACCAACGGGTGGCTGTCCGGTAACTTTACTCTTGAAATAGCCAAATACGAACAAACAGATCAGCGTCAGTCCGCATGAGTACAGCAGGGCTTCGTGCGGACTAGCGAGTATGAAATAAGGCGACAATGGCACCAGCCCGCCCACTACGTAGGAAAGCCCGATGGTCAGCGCGCTTTTGGTCGCCCGATTCGGGTCGGGTTTGTCCAGTCCCAACTCGTACTGCATCATAAAATCCACCCACCTGGTTTTGTCTTTAGCCAGTTCATCGGCAATCATACCCTGAATGGCGGGCGGCAAACCCATTTTTGCAAACACCTCCCGAACTTCTTCTTTTTCACGCTCCGGAACGGTTTCCACTTCCTGCATTTCCCGACGACGCTCCGAATCATAATGATCAACTTCCGTCCGTCCCGCCAGATACCCGCCCAAACCCATCGCAATCGAACCGGCCACAATCTCGGCAATACCCGCCGTAACGACCAGCGACGAGCTGGCCACAGCGCCACTCAAGCCCGCTGCCAGCGCAAACGGCACGGTCAGCCCATCCGACATACCGATAACGATGTCGGAAATCATGTCCGAACTACGCATATGCTGTTCGTGATGGATATAGCCTGTACTTGTCATCTAAGTAAGAGTTTCGGTAGTGGTCAGTTTATATCGGCTTATTACAGATGAATATCGGACAATGATGGCGAAATAGCCAGCCTTCGGGCTTGATAACATTGGTCGATTGTCCAGGTGTCAGCCTGCGGGCAGTGTATTTTCTGCCCGCAGGTGTTGACCGGAGTAAGTCAGGAATCGATCTTACTCGTCTTTGACGTCATTCCGATCAAGCATCATTACCTTGTTCCAGTCAACTCCTTACTGCATATGAACCCGGAACTGCCACACCTGCTTATCCAGCATATAGCTCAGGTCCTGAAACTTGTTAGATGTCACCTCGTCGCCATTTTTGCTGGTACTCTCCACCCGTTGCCGTACGCGTTTGGCGATGGTAAAAATGCGTTCGGTCATGATGGCCAGCACCTGCCGGTCAGACAGGAAGCCAGCCGGAAATTGAGGTAGGTTAGCTGTTTTCACAATCGTCTCGGTGCGTCCATCGGTTGGGATGCCGATCTGCAGCTGCCGCTCGGCCAGCAAATCGGCCTGCTCACGGTAGGTATCGGCATATTCCTGTAATTGTTCGTGCAGTGGCAAATAAAGCGGTCCCCGCAGGTTCCAGTGCGACTGTTTGGCGTCGTGAAAGAGTTCCAGCAGTTCGACTACAGTAGCCTGTAAATCGGCGTTGATGGCCTGCCGCTTTTCGGCTTCCAGCGGAATCCATTGATCCGCTTTTTCATTGCGGTAGTTGTCCAGCGACGATCCGGACGGAGTATTGGGCTCGGCAGCAGCATTGGTGCCGGCTTGTGCGCCAGCCCGGCGGTTTTGCGCCAGGGCAGGCTGCGTCAAGAGGGTCAGCGCAAATACACCACTGGCGACACATAGCTTCAGCGTACTGATTGAGTTAACACGCGATTGAATAATCATACCAATTGAAGAAACGTTGATAAAAAAATGAACTGTTTATAAAAATAGGGGCACTTACAGGGTGATGGCTACCGGGTAGCCGGGGCACTCGCGGACGACTCCTCGCGTAACTCGGTATGCATGATGAGACCACCATAACGACCCACATTGATCATCAGCCCGCAGGTGATCAGCGACAGCACGAAAATCAGACCAGCCAGAAAACGCTGCCGTTTTGCCCGCTGCCAGGTTAGGGCCAGTAGGGAAAGAATGCCTGTCAGGTACATGCCGATGTTGGCTATATCAGCCGCTTCTTCGTGCTGGTGTAGCCGCGGCCGGTCCAGCGCATGAATGGATTGCAGGTAGTGTTCGGCACGCTCACCCGTCTGGTTGGTAACCAGCGTTGCGACAGTCAGAAAAATGAATAAGCCAAACCCGAGTTGAATGACGGCCTCCTGGCGTCGGATAAGGCCACTACCCAGCACGATGGTCGCCAGCAGGCTACCGACAATAGGAAAGTGATTCACCAGCAGATGCCAGTGCGCTCCATTGAGATTCATAAGACATAAAATGATTGAGTAAATGGAAAATTACAGATGAGCACAACCCAGTCACCCCGATCGATGTCCGTTAGGAAGCATCAATGAGCTGGACTAATTAGTCAGATTCATCCATCAGAATAACCCGGCAGTAAACGTGCGACTATAGCATCAGCGCAGGCTGTTGATTGGTAACTGACTCCGAAAAAGACGGAATTTGGGTTGAACAGTCCTGGCCACCATACGATTCGTATGGACCCACTTCGGCCAGGGGCAGACTACCGATTAGGCTCGTGGGGGATTGATTAGGGCAAAAATGGCCAGAAAAGTATACAAATCGGCTTTGCGAAAGAATTCAGCTCTGGCCGATCTCAGGAATTGTACAGGAGTAGTAACCTCCAGTCTGATGGCCCCCGGCGTGTAGACAGGTGCGGAATGACTGCTGGACGGCAGGTTCTGATGCGAATGGTTGGGGTGTTTCTGGTGTTCAGAGTTTGCCCCGTAATGCATGGCCAGAAAATCAGCGAAACTCAGGTTCGGATTCGTCTGTCGGTGTTCCTGAAAATGAACCATCAGATCGCCCCAGTGCGCCGACTGATCGATGCCGAAACCAGGAAGAACACTCCCTCCCAGCATCCAGCAAGCCAGCACAAAAGCAACGATCTTTCTCATGATTCTTAGGTGAATACCACTAGAACAGGTTGATCTGATTAATGTTTCTGTGGGTTTGCTTTACGCCCTAATTTAGAGACATTCTATGAACTCCAATAGGCTCGCGCAATAATTCTAGCAAATAAATTCACTGATTTTCAGCGACTTATTTAACCAGAGAAAGTACAAGGCCTACTATACAGAACCAGGAAAGCTTAAACAGCCTTTGTATTTTTACCCATATTTACCGTAAGAACTCATCCGTAAAATGTTCTTTATGCTTAGGCTGGGCAAATTTTTCAGTATTGTACTGCGTCGAACTACCCCGGGGAATAGACAGCGAAGCCCACTCCGTGCCGCGGACCATTTTGCCGATGAAAACAATCTGGCCAACATGATATGGATAATGCGCGAGCTGACGATTGATGGCTTCCAGTACCGAGTGGCCCATGTTTCGGATAAAAATCTCTTTTTGTAAATCGTCACTACCCAACGAATCGATTGTGTTGAGCAGGCACGACCAGCCCGCTTCCCATTTGGCCAGCAGTTCATCTCTCGACTGGATATCGTTCTCAAACTCAGCGTCACGGTTTCGCCATGCTTTTTCACCGTCCGTCGTCAGGAAATCGGTCCATCGGGAAAGCATATTTCCCCAAAGATGCTTAACGATCATGGCGATACTGTTACTCTCGGAGTTATACTGCCAGAACAGCGCTTCGTCAGGTAATTGAGCGATGGTTTGCTCACCGAGCAGCTTGTAATAGGCGAACTGTTTTCTGACGCTACTCAAATAGTCAGCAGCGATGAGTTCAAAAGGTACTTGGGCCATGAGCGTTTCAGAATTAAAGGGATTACACGTATAAGTCTTTTGCCTGCAGCTGGTTAGCCGGAACGGAACACAAGATAACGGGTGAAACCGAGACTTTCGTTGAAAGCTGTGCCTCCGTTATGGCAAACCGTCGCAACGCCGGATCAGGTTTATAATGACGAGCCAACAAACCAACTGGCGATCGATAAATTTATATTACTATACGACTGATATATAGAATTTTATTCCTTAAGGTAAGCATGGTAAAAAATAAACTGTTTATTTCATAGCGCTAAGCAATCCTCTTAACGTAAGCGACACGCTTCTTTTTATAGTCCATGAAAACCTGCGCCCTCCTCTGCCTGGCTATAGGCTTTGTGCTCTTCCAGACCCCATCCGCCTGCGCCCAGACATTCTCGCTGGAAGCCGTCAAAAGTTACCCTTTTCCGACCGAATTAACCAGCTCTGCCCACGGTTCTCAAATTGCGTGGGCGTTCGCCGAACAGGGCAGGCGCAACGTATACGTGGCCGAAGGACCTGGTTTTACTCCCCGTAAGCTGACTAATTTTATGGAAGATGACGGGCAGGAAATTACCAGCCTGTCGATTTCAGCCGATGGCAAATGGGTAGTGTTTGTGCGCGGGGGCGATCATGGAGCCAACTGGGATGAGGAGCTACCCGTCAACACGACTTCGGCAACCGTACAGCCCAAAGTGCAGCTCTGGAGCTTTCCCTTTGTGGGGGGAGCAGGAAAAGCGCTGGCTGAAGGTGATGCCCCGGCCATCTCTCCAAAAAGCGATAAGGTAGCGTTTGTCAAAGGCGGTCAGATCTGGACAGCGCCAACCGACGGGTCGTCGGCGGCCAAAGCATTGTTCAATGCCCGGGGCACTAACGGCGCAATCCAATGGTCGCCCGACGGATCGAAGCTGGCGTTTGTCTGCGACCGGAAAGACCACTCGTTCATTGGGGTTTTTGCGGGCGAAGGTACGCCCATTACCTGGCTGGCCCCTTCGTTTACAGCCGACGAATCGCCCCGCTGGTCGCCGGACGGCCAGCAGATTGCCTTCGTGCGTACGCCCGGAACCGGTGGAGAGCCCGATTCGATCCTGACCCGGCGGCATCGTCCCTGGTCGATCTGGACCGTCGATGTAGCTTCGGGACGGGCGTCGCAACGCTGGCAGGCTCCTAAAACCCTGGCCGGTTCGGTACCAACCACCAACGGCGGATTCAATCTGCACTGGGCCGCCGGTGACCGGATCGTGTTTCTGTCGTATCAGGATGGCTGGCCGCATCTGTATTCGATGGCGGCATCGGGCGGCACTCCGCTCCTGCTGACGCCCGCTCCGTTTATGGCGGAACACATTACCCTGAGCCACGACCGGAAATGGCTGCTGTTTAGCGGCAATACAGGCCCCGATAAGCTGGACATCGACCGCCGACACGCGGTGCGCGTACCGGTCGATAAGGCCGCTATGGAAGTGCTTACGCCCGGCAGCGGTCTCGAATGGACGCCGGTCGTAACGGGCGATGGCGCAACGATTGCCATGATCAGCGCCACGGCGCAACGCCCTCCCCTACCCACGGTAATGGCCTTCGACAAAGGAACGCCGAAGGTGCTGGCGCAGAATCTGGTGCCAGCCAATTTCCCGGCGAGTCAGCTGGTGACTCCCAAACAGGTTACGTTTAAAGCGCCGGACGGCATGCTCGTACACGGTCAGCTCTTCGAACCCACCGGCGGCCCGGCCGAACGCGGCCCGGCGAAGAAACCCGCCCTCATTTATGTCCACGGCGGCCCTCCGCGTCAGATGCTGCTGGGCTGGAATTATTCAGACTATTACGCCAACTCCTACGCGCTGAACCAATACCTGTGCAGCCAGGGGTTTGTCGTGCTGTCGATCAATTACCGGCTGGGCATCGGCTACGGGTACGACTTCCACCAGCCTGCCAAAGGGGGTGCTACGGGGGCGTCGGAATACCAGGATGTGAAAGCGGGGGCCATCTGGCTGACGGAGCAACCGCAGGTCGACGCGGCCCGAATCGGCATTTATGGCGGCTCCTACGGCGGTTACCTGACTGCGCTTGCGCTCGCCCGCGACTCGAAACTCTTCGCAGCTGGTGTCGATATTCACGGCGTGCACGACTGGAGCCAGCAACGCTTCGGCGCTCCACAAACCGACCGGGTCGAAAAAGCACCAGACCTGGATCAGGCCATGAAAACGGTGTGGGCGTCATCGCCTGTTTCATCGGTAGACAACTGGACCTCACCCGTGCTGATCATCCACGGCGACGATGACCGCAATGTCCGCTTCAACCAGAGTGTCGATCTGGTTCGCCGGCTGGACAAACGGGGCGTTCCGATGGAAACCCTCGTCATTGTCGATGATACCCATCACTGGATGAAGCATACCAACGCCATCAAAATGAGTGCCGCCACGGCCGACTTTTTCAAACGAAAACTGATGACACCGAAGCAATAATGCGCAGCTAATTCGGACTTCAACCCGCACTATTACAAAGCGGGTTGAAGCCCGAATTCTCTTTATTAACCAACCACTTACTTCATGCAAACTTTTACTAGCCAACGACGATGGGTTCAGGTGCGCACGTGGATGCTCGCGAGTTTTACGCTGGGCAGCCTGGCGCTTCGGGCGCAGCAGATCGACGAGACGTACAATGCAAAAATCAGGGAATACACGACCGATAAGCGGTTTCTGCCCGCTTCGGTGCTGAACCTCCCCGACGATCCGAACGTGCCCTCACCCCGCAAGCATTTCGGACAGATCGTCGGTACGCCGGGAATCCTGCACCGCACACCCGAGATTTATGCTTATTACCAGAAGTTGGCACAGACCTCACCCCACATCAGCATGCAGCAGGTCAGCACCACCGAAGAGGGACGTCCGATTCAGCTGGTAGCCATTGGGAGTGAAGACGCCATGAAGCGGCTCGACCATTACAAAAAACAACTTGCGCTGCTGGCCGATCCACGCAAGGTCGGCAGTCAGGACCTGGAAAAAATCCTGGGCGATACCAAGCTGGTGTATTACCTGAACGGGGGGCTGCACTCGCCAGAAATGGGATCGCCGGAAATGCTGATGGAACTGGCTTATCGACTGATTACCATCCAGACGCCTGAAATCAAAACCATCCGCGACAACATCATTGTGCTGATCAACCCGGTTTCGGAACCCGACGGCTGGGATAAGCAGGTCGACTGGTATTACCGCTACACCAAAGCGCGGAAGGAGTTCGATGACGGCTTCCCCAAATCGCCACCCTACTGGGGCAAATACGCTTACCACGACAACAACCGCGATGGCCTGCAGGCATCGCAGGCGCTGACCAAAGCATTGTACAAAATCTTTTACGAATGGCATCCTACGGCCAGCCTCGACCTGCACGAGTCGGTGCCGCTGCTCTATATTTCGACCGGAACGGGGCCCTACAACGAAACCATCGACCCGATTTCCATTGCCGAGTGGCAGACGATGGCCAACCATGATATCACCTCGCTGGCGGCTCAGGGTATTCCAGGGGTGTTTACCTGGGCGTTCTACGATGGCTGGTATCCGGGCTATGCACTCTGGATTTCGAACAATCACAACGCCGTGGGCCGCTTCTACGAAACCTTCGGGAACGCCGGCGCCAATACCTACCTGCGCGATCTGGCCGATCAGAAATACGCGGGCGATGCCGTGACGTCGAAAGAGTGGTACCGGCCCGACCCGGCCACCGAAAAAGTGTACTGGTCGTACCGGAATGGGATCAACTACATGCAGGCGGGCGTCCTTGCCTCGTTGTCGTACGGCGCGACCAACAGCCGGATGCTGCTGAAGAATTTTTACCAGAAAGGGCTCAACAACATCCGCAAGGGTACGGAGGAGAAACCGAAGGCGTTTGTCATTCCCAAAAACCAGCGTGACCCGGCTATGGCGGCTTACCTGGTCAATCAGCTTCGGGCGCAGGCCATTGAGGTGCATAAGGCAGAATCGGGCAAAAATCAGGGCGATTATGTCGTGTTGCTGAACCAGCCCTACCGCAACCTGGCGGTTTCTTTGCTGACCAAACAGAACTACCCGAAAGAAGCGAAATTTCCGCCCTACGACGACATTGCCTGGACCTTAAGCTACCTGTACGGCGTGGATGTAAAAGTCGAAGACAGCGTCAGATACGCCATGAACGAGCTTAACATGCTCACCGACGACGTAAAATACGCCGGTACGATCGGAGGTGATGGCAGCAACTACGTCCTGAATTACAAGGGGCAGAACAACGTGCTACCTGCGCTGCTGTGGGCCAAAACCCAGAATAAGCAGGCCAAAGCGTTTGTAATGGACAGCAAAACGACCTTTGCGGGCAGTAAAGACACGCTGGCGGCCGGAGCGGTGGTGTTCAAAGGGCTGACCGACAGCCAGTCGAAAACGATGGCAACCCAGTTCGGACTCGACCTGCAGGCAACAAAGGCCAATCCGGAAGGCGTTGGTGCACCACTTCGGCAACATGAAGTTAGCCTGCCGCGGGTAGCGATCTACCACAGCTGGTTCAACACGCAGGACGAAGGCTGGGCCCGCTACACGTTCGAACAACGCGGTATCCCCTATACGTCGATTAACAAAGACCACCTGAAAGCAGGCGACCTGCGGAAGAAATTCGACGTGATCCTGATTCCGCGGATGCGGGGTTCGGCCACGAACTTCATTCATGAAATCGATTCGCGCTTCGGGCCGCTACCGTACACGAAAACCCCTGAGTTCCCGTCGCACGGCTTTCCGGACGCAACGAGTGACATCACGGGTGGACCCGGTTTCGAAGGGGTCGACAACCTGAAAAAGTTTGTGGAAGCGGGCGGTGTGCTCGTTACGCTGGACAACTCGTCGCTGATGATTGCCGAAACGGGCATCACCCGCGATCTGGATCAGGTCAGTGCGCCCACGCTGTTTCACCCCGGCTCGGTCGTGACGGCGAAAAATCGGAAACCCGACAGCCCGATTATGTACGGTTTTCCCGAAACCTTCCCAATTTTCCGGGGTATTGCACCTCTGCTGCAAACCAAACGCCCTAACCGCGCCATGATGGTGATGCAGTACGGCACCAAACCGCTCAAAGACGAAGAAGAATACAAAGGGTCAATTATGGGAATGCCCGATAAAAAGCCCGCCCCGGAAGCGTCGAAAGCGGCTGTAGCGAAAAAAGAAGAGCCCTACGTTCTGTCGGGTATGGTCAGAAACGAGCAGACCATCATCGGTCACGGTGGTATTTTCAACGTACCGGTCGGCTCGGGACGGGTCGTGGCGTTTACCTTCGATCCGCTGCACCGCTACCTGAATCACCACGATGCAGCGCTGGTCTGGAATGTGCTGATCAACTGGAATCACCTCGACACGCCAGCCAGTCCATCGGCAACCGCGGAGGCAAAGACCGCGCCTGCCAAAGCGAGTGAGTAATGCCAGAGTACTTAATGCAACTTACCAATAGCGCCAAAAATGGCAACTGATTATCAAAAAACACATCGTTCTTGTCATCCCGACAAAGGAGGGATCTTAAAGCATCTTTACCAGAGCGTTAGGAGAATTCAAGATCCCTCCTTTGTCGGGATGACAAAAGCAATCAGTCATTATTCACGTTAGGATTAAAACACAATCGGGGCAGCATGTGGGTGCTGCCCCGGTTATTTACGATTCTTGTTCAGAGTGCCAGTGGTAATTCAGTTGGCACCTGAAAGCGGCTGTTTTAGATCAGTTCCAGAGGCTGTTCGCTGGGGGCAGACAGTTGCGAAACCAGATCCGTCAGGCGATTCTGCATCATGTTTTTCAGCGCCTGCCAGCCCGTGTTCCACCGGCGAATCACGTTCACCTCCCGCACCACATCCGGCTCTTTAGGCTGGTTCGGCTGTT
This sequence comes from Spirosoma koreense, assembly GCF_054777875.1. NCBI lineage: Bacteria > Pseudomonadati > Bacteroidota > Cytophagia > Cytophagales > Cytophagaceae > Spirosoma > Spirosoma koreense. Next base: position 266,434 of record NZ_BAAHAC010000005.1, on the reverse strand, counting down.
CGTAGTATTCGGGCATGCGGGCCGTCATCTCAGCGACAATCGCTTCAATCGAACCAGTCAGCACCAGATCAGCGTCGGCTTTTGCCAGTTGAATCAGCGCCCGGCACATCGAAGACGTGTAGAACGCACAGTCGATATCCTGATGTCGAACCGGAACGCCGTCGTGCAGTCGCTGGAGCTTCACACTGCCATCTTCCAGTCGGTCAGAAGCCGGAGCCTGTCCGTCGGGTTGCGGGAAAACCGTGTCAATTTTATCCTTGAATTTATTCCACCAGGGCGGCTGAGGGCCGGGTCGCAGCGTATCGCAGAAAATAATGCGCTGCGGCAAAGCCGGTCGTTGGGGATTCATGATTAGCAGGGCCGCACCCAGATGGCGGTCATCGGCCGCATGACGACGCTGAATCACAAAACAGTGCGGGTGGGTATGGCCCTGTTCGTTGAACTGCTCGGTCAGGCTTTTAACCCGCAGCAGCGAATCGTTCATGTACCCCTCGGTGATCACGTGGATGGGCAGTTCCGACGCCGACATCGCTTCCCAGCGCAGTTGGTGAGCCAGAATCGACAACGCCGTACTGTCGGTACGGCGCGTACCGAAATAAACACCAATGTCTTCACGGACCTGACCATCGTTCGAATCCGTCAGTTGGATCGTGTCGCCATGGGCGCCCTGGCGGCTAATCGGGCTATAGCGAAACGGGACCTCCAGATTCTCGCGGTGGGCGGCAATGTTATAAATCCGCTTCTCGTAGCGAGCCAGCATCGGCTCGTAGGCATCCGTCTGGAAATACACTTCGTCGATGGGGCGAAGCAGGTGTCGGGCAATGTCTTCCTGCTGAAGCAGCCGCTCGAACGCATCGTCGCGGTATTTGAAGAAGCTGCGTAGGGCACCGTGTTCGATAAACTCGTCGATATCGCCAGGTTCGTCGGGGCTTCTGGGCGACACGGTGCCCTGCGTGATCCAGTCACGCAGGAACTGTTTGACAGCCTCGTCGAAGGCCGCATTGGCTACTTCGGCCTGGGCTAGGGTATACTCGGTTTGGCGGAATGCAAGGGTACTAACAGAACTCTTCTGATCGGAGAGCGTCCCAGATGCCATAATCATCGACTGAAATACAGGGTAACGGTACGTAGATGGGTAACTTTTTTTCGCTTTTCGTAGCGGGAAGCTAAGTTAACGATTTTACAGCAGCTCACCAAACTAGCGCGCCCCGAAAATTATTTACCTCTCTTCCTGCTTGTTTTAGTAACAGTTCACCGGCGCAGAAAGTGCCGTAAAAACTCCTCTTTATAGCTCCGGCCCAGCGGGATCAGATGCGACTCGATCGTCACCTCTGTCTCGTTGAATGACTCCACTTTATGAATATTGACGGCATAAGACCGGTGTACCCGAACCAGACCCAGCTGATCGATACGCTCCAGAATGCCACTGAGCGTGAGTCGCAACACATACTTCCGGTTGGCCGTAACCAGGGTGGTATATGTGTTGTCGGCTTCGAGGTAAAGCAGCTCGTTCAGGCTTACCTTGACGAACTGATAATTCTGCCGGATAAACAGATAGTCATTGATCTGTAAGATGGCCTCCCGCCCGGAGGGATCACGTTCGGCGGGAACCGCGCCGGACTGGCCGGCTGGCAAAGAAGGGTCAGATGAGGTCAGACCAGAGCGGGCCGAAAAATTGTAAATAGCCAGGTCGATGGCCGTGCGGAGGTTATGCAACTGATAAGGTTTGTTGACGTAAGCGGCCGGGTAGGTCTTTTTGGCCCGCTCCAGGGTATCACGGTCCGTGAAGGCTGTCAGATAAATGACTGGTACCGGGCGCTCTGCCGTCAGGTGGTGTACCGTCTGAATTCCGTCCCAATCGCCCTTGATGGCAATATCACAAAGCAACAGGTCGACCGGCTGATGCCGGAACACGTCCAGGGCTTTTCGGCCCGTGTTGACCGTTCCAACGACCTCATAGCCTTCTTTTTCCAGCCTGTCTCTTAACTCCATCGCCAGAATCGACTCGTCTTCGACAATCAGGATTTTTACGCGTTCCTCTGAATTCATATAAAAACTAACGGCATTCGACTCGGTAAGGTGCCCTTAATCGGTAAGGCAGCGGGCAGATAGCGTCTATGCTCAACCGGAACATACCCCCATTTTGTTTTAACAGTTCACACTGGCTTTTCAGTTATTCGGTCGACGACCGGACGGACCGTCATCATCAGCGTACACCAACCAGTTTAGTCAGGCTATACAGCAGCCGGCCTTTTACCGTGTTCAGCACCAGTTCCTGGTCGCCGTAGCGGACCCTGCACCGACCGCCGATTTTCGACAGAATGGTTCCCATGGTCAGCTTACCATTCTGCCACTGCAGGCTGACCTCGAATCCGCTCCCGGTGCACATCCCCAAAGTCCATAGCGCCCATCAGGGCATTCAGCCAGGACGGGTTGTTCTGTCAGCCGTTGCTGTCGTCGGGAACCGATGCATCGGCGGGGCGTTTGTACCAAAGCTTCAGGTCTGGAGTTGACGGCGGTGATCGCTACCCCCAATGCGACGAGTTTAAATAGTAGAAAAACCCTTAAACGATCCATACATTTTCTGTCGCATTAACTTACTGGCAGGTTCGCGTCATTGCTTAAACTGAGCCAGCAGGTAGTCATAAAAATAGCCTACATTTACGTCCGTTACGATGGTTAGTTCATAGCCGGCGGGGTCCAGATACGTTTGTCCGGCGTTGGGCGGGCGCGTACTGATATTGGCTTTTACCGCTTCGGTCTTAAACTGCCCCGGTATAGCTAAATAACTGGTCGCCAGGATGTCCCACATGAAGTAGGTGTAATGATAACTCGGAATCGTATCGAGCGTCAGCGCCCACAACTGGCCCGTTAGGTCCGATAGCTTATAGTCGATCTGCGAGGCCAGCATCGACAGGAAACCTTTCGTGACGGGCACGTGGTTGGTCACATCCAGCGGAACCAGCGTCAGGGGCAACTCATACGAAATCAGCTTCTGCGAGCTAACCGGGTCCCAGAACACATTCCATTCGGCGCTGCCGTCGTGCTGAAACATCTGAACGTTGCCAGTCACGCGGAATGCCCCCGCCATCCAGACGATTTCGGCGATGTTGGCTTTTAGTTCCGGCGCTTTCTCCAGCGCCAGCACCAGGTTCGAGCAGGGGCCGGTCATCAGAATGGTTACTTTTTCCGAAGCCGATGCCAGTTTGTCGATGATCAGGTCCGGCGCACTTGCGTACGCATACGGGTCCGGCGATTTCGGCAGGTTGATCAGCCTCGGCAGCGCGTTGATAATTTCGGGCCGGGCGCGCCATTCGCTCGGGAAAGCGTTGATGCCGTAGTAGTCGCCCCGGCCTAAGGGGATATCTTCCCGACCCATCAGTTGCAGTAGCTTGTAAGTCGATTCGAGGGCGGGTTCGATGAAACAGTCGGCGGGCGTCACCGTGATACCGATCAGGTCGGTAGCAGGCATAGTCAGGACAAGCAATTGCGACAGCAAATCGTCGATAGCGCCGTCGTGATCCATCAGGACAAGTTTTGCCATTCAGTTAATTGGTTAGCGGTAATCATAAATCAAAACACAGAGCCACAGAGCCAATAGCGCATCGACTTACTCTGTGTATTCTCTGTGGCTCTGTGGACATTTTTTCAACGCGGTTAAACGTCATAAAACGATGAAACATTAATCCATTTTTTGTCCTTCACACGCAGGAGGAATCTTAAGCATCAGCGTAACTCAAGATTCCTCCTGCGTGTGAAGGACAAAAAATACGCTCGTTTCTGACTCAACAGAAACGTTTAAAAAGATTCATGAACCTCATGATTCCTGTAATACAAACAAGCAAATTTCCCGACGGCTCATTCTTTCCTGGTGGTAGCCAGGTGCTTTTTCAGCAACTGCTGAGTGTGCTCCAGCGCGTTGGTATCGCCCCAGTCCTGATGGCCGGGCACCACAATGCGAGCGTTGCCAAACAGCTTCCGGAGGTTCTGAATCGAACCGGACCACGCGTTCAGGTTTGCATCAGCCAGATTTCCCATGCCGAAGGCTGCTACGCTTTTTACCAGACAACCGCCATACAGAATCCGTTGCTTCGGTAGCCAGACCACGATGTTATCGGTCGTATGGCCTTCGCCGGGAAAATAACACCGAATCGGCTCCCGACCGATGGTGAAGGTGGTGTCGTTCGGCAGGATTCCCTCGGGCGACTCGAAGCCCAGCTTAACCGACTTCTGTGCCGTCAACGGTGTGCTGACTACCCGTACCCCTGCCTTCCGAAGTTCGCTGATCCCGCCCACCTTGTCGTCGTGCGCATGGGTAATGATACAAAGCCGCACGGGTTGGCGCAGGGTGTCGGCAATCCACTGTAGCAACTGCCGTGTATTGTCGGTATCGCTGTTGGTATCCCAGCCGGTATCGATCAGCACAACCCCGTCTTTCGTTCTAATGATCAATCCATTGGACGGAAAAGGCGAATTCCCGAAAATCCCATAGGTCGTATGGACATAGACCTGGTCATTCAGGCGGGCAATCGCAGGCTTCGGTTTCTGCACAGCCTGAGCCCTGAGCAGACCGGGCAGGCAAAACAATACCCAAAAAATAGCTGGCAGACGCATGAGATAACGGCAACTAATTTGATAAAAGACTACTATTTACGGCTGGCTCAGCACCCCAATTTTCAGGAAACTAGTGCCTTGCTTCCCGTGGTACACGCGGTGTGTGGCTTTCCGGTAGTCGGACTCCTTTGCCGTAAACACCGGTACAAACGTCTGTGGATTTCGGTCGGCCAGCGGGAAGCAGCTGCTTTGCACCTGCACCATCAGCCGGTGTCCTTTCCTGAACGTATGCAGCACGTCCTGCAATTCGACGGCTACGGTTGTCGGCTGGCCGGGTTTAAACGCTTCGGGTTTGCTAACGTTGTTCCGGTAACGGCCCCGGATCATTTCGCTCCGCACCAGTTGCTGATAATCGCCATAAACCACCTCTTTCTTTTCGGGATTCTGCACCGGCGCGTCGGGCGGGTACACGTCGATCACTTTCACCATCCAGTCGGCGTCGGTGCCGGTCGTCGACACGGTGAGCTGGGCCATGATCGGCCCGGCCAAGGTCAGGTCTTCGGTGAGCGGGTCGGTCTGGAACGTCAGCACGTCGGGGCGGGCCGACGCAAATCGCTGATCATCGACCATATAATCGGCCGAGAACCCGTCGTTGATTTTACTCGCAAACGGTACCGGATGCGCTGGGTCCGACAGAAATTCCGAGAACGCGGCTCCGGTCGTTACCGGCGAAAAACCCAGTTTTCCGTTCGGCTGCAGGTACAGTTGCTTTGGTGCAGTGCCTTTGGGTGGATAGGTATCGAACGTACGCCAGCGGTTGGTCCCCGTCTCGAACACGGTCGCTTCGGGCAGCGCCAGCGCGGTCGTCTCGTTGAAGAGGTAGTGTTTGAAAAACTTCGCTTCGATGTTTTCCTGATAATAGGGCGATGTCTTCGAACCAAAATCCAGGTCATTCAGCGTTTGCCCCGATGGACCGGCCCAGCCACCATGCACCCACGGCCCGACAACGAAAATGTTCTGAATCCCCGGATTCTGTTTTTCGATGGCTTTGTATGTATTAAAGGTTCCGTACAGGTCCTGCTCATCGTACCAGCCGCCAACCACCATCACCGCGTGTTTGATGCCTTTCAGGTGCGGCAGAATGTTCCGCTTTTTCCAGTGGTCGTCGTAGTCCGGGTGTTCGAAATTCTCATGGTAGTATTTATTCCGGCCTTTGTAATACTGGCTTTCTGCATTGGCCGTCGGTCCCATATTCAGGTAGAAATGGTAACCGTCGGGGTCGTCGATCTCGAAAAGTGCCGGTGGATTTTGTTTGGTAGGCTGCTTATGTTCCAGAAAGAAGGTATAGAAGCTGAAATTGGCCGCGATCTGGAAAGCGCCATTATGAAAGGCATCGTCGTGCCAGAGGTCGGCCATGGGGGCCTGGGGCGATGAGGCTTTCAGAGCCGGATGCCCTGATACCGAACCCGCCGACGTAAAGAAGCCCGGATAGCTGATGCCCCACTGCCCGACATTTCCGTTATGATTCGGTACATTTTTGATCAGCCAGTCGATGGTATCGTAGGTATCCGACGCTTCGTCGTGATCGGCGCTGCTCTTTTTCGCATCCACGTGCGGAGTCATTTCCACGAATGTTCCCTCAGAAGCCCACCGTCCGCGAACATCCTGATAAACAACGATATAATTGTCGCGCAGCATGAACGCATTCGGGCCCACCCGCCGACGAAAGCGGTCGGTTCCGTATGGCGCGCAACTGTAGGGCGTCCGTTGCATCAGGATCGGGTGCCTGACCGTCTGATCTTTAGGCGCGTAGATCTGCGTGAAAAGTTTCGTTCCGTCGCGCATGGGCACCATAAATTCGGTCTTCTGGTAGTTGTCGCGCACATAGGCCGAATCCTGGGCGGGCGTAAACGGATACGGATTAGCCGGGGGCGTCGACTGCGCCATCGCCAGTACCGGAATCAGGAGAAGTAGGCTAAGAAATGTTTTCAAGAGCGATCGTGGGAAAGATTGTTTCTCCGCAAAATAACACCGAGGCTGGTTAAACACTGTACTTTTATGCACAAAAAGAAACGGGTGCGCGGTTTCATCCCTGCAGTCCCAGGCTATTCCTGCCGACTAGCAGCACGACGGCCTGCAACCCCGGACTTACGAATGGCATCTGGGTGAAAACAGCCGATAAAACCTTATGAAATCCTTCTTATGCTGGTTTGGTCTTTTTCTTATACCGGGCTGCTCGTGGGCTACCTGGTCGATCATTATCATTGACTTGAAAACAGGCGAAATCGGCATAGCTGGCGCTTCCTGTACCCACAATTGCAGCAGCATTGGTCAACTGATTCCCGGCCGGGGGGCTATCATCGTACAGGCCATGAGTAATGCAGACGCCCGGCGAAAGGGGGCCGCGATGATTCGGGCGGGCCACACTTCTGAAGAAATTATTGAGGCATTACGGAACCCAGCTTTTTCTCCCGAAGAGCAACAGTACGCGGTTGTTACGGTACAACACCCGGAAACCCTGATGCTGGCACTGGAGGCAGGTGCAGAGGCTGGTGGTGATAAGCGTTGCGGTGAACAACGAGCTACCTGTGCTTTTATTCGGATGGCGACACCCAATGAAAAACCGAACAAATCTACTTTATTTCTGGAGTCTTTGGACAAAAGCGCGGGGGCCAGAATGCCGTCTATTTATTGAGAGGAAAGTATGAGCGATGGAAAGCGAAGCACCGCATTTCAGGAAACGACCAAGCTCGCTCCCCCAATACATCATTCTGATTTACAGGCCTACTAAATACCCAGTTTGTTAGCAGCTATCATCCACGCGCTCCTCTTCTACTGAGGAAAGCCGTATTCTACAGGATCGTTTCGGGATTGCCGCACACACTAAACTTTTCAAATCGTTTGGTGTATAAATTTATCTTTTCTACATTTGTATCGTAAACGATATAATCTTAAACGATTAAAAAGATGAATACCTTGTATCAGACTACCGTCGACGTAACGGGAGGTCGTAATGGACGAGTGAGAAGCGAAGATGGCATCCTGGAACTAGACGTTCGTACCCCAAAAGAACTGGGTGGGGTCGGCGGCTACACGAACCCCGAACAACTGTTTGCCGCTGGCTACGCAGCCTGTTTCGACAGTGCTTTAAATCTGGTCATGAACCAGGCCAAAGTAAAGCCCTCGGAGCCTTCCCACGTGAAAGCGACGGTCGGGCTGGCTTCCAACGGACAGGGAGGATTTGGGCTGGAGGTAGCGCTGGCCGTTACCATTCCGGGCATCGACAAAGCGCAGGCGCAACAGCTAGTCGAGAAGGCTCATGCGGTATGCCCGTATTCGAATGCCACCCGGGGTAATATCGACGTTCAGTTACAAGTCGTCTAACGGCCTGGTGTTCCCAAAGAGCGACTTCCGGCGAGGTCGCTCTTTTGTAGGAAAACCCTGGAATAGCCTGTAATTTCGTGAAGATCGGGCTAACCTGCCAATGGGCGGCAACTGCAAGCCTGACTGTTTTACCATGACTACCAACGAATTGCTGAAGCTGGAAAACCAGTTGTGTTTTCCTTTATACGCGGCCTCCCGGCTCGTGACCCAATGCTATCAACCGGTTCTGGATGAGTTAGGATTGACTTATCCGCAATACCTGGTTCTGCTGGTCTTGTGGGAGACGGATGCCGTCAGCGTCAAAGTACTGTCCGAAAAACTTCGTTTGCAGTCCAACACGCTGACTCCGCTGCTCAAACGGATGCAGGAAATGGGCCTCATCGATCGGGTACGCTCGCAGGAAGACGAACGTAGTGTCATTATTTCGCTGACTCCAAAGGGAAACCAACTGCAATCGGAAGCACCAAAAGTCGTCAATCAACTGATGACTAATATGGGCCTTACCACCGAAGAAGCCCACCAGTTGTACGGCTTACTCTACAAACTGATTCGAGGTATCCACGTGTAGCCTCGAAAGCCAGGCTCCCTGACTGAAAACGATAAGCCGCATTCATCCCGGTTTAACTGGCTGGTAGGGTAAAACGCGGCCTAATTCCGCGCTACCGGTGCTTCATCTCAATCAGGGTCAAAAACATCCGGGCGGCCGGTTCGATCAGGTGGTCGTTGAAATCGTAGTCGTCGTTGTGCAGGGCCGGCGAATCTTCTCCGTTTCCAATGCCGAACATAGCCCCAGGAAAATGCTGGGTAAAGAGCCCGAAATCTTCGCCCCACTTAAACGGTTCCTGTTTCTCCACGAAGGGGTATCCGAGCGTTTGCGCGCTTTCCCGGATCTGGGCAAACGCTTCCGGATCATTCTCGTTGGCGACAAACGATTCGGTGTAAGCCGTTCCGATCTGAATACCGCTGTCTGCCGACAGAACCGTCAGCAAATCCAGGATCTGCTGCTTCAGTTGATCCATCCGCCGGGCGTTGCGGGTGCGGAGTGTCAGATGCACCTCGCCGTAACCCGCTGAAACGCCATACGATTTTTCGCCCATCGTGGTATAGACCGGGGTAATCAGTGCGAAGTCTTCTTGCTGTGGGTCAGGCTGTTGCAGCAAGCGTGCATTCAGCATGAACTCAGCCATCAGATAAGCCGGATTGAGTCCTTTTTCGGGTTCGGCCGAATGCGACACGTAACCCGTAAAGCGGATGATCATTGTCAGTACCGAAGCGGTAAACGGGCCGGGTTTGCACAGAATGACTCCCTGCGGATAGCCCGGAATGTTGTGCAGGGCAAACGCCCGATCCGGACGGATGTTCTGAAAAAGCGGGTCATGCATAATTGCTTCGGCCCCCTGCCCGGTTTCTTCGGCAGGCTGAAACACCAGATAAACCCGCCCGTTTGCCACAGGTTTTTCGGCCAGTAACGAGGCCAGCCGGGCAAGAATAGCCGCATGACCATCGTGCCCGCATTTGTGCGACACCCCGTCGATGGCCGACCGATGAGCAAATATATTGACCTCCTGAATCGGCAGCGCGTCGATATCGGCCCGGATCAGGGTAACCGGCCCCGTGGTGTTCTGGCCATATTGCAGCAGCAAACCCGTTCTGCCAACTTCCCAAATTGCGTCGGGGGTAAACTGACTGACGAAGGTTTTGATTCGTTGCTGGGTTTGGATTTCCTGGCCCGACACGTCGGGGTAGGTGTGCAGGTCGCGTCGGAATCGGATGAAGGGATCAGTGGGCTGGTCGGAAAACATACGCTCAGGGATATAGATGGCTGGCAACAAAAACTTTTGCACTAACGGGTTCTGACCACCTGTAGCCGGTCGATCAGGGCTTTGCGGGCACCATCCGGAATCGGAATTTCGTGCGAACCGATGTACAGCCGATTCGATTCGATGCGGTCCAGGTAGTCGAGATTGATCACGATCGAGCGCGACAATTGATAAAAATCGGCGGACAGGTAAGCGACCAGTTTACCCAGATTCAGCGATACGCCAATCGCCTGGTACGGTTTGGAAGGGTAAATCCGGTGAAAACCTCCCTTGGTCAGAAACAGTTCGGCATTGCCCCGATCGGCTTTCAGAAACTGAATCTCCGACTTGATCACCCGAATGTAGCCGCTACCCGTCGGCAGAAACGTATGATCGGGCAATTCAGGCGCCCCGTTGATGTTGCCGGCGTAAAAATTATACATCGCCAGATCGATCTGCGCCGACAGTTCTCTGATCCGAAAGGGCTTGTGCAGAAAAGCGGCAGGAAACGTCCCTTTAGCCCGGTTGAAAGTTTCCGGTTCTGAGCTACCCGTCAGGTAAATGATGGGTACCCATTTGATCCGCATCAGCTCTTTTACGGTGTTGATGCCATCTGCCGGCCCGTCGAGTTTGATGTCGACGATTACCAGATCCGGCAGGCTTTGCTTCATCAGCTTGACGGCTTCGGTATAATTAGCCGCTTTTCCACAAACTGTATAACCCGCCAGAGTCAGACTTTCTTCCATGTCGGTGGCCATGAACAGGTCATCTTCCACGATCAGCACACGTATGGGCGTTTCCATTCGATTTCATGTTTAGGGTTAAAACCGGGTTTCAGTGCAGCATGATGGATTCCTGATGCGCAAATGACAGCGAAAACAGGCAGCCATCTTCCATAGTAAAGCTTTTTTTTCCCTTCAGCTTCTGCGTAACCATATCGATCAGTTTCATACCGAATGAGTTTCGTTGGCCAGCCGGGGTAAAACCAGGACCGTTGTCGGCAAACCACAGGGTAATCTGGCCACTTTGCTCCCGGCAACCAATTTCCAGCGTCGGGTCCGGCCGCGCGGGCAAAGCGTATTTACAGGCGTTGGTAACCAGTTCATTCAGCAGCAGCCCCACATCGATGGCGGCATCGGCATGAAGCCAGATCGGCGAGAGCACGTACGTGGGCTGAACATGGCCAAAATTAAAACTCCGCAGTACCCCGCCGACCAGTTCCGGAATATACTGGGCCAGGTTGATTTCGGCCAGCCGGTCACCATCGTATAAGCGCTGATGGACGATAGCCATCGCTTCCACCCGCAGCAAGCTTTCCTCTACGGCCTGCCGGGCCGCCGAATCCGTCAGCCGGTTGTATTGCATGCCCAGCAGGCTGGTGATGGATTGAAGGTTGTTTTTCACCCGGTGGTTTTGCTCGCGTACCAGTTTGGCATTGTGCCCGCTGATCCGCCGGTATTTTCGAAACAGCCAGTACAGCACCAGACAGGTTATGCCGGCCACCCCCAGCAGGATTTCGATCACCTGGTTCAGTCGCTCCTGGGTTCTCAAACTCTGCTGACGAAGTGCCAGTTGCTGCTGCTGGGCTTTTAGTTTAGCGGCATTTTTCTCGCTTTCGTAGCGCATACCCGCCTGGGCAATGGCGCCCTCGCGGTCGGCATTCAGGGCCGAGATGCGGGCCGAAAAATATTTCTCCTGATGTTCGAAGGCCTGCTTCCACTGGCCGGTCTGCCGATAGTAGGTGGCGTAGGTAGCTTCGATCCGACTATTCTGGAGGTAGTCGCCATAGCGGGCCGTATCCCGCACGTAGGTAGCCGCATCGAGCCATTTCTTGGCCAGCGTCGGTTGACGGAGGCCGAGGTAACAATCCGCCAGTTGCTGCGACAGGTTGATAACCCCATACAACTGTTTTTCCCGAATATCGATGGCATAGGCTTTTTTCAGATACGGAATGGCCTGATGAATATCCCGGTGCGCCAGCGCCCGGCCCAGACAGGCGTAGATGTTGGCTATATCGTAGGGCTTGTTCAGAGCGAGCGCCAACCGTTCGGCCTGGTGAAAGTAATAGAGCGAACTGTCCAGCGAAACGGGCGGTGCCGACCCCGGCTTTTCGCGATTCATCTTCCAGCCCAGTTCATAGACTCCAGCCAGCAGATTATAGGCACTCATCAGTCCATGTGCAGAGTGAATCGACCGAAAAGTAGCCATCGCTGTGCGCGTATGGCGCAGGGCGTCGACGTACTGTTTCTGTTCGATCGCATTTTCGGCCATCCGGAGATACGTCTTGCCGATGCCTTCCGATAGCCCCAGTGGCTCCCGGATGCGCAGCGACCGGATAAACCAGGACTGGGCCGTTACGTAGTCGCCCAGAGCACTGTAACGCTTGCCCATCAGGTAACTGGTCTCGGCCACTTCCAGCGAATCGCCGGAAGCCATAGCGGCCCGGTATTCCTGCTTTGTGTTGGCCAGCTTTTCGTACAGGAACTTACCGATCGGAGGTGCTTGCGCAACCATCACAACCGATTGCAGAAGGCTGGAAACAAAGATTATCGCCTGCAACAACCGTTTGCTCTCTAGTTTTCGAATGCCAGTAGAACGCATACTCAACAGATACGAACAGGCTAGTAGGTTAAAGTAAAAGGTCGGACAGATGTAATACTACAATAAAAAAGGCTATTTCTGCGTAGACCGCTGCTGAACTCGTCGCTATCCACGGCATCGGCCCAACGGGCTTCGTTCGAAAAAAGGCGGCTTTCGTAGGGAATTTTACGGGATTGGAACATTTCCCGAATCGAGCTATTTAAATAATTGCTTTTTTGCGGCAACAATTAAACGATTGACTGCACCTTCCTATTGATCCGGTAACATATTTTATTTACTGAAGCAATAGCAGAATTTTCTTCTACCACATCTACCTTTCTTCTCGGATGCCACAACAAAACGTTGTGGCATTTTTTGTTGCAAAGCGATTCTACGGATCCCCTACCAACCAGACGGCCACAAGAGGGGCTCCTGCTGGCTGACCAGAAGCCAACTTTCCGTACTTTAGCCCTGATACAACCTCATTCATGAAACGTACTATGCGAAAACTTGCCTTACTTCTGCTGATCGCCAGCACTGGCGCGTCGGCTCAGTCACTCTCCAAACCCGAATCCAGCCTTATGGCGTCGGTGAAAAAACACCTGCCCGAAACCGAAGCCTTCCTGGAAAAAGTTGTCAACATCAACAGCGGAACGCTCAATAAAGAAGGGGTTCGCACGGTCGGTAAACTGATGTCGGACGAGTTCGACAAACTGGGCTTCAAAACTGAGTGGGTCACCCTGCCCGACTCACTCAACCGGGCGGGGCATCTGGTGGCTACCCGACAGGGTAAAAAAGGAAAAAAGCTGTTTCTGATCGGTCACCTGGATACCGTCTTCGAAAAAAGTTTACCGATGGAACCCTTCAGGCGTATCAACGATACTACCGCGTCGGGGCAGGGCGTGAACGACATGAAAGGGGGCGACGTGGTAATTATTGCGGCCCTGAAGGCCTTGCACGAACAGAAACTGCTCGACGACACATCGATTACGGTGTACTTTACGGGCGATGAAGAAAGCTCGGGAGGCCCCGAGAGCCGACGGGATTTTATCGATCGCGCCCGGCAGTGTGATCTGGCGCTGGGCTTCGAAAGCGCCCAGGGCCTGAGCAGCGTAACGACCGGTCGGCGGGGATCGAGTGGCTGGACATTGAACGTGAAAGCCCGTACAGGACATTCTTCGCGCATCTTCAGCGACCTGGGCTACGGGGCCATTTACGAAGCAGTCCGGATTCTGAACGCCTTCCGGCAAACGCTCGGCCAGGAACAGTACCTGACGTTCAATCCCGGCCTGATCGTGGGCGGCTCCGAAGTGCATTACGATGAGAAAACCGCCAAAGCCGAAACCGTCGGGAAAACCAATATTGTGGCCGGCACGGCGCTGGTCAAAGGCGATCTACGGTTTCTAACCGAAAGCCAGAAAGATAAGGCCCGCGTCCGGATGCGGGAAATTGTCGAAAAAAGCCTGCCGCTGACGCAGGCAACGATTTCGTTTACGGACGGTATTCCGGGCATGGAGCCGACAGCCGCTAACGATGCGCTTCGCCAACAAATCGACAAAATTAGTCGCGATATGGGCCTGGGTCCCGTAAGTGCTTTCGATCCGGGTGCCCGCGGAGCCGGCGACATTTCTTTCGTGGCGCAGTACATGCCTTGTGTGGATGGGCTGGGTGCCTCGGGAAAAGGGGCGCACAGCATCGAAGAGACCATGAACCTCCGCGAATTTCCGTTTCTCATCCAACGGGCGGCTCTGCTGATTTACCGCCTGACGCGATAGGGTCGTTTGATTAAACACAGAGCCCCAGCTTATTTTTTGTTTTTCAGGCTGTTTTGCCAGATTGGAACGTAGTCGTAGGTCGGGTAAAACTCGGTCGTATAAGCCCCCCAGGCACCGTTTTCGATGCTGAGATTCAGCGTGCGTAAGTGCTTAGCCGGAATCCGAACAGTTACGACCTGCCCGATGCCCATCATGACATACCACGAAACGACCCGGGCTTCTTTAGGCGGAAACATGTCCGGAAACTTATTCTGGGTCTGAATTTCCTGAATCTGTTTGAGGCTTTTATCCTGTTGATGCTTCAGAAAAATCGTGACCATCACACTGTCGCCCGTGGTCAGGGCCGTGCTGGCCTGCTGAGCCAGGCACACCCGCCAGCCGAAGCAGAGGGTCAATAGCAATAGGATACGTTTCATCTGTTTGCGATCCGTCGATGTTGACATTTGCTGTAAAAGTATCGTTTGTCAGGGGCTTCCCCGTACCGGTGCCGAAGCATCCCGAACGCCGTACTACCCACGATATTTATTTGCGCGCAATAGCGATAATCACCGCTCCCACGGCCATGAGCGCAGCGCCGACGATGACCTGCCAGTTTACCTTTTCTTTCAGGAAGACGATGGCAAAAATAATGGAGAAGACCAGACTCGCTTTGTCGAGCGAAGCCGTCCGGGAAGCTTCACCCAGTTTCAGCGCCCGGAACGAGAAAAGCGACGACAGACAAGTGACAATGCCCGCCACGATGAGGTAAATCCACACCTTCCGGTCGATCCGGCCGACCTCCGGCAGATGCCCCTGGCCGATGACAACGCCCCAGGACACAAACAGGATCATGACGGACTGAATCGCAAAGGCCAGACTGGAATCGACGTTTTTGATACCGACTTTCGACAGGGTAACCACGATGGCGGCCGACAGTGCAGCCAGAAGCGAGAAGACGATCCACATGGACGAATACGGGAAGACGAGTTTGCCTATAACCACCTGTCGATGCCGAAAGTTATCGGAGTTTTGCCCATCCAGGCTTTTCGACCATTGGACGCTTTGTATGTAGGGCCGTTATACCGTATTTTACCGACTGGTAAGTCATTTATATGCTCTCCGTCCGGCCTATGCGCACGACATTTCTCGCCTTTTTCAGCTTCTTCAGCGTGCTAACTGCCACTGCGCAGTCGACACCGGCTACGCCCTCCGACATGATTCATCGGGTCGAAACCCACCTGATGCCGATTCTGATCGTCGAAGGTGATTCGGCCACGCAGTTTTCGATTCAGGACCGCATGAAGCACTACAAGGTGCCAGGAGTTAGCATTGCCGTGATCCGAAACGGAAAACTGGACTGGGCCAAAGGCTATGGATTGGCCGATGAAGAAGCGAAGCGCCCCGTCGATGCCAACACGATGTTTCAGGCCGCTTCCATCAGCAAACCGGTTGCCGCTTTTGCGGCTCTGCACTGGGTCGAAGCCGGAAAGTTAGCCCTCGACGCGAACATCAACACATACCTGAAAGACTGGCAGGTGCCCGACAATGCCTTCACTACTACCGAGAAAGTAACCCTGCGTCGGCTAATGACCCACACGGCGGGTCTGACGGTTCACGGGTTCGGTGGGTATGCCAAAGGAAAGTCGGTACCGACGCTGGTTCAGATTCTGAAAGGCGAAAATCCGGCTAATTCGCGCGCTATTTTGCCCGACACGGTCCCCGGCACGATCGATCGCTATTCCGGCGGAGGCTATACAGTCATGCAGAAAGCGATGATCGATCAGGTCGGGAAACCTTTCCCGCAGCTCATGCAGGAAACGGTTTTGTCGAAACTGGGCATGGACCACAGCACGTTCGAACAACCTCTACCTGCCAAATTCGATGCGCTGGCAGCTACGGCTTATCATGCCGATGGGCAACCGATAGCCGGCCTGTGGCATACCTACCCGGAAATGGCCGCGGCCGGACTCTGGACAACCCCATCGGACCTGGCCCGCTACATCATCGAAGTGCAGCAATCGCTCCAGGGTAAATCGAATAAAGTGATTTCCAAACAGATGACGCAACAGATGCTGACCGGGCATCTGGGCGGAATGGGGTTGGGCCCTGCCCTACGCAAGACCGGCGACTCGCTGATATTCAGCCATACCGGTGGAAACGAAGGCTTCCGTTGCGTGTTTATGGCGCACGCCCGGCGGGGCGATGGTGTCGTCATTATGACGAACTCCGACAATGGTATGGAAGTGGCGCAGGAACTACTCAACAGCGTTTCGGCGGTATATAACTGGGATTTCAGCCAGCCCAAACGACTGAAAAAAGTTGCGATGGACAGCACGCAGGCGAGACCGATGCTGGGACGATACCGACGTGACCGATATATCTTCGACGTCACCCTCACCGACGGTAAGCTCTCCGCTCACTCCCGTTGGGATAACCAGACGAAAGAGCTGATCCGGGATACGAAGACCCGGTATATGATGCGCGACGGCCAGCAGGCCGAGTTTATTTATGAGGGCGATAATAAAGTGACTGGTGTAAAGCTGTTCAACGGGGTGTTGTTCAAAAAACTCCATTGATAATCAGAATCGGGAGCCGTGTTACGGTTTCGAAACCGTAACACGGCTCCCGATCAATTACTGGCCCGGCCCTTTCAGGTATTTATCCAGAAACTCGCGCACGGCTTTATAGGCAGTGATTTCGTTTTCTTTCTTCACGAACCCGTGCCCCTCGTCGGGAAAGGTCACGTATTCGACCGGTACGCCGTTTTTCTTCACATTCGCGACAATCTCATCCGACTCGATTTTCAGTACCCGTGGGTCATTGGCTCCCTGAATTACCAGCAGCGGTTTCTTGATCCGGCTGGTGTGGAACAACGGCGACTTATTGTAGAGCGCCACCGAGTCTGTTTTGGGATGACCGATCTCTTTAAACATGGCTTCGCGCTGGGGTCCCCACCATTCGGGCATGCTGTTGAGCGTACGGAGCCAGTTGGCCACGCCAAAAATATCGACACCGACGGCAAAATCGTCAGGAGTAAAGGCCAGACCCGCCAGCGTCATGTAGCCCCCGTAGGAACCACCCATTATCCCGATCCTGGCAGGGTCTACGTAGCCCGTACTGGCCAGGAATTTCTTCGACTCAACGCAGTCTTTCAGGTCGGCGTCGCCATGCTTGCGGTCATCGGCCGCATAGAACGTTTTCCCGTATCCCGAGCTACCGCGGTTATTGACGGCCAGTACCACATACCCGTTGTTGACCAGATACTGCACCAGTGGCGAATACGTCAGGCGGGTCTGGCCGCCGGGGCCACCGTGAATCGATAGAATGGCCGGGAGTTTGTCGCCAGCTTTGGCGTCTTTGGGTTTATACAGCAGTGCCGGAATGTCCATGCCGTCGAACGATTTGAAGCGGATCACTTCGCCCGAAACCAGATCGTCTGGGTTAATTTCAGGGTTCAGTCCGCGCACCAGCGGGGCTACTTTCCCGGATTTGAAATCGTAGGAATACAGCGTGGCGGGCGAGTTGGAGCTATTGACGTAGAAGGTCATTCGGCCTTCGCTGTCGGTGATGTTCACCCCCGTTACGTCGCCACCGGGCAGGGCAGGTAGCTTGATAGGCTGGTTGGTGCGGGTGTCGATGATTTTCAGTTCGGTGCGCGCATCGTTGTTGATCGACAGCACCCGGTAGCGGCCTTTGTACGACGGATAGTCCGCCGAGATATCCCAGTTGGCCTTATCGAGTACGGTGCTTTGGCCCGTTGCCAGATCATACGCTTTCACATAGGCATATTCGCCCCCTTCGTCGGTCGAGATGAGTAGTTTTTTCCCATCGGGTGTAAAACTGGCGGGTCGGTTACTGACTTCCCCTTCGTGCTTTGTCAGCAGTTTGGGCTCGGCTGTTTTTGTATCGAACAGATACACATCGCCGTTGGTCGTGCTGATGGTTTTGGCGAGCGCGATATAGCGTTTATCCGGGGAAATATTGCCCGGAAAAAAGCCGCCCGGATTTTCGAAAATAAGCCGGGGCTTCATAGTCGCCAGGTCCATTTCATATACATCGAAAGCCGCCTTATTACGCTGGTTCGACTGGTAGAAAAAGCTTTTGCGGTCATGGCTTAGTCCGGCAAACTGAAACTTCGCTTTTTCGGAGGGCGTCAGGTCCGACACGGCCCCGTCTCTTTCACGCAGGTAGATATGGCTCAATTCGTTGCCACCCTGATCGCTGCTGTAGAGGATGCGCCCGTCGGGCAGGTAACCCTCGACAAAAATGGCATTCGTTTTCGAGTGGGTTATCTGTTTGGGTTGCCCCGAACCGTCGAACGGAATTTCGTAGAGGTTGAATACCCCATCCTGATTACTGCTGAACAGCACGGTCTTTTCATCGGGCGAAATGTCGGAACCGCCAAAGCGAATGGTTTTCATGAACTGCTCGATGGTGTATTTAGGCACCGCAACAGGTTTAGGCACGGGCGTTGCCAGCGCCCCCAGACTCATTGAAATACCCAGCAGCAGGGTTGGCTGGAAGAAAAATCGTTTCATGGATAACCGGTTTTTAGTGAGAATGTAAGGGATGGCCAACCGGGTGTCGACAGTTGGCATGAACAAAATAGGTATTTTAGATTTACACCGAGCCAGACGGAACAAAGTTTTGCCAATGAATTGAGCGAAAGGTAATTACGCCCTCGCCTGTTCCTGAGTATGGGGTACGTTTCAAACCCGTTTACCAGGCTCGGTCGTACGCAACCGTATGGCCCGATCTATCGTACAGTCCACATGCCGCGTGTTTTCTCAACCGGTAAGAAAATACGAAATATGCTCCAGCATTTGCCACCTTCTGATCGCTGTTTTATGCGCACCTCTACGAAGAAAATTACCCAGCCAGACAAGCAGGCTATTTCCTACAAACCCGCTTTGGCAAACTGGTGCCAGGCCGTTATGGATTTTGCGAGTCTGAATGATAAAATTGAGGTTCTGCTTAGGCAGTCTGACTGTCTGCCCATGCAATCTCCGAAGCGAAAAACCGAATTGCTGCGCCTGAAAAGCGACTTAGCCCGCATCCTGGCCGGCCTGATTCATCAGTTACAGTCCGATATCGACTGCATAGGTCCGGCCAGCCTCAGAGAACACAGCCAGCTGTTGAACCAGGAATTTCGGAAACTGGAAGCTCAGGTAACGAAATTAGCGAGTGAACTCCCCGCCTGTTAGTCTGGTTCAGAGGCCGTGTATGACAACCTCTTCTTTACCAATCCTACAAATGAAGACAGGTCTAAAAAGCCAAAGATTACGAAATTGTTAACTCTTCCATTGCACTAGTCACGACTGCTTAATACGGCTTACTTTTGCTGAACCGTAACTAGTTTCTCCTTCGTGAACCGTTTTCGATTCGCCCTCTCTCTGACTGCTTTTCTCGCCGTTTTCAGCTTTACCCGTACGCTGGCCCAAACCTCGCTGACCCCCGCCACGCCCTGGGGGACCTGGCTGATCGGTACCCTTCAACTGCCGGGTGGAGAAAAAAAATGGGGTGGTTTCGCCGAAATCCAGGCCCGTAGCAACGGCATGTTCCGCCAGTATTTTTACAATGAACTGAAAGGCGGGATCAGCTACGACATCGACCGTAACTTTTCGCTAACCGTGGCCGGTGGGCACTACGCCACCTACGACTATCAGGCCCTCTCCGACGGTCCGCTCAACACCGAAAAGCGCCTGTGGGAGCAGGTGATCGTGAACCAGTACCTGTCGCGGATCAAGTTCGAGCACCGTTACCGGGTAGAACAGCGCTGGTTTACCTACCGTGATGGAACGCATCCGTACCGGAACCGGATTCGCTATCGGTTGAATACCTTCGTACCAATCAACAACCGAACCATCACGGATAAAACCTTTTTTCTGTCGGTCTACGACGAAATCTTTCTGAACCCGGTCGGCCCTACGTTCGAGCGCAACCGCTTTTATGCGGGTGCAGGTTATCAGCTCAATCCGCAGTGGATTTTGCAGGTGGGCGTCGTCAACCAGACCAATTACAACCCGGCTACGTTCGAAAGCGGTGTGTTTACGCCCCAGCAGGCTTCGGGCAAAAACAACGTGGTAATTGGGCTGACGTACCGGATCAAACGGCGGAACGCCGGTTCGCAGGAAAAACTCCCCTCCCAGCCCGACTAAGCGTTTGTGAGCGGGGTATGAACATGTTCCGGACGCGGACCGATGCCGATCAGGTAAGCGGGCAACCGACGAAACGCGGGCAGGTGTTTGAAGAGCCAGAGCATAAACGGCGGGATGTTCTGAGGTTTATCGACCGATGCGTTGATGAGCCGCCGGTGTACGAAAATCTGGCCCGCCTGAATCAGCCGAACCGGCCAAAGGCGTCGGCGCTGGATACGCGCGAGGGCTGCCACCGGTGCAGGGCCTTTCTGCAGGAATTTCGCCAGTTCATTCGCCGTCGCTACGGCATCCTGCACGGCGAGGTTGACGCCCACTCCCCCAGCCGGCGACATGGCGTGGGCTGCGTCGCCGATACACAACACCCCCGGCCGGAACCATTGTCGCAGCCGATCGATTTTCACCGTCAGCAGGCTAATCTGATCCCAGGAAGTCAACTCGTTCACGTAATCGCCGACGAAAGGAGCCAGGCTCTGGATATCGGCCTGTAGTGCAGCCAGCCCTCGTTTTTTGACGGCTTCGTACTGCCCCTTCGGGATTAGGAAACCACACTGAAAATAGTCCTGTCGGTCGATGAGTACCATAAACTTACCGGCTTTGAGGTATCCCAGCGACTGTTCGCCGATAGTGGGATCTTTCGGGATGCGCATCCAGAGAACGTCGATCGGTACGCCAAAATCCTGCACGGCCAGCCCAGCTTTTTCCCGGACGATGGAGTGGCGACCGTCGGTCCCGACGACCAGATCGGCCTGGATAAGCAGTTCGCCCGATGGGGTCTTCGCCCGTACGCCCGCAATCCGCCCGTCTTCCTCGATCAGGTCGGTAGCTTCCGTTTGCAGGCGCAGACGAAAGGTCGGAAACTGGCTTCCTTTTTCAACCAGGAAATTCAGGAAATCCCACTGCGGCATGAATGCAATGAACTTGCAATGGGTGGGCAGGTGCGAAAAATCGGCAACGGGTACGGTTTCTCCGTTTGTGGTGATCTGCACCGACTTCAGCTCCTGGTGTGGCAATTGCAGAAAATCATCCAGCAACCCCAGCTCCACCAGCAGTTCCAGCGTCGATGGATGAATGGTATCGCCCCGAAAATCACGCAGAAAATCTTTGTGTTTTTCCAGGATTACGACATCGACGCCTGCCCGGGCCAGCAGAAAGCCCAGCATCATACCAGCCGGGCCTCCGCCAACGATACAGCAGCGCGTTTCAATCCGTTCCTGATGTTGAGTCGCTTGCATGGTTAGCTAAAAATTACCGGTTGATTTAGCTAACCACGCCGGGAGATGGATGTTTCACCAGCAGGAAATAAAAACTGTAGTCGGTCATAGGTGCATCGGTCAGCCCAACATTCCGGCCAACAGTCACTAACTGGCCGCGGTGGTAGGTGCTGTGGTTCAGACAATGCTGAATGAATTCGATCCGGGTGCGCGTGCCCGATATCCAGGGCGTATCGAAGTGAACCACTTCCTGCAGAGCGGCTTCGGAAAGTGCCCGCACGTAGGTCGCCAGTGCTTCCGACTGGGCTACAAGTTCAGAAAAAACCTCCTCGACCGAACCCGCAAAGCCCGTCAGCCGAAATGAAGGGGGTGCCGGCACCTGCTGGATAACCGACAACCAGAACCGTTCGCAATCCCAGATGTGCACCAGCGTTTCTTTCAGACTCGGGAAACTCGACGGCACATACTGCTCCAGCAGCGCCACGGGTTTTTCCCGCAACCAGCTAACCAGCTGGCTATTCGCCCAATGATTGTAAGCAGCGAAGTCGCTCAGCAAAGACGATACGGTAAACGAGGTGGTTTCGGCGGTTTCGACCAGCATAGTTGTGTTGTTTTGACTACACAAAGTAACGAGCCATCAGTGACAGCCTTATGTCAGCAGGGTACGCCGGAAAACCTATTTACCGGCAGAATTTACCGTATCAGAAAGACAGAATCTATTTTTGGTTGTTACTTTCACAAACACAGTCTGTACAGTATGTCTTTTTATTCAGCTCAACCCGAAGATCTCTTTTTTGACGCGGCCCGCCGGGGCGACGTGGCTTATCTGAAACAGCAGATCGACAGTGGCATAAACGTAAATATCCAGAATGGCAAAGGCTTTACGCCCCTGATCATAGCTGCTTACGACGGTCAGCAGGAAGCTACGCGGGTGCTGCTGGACGCCGGGGCCAATGTCGATGTGCAGGATGTGAGCGGCAATACGGCCCTGATGGGCGTGTGCTTCAAAGGGTATGGAGAAATAGCCGAACTGTTGATCGAAAACGGCGCGAGTCTAAACCTGCAAAATGGAAACGGCGGTACCGCACTCATGTTTGCTACGCTGTTTGGCCGGAATAAGCTGGTGAAAATTATGCTCGACCACCAGGCCGATCACTCGATTCGGGACGGCAGAGGGCTTACTGCCCTTGACCTGGCCTACCAACAGGGCAACGAAGAAGCCATCCGGCTTTTTAATGAGATAAGCCAATAAGGGAATAAAAGCCGCTACCAGACAGTAAGTTTCTTTGGAATTACGGTGTCTGGTAGCGGCTATAGGACGGTCACAGCAACCCTGTTCCGTCTAGTTGGCAGTGAAACCAATGACTACTTTCCTCCCGGTCGGGTCGGCCGCACTTCGATTTTGCTGGGAAGCGTCCGGGCAGGCATGTTGATCAGGTCGACGATGAGCTGACCGATGTCTTCGGGCTGAATTTTCCAGGCATCTTTCTCGCTGGGCTGGTGATCGTTGAAATACGACGCTACGGACCCCGGCATAATAGTGGTCACTTTGATGCCTTCGTTGCGCAGGTCAAGCATTACGGCCTGGGTAAAGCCCACCAACCCAAACTTGCTGGCGTTGTAGGCCGCGCCTTTTTCGAAGAAATTCGTACCCGCCAGACTCGCAATGGTGATAAAATACCCTTCCGATTTCTTCAGCGCGTCGAGCGTCGATTTGGCGGTGTAAAATACGCCGGTCAGGTTGATGTCGATGGTTTCGTTCCACTGCTCGGGCGTCAGTTCCTGAATCGACGCGAAGTGGCCTACGCCCGCGTTGGCAATGACGTAGTCGAGTTGCCCCCACTTGTCCAGAACAGCGTCGACGACCCGCTGCTGCGATGCCAGGTCACGCACATCAGCCCCAATGCCGAGCGCGTACCCCGGCTTGAGTTCGTTCAGCTTAGTCGCGGCCAACTCGGCAGCCACCGACGAGCGGCTGGTTATCGCTACTTTGATATCGTTCTTAATGAGGACTTCGGCAATGCCGTAGCCAATGCCTTTCGAACCGCCCGTAATGAGCGCTGTTTTGACGGAATCTGCCATGTGTGTAGTGAACTAAAAAGGTGATCACTTTCGCCGATAACCCCGGAACAGACCGAAAGGTTTTTACGGATCCGGCAAGGAGTTGATACCAAGCTGATTAAGAAAACACGTATCGTGCCCGTATTTGCGGTATCACTTTCCTGGATCAGTAAAAAGCCGGTCCCGTCAACTTAACAAGTTAAGCCGTAGCCTATATTGCGCACAATATATTCTGCGACTTCAACCCACTAAGGCTGTTTTGCCAGCTCTACTATGCGCGTTTTCTTCGTCCTGCTTGCTCTGAGTAGTTTGCTTTCGAGTGCCATTTGCGCTCAACCGCTTAAACTTTGGTACAAACAACCCGCCCGAAACTGGAATGAAGCCCTGCCCGTAGGCAATGGTCGGCTGGGGGTAATGGTCTTCGGCCGGGTAGATGAAGAGCTGCTACAGCTAAACGAGAGTACCCTCTGGTCGGGTGGCCCCGCCAACCTGAACCCAAACCCCGATGCGCCAACCTACCTGCCTCAGATCCGGAAAGCGCTGGTCGAGGAAAATTATGAGCTGGCCACTTCGCTCACCCAGAAGATGCAGGGGCTTTACACCGAGTCGTATGAGCCGCTGGGTGATTTACGGATCCAGCAGTCGATCAGCGGAAACCCCACCAATTATTACCGGGATCTGAATATTGCGGATGCTTCGGCTACCACGCGCTTTACCATCGACGGGGTAACCTATACCCGGCAGATCTTCGTGTCGGCACCCGATCAGGTCATCGTCATTCGGCTAACGGCCGACAAACCCGGCAAGCTCAGTTTTACGGCCGCTACCCGCAGCCAGCTTCATTACCGAAACGCGGTAATCAGCAACCGGGAAATCGCCCTGACCGGTAAAGCGCCTGCTCATACCGACCCCAATTATTTCAATGAAAATAAGCAGCCGGTAGTCTACGAAGACCCGGATCAGTGCCGGGGTATGCGATTTGCTCTGCGGGTGCGCCTGCTCAGTGGCGACGGAACGGCGGTGGCCGACACGGCGGGTCTGCACATTAGCCAGGCTACGAACGTAGTGCTGCTGCTTTCGGCCGCGACCAGCTTCAACGGATTCGACAAATGCCCGGACAAAGACGGCAAAAATGAGATTAAACTGGTTGAGAACTACCTCCGGAAGGCGGCCGGCAAAACGTACGACGCGCTGAAGCAGGCACACATTGCCGATTACCAGTCGTTTTTTAACCGGGTCTCGCTTCGGCTGAACGCCAACAAAGAGGTAGCTGCCCCAACCGACGAACGACTGATCCAGTACCGAAACGGAGCCAGCGATCCGGCGCTGGAGAGTCTGTATTATCAGTTTGGGCGGTATCTGCTCATTTCCTGTTCGCGGCCGGGTGGTACGCCCGCCAACTTGCAGGGCATCTGGAATCCACACGTGCGGCCACCCTGGAGCAGTAATTTCACGATCAACATCAACACCCAGATGAATTACTGGCCCGCCGAGGTGAGCAACCTGTCGGAGCTGCACCGACCATTGTTTGAACTGATTCGCGACGTTGCTAAAACAGGCCAGGAAACCGCCCGGAATTTCTACGGAGCCAGCGGCTGGACCGCCAATCACAACACAGACATCTGGGCGGTTTCTAACCCGGTGGGAAATATGGGCAAGGGTAGTCCGTTGTGGGCCAACTGGCCCATGGCCGGTGCCTGGCTCTGTCAGCATTTGTACGAACACTACCGCTTTACGGGCGACCGGACGTTTCTGCGCGACACGGCTTACCCGCTCATGAAAGGGGCGGCTCAGTTCTGCTCCGATTGGCTGATACTTGATCAGAACGGTTATCTGGTAACGGCACCGTCGACCACGCCGGAAAATGTGTTTTTGACGCCCGACGGTAAAAAAGGAGAAGTGTCGGTGGCAACCACAATGGATATCAGCATCATCCGCGATCTGTTCACGAACGTTATCGAAGCCTCGACAGCCCTGAATACCGATGCCGATTTCCGCCAGTTGCTGACCGAAAAGCGGAGCAAATTATACCCTTTCAAAATCGGCAGGAATGGCAATCTGCAGGAATGGTATAAGGATTTCGACGACACCGACCCGCAGCATCGGCACGTGTCTCACCTGTTTGCGTTGCACCCCGGTCGCCAGATTTCTCCGCTCACGACGCCTGAACTAGCGGCAGCGGCTCGTAAAACCCTCGACATTCGGGGCGACGGGGGCACGGGCTGGAGCAAAGCTTGGAAAATCAATTTCTGGGCGCGGCTGAACGACGGCAATCATGCCTACAAACTCCTGCGTGAGTTGCTGAAAGTTACCGGCATCGAAGGCACCGACTACGCCAACGCAGGCGGCACGTATCCCAATCTGTTCTGTGCTCACCCGCCGTTCCAGATCGACGGGAACTTCGGGGGCATTGCGGGTATGAGCGAGATGCTGGTGCAGAGCCACCTGAATGACATTTACCTGCTTGCCGCCCTGCCTGATTCATGGCGCGATGGACAGGTACGGGGGCTACACGCCCGGGGCGGTTTTGACATCGTTTCGATGGACTGGCAGAACGGCAAAATAAGCAAAGTAGTGATCCGCTCTTCGCTGGGTGGCAACTGCCGCATCCGGGTTCCCAACGCGCTGAAAGCCTCGGATGGCGCAGTGCTGAAACCCGCCAGCGGTGTCAATCCAAATCCGATTTTCGGCGGTGAACTACCGAAGGAATCTGGACAATTAAAAACGCAGGTGTATGATTTTCAGACCCAGCCCAACCGAACCTACACGCTGGTTATGAATCGGTAGATGTAAGACATCTTGATAAATGGAATTTATGACAACGGTTCACTATGTACTAAATAAATGAATGACATAAATCCGATTAATAACTGTTGGCTTTACGAACTTACTGCTGAAGTGTACTTATCGCATTTCAGCAGTGTTTTTTTGATTCAATTCTTCGATAATTTCAACTACTTTTTCGAATGATATTTTATCTACATCCATATCTGGATAGTTAGTTTGCGCAATTTTAGTAAGCTTTTCTTTAGTCAATAAATTACCGGTGTTGCCGTCTTCTTTTGCGTACATGCCAATTTCAAGAATAGAAGTATCGACAAGAAGTATCTTTTTCTTAGCCCCATTTCTGTCAATCCAGTTTTTCCCCCATTTATAAGTACCAGCAATCATAGCGCCCATTAAGCCTCCGCCGTATAGGTTCCCGCCATTCTTTACAAGTTTCCGCGAATTCGAATCGATAAAAATGGCGCAGTATTTACCTATAATATCAAACTTAGCATAGGTCCCCCATTGGTTCAAATCATGGGAATAGCCTAAATTGAAGTATTTGTTACCAGAATACTCAATTGCCCAGTAAGAGTGCCATTTCTTGATTTTTTTCTTATCAGCATCTACTAGTTTCTTTATTTGGATGTAATTATCTGCTTCATCTTTAACAAGTGCAGTTGCATCAATATTACTTTTTTTATCCTCCAATAAATCTATTGAAGATTGGTATAAACTAACTTTTATTTCTTTGAACTGAGCTAGCCCATTTAAGTTAATAAACAATATAAAACTCAATAGTAACAGAAAAAAGTACCTGTTTTTCATTGTGGTGGTTACGGCTTAAAAATTTCTCAATTCAATGCAAACTTGTCTGGTTCTACCTTATTATGCAAATAAAAAATAAATGATGTAGTTCGGGCCGCACAATTAGTTGCGGAGATACCAAGTAACCAGAGGTTTTTCAACTTTGCTTATACTTACCATTAACCTCAGACAGCGATGTTATTTAACGACATAAAAAAGCGAATTGACGAGCGGGCAGTCAATTAAATCCGCGAACTTGACGAAGCTATCGAGATGGTTCCCAGGAATCTGCATAGTCATCCATCTGCTTCTAACAAACTGATGCGGGAAGGCCTACGATAGCGAAAAAAGAAGCAAACCGACTCTGGTTATTGCCGCATGACACCGGCGGGGCGCATACCAACAGGATCACTTGGATTCATTTGCCAGTCTAAGCAGATAATGGGTTAGGAGCCTCTCTCAGGATCTCAACCATCCGCTTGCCGGCTCGTTCGGAAGCGCCCGGCTCGCCCATTTTTTCCTGCACATCAGCATAACCGGCCAACAGTTTGTCGCGGCCTGACCCGTTTGGTAAAATAGCCTTCAACGCTGTTGTAATCCGGTCAGAAGTCAGGTCATTCTGAATCAGCTCTTTGACGACTTCATAGCCCGCAATCAGGTTTACGAGCGAAATGAACGGCACGGCGATGAGGTGTTTGGCAATCGCATAGGTAACTCCCGTGGTTTTGTAACAGACCACCTGCGGTACGTTCAGCAGGGCTGTTTCGAGCGTAGCCGTACCCGAGGTTACCAAAGCCGCCACTGAACAGGTCAGCAGATCGTAGGCGGCATCGCTGACCCGTAAAATATCCGGGTAGGCAGCCAGAAACTGGTCGTATAAATCAGCAGGCAAGTTACTGACCGTACCGACCACAAACTGGTAGTCTGGAAACTGGCGCGTCGTAGCCAGCATAGCGGGCAACACGGAGGTGATTTCCTGCCGTCGACTGCCGGGTAAAAGCGCAATGATCGGCCGATTCGCTCCACCAAGCGTTGACCGAAAGGCCGGGTCCGGACGGAAATCGGCGAGCGCATCGAGAAGCGGGTTTCCGACATACTCGACCTTGTAATCGTACTGCGCAAAGAATTCGGTTTCGAAAGGCAGGATTGTAAACAGCCGATCGACGCTGGCTTTGATCTTCAGCGCCCGACGCTGGTTCCAGGCCCAGACTTTGGGAGAGATGTAATAAAATACCCGGATACCGTGCTGTTTGGCAAACCGGGCCATGCGCAGGTTGAAACCCGCATAGTCGATCAGAATCAGAACATCCGGACGATTGGCCAGCAGATCGGCCTGGCATTCGCGCATGATCCGGCGGATGGTCCCCAGATTTTTAGCTACCTCCCAGAAACCCATAAAGGCCATGTCGCGGTAATGCCGCACGATAGCTGCACCAGCGGCTTCCATCTGTTCGCCCCCGTAAGCCCGGCAGGTTGCCTCCGGATCATGCTGTCGAATAGCCCGGATCAGGTTTGCCCCATGAAGATCGCCGGATCGTTCGCCGGCAATAAGATAATAAGTCATGCAAGTATGATATAAGATGTATAAAGTATGATATGGAGTGCGGCCGTCTAGGTTACACATCTTATATCATACAGTATACCTCATACATCTTAGGCTTATTCACCAAAATAATCGACAAAGTTTTTGGGCGTCTCGTAGAGCCGAAGCTGGTGGAGATGGGCCTCCGTGACGGGTTCGAGCGCGCGTTCGAGAATCTTCCAGATTTCCATGATGAAGATTTCGCAACTGGCCATTTTTCCCTGCATGAAATCCACGTCGAGGTTCAGGTTCTTGTGATCCACTTTCTCGATAACCTCGCGCCGGATGATGTCGCCCAGAACCTTCAGGTCGATCACAAACCCGGTGTTCGGGTCGGGTTCGCCCTTGACCGTTACGATCAGTTCGAAATTATGGCCGTGCCAGTTGATGTTGGCACAGGGCCCGAAAACTTCTTTGTTGCGCTCTTCGGACCAGGCTGGATTGTAGAGCCGGTGAGCCGCGTTGAAATGCTCAATTCGATTGATGTATACCATTTTTCTGGTTTAGATGGGGCGGTTGCCAGAAACGCCGATTTTAAAACGTAGCCGCAAAGGTAAGCACTCTTCAGGCGGGATAAAAATACGGTCAATTGATAACTGATTTACGATTTACAGGCACACGCCATCTAAATAAAATACAATTTAATCACAAAAAACGCTATTCAATTGTCCAATATAAAAACCGTATCTTTACAGCCAATTTATCGTTATCGTCACTGATCCTTATCCAATTATCGCTTCTCAAACCTTTACAGCTACCTCTTTATGATTATAGTTACGGGAGCCGCCGGCTTTATCGGCAGTTGTTTGATCAGCAAACTGAATCAGGAAAATTTCAATTTCATCATTGCCGTTGATGATTTTTCTTATCCTGAAAAAGAAGCTAATCTGGCTGGTAAGCGGATCCAGGAACGAGTGGATCGGGAAGCGTTTTTCGACTGGCTCGACCAGAACTATCAGGAGGTTGAATTTATTTTTCACATCGGCGCCCGGACCGATACCACGGAGTTCGATCGCCAGATTTTTGAACACCTCAACGTCGAGTATTCCAAGCAGATCTGGAACCGATGCATCGAGTACCAGATTCCGCTGGTCTACGCTTCGTCGGCAGCCACCTACGGCATGGGCGAGCTGGGTTACGACGATAACGAATCGCTCATCCCACAATTAAAACCACTCAATCCTTACGGCGATTCCAAGAACGAGTTCGATATCTGGGCGCTGGAGCAGGAACGCAAACCGTTCTTCTGGGCCGGACTGAAGTTCTTCAACGTTTACGGCCCCAACGAATACCACAAAGGCCGGATGGCCTCGGTTATTTTCCACGCTTTCAACCAGATTCAGCGGTCGGGGCATATGAAGCTGTTTCGGTCGCACAACCCCAACTTCGCCGACGGTGAGCAAATGCGCGACTTTGTGTACGTGAAAGACGTTATCGAGGTATGCTCCTTTCTGATGCACCACCGGCGCAACTCCGGTATTTATAACCTGGGCAGCGGCAAAGCCCGCACCTTCCTCGATCTGGCGAAAAACACGTTCTACGCCCTCGGCCTCGACCCTCAGATTGAGTTTATGGATACTCCCGCCGATATCCGCGACAAATACCAGTACTTCACCCAGGCCAACATGTCGAAGCTTCGGTCTATTGGCTACGATCGACCGTTCTGCTCGCTCGAAGAAGGCATCGCCGATTACGTAAAGAATTACCTCAGCCAGGGACAGTACCTCTAATCGACTTCCGGCTTCTTTTCGAAATTATATTGGGACGATCGCTTAGCGGCATCACCAGCCAGCTCGCTCAGAAAAGCGTTACATTTCCATTCATCAGCTGACTGTCTGCTTCGGGTTAGTCGGGTTTTATGCTCAAAGCCCCGGTAGTGTTCAGGCCGAAGTAAAGAAATCCTAACGAGTCGAGCCTGACGGTAACATCAACGTACTACTGAACCTGAAATGCTGCCAGTCGAGGTGCAAGTTTCCGTCTATCAGTGTTGTTAAGCGGTGACTGATCCAGAGGCCCAGACCATGACCCTCCCGAAAGGGATCGGCCTGAAAGAAAGGCTCGGTAAGGTTTAAGACAGGGCCATTCTCACGAAGTGTTTGGTTGTCAATTCGTATCATACAGGCGTTATCCTGTTGCCAGGTCACGACAATCCGGCTCCCCGAAACAGCGTATTTGATGGCATTTTCGAGTAGATTCAGAAGAATATGCTCCAGTTTTTTAGCGTCGACACGTATGGGCTCATCTCTTTCCGGCGGTGGCTCAAGCTGGACGCTTACCCCGTATTCATCCGCAACAGACGTTAACAGGGCGACGCAATGGTCGATAAGCTGCCGAATGTCGGTTGGCACGGGGTTAACCAGCAACTTACCCTCGTCGGGTCGGCTTAGAGTCATAAACTCGTCGAGTAAGCGGGTCAGACGCCTTACTTCGTCCAGTTGCCCCAACAGGAAAAGCGTGACCTGATCGTCCGCTTGTCGGTTACCGAGGGTGACTTCGAGGCCCGTTTTCATCACAGCCAGGGGGGTTCTAAGCTCGTGGGCGGCTGCCCCGAAGAAATTACGCTGTAGCTCGGCGTTATCCCGAATCCGGCTCAACATCCGATTGAGCGTATCCGTCAGCTGATACAGTTCGTCCTGACTAGCCGGCAACGGAATGGCGCCGATCGACAAAGCGTCATCAATCGTATTAGCCTGACTGACAATCCGTTGTATAGGATTCAACAACCACCCTGCTACGACGTATCCTCCCAGGAAAGCGATTCCCAGGCTGAGTAGCCAGCCTATCCCGAACGTCCAGCGGAGCTGTCGGATGTCCTGCCGTAAGCTGCTGTCGGGTACAGCCAGCGTCAGGTTAACTTGTCCGTTCATAAGTTGATCGCGGGTCGTCTGGGCCACTACACGTCGATAAGTCGGCTCTTCAGCAGGTCGGATGCCAGCGGGGAAGTGCGGGCTCCGGAAGAGCTCCCGGCTCCGGCCATAACTTTGGTAAACGACCCGCATTTGCTCAGTCTCCGTCGGTAGCGGCAAAATAACCGGATCGACGCTGACCAGCGACAGCAGCCAGTTGGCCCGTGTTTGCGCCGTCCGATCGAACGCCGTTCGCAAACTGGCTTCGGCCCGATCCAGAATCAGCCAGCCGGCCAGCAGGCTAATACTGGAGAAAACGGCGGTCACCGCCAGCACGATGCGGCTGCGCAGGCTCATGATTTTTTCAGCCGATAACCCCGACCAACACAGGTTTCGATCAGGCCAGCTACGCCAGCCCCATCCAGTTTCCGGCGAAGCTGGTAGATATGCACTTCGATAACGTTGCTGCCCATATCGTAATCGGCCGACCAGACCTTCTCGGCAATTTCATTCTTCGTAATGACCTGCCCCGCCCGACGCATCAGTAATTCAAGGAGGGCAAACTCCCGGTTGGTCAGTTCCAGAGTTCGGCTGCTTTTCAGGACCGTATGTGCAACGAGCTGCATTTCCAGATCGGCCACCCGAAGCACAACATCGTCGCCGGTGGTCGCCTTACGTTGTATGACCCGTATACGAGCGAGCAACTCATTGAAATCAAACGGCTTCCGCAGGTAATCGACGGCACCCAGATCGAGCCCCTGCACGACTTTCTCCGGGTCGCTCAGTGCCGACAGTATGATCACCGGCACACTTATGCCAAAGGCCCGAATATTTTGTAGCACCTCAAAACCCGTCTGTCCGGGTAGCATCAGATCGAGCAGCAGCAGATCATACAGCCCCCCCGCCAACTGATTCAGTCCCTCCGACCCAGAGTACGACACATCGGCGACATGGCCGTGCTGCTCCAGTCCCTGGCGAATAAACCGGGCTAGTTTGCGCTCATCTTCGATAACCAGTATTTTCATTTTTTAAGCACCGGCCACCGGGCGATACCGTCTGACTACCCTATCGCCCGGCGGCCGGCCAATTAGCGGACCAGATATTGCTGGCCATTGATCGTCAACACCGAAGCCCGCAGGATGTTTAGTTTATCCAGTTGTACCTGCCCATCATGAATGGGTTTAGCATAGCCCTGCACCGTAATGGCGCTGCCTTTTTTGGCCAGATCGGCCAATTGATAGGCCACGTGCGGAGGAATCGTAACGATGGTTTTATCCTCCATCACCAGCCCGCTGATCCGCCCCTCCCGGTTGAGCCGGTAATCGGCAATTTTTCCGCTTACCGTGGTGATCGATGGCGTCTCGGGAGCGGTCGTTGCCGGCATGGGTGGGCTATCCAGCACCGTCGTTTTCCCGGCCGTCAGGCTATTCATCCGGAAGAGGGTTTCGCCGGTCGGTGTCGTTTCAGCATACCCGGTTATGCTCACGCTGCCACCCGGCTTCGTCGCTTTCTGCACCTGTTGTCCCAGATGAGGAGGAAATTTGACCGTTGTTGTAGCTGAACCGTTCGTCAGTGTAAAGCCATCCAGAATGGCCTCATCGTTACCGATCCACTGCCCTACCGTACCCGAAACCGTTGTCAGGGATGTCAAGCCCCGCGCAGCATTTCTGCGACCGGGCCCCTGGTCAGGTCCCTCCGGCCTTCCCGGGCGCCGTCCGGGTCCTCCTGGCGGAGTAGGCGGGCCATCGGGGCCGTTCGATGCGAGAGGGATCGGTTCTGAAGAAACCGGCTGATTCTGCGCCTGGATATGCACTGTCGCTAAGGTGGCAATGAGCAGCGCACCGACAATTGATTTTTCGTTGATCGTCATCGTGTTTGTTGTTTACTATTGTTTACGGCATCAAAGGTAGATCGGTCCGTTAAGCTCGGTCTGAAACCGAAATTAATTTTTCTTCATATGGTCTGAAGCCGTTAGAATCAGCTTTTTTAAAAATTTTTCTGATTCGATAAAGTAAACGAACACGCTTCTGCGTCATCCCTTCTGAAACGCTGTCTGAATGACAAAAGCACACGCTAAGTCTCGTCGGACAGGGTTTCGACACAAACCATTAAACTCATAAACAACATGAACATTATCTGGAGAATTGCAGGCGTAGCGCTGGTGGCCAGCCTGGCCTTGTTTATCATCTCGCTGCTGGTAAAAGTTTTGCTGATCGTTTCGGCAACCGCGCTGGTTATCGGCGCCGTCGGTCGAAAACTGATGGGCCGCCGGTTCGGGCAGTTGGGTCAGGGCAACTGGCGTTCGTCGGAAATCATCTCGATCGACAATCCGACGTATTACCCCATGGAGCGTCAGAGAGCATACGGACGGATCATTCCGATCAGCTAATCTTAGTAAACCAGTAACATCACGATCAGTAAACACAAATTAAATCACACACAACCATGTTTCGTACACAAGCATTTGGACAAGGCAGAAAAGGAGAATGCGGCCCCGGTCGCCACGGGTTCGACAAAGCCTGGAAAGGTAAATTTGGCCACTTCTGGGGGCGTCATGCCGCCTGGCATCACCAGGTTCCGGTAAACATCGAAGAGACCGACGCCAGTTACTTCATCTCGCTGTTTGCCGCCGGTCTGAACAAAGAGAAAATAACCCTCACGGTCAAAGACGATGTGCTAACGGTTGCCTACCAGGGCAGCGAGCCATCGACGGCTCCCGACCAGGAAACTTCCAGCCCTTACACCTATCAGGAGCATACGAACCCTTCCTTCGAGCGGTCGTTTCGGCTGAACGACAAGGTATTGACCGAAAGCATATCTGCCAACTACACCGACGGCGTCCTTCGCGTTACGTTGCCCAAAAATCCGGACACGAACAAACCTGCGCAAACCATCTCGGTTGAATAACAGCCTGTAAGAAAGTCATTTTGGTTAAACGCAACATCCCCGAAACCTCAACTGAGGTTTCGGGGATGTTGCGTTTAGGAAACATTAGATTTTCTGCGGTAAGCGTGACACGGTTTCTAAAGGCGCCGATAATAAGGTGGCACAGTTCCGGCAAACAGCGTTACTCCCAGATCACTTCGATCACTTCTTTTTTCAGGTCGATGGTCGTCTGCTTTTCGTCGGCGATTCGGCGAAGGGCCAACTTTCCATTGGCCACTTTGCCCGCTTCCTGCTGAAGCACATGCGTAGCATCCCGCTTGCGAAACACCGATACGATCGACTCATTCGTTTCGACGGGCAGAGTCAGCGTTTTTCCCGACGCTTTCACCTGTCGAGCCGTGGCGGGTAATTCCTGATTACGCAGCAACGCCAGCGCCCGCGAGGCCTGCGGTACTCCGTAGCCAATGTAGTTATTGCCGTAGGGATACAGATGCGACGACTTTTCGATAATCTCGATCAGTTGCTTGTTGGTCAGCTTTGGATTAGCCTGCATTAGACAAGCGGCAAAACCGGTAATGACGGGCGCCGACAGTGAGGTGCCATACAGCGAAAAACACGATACGTTAGGCTTCAGATACGGCAGGTTTTCGGGACCGATGCTGCTATAACCAATGCGGTTCCAGAGTCGGGCGTTGGTTGCCCCGATGGCCAGTACGCCTTGGGCGTCGGCGGGGGTGCTGATAATGCGCCACGACCGATCGTCGCCCTCATTCCCGGCCGACACAATGATCAGCATGCCTTTCTTGTCGGCGGCAATCTGCGCAGCCCGGCTGATAAGACTCGTGTGACCGTCCATCTGACTCGGTTCGTAATTGTCCTTAGGATTGCTCATGCCTTTGGCGTAGCCCAGCGAGGTATTGATGAGCCGGACGCCCAGGCTGTCCATCCACTCCATAGCCGCCACCCAGTTGTCTTCTTCACCCCGGTATTCGCGGTTACCCTGATCGGTTCGGGCCAGGTAGAAAGTCGCATCGGTTGCCAGTCCGAACTGCATATTTTCGGCTGGATCGTTACCCGCAATAGCCGCCAGCACCTCCGTTCCGTGGAAATCGGACATGGTTTCGAGCGTACGGAACAGGTTGTGGTTGGTCTTTTTTTCGTTGACATAATCACGCACCCGCTTCACGCCGTCCCGAACAAAAATGTGTTTGAGTGCATTGGCCGAATCGGCTCCAAAGAATCCCGCATCGATCACTCCGACATTGACGAATCGGCCGGTCAGGCCCGCCTGCGCAAAGTCGTTGGCCTGAATCTGGGTCATCACCGGGGCGAGTTTCGGACTGGTGCGCCCGGGTTTACCCTGCTGTGTATGAGCAGTTGTGCCAAGGGAGGTGATGATGATTGCCGGATCGATCGGCTGAATTTCCTGAACAAACGGCATAGCCTGCACCTGTGCATACTGCTGAGCCGTCAGCCGGGCAGAAACGCCGTTGAGCCAGCGCGAGTGGCAAATGGGTTCGATGCCAGCCTGCTTCAGTTGGGTCATGTAGGCGGTGGCTACCGGCAAGTCCGTTTCATCGACCGGCAGGCCCTGAGCCTGCCGTTGACTGATAGCTTTGGGCGACAAAGAAGGTGTCGATACCGGGCCTTTATCGCGCAGCAGTACCCAGTATTTGGACTGTGCCTGTGCCGCAAACGCCAGCAGACAAAAGAAGATCGTTGGTCGAAGTGTCATGATTCGTTTAGGAAGAAAACGTCGGTCCTTTTCTGAGAAACCCGAAAACTCTAAACAGCAAACCCGCGAAAACTATTCTGGTTTTGAGTTTCTTTGCAAAATTAATCAGAAACCTTGCCTCATCGGCCTGCTGTATGCGTTATTTCCCGATTGACAATCAGCTTTTCGTTCAAAATCGCCAGCGGCTCACGTCGTTGCTAAAACCCAAATCGCTGGTGGTTCTGAACGCCAACGATGTTTTGCCGACCAATGCCGACGGTACCATGCCATTCCGGCAAAACAACGACCTGTTCTACCTGACCGGCGTCGATCAGGAAGAAACCCGGCTGGTGTTGTTTCCGGAGCACCCCGACCCTAAATTTCGCGAAGTGTTGTTTTTGCGCGAGACCAGCGAGCTCATCGAAATCTGGGAAGGTCATAAGCTAACCAAGGCCGAAGCTGAGCAGACCACCGGTATTCCTCAGAAGCAGATTTACTGGACGCATCAGTTCGAGCAGATCTTCGTGCAGATGATCTTCGAAGCCGACCACGTGTACCTGAACACCAACGAGCATACCCGCGCGGGCGTAGAGGTACAAACGCAGGATGCGCGCTACATTCTTGAGTTCAAACAGAAATACCCACTGCATCACCTCGAACGACTGGCTCCGCTCATGCATTCGCTCCGGGCCATCAAGCAGCCCCTGGAAATACCGCTTATCCAAACAGCTATCGATATCACCGACAAGATGTTTCGGCGGCTGCTGGGTTTCATCAAACCCGGCGTCTGGGAATACGAAATCGAAGCGGAAATGATGCACGAATACCTCAAGAATCGTTCGCGTGGGGCCGCCTACAGCCCTATCATTGCTTCGGGTGCTAATGCGTGCGTGCTGCACTACATCGATAACAGCCAGCAATGCCAGGATGGCGATGTGATTCTGCTGGACATCGGGGCTGAATATGCCAACTACAATGCCGACATGACGCGCTCGGTGCCGGTAAACGGACGGTTTACGGCTCGTCAGCGGGCGGTCTACGATGCAGTGCTACGAGTCCTGAACGAAGCCAAACAGATGTTGCGACCCGGAAATTTGTGGGATGAATACCACCGGGAAGTGGGAAAAGTAATGGAGTCCGAGCTGATTGGTTTGGGGTTACTGGACCGGGCTGAGGTTGAACGGCAGAATCCCGACGCTCCACTTTACAAGAAATATTTCATGCACGGTACGTCGCACTTTTTAGGGCTCGATGTGCACGACGTGGGGAATAAATACCGGAAAATGGAGCCAGGCATGGTCTTTACGGTCGAGCCGGGTATTTATATCCGCGAAGAAAAACTCGGTATTCGACTCGAAAACAACGTCGTGATTACAGAAACGGGCAACATCGACCTGATGGCGAATATCCCCCTCGACGCCGACGAAATTGAAGATCTGATGAATCGGTAAATGAATAATGGATAATGGATAATGGATAATGGATAATGGATAATGGATAATGGATAATGGATAATGGATAATGGATAATGGATAATGGATAATGAATAGTGACCATTAGCGCCATTATTCATTCTACATTATCCATTATTCATTTACCTCTAAACGGTTTCAGTTTTCTTGGCTTGTTCGCGTTCGAGGGCAATGTTGAGGCTGGAATAAATCCGGCGAATGGCGGTTTCCAGGCGTTCCCAGCCCGCATCCGAGCGGAGGTCGATATCGCCGATGTGATCACGCTGGCCACTCGTTAGAACAATATTGGTTACCGCAGCGACCATCAGGCTGGTAATGGCAATCGGGTCGAAGTCAGAAAAAGGAGCGAGTTTACCAACCAGGTTTTTATACGACTGATCCCGAAAATCGGCTAGCCGACGAGCCAGCTCGGTTTCGCCATGCGACATTTCCCAACGGATCAGTTCCTGCGATGGCTTGCGGGTGCGAAACTCACGCATAAACTGGATGGTATATTCCGACCAAACCTTACTCCGATTTTCGGCGGGTAGGGTATTGGGTACTGAATCCAGGAATTTTTCGCTGAACATCGACAGGAAGAAGCCGCGTTGTACGTACGCTTCCAGCAGGCCATTCCACCCACCGAAATAGCGATAAATCAGCACTTTATTGACGCCGGCGCGTTCGGCAACGGCGTTGATGCCCGCTTTTTCAGTACCGCGTTCGGCCATTACGTCGCCCATAGCCCGCAAAATGCGTTCCATGGTCATCTGGCGATTTCTACGCTTGACAACTTTCATGCTGTTGGTTGTTTTTGTTTAAGAGGAATCAGTAACTTTTTTTACCGCAGGCTAGCCATACAAGTCGCCTATCTGATTACTGTAGATACAAATATGGTAATAACAGATGATGATATCAAACAAGGCTGGGAATAATATATAAAAAAAAATGAAAAAATGAGCGAGCGATTCTTTGACTGTTAACAATCGCAATCGCCGGTCGAATCAATAAACACATCAAAGTATGTACAAAGGGTTTATAAGCCGCTATTCCTGAGTAAGTCGCTGACCTACAGATAAATGATTTGGCCTTTCATAGTCCAGAGAATTTGACCGGTCAAATTCTCTGGACTATGAAAGGCCAGCTTGTGTTTTTATATCAATCTACCGTTCAGGGTACGTTTCCACCTCGCCCGACAGGGTCTGAATGGCCTCCTGCAACTGAGTCCGGTTCAGCAGAATATCCATCTCCATCGGAAAGTCAGGGTAGGTATGCCAGGCGGGGGTCAGCGAATGATCCAGTTGAATCTGTAAGCGGTATTTGCCGTCGGGCAGGGCTTTAGCTTCCATGCTTAGGCCGGGTTCCGAAAATGTCAGCGCTACGTGGTTCGTTGCTTTGGCCCACAACGAACGCAGGCCACTCAGCAGACGCTTCACTTCCCAGGTTTGCAACGGTGCCGACTGCGTGTCTGCTTTTTGCCGCCAGAAGGTCGAAAACCGACATTGCAGCCGATTTCGGTCGCGCCAGGTCGAGGCCGACTTGCTGTATCCTACAATGGCCAGTTCGAATGAGTCAAGTGATTCAGAAGAAGAGATAAGTTTCATAACAGGGATTACGTATAGGCGAGTGTATAACCTACTTAACAAATATAATAATCGATTGTTAAAAAACCAGTGACAAAGTTCATCATTTCCTGATCTGACCACGCGGCTCCGGTTATTAACTTTGCCCGCCTGCTGATTGACTTTCCTTATCTTTGCGACCGAAAAAAATTAGTTAACCGATTAAATTCAGATAAATGGCAAACGTGCTCATTATCGGAGCCGGGGGTGTTGGCAGTGTTGTCGCCCACAAATGCGCGCTGAACAGCGATGTGTTTACGACCATCCTGCTCGCCAGTCGTACCAAAGCCAAGTGCGATCGCATTGCGGCCGAAATTCAGGAAATGCACGGCGTCACGATTCAGACGGCGCAGGTCGATGCCGATGTTGTTGCCGAAACGGTAGCCCTCATCCGGGCGTTTCAGCCGGCACTGGTGATCAACGTAGCCCTACCTTACCAGGACCTGCCCATCATGGATGCCTGCCTCGAAGCGGGTGTGCATTACATGGACACGGCCAACTACGAGCCGAAAGATGTGGCCAAATTCGAATACAGCTGGCAATGGGCCTACAAGGAGCGCTTTGAGCAGGCGGGACTGATGGCGCTGCTGGGCTGCGGCTTCGATCCGGGTGCCACGCAGGTCTTTACGGCCTACGCCAACAAGCACTATTTCGATCGGATGGATTACCTGGACATCGTCGACTGCAACGCCGGCAACCACGGTAAAGCGTTTGCTACGAATTTCAACCCGGAAATCAACATTCGGGAGATTACCCAGCCGGGCCGCTATTGGGAAAATGGCGAATGGGTCGAGATTC
This sequence comes from Spirosoma koreense, assembly GCF_054777875.1. Lineage (NCBI taxonomy): Bacteria > Pseudomonadati > Bacteroidota > Cytophagia > Cytophagales > Cytophagaceae > Spirosoma > Spirosoma koreense. The sequence goes on along the minus strand of NZ_BAAHAC010000005.1, from coordinate 226,461 downwards.
CGGCCATGAGTATCCACAAACCGATCGAATACCCTGGTATCGGACCGCGCGAATCGTACGTGCTATACCACGAAGAGCTTGAATCGCTGGTGAAGAACTTTCCGACATTGAAGCGGGCACGGTTCTGGATGACCTTTGGGCAGGCTTATTTAACCCATCTGGAAGTACTCCAGAACGTGGGCATGACCCGCATCGATCCCATTAAATTCCAGGGCATGGATATTATACCCCTTGAATTTCTGAAAGCCGTGTTGCCCGCTCCCGAGACACTCGGCGAAAACTATACGGGTCAGACAAGTATCGGTTGTCAGATCAAAGGCGTGAAAGACGGTGCGGAGCGTACGTATTTCATCTGGAATAACTGCGACCACGCCGAAACATACCGCGAAGTCCGGGGGCAGGCCGTCAGTTATACTACCGGGGTGCCCGCCATGATCGGGGCCATGTTGATGCTGAAAGGGATCTGGATGAAACCGGGCGTCTGGAACTGCGAAGAGCTGGACCCCGATCCTTTTATCGAGCAGATGAACAAACAGGGTCTACCTGTCAATGAGCGCATCGATATTCCGCTGCCACACGAGTATCCGGCCTGATCGGAATCGCAATAAAATCAAAATCCCGCTACTTGACATGGCGGGATTTTTTCGTTACTTCGCTGACTCCCCAGCCAGACCGTGTCCGCATGAAAATACTATTCGTAGCCGCCTTATTCTCCTTTCTGTTTGTGGGTGCGTATGCCCAAAAACCCGATTCGGCCACAACCCGCAAACCCGCCCGTGAGCAGACTTCCGATCCGAATGCCGGCCGTAGTGGCTACGAAACCTACCAGTCGACCAGCCAGATCGTAGGGGCAGGCCCCTACACCATGATCAATACCATCGATCAGCGGTACGAAGGTTTGCGCGGCAGTCCGTACTTTTTACCGGAGTGGAACAAAGGGCAGATTGAAATAACCACAGGTCAGCATTACAAAGATGTGCCAATCAAATTCGATGCGTACCGCCAGCAGTTGATTTTACTCCGGCCCCGGATGGGCAACGACTCGATTATCGTGAATGCCAGTCAGGTGAAATCATTTCAATTTCAGAATAAAGACGGGCAGTTCTTTGTATTCCGACGCTACCCGACGGTCAAAACCGACGATGCAGCGCTGAAGGAAGGCTATTTCCTGGTTTTGTACCAGGATAAGACGGCCCTGCTGAAGCGGATCACGAAGACGTTGATCAAGGCCGATTACAAAAATCCTTATGCAAACGGGGCCCGATACGACGAATACAAGCCCGTAACGTCGTATTACCTGCTCAAACCCGACCAGACGCTGGTGAAAGTCAAATTGTCGGACAAAGCGCTCGTCGAAGCCCTCGCTGATCACAAAGACGAACTAAAAGCGTTTGCCAAACAGGAAAACCTGAGTTTCAAGGACGAAGCCGACGCGATCAAACTGGTAAAAAAATACGATAGTTTCTGAGCGATTTGTGGAATTCGGTATGCATCCCCATCCAAGGGAAAACATACCTCTATGCCCAGCTCTTTACACTCCGAACCGGTCGTCCTGACCTACGACGACATTATTTTTCAGGACCGCAATCTCGCTTACGGCGCTTTTATGCTACGCCGACAGTATCGCCCCACGCTTACCCGCGCGCTGGTGTTAGGCACCGGTCTATTTGTGGGTGCGCTGGTTGCTCCTACGCTCTACGCCCGCTTCTGGCCCACCCATGCCCTTGATTCGAATTTATCGATGAAGGAGGTGAAACTCGAAAAGATCGTTGAGCCCCCAACGGAACAGCCGGTTCCCATACCGCCGGTCGAGCAGGCACCGGCTGTCAATACGGTCCGGAATCTGCCGCTGGAAGTTCTGCCCGAAGCTGAGGTTATTGAAGAAACCCTGCCCCCAACTACCGATGAACTGAAGGACGCCACGTCAGGGACTGAAACGGCCCAGGGAACTGGTGAAGAAGAGGTCATCCTGGCTCCCGAAGCCGCCACCGCTCCCACGATTCAGGAAAAAGCCGTCGAAGTGACCCAAAAACCCGACGAACCATTCGTCAGCGTCGAGCAGCAGCCTGAATACCCGGGGGGTGTAGAAGCCCTGCGGACTTTTCTGAGCAACAACCTGAAATACCCAAGAGCAGCCGCTTCGGCGGGTGTCTCGGGCCGGGTGTACGTTAGCTTTATCGTCAATGCCGATGGGAGCCTGACGGATATACAGGTGCTGAAAGGCATCGGGTTTGGTTGCGACGAAGAGGCCGTCCGGGTGATGCAGAAGATGCCCCGCTGGCGTCCGGGCAAGCAATCGGGTCGCGCCGTTCGGGTGAAGTTCAATATCCCAATCGCCTTTACGCTGGAGTGATGTACCTTTGCGGCATGAATACGACTCTGCTGCAACAACTGACCAAAGGTTCGTCCATTCCGTCGCCCTGCTTTATTCTGGAAGAAGCGAAACTGCGCCGAAACCTCGAATTAATCGATTCGGTACAGAAGGCCGCTGGTGTTACCATCATTTTGGCGCTCAAAGGCTTTTCAATGTATAGCGCTTTTCCGCTGGTGCGCGAGTACCTAAGCGGGGCCACAGCCAGTTCCCTCAACGAAATCAAACTGGTCAACGACTACATGGGCGTGCAGGCGCATACGTACATTCCGGCCTACCGCGACGATGAGTTCGACGAAATTGTCGAGTGCAGCAGCCACCTGACCTTCAACTCCTGGACACAGTGGGAACGTTTTAAAGACCGGGTTGCGGGCAACACTGTTTCCTGCGGCATTCGTGTGAATCCGCAATATTCCGAAGTGGCCACAGATATGTACAATCCCTGCGTACCGGGTTCGCGACTGGGTGCCACGCGCGATCAATTGCCCGACCAACTGCCGGAAGGGCTGGAAGGCATTCATTTTCATACGCTTTGTGAGAACGACTCCTTCACGCTCGAACGGACCCTGGAAGCGCTCGAAAGCCGCTTTGGCGACCTGCTCCACCAAGCCAAATGGGTTAATTTCGGGGGTGGTCATCTGATGACGCGCATCGGCTACGATACCGATCATATGGTTGGCTTGCTGACCGCTTTCCGGCAAAAATACAATGTCGATGTCATCCTGGAACCCGGCTCTGCCATCGCCTGGCAAACGGGGGTTCTGGCGTCGACCGTACTGGATGTGCTCGATAGTCAGGGAATTCAGGTAGCGATTCTCGATACGTCCTTTGCCGCTCACATGCCCGACACGCTCGAAATGCCCTACAAACCCCGCATCCTGGATTCGTACCACGAGCCGGTTGCCGACAAACCCACCTATCGATTGGGCGGCATGACCTGCCTCGCCGGTGATTTTATCGGCGATTATTCGTTCGACAAACCGCTCCAGATCGGCGATAAACTCGTTTTCGACGATATGATTCACTACACCATGGTGAAAACGACGACGTTTAACGGGGTGAACCTACCGGCTATCGGCATCTGGAAAGAAGACAATTCGTTTCAGTTGGTGAGAACCTACGGGTACGAAAGCTTCAAAGACCGCTTGAGCTGATTATTTCTGTAGAGACGCGATCCTTCGCGTCTCATATCCGGATGGTTTTATCGACTGAAGATTTTAGTGCTGACGAACAGGAGACCCCAGAGATGTCGTCACCACAAATACAAAAAAACCTGCATGCATCACGGCCCGCAGGTTTTTTATAGACAGCTAAAGGTTACTGCGCAAGGCAGTTACGAAAGTAAAATTATACAATTTTTCAGGAATCACAATACGGTCGAGCCGATTACTGCTTCACGAACTCGCGGTGATAAGCTGCCCGGTAAAGCTCTTCCTCGGGCAGGCTCTTGAAGTATTCGTACGTCACCCGCAATCCCTCGGCCCGCGACACTTTAGGCTCCCAGCCCAGAATTGCTTTTGCCTTGGTAATGTCGGGTTGGCGCTGCTTCGGATCGTCTTTAGGCAGGTCTTTGAAGATCAGCTTCTGGCTGGTACCGGTGAGCTTGATAATTTCTTCGCCGAATTCCTTGATGGTGATTTCCGAGGGGTTGCCGATGTTGACCGGGTAGGCGTAATCGCTCAATAGCAGCCGGTAAATACCGTCTACCAGATCATCGACATAACAGAACGAACGGGTTTGGCTGCCATCACCGAAAACGGTCAGGTCTTCGCCCCGAAGCGCCTGCCCGATGAAAGCGGGCAATACACGCCCGTCGTTCAGCCGCATTCGTGGCCCGTAGGTATTAAAAATCCGGACAATGCGCGTTTCCAGACCGTGGTAGGTATGGTAAGCCATCGTCATGGCTTCCTGAAAACGCTTGGCTTCGTCGTAGACACCACGCGGGCCGACCGGGTTTACGTTCCCCCAGTACTCTTCATTTTGGGGGTGAACCGTCGGGTCGCCATATACTTCAGAGGTCGAGGCAATGAGCACCCGAGCGCCTTTTACCCGCGCCAGGCCCAGGCAGTTATGGATACCCAGCGAGCCCACTTTTAGGGTCTGGATGGGTATCTTCAGATAATCGATGGGGCTGGCCGGCGAAGCAAAATGCAGGATGTAATCTAGTTCGCCTGGTACGTGGATGAACTTGGAAACGTCGTGGTGATAAAATTCGAAATTGGGCAGTTTGAACAGGTGCTCGATATTACGGATGTCGCCCGTAATCAGATTATCCATCGCTATCACATGATAGCCTTCCCTGATAAATCGATCGCAGAGGTGCGACCCCAGAAATCCGGCTCCGCCGGTAATAAGAACTCGCTTCATTTTCTTGAATGTAAAAGATAAATGGATAATGGTTAATAAATAATGAATAATGCGTTCTGAGGTTCATTATCCATTATTCATTAACCATTATCCATTCATCACCGTGCCTTGATCATTATTTAACGGTTTGTTCGACAGGGGCCAGAATCGCTTCGCGGCCAATGCTGTAGTACGTATAGTTCATTTCCCGCATCTGGTCCATCTCATATACGTTACGACCATCGAAAATCACTTTCCCTTTCAGCAACAGATTCATTTTGTCGAAATCGGGCGTCCGGAACAGTGGCCATTCGGTAATGATCACCAGCGCGTCGGCATCGTCCAGAGCGGCATACTGCGTGTGGGCGTACGTAACCATGTTACCAATCTGCTCCCGTACGTTATCCATCGCTTCGGGGTCATACACGGTAACCTTAGCGCCCGCTTCAACCAGCGCCCGGATGTTGTCGAGCGCGGGGGCCTCGCGGATATCATCGGTATACGGTTTGAAAGCCAAGCCCCAGACCGCGATGGTTCTTCCTTTCAGGCTGCCACCAAAGTGCTGCAGAATCATCGGCATCAACCGGGTTTTCTGCTTGTAGTTGACGTCCATCACCGATTTCAGCACTTTAAAGTCGTAGTCGAAATCCTGTGCGGTTTTGGCCAGCGCCTGCACATCTTTCGGGAAGCAGCTTCCGCCATAGCCGATACCGGCAAAGAGGAACCGCTTACCGATCCGGCTATCCGTACCGATGCCCCGACGGATATCGTCTACGTTCGCACCCGCCCGCTCGCACAGGTTAGCAATTTCGTTCATGAACGTAATTTTGGTAGCCAGAAATGCATTAGCGGCATATTTGGTCATCTCGGCCGAGCGCTCATCCATAAAGATGACGGGATTACCCTGCCGAACCAGGGGCGCATACAGTTTATTCATAACCGACTTGGCGCGCTCGGATTTGGTACCGATCACCACCCGATCAGGCTTCATAAAATCTTCAACGGCGACTCCTTCGCGCAAAAATTCGGGGTTCGACACCACGTCGAAATCGACCTTGGCATTGTCGGCAATGTGCGCGTGGACTTTCTCGGCGGTTCCAACCGGTACGGTACTTTTGTCAACGATAACGGCGTACTGGTTCAGAATCGGCCCGAGATCGCTGGCTACTTTCAGGATGTACTTCAGATCCGCCGACCCATCTTCACCCGGCGGGGTGGGCAACGCCAGAAAAATTACCTCGGCGCCTTTGATACCTTCTTCCAGGTCTGTCGTAAATGATAACCGGCCTTCTTCGACGTTCCGGTGAAACAGGGTTTCAAGCCCTGGTTCATAAATGGGAACGATGCCGTTATTTAATTTTTCTACTTTTCGTATGTCAATGTCTACGCACGTAACCTGGTTGCCGGTTTCAGCAAAGCACGTACCAGTGACAAGACCCACATATCCGGTTCCAACAACTGCTAATTTCATACGTTAACGGGTAAATAGATTGTGATGTATAGCTATTTAGGTCGAACCGGTGTGATAGCCGGTTCACGCAAAAATAGGAGTTTTTTAATAACCTCCTATGGTTGAGACGCGAATAGTGATTGATCGGTTTAAAAGTATAAAATGTTATATTAATATGAATAAATAAACAATATAATTACTTAAATAATTTAATAGTAACTTCCCTGAACCTTCGACCTAGGATTTTCAGTTTCAGGGCCTCAACTTTCACGACTTTATCAACCGTTTTACGTTTAATATAGGTAACTAAGTGACTGAAATAGCCACAGGCGTCAAGAGTTTGACGGTCCACTCAACAAACTGGATTTATGAATACTGAAATTGGAGAAAACCAAGTAAGCACATCCGGCCGATCAGCGCTCACGCAGCTGATCGTTCAGTCGGTGCACGACCTAAGCGAACGTTTTATTCGCCCAAACATTCGTCGTTGGGATGAGGAGCAGCATCTGCCGCTCGATCTTTTCGGTCAGCTGGGTGAACAAGGCCTGATGGGTATGCTGGTGCCTGTAGAATACGGCGGAGCGGGACTTGGCTACGAAGAATACGTGGCTGCTCTGGTTGAATTATCCCGTGTGGACGGTGCCATTGGTTTATCCGTAGCTGCGCACAACTCGCTTTGTACAAATCATATTCTCCTGTTCGGCACCGAAACGCAGAAGCAGTTGTATCTGCCCCGTCTGGCAACGGGAGAATGGCTGGGCGCGTGGGGGTTGACCGAGCCGAACACAGGCTCGGACGCGGGCAATATGCGGACCACCGCCGTACGCGATGGCGACGACTGGGTGCTGAATGGGGCGAAAAATTTCATTACCCACGGGCGAAGCGGCAATGTAGCGGTGGTAATTGCCCGAACGGGCGAAGCCAACACGCAACACAACGCAACAGCTTTTGTGGTCGAACGGGGTACCCCTGGCTTTTCCGGAGGCCGTAAAGAGGATAAGTTAGGTATGCGAGCCTCCGAAACCGCCGAAATGTTGTTTCAGGACTGTCGTATTCCCGACAGCCAGCGGTTGGGTACGGTCGGTGACGGATTTATCCAGTCGTTGCGAGTGCTCGACGGCGGTCGGATTTCGATTGCTGCGCTGAGCCTGGGAATTGCCTACGGTGCCTACGATGCCGCTTTAGCCTATGCGAAGGAACGGGAGCAGTTTGGCCAACCTATTGCTAATTTTCAGGGTATCAGCTTCAAACTGGCCGATATGGCTACCGACATCGAAGCGGCTAAGTTACTGACGTATCAGGCTGCCAGCCTGAAAGATGAAGGAAAGACAGTAACCAAAGAATCAGCGATGGCCAAGCTCTTTGCGTCCGAAACGGCCGTTCGGGTTGCCAATGAAGCCGTGCAGATATTTGGTGGCTATGGCTATATAAAAGATTTCCCGGTCGAAAAATTCTACCGGGATGCCAAACTGTGTACGATTGGAGAAGGAACCAGCGAAATTCAGAAGCTGGTGATTTCGCGACAGATACTTAAATAAATCAGAACCGATCCGGCGGCCCGCCGGATCGGTTCTGATAGTTATACTGTACGGCTACGTCCCTTGATCAGGGCGGCAATACCCAGAATAATGACGGCCCCAACAAACGAGGTCAGAATTTGATCGACCATACCACCGGCGCGGCCAAAAATCCAGCCGCCAACGAATCCACCGGCGATACCCAGCAGAATTTCGGCAAATAGCGAAAATGAAAACCGTTTAAAAACGAGATCGGCCAGCCAGCCGGCGACCGCACCTACTAGAATGGATACCAGGATTCCCATGATGATTAAGCGTTGAGTGAATTAAAGTTGTGAAAACTGCAATATAAACTGCTGTCAGGCAATTTTGTTTACGCTTTCACGCCAATAACGGCCAGCATACGGCCCGTGTTTCCGTCTTCAGCGCGGTACGAAAAATAATCGTCATTGTTCAACACAGTCGAAAAAGGAGATACACTGATCTGCTTATCCGGAATCCCAAAATCAGTCAGAAACTGCTTGTTGGCAGCCTGCAAGTCCACATAACACGTATCGGTATCCGAATCGGTTCGTTTGAAAGCCTGTGCAAACAATTCGGCCACTTCTGGTCCTACTTCAAAGGAACAGGCATCGATGCAGGTTCCCACATACGCGTAACAACTCTGGGGCGATGTACCAAATCGCTGCTGCATCTCCGCGAGGGTTTTCCCGACAATTCCGCCTACGGTTCCTCGCCAGCCCGCATGAATGGCCGCTACCGCCTGGTTGGCCGCGTCGTATACCAGCACAGGAACACAGTCGGCAACGGTTACACCAATGAGTAACCCAGGCTGATCGGTGATAAGAGCATCGTAGCCTTCAAAACGGCCCGAATTGGTGGTATACAGTACCTCCGTACCATGCACCTGATGCGATGATGCAAACGGGGCGGATGGATCAGCGCCAAGAGCGGTGAAAAATCGCCGGCGGTTTTCATCGACGTTGGTCTGCTCATCGTCGGTATTGATTCCCAGATTAAGCGATTCGAACGGAGCCGGACTAATCCCCCCATGCCGGGTGCTTTCGGCAGCAAGCAGGCTGTTTATATTGGCAAAAACGGCCGGAGTACGATAAGAGGCCCGTGCAGAGAGGGTTATGATAGACATGTGATGGCTTGATTACAGGGATTTACGGATCCTTCCGAAACCGGATCAGGGTTTGACAAACAAACGAACTGAATTGAACAGTGCATAGTTAGGCAAAGTTGCAATTTAGCGCCTATCAATCCTACAGGTGTGGCCTTAATTACGAGGCTTCTTGACCACTCATCCAGCCAGTCGACCGCTCCAGTAGTTTGCAATGCATAGTACTATCTAAGGCCTATATCTTTGTTTCACCAATCGGCAATCATCCGACAACATTCATAAACCGAACATAAACATACAGATCATGAAAGCGCTCATCAAATCACTCGCCATCGCCCTTTCGCTGGGCTTTATTACTACCGCTGCTTCGTTTGCCGAACCCAATCCGGGGGGACGTTCTACATCGGTAGCCACCTACAAAACCGGTATCTATTCGACAACTACCGGAAAATTGCAGATTGCTCTTGACAAAGAAAAAGGCGGGCCCGTCGATATTGTCCTGAAAGATGCCGGCGGAAAAGTGCTGTACAGCAAACACCTGGGCAAGAACGACCAGACATACCGAACCCGGCTGAATCTGAGCGAGTTGGAAGACGGGGTATATCATATTGAAATTTCAAATGGTGTCGAGACAACAACGCAGAACATTACCCTCGCCACACACCAGCCAGTCGCACCCAGCCGGCTGGTATCGCTGAAATAATTTTCATCTCCTCATTCTTGCCCAGAAGCGTACTTACCCGAACTTCACCGGATCGATCCGGTGAAGTTTTTTGTGTGGATCGGGCCAGCAAACTTTCTGCGCCAATCTTACTCTTTTAATGCGCTTTTCATGACTGAATTAGTCCGGAAATTGTTAGTAGCGTAAGTAATTCAATTGGTATTCATCTACTTACCCGGCTCCATCATGGCTAAACCGACTTATCAGAATTACATCCTGTTACCCAAATCGGGGATTCGGCTTTCGGACGAACAATACAGCGCCGAAACGCGGGAAGTCTTTTCGAATCTGACCGTCGACGCCCAACTAAACGCCGTCCTGAACAGCGACCTGACCAGCCAGGCGGTGGTACTCGATTCGACGGGGCAAACCGGCGCCAAGCTTATCCGCCTGCCCGACACCGCCCTGGCCGATTTGCGGGCGCAACTACCCGGCGTACGGATCGTACCCGAGGTTTTTTATTATCCGCAGCGCTGGCGTGAAAAAATCCGTGTGACGCTTAAGGCCGCAGCGAGTCAGGCGCAGGCGAGCATTAAAATACTCATGAAAGATGCCGCTACCAACAAACCGGTGGTGGGCGCTACGGTAGTCGCTTTTACCAACTTCAAACAACGGCAGGGCGAGCAGACCACTACGAACGCACAGGGCGCGGCTACTTTCAGGAATATCGGAAACCGAACAGTCGAGCAGTTGTACATCTACCCCAAAGCTGGATACTGGAGTTTCTGGAAGCAGAAGCTGACCCTTAAAAACAACGATGTGTTTTTGATTCAGCCTGTGAAGCTGGATTATCTGGATGCGAAAACCTTTTTTTATCCGCCCGATAGCACACCAGCGGGACAGGGGGTGAAAGTTGGCGTTATCGATACGGGTGCTGGCCCCCACCCTGACCTGACCATTGCGGGGGGTGCCTGCACTGTTACGGGTGAAGAGTCAACCGATTTTGCCGATGTCGATGAGCATGGCACGCATGTTTCGGGTATCATTGCTGCACATGGAACGCCACCCACCGGCGTTCGGGGGGTGGCGCCGATGTCCGAACTGCATGTATACCGCGTATTCGGGAAAAGTAGCGAGGGCGCTTCTAATTTTGCAATCATCAAAGCAATCGAACAAGCCGTGGCCGATGGCTGTGACCTGATCAACATGAGCCTGGGGGGCGGCCCCGCCGATGATGCGACGCAGGATGCCATCACCTTCGCCCACGATCACGGAACGGTTTGTTTTGTGGCCACCGGAAACGACGGGCGGCAACCGGTCAGCTTTCCCGCTTCGTTTTCCCTATCGCTGGCGGTGGGGGCCATGGGCCGAAAAGGCACCTTTCCGGCCAATACGACAGACGCGCCCAATACGGCGGCTCCCTATGGTACCGACAAGAAGAATTTCGTCGCGGCTTTTTCGAATATCGGCCCGGAGGTCGATTTCATTACGCCGGGGGTAGGCATTATTTCGTCGGTACCGGATGGCTATGCGCCGATGAGTGGTACGTCGATGGCCTGCCCGATGGCTACCGGTGAAGCCGCCCGGCTCCTATCGACACAACCCGCTATTCTGGCAATGCCCCGCGCAACGACCCGTTCCGAAGCGATCGTGCGATTTCTGGCGACGAAGGCCAAACCGATGGGGTTCGGACCAACTTTCGAAGGTATCGGGATGTTGTTGGACCAGCCGATAGCCTGAGCATTTTCGACCGAAAATAGTATGGCACAGAATCGCTATATCCTTACATTCAAAGGCAATTTGCCCATGCCAGACAACGATCTGCGGCTGATTCGGGCACAAACTCGTGTGGTCGACAGTAGCCGAAAAGCGTTGCTGATAGAAGCTGACGACGAAGACGCTGTCGCCGATCTGGGCAATAAACTTTCCGACTGGACCGTGGCCAAAGAAGGAAGCTACCCGATTCCATCGACCCGGCAAACGGTCCGAAAGCCGCCCGATTCCTAACAACAACTACTGCAACAGCCCATTTCAGCGTTCTGGTGGGCTGTTGCAGCAGGGCCTATAAAAAAATGGTCCAACATCGACACTTGCTTTTTGTTATATAGTCAATCAATTTTCGACTCTCGGTCCTAACCTTCCTCTCTACCTCTACCGTATGATCACAACCCAATCGTTCAGCGCGTCCACACCCTGGTCCCGTGCTGGTCAGGAACCGGCCCTGTGGCATTCCATGGCCCAAACGCTGTTGCCCGCTTATGTCAACACCTGCCGTTGGTTTGCCGGAAAGGCCCGTCACCAGACAGGCTTTTCCATACAGACGACACATACTATTCCGCTGGCCGATGGCGAGGTGGCTTATCTGCTGATTCTGCAGGCGACTTACGCCGAAGGGGCGCCTGAGAACTACCTGTTGCCGCTTTCTTTCATTATCGATTCCGTTGCCCAGGCTCATCCTCATCCGCTGGCCGACGTACCCGATAAAGGCCGCATTGGCGAGGCTATGCTGGCGAATCAGTCGGGCATGCTGATCGATGCGATCTACGACGAGCGCTTCCGTGATGCTTTGTTTACGCATATCTATGCGCATCAGGCTTTGCCACAGACCGACGGTCAGTTGGCCTTTTTTCGGGGAAAAGGGCTGGACGAAGGCGACGAACACATCAGCTCGCGGGTTCTGCCGGTCGATTCGAGCAATTCGGCCATGGCCTTCGGCGATAAGTACTTTCTGAAGCTTTATCGCAAGCTCTTCCAGCAGACCAATCCGGAAGTCGATATGGTGGCGTTTCTGACCGACCAGAGCGCTTTCGACCACATTCCGGCCTTTGGCGGTAGCATCGTCTGGCAACGGCCCGAAACGCCGGATGTCACTCTGGGAATGGTTCAGCGGATGGTGGCCAACGACAAAGATTCGTGGGTGCAAACCGGCGATTACCTGAATGATTTTCTGTATGCCGTCCCGCAACGCATGTTTGCCATTCGGGAAGATGTGTTCGAAAAAGTAGAGCTGCTCGGTCGCCGGACGGGTGAATTGCACTGCGCTCTTTACCGCCCCGACCGGCCGGGCTCTCCCACAAGCCCGGAATTCGTTCCTGAGTCGTTTACCAGCGAGTATCGGGAATTTCTGATCAAACGCTTCGAAGATTTGCTCGAACGCCGGTACGCCCTGCTGATCGATAACTACACCAAACTCGATCCGCACGCTCAGCGGTTGGCCTGGGTGTTTATGGAAGCTAAAGAAATGATCGATGCCTTCATCGACGACTTCCGCACCCGTCCGCTCGACTCGCTACGCATCCGCATTCACGGCGATTATCACCTCGGTCAGGTGCTGGCTACCGAACACGATTTTGTGATCATCGATTTTGAAGGTGAGCCGGAGAGTAGTATTGCCGACCGCAAAATCAAACACTCGCCGTTGAAAGACGTAGCTGGCATGATCCGGTCTTACCATTACGCTGTTTCGGCTAAGATTTTCAACTCAGCCGAAACCGAAGGTATTCAGCCGGAATATTTACAGCGGGTATCGGATCGCTGGTTTTATTTGATCCGCGACACGTTTCTGGATGCGTATCTGAACGTATTCGGAACGCCCCACCCTCTGTTTAAAAACAATACGGAAATCAATTTTTTACTCCTGATCTATTTGCTCGAAAAGGCCGTTTATGAACTAGGGTATGAAATCAGCTACCGGCCTTCCTGGGTCAAGATTCCCCTCAAAGGCATTATCGACGTCGTGCGCGAAATCGAGAAAATCCGCCTGAGCGACGGGGAAGTCGCGCCGGCGGTACCCATGTTGCATACGGGCATCGTTTAGCCGTATTTTCGCCGTTCTCAACAGTTTATGAACTGGCTTCATTGGTCTGCAATAAGCGATGAGTTCTTTTTTGCCGCAACCGCGACCCGGCCCAAACACCGCTAAGCGGGAATCCGGCAACTAGCTTCCGTGATTTCTGTGTCGGGTCGCGGTTGCGGTTCAGAAAAAAACTTAGTTTTCCCACAGCATCGGCTCATAAATAATGAAGCTGTGGGAAGGCTAAGTTTTTTTCTAACTTTCCGGCCCTGATCGCGTTCACTACGTATCTCTATCTGTTCCAAAACCTATGGCAAAACGCAAAGCCACTTCGGTTGACACCGAACCATCGACACAGAACTCTATGCCTGATCAAGTAACTCCAGAAGCAATCCAACCCGAAACCCAACTGCAGGATAGCGGGCCTTATTCCCGCTTTACCGATTTCGATGTCTACCTCTTCCGGGCCGGAAAGCACCAGCGGCTCTACGAGAAGTTTGGTTCACACGTGGTTACGGTTAACGGGGTCCGGGGCACTTATTTTGCCGTCTGGGCTCCATCGGCCCGTTATGTAGCCGTCATCGGTGCATTCAACGGCTGGAACAAAGGCAGCCATTCAATGAATGTGCGCTGGGATGCGTCGGGGATCTGGGAAATCTTTATCCCGGATGTCAGTTCGGGAGAAGCCTATAAATATTTCATTGTCCACGAGAGTGGCCGCGAGCTGGAAAAAGGAGATCCATACGCCCACTGGTGGGAAGTTCCACCCAAAACAGCCTCAATGGTTTGGGATACTTATTACGAATGGCAGGATCAGGAATGGATGGCAAACCGGCATACCAAAAATGCCCTCAACGCTCCGTTCTCGGTTTATGAGGTTCACCTGGCTTCCTGGCGACGCGACCCAAACAACCCGGACCGCGAACTAAGCTACGGCGAAATAGCCGATGCACTGGTGCCTTACGTGCAGGACATGGGCTTTACACACGTAGAGTTTATGCCGGTCATGCAGTATCCGTATGCGCCTTCGTGGGGGTATCAGATTACGGGTTATTACGCGCCCAGCAGCCAGTTCGGAAATCCGCAGGAGTTTATCAAACTCATCGAGCGACTGCACCAGGCCGGAGTGGGTGTACTACTGGACTGGGTACCCTCGCATTTTCCGGGAGACGCCCACGGGCTATATGAATTCGACGGTTCGCACCTCTACGAACACCCCGATCCACGCAAAGGCTACCATCCAGACTGGAAAAGCTATATTTTCAACTACAGCCGGCCGGAGGTGCGCTCGTTCCTGATCAGTAACGCGTTGTTCTGGCTCGACCGTTTTCATGCCGACGGGCTGCGGGTAGACGCCGTAGCATCTATGCTGTATCTCGATTATTCGCGCAATGCCGGCGAATGGGAGCCCAATATTTTTGGTGGACGCGAAAATCTGGAGTCTATTTCGCTGCTGAAAGAAATCAACGAAGCCGTTTACAAAGCGTTTCCCGATACGCAGACGATTGCCGAAGAGTCGACAGCCTTTCCCGGCGTATCCAGACCAGTGTATACGGGCGGACTGGGCTTTGGGATGAAGTGGATGATGGGCTGGATGCACGATTCGCTCCGTTATTTTGAGCGGGACCCTGCCTTCCGCAAGTTCCACCAGGACGAGCTGACCTTCAGCACGATCTACGCCTTCACCGAAAATTTCATGCTGCCGCTCTCACACGATGAGGTCGTCTACGGCAAACATTCCCTGATCGGTAAAATGGCGGGGGATGAGTGGCAACGGTTTGCTAACCTACGACTGTTGTTTTCTTACATGTTTACCCATTCGGGCACGAAATTGCTGTTCATGGGTTGCGAGTTCGCCCAGACGTCGGAGTGGAAATTCGACGCCAGCTTAGACTGGCACCTGCTGGAGTTCGAACCACACAAAGGCATGCTGGCCTGCGTAAAAGCCCTGAATAAGCTTTACCGCAGCGAACCCGCTTTGTACGAGCGCAACTTCACATCCGATGGCTTCGAATGGGTCGATACGACCGACCGGGAAAATACGATTCTGACGTACATCCGTAAAGGAGACAACCCAGCCGACACCCTCCTGATCGTACTGAACATGACGCCGATACCACGCCATAATTACCGTATTGGCGTACCGTCGGCCGGTACCTATCAGGAAGTTTTCAACAGCGATTCGACCGAATTTTATGGGAGTGGCATTACAAACCCCAACCCCATCGCGAGCACAGAGGAAACGTGGCATGGTCGTCCTAGCTCCCTTGAGCTGAATGTACCGCCCCTGGGTGCTGCTGTTCTAAAAATGAGCTAAACCAATTCACACTCCGGCCGTATGTAACGTATTGTCAGTAGGAAACCGATTTTTTCAATTGTCATTGATGAAGTCTTCCTATGTCAATTAGTTGGATATGGCCGGATTGTCGTATGCGTCGGGCGCTTATCTTTGTCCACGCGAACCGTTGAATATGTTACATGAAGCAAGTTTTTGGTGCCTTATTGAGTTTACTAACCGTTTCTAGTTTTGCCCAGTCACCGGTAGCGGCCCGTCTAAAGAGCGGCCTCGATATAGGCATGGCTTATACCACTGGCCACTACAATCCTTCTCTGGCTTACTATCAGTTGATCAATGTAGGAAAGCAAAAAATTTTCTCGCTTGGCTGGACAGCCCGTTTAGGGGCTTTTTATGGCGACAATCTGAATTATTATACCGCTCCGGCCCGGTTGACGCGTGGCAAAACCGGCTTTGGTGCGCTAGGGGCTCCCCTGATCAATGGCAATATAGATACCGTCCGGTATGACTATGTCACCATGACATCGCTGACGTTCGGCGTTCGCGCCCAGGTGCACCTGGGCAAGGTTGAGCTTGGTGCAAGCGCCGATCTTCTGGGGCTGACTCTGGGGCGGTCGCGCACGGGTCGTTATACCTCGTCGACGGGCATGTTTATGGCCGACTCCATACAGACGTATTTCCGGGGACCTAATACATTTCAGGCATCGCACCCGAGCTACCTAAGCGCGCGCCTGCTGGGCGACAACGATCTGGGCACGCTTTCGACGGAAGTTTACGCCCGTATTCTAATTGGTCAGCGCCTGGGCATCAAACTGGGTTATCAATGGCTCACCACCGAAACGACAGTCAAGAATCGGGATATCGTTGCCGACAACAACCGTTTTCGACATCGGGTCGGCCTGCCTTATCTGGCCCTGACTCTTCCGGTCTTTCAATAAGTGACCGATGCCTGAGAGCAGATTCCCGGACCAGTCTGTCTCTACAGGTCACTTACCAATGATGATTCTGTCAAATCCAGCAGATGATGAAAATCTACAAACAATACTGAAAATGTAGAGGAACCGTCTGCATCAGTTCATTACAAACTGCAGTAGCTAGCTCTTTTCTAGGCATTCCAGGTTTTACTGGACATGCGGCCTTTCCCTTTTCTATGAGCCTTTTTTAGGGCTACACTCGGCTTGCTTTCCTGAGCGTTTAATTACTTCAGATAACCATTCCTACCATCTTCTGTAGAATCCCAAACCTGTTTATCTTCTATTGTGAAAATATTTCCATTCCCTTTTGTGTAGAATTGTCTTAGATGGGGCTTCGTTTTGCAACTACTTCTGTATTTGACAGACTCAATCCACTTTTGTCAGTCGATGCGTGTACTTAAGACTGGGCAGCTTGTCGGAGCGACTATTCTCCTTCCCGGATTCCTCGTTCCTTCATCAGCTCGCGCCCGAACTGTCGGATGGTCTCAATAACCGGAATGACCCGGCGGCCTTTTTCAGTAATGCTGTACTCAACATGCGGAGGCACTACGGGATATACCTTCCGGGAAATAAATCCGTGCTGTTCCAGTTCTCTTAGCTGAGTCGTCAACATTTTATGGCTGATGTGAGGCAGGTATTTTTTCAGCTCACTGTAACGCATAATCTGCTTGTTCAGCCGCCAGAGAATGGGCATTTTCCAGGTGCCGCCGATGTGGGCCATGGCAAACTCAACAGGATTATAGTATAGCTTCCCTTCGTGCAAAAAATCAGGCATACATATAAGTGATTGATTTGCAATTACTCTCCTTTTCGATAGTATCACACTTCGGTGTACATATATTTACAAAGATACATACATCTTTTTAGCTTTGCTCAGGTCAAAAAAACCAAATCGGAGACTATGAGCTTAAAAAATTACAACCTCGTCAATACCCGACGTCCCAAGCGCGTCGCCATCGTTATTGCCAACCCCGCCATTTCGACCACAACCGGCTGGCCCGTTGGGTTCTGGTGGAGCGAACTAACCCATCCCTACTACGAATTTACCGAACGGGGCTATACGGTTGACCTATTTAGCCCGAACGGAGGCCAATGTGAGCCCGATGCGATGAGCGACCCCAATGACAGCAGTGGCTATTCCTCCACCGACCTCATTAGTCAGGGTTTTATCCACACCAAGTCCCTGCATTCGCTAATTGACAATACCAGGCCCGTTTCGGAACTGAATGTTGAAGATTTCGACGCGCTGGTAGTATCAGGCGGACAAGCCCCGATGTTCACTTTCGGGAACTCCACCGATCTGCAACAGAAGTTTGTGGAATTTTACGAGTCGGGTAAAGTAACCTCGGCTCTGTGCCACGGTACCGCCATACTCCGCTATGCCCGGCTCTCGAACGGTGAATATTTAGTGAAAGGCAAGACTGTAACTGGCTTCGCCAATTCCGAAGAAGATTTCGCCGATAACGCTGTCTGGGACTATGGAATGCTCTCCCGCGATAAGCACGTAATGCCCTGGCGCATCGAAGACGAACTGAAAAAGCTCGGTGCCAACTTTGTGCAGGCGGGGCTATGGCGCGGTTTCGCCATCCGGGACGGTAACCTGATTACGGGTCAACAGAACTTCAGCGGTGCCGAAACCGCCAGGGCGATCATTGAAGCGCTGGGCGAATAAACGAAGCTGTCCCAGAGAATGCCTCATCGCTTAAGACTTAGGCCATTTGCAAGACGTGCGTTACTACCGTACTGAGCGAACGTCGGATATAACGCTGCCGACTACATCGGGAGCTTATCAAACCATCTATAAACATGACGACCCAAGAAATCGCCGATCGTTTAGTAGTCCTTTGCCGGGAAAATAAGTTTGAACAGGCACAGCGCGAACTCTACGCTCCGGATGCCCGAAGCATTGAGCCCGAAGGTTCTCAGGGAATGCAGACCGTACAGGGACTGGATGCTATTATCCAGAAAGGCAATCAGTTTCAGAGCATGATTCAGGCCTGGCATGGTGGCAGTGTCAGCGACGTACTCGTAGCCGGAAATCACATCGCCCTGACCATCAGCATGGATGTTACCTTCAAAGACGGAAACCGTGCCGACATGAACGAGTTAATTGTTTACACAGTCCGGAACGGAAAGATAGCGCAGGAACAATTTTTCTACCAGGTATGACTATCATACCCTTATGACAGACGGGTTGCTGGCGAAGTCTCCGTACATCAGGGTAGCTTCTGTTTTAGAAGCTACCCTGGCGGCCGACCTGTTTGTGCTCAGCGGACCGGCCAGAGCGGTTGTAGACGTAGCCACACAAATTGGCTCGGCGAAACGTTCTGCTGCTGTTTCCAACGGCTCTGCTCGGCGACGATCTCCACAACCCGATATAGCTTAGGAAACCGCTATCACCGGCATGGCAATCTGCGCTTCAGGTAACCTATAGCCGCACCTATTTATCGACTATTCATTTATACCTCTACTGGTTTCAAATCGAAATATGTTTGAAAAACAGCCTGCCCGATGGCGTTAGTCCGGGTCTGAAAATTATCGAGGTATTGATGAAGCCCTATTTTGAAAATATCGGCGGTATCGGTAAACTCGATCTCGGAACGGAGTTTGGAAAGCGCCCGCTCGGCCGAATTGCTAAAGCCATTGGCCATTGTATTTCCGGAAATCTCGTAGAGTGACAACTCGGCCTGTCGGATGCAGTGAGCCGCTGCCCGGGGAAACATTTTGTCCAGAATCAGAAACTCAACGATACTCGCGGGCGTCAACGCCCGGTACTGTTGCCGGTGCATATTATACGCACTCACCGATTTCAGGACCGCCGACCAGATCATCAGGTCAATTGTAGACCCCACAGACTCGACTTCGGGTAGCAGCGTAAAATATTTGACGTCCAGAAACCGGGATGTTTTATCGGCACGCTCCAGAAACCGCCCCAATCGTCCAAAATGCCAGGCTTCGTTGCGGGTAATGGTGGCGTCGATGATGCCGTAGAATAACTGGATGTTGTTGCTGATATCGGTGAAAAATTCCTGCGTTTTTACCTCACCCCATTCCTGTTTGGGCGACGTGTCGCGGACCATCAGGTAGAACTTGTTGAGGTGTTCCCACATCTGTTTGGAGATAACCTCGCGAATCGTGCGGGCATTCTCGCGGGCTTCGCTAAGGCAGGCTACAATCGAGTTAGGATTGCGCTTGTCGAAGGTCATAAACTGAATGACATTCTCGCGCGTAGGTTCCTTGTAGTATTTGAAAAAGGCAGAATCGTCGGCGGTGGCCGTAAGTAATGGTTCCCACTGCTGATTTACATTGGGCGGCAGATCGAGCGCCAGGTTAAAATTTACGCTCATAAAGCGGGCATAATTCTCGGCCCGTTCGATGTATCGGTGCATCCAGTAAACAGAATTGGCAACGCGGCTTAGCATAGGGTAGTTATCAGGGTAAATCGGTGGCTAATCAACAAAAATAGACCTTTACGGCTGTATCGCAAGAAATCCGTCGTAATTGTGGTATTTCGGAAAAAGAATTCCCGTCTGAAGAAAGTAATTTCCCAATCCTGGTTTCTTTCTAGCGTATTATGAAAATGCTGTACGCCTTCGTTATGGCTGGCACGCTACTGAGTACAGTGGCCTTCGCCAAGCCCAACCCGACTAAACCGAGCACCAAGTTCTATGAGGTGCGGATTTATCACCCAACGCCCGGAAAATACGCCGAGATCGTCGATCGGTTCCGGCAGTATACGACCCGGATTTTCGAAAAACACGGTATGGAGAACATTGGTTACTGGACGCCGACCGACACGACGAATAAGGAGCTGATCTACATTCTGGCTTACCCAAGCCGCGAAGCCCGCGATGCATCCTGGAAAGCGTTCGGCAGCGATCCGGAGTGGAAAGCCGTGGTGGCGAAAACCGAAGCCAATGGCAAATTGGTCGATCACGTCGACCAGATTTTCATGACCGAATCAGAAATATCACCTGCCATCAAATTAAAACAGGCTTCCCCCGAGCGCACCTTCGAGCTACGCACCTACACGCCTGCGCCCGGCAAACTACCGAACCTAGTCGACCGCTTCCGAAACCATACCCTGAAACTGTTCGAGAAGCACGGCATGACAAACGTTGGCTACTGGATTACCCAGGAGAAAGATCCTTCAGCCCAGCCCAAACTCGTTTACATTCTGGCTCATCCCAGCGAAGCCCAGGGCAAAGCGCATTTTGACGAGTTCCGCAACGATCCGGTCTGGGTGAAAGCCAAAGCCGAATCGGAAAAAGACGGTGCACTGACGACGAAAGTCGAATCGGTTTACATGAAACCGACGGACTACTCACCCATCAAATAACTCAGTGTTTACCTATAAAGCGAATGGGCCGGTCTTAGACCGGCCCATTCGCTTTATACTATTTATACAGCTTTAGCTGACTTGGCGTGCTCAGGTTTCAGAACAACGACGTCGCGGATGATACCGCCCGCGTTTAGTTTATCTACCATCTTGTCTAGCAGTGGACTTGCCCAATCGGGAATGTATTTATCGGTCGTCTGAATCAACACTTTAGGAAAGTCGTACAGCGAACGCCCCAGCCCAAACTGCACGGCCGCCCGTTTCATGGCATCGCTGATTCCACCTTTTACAGGCTCGACGGCCGTCCGGCTGGCCCCGTCGGTTTTCCTGACGATTTCACCACCGGGCAACACGACGGTAATAGTGCATAAAAACCCGCTTTCGATTTCGTTGATTTCGTTTTGCCAGCCCGCCCAGCCGAACTGTTCATCGAATCGCTGCATCACGCAACGGTTAGTGATGTATGGTACGACAATAATTTTCTGACCGTCTTTTGTCTGGCTCTGTACCCGCCATTCAACCTCCTGCGCCGTCAGGGGGGCAGTCAACACGCTTAATTCCATGTATTTGTTGTTTACGTAATTAGGCAGTTTTCACTGCATGAAAAACCCATCCACAGGCTGCCGATACAGGCCCGGATATAGCTGCAATATACTGAATTCTGATGGATGAACCTGAGATTCCGGCGCGTAAATACGGCTTTGTCGAGAACTAACCTGGCCAACAACTTTGGGGAGAAAGTGCCTGTGCATAACCAGCGATGCGTTCGTAAAGAGGCTGGTTATGAATCATGTGTATACAACAAAAAAGCCAAGCGAGACACTCTCTTGGCTTTCTGATTTACTCAACGTTATGAAAAACTTTTCTTTTCGACACAATTATAGAACAAAAATACAGTAAATTGATTCTTTTACAAAAAATATTTTTCATGCATAGAATTATTTAACTGTAAATCAGACATTTACAGAAATACCAATAAGTGTTTTTATAAAAAAATTTAAGTAGATATACTTAAGGAGGCCGCGTACTCTCTACTTGCATCCAGCAATCGTTACTTAAATAGTAATCCGTCCCGGATCGTTACGGTACGATCGGCGAGAGCCGCCAGGGTTTCGTTGTGCGTAACGATAATGAAGGTCTGCCCCAGTTCGTCGCGAAGGCGAAAGAACAACTGATGCAGTTCTTCAGCATTGCGCGAGTCGAGGTTACCGCTGGGTTCATCGGCAAATACGATCGCGGGGTCATTGATCAGCGCCCGCGCGACAGCCGTCCGCTGCTGTTCACCTCCCGACATCTGCGAGGGCAGGTTAGCCAGTCGATGTTGAAGCCCCAGCGTGGTGAGTAAAGATTCGGCACGCTGCCGAACGGCCTGCTCATCTTTTCCTGAAATAAATCCGGGCAGACACACATTTTCGAGGGCTGTGAACTCCGGCAACAGGTTATTGAACTGAAAAACGAAACCGATCTGCTCATTCCGGAACTTCGCCAGTTGCCGATCGTTCAGCGTGAACACGTTCTGCCCATCGATAATCAATTCGCCCGCGTCGGGTCGGTCGAGCGTGCCGAGAATTTGAAGTAAGGTTGTTTTGCCGGCGCCAGACGCCCCCACAATAGATACCACTTCGCCCGGATTGATCGCCAGATTGATTCCTTTCAGAACGGGTAAATTGCCGTAGTTCCGGCGAATATCAGTCGTTTGCAGAAGCGGCTGCATCAGTAATGAGGAATAAAAAGTGAAAAGTAAAAAATGGAAAATGAAGCGAACGCGGATGAATTATTATTCACTCTTCATTCTTCATTCTTCATTTCCTGTTAACTTGCCACGCAAAAATACGATTTCCAATCCTCCTTGTTGCAGTTGTCATGAATATACACGAGTATCAGGGTAAAGAAATTCTCAAAAAATACGGTGTCCGGATTCAGGAAGGCATCGTAGCTGAGTCGCCCGAAAAAGCTGTAGAAGCCGCCAAACAGATTATGGCGCAGTCAGGCTCAAAATTTGTCGTTGTAAAATCGCAGATTCATGCGGGTGGACGAGGCAAGGGTAAAGTGGTCGGCAGCGAACAACGGGGGGTGGCCCTGGCCAAATCGGTCGATGACGTGCGCGACATCGCCAAGAACCTGATCGGCAACGTGCTGGTGACGCACCAGACGGGCCCGGAAGGCCGGAAAGTTAACAAGGTACTGGTGGCGCAGGATGTTTTTTACCCAGGCGCTTCGGAGCCGAAGGAGATGTATCTGAGCATCCTGCTCGACCGCAGCAAAGCCTGCAACGTTATTATGGCCAGCACCGAAGGTGGTATGGACATTGAAGAAGTCGCCGAAAAAACGCCCGAAAAAATCGTTAAGGAATGGATTGATCCCGCAGTAGGTCTACAGCCCTTCCAGGCGCGCAAGGTGGCCTTTGGCTTAGGGCTGGAAGGAGAAGCCTTCAAAGAGATGGTCAAGTTCGTGACTTCGCTCTACAAGGCCTATGTGGATACCGACGCATCGATGTTCGAAATCAACCCGGTGCTGAAAACTTCGGACAACAAGATTCTGGCCGTCGATGCCAAAGTGAATCTGGATGACAACGCGCTTTACCGCCACCCTGACCTGGCTAACCTGCGCGACATTGCCGAAGAAGATCCGCTCGAAGTCGAAGCTTCGGCCAATGACCTCAACTACGTTAAACTAGATGGGAACGTCGGCTGCATGGTAAACGGAGCCGGACTGGCCATGGCGACAATGGACATCATCAAACTGTCGGGGGGCGAACCGGCCAACTTCCTCGACGTGGGCGGTGGAGCTAATGCCAAAACCGTTGAAGCGGGTTTTCGGATCATTCTGAAAGACCCCAATGTAAAAGCCATCCTGATCAACATCTTCGGCGGTATCGTTCGCTGCGACCGCGTGGCTACGGGGGTTGTCGAAGCCTACAAAGCCATTGGCGACATTCCTGTACCGATTATCGTTCGCCTGCAGGGTACAAACGCAGCTGAAGGGGCCAGAATCATCGATGAATCGGGCCTGAAAGTGCAATCGGCCGTTGAGCTGAAAGAAGCCGCCGAGAAAGTGCGGCAGGTCATTCAGGCGCTGTAGCAATCAGTAACGTTTCTTTAAACACAAAAAGCCGGAGTCTTTGCTCCGGCTTTTTGTGTTTAAAGAAACCTGTCTATCGCTTATAATACTTCATTGCATCTGGCAACAGCTTTTGCAAATCGGAAATCCGACGCTGGTCCGATGGGTGATCCGACAGAAATTCGGCGGGTGCTTTACCACCACTGGCTTTAGCCATGCGCTGCCAGAACGTAATGGCTTCGTTGGGATCGTACCCCGCCATCGCCATAAAAATCAGTCCCAGATGGTCGGCTTCCGATTCTTGTTTGCGGCTATGAGGCAGGCCGACACCGTACTGATAGGCCAGTGGGCCGACGACTCCGAAAGCCTGCTGGAAGATAGCCTGTGTTTGGCTGCTGCGTGCCGACGACGCGATTCCAGTGGCAACCTGTCCGGCCTGAAGCAGACCATTGGCCACCAATCCTTCGCTCATCCGTTCGTTCCCGTGCTCGGCGATGGCGTGCGAGACCTCGTGTCCCAGCACCGTGGCTAATCCTGCTTCATTCTGCGTATAGGGCAGGATACCTGAATACACGACAATTTTACCGCCGGGCATACACCACGCGTTTACCTGACTGCTCTGCACCAGGTGATATTCCCATTTGAATCCTTCGAGCCGCTTGCTGAAGCCGTTACTATTCATGTAACTTTCAACAGCCTGACGAATCCGATTGCCTACACGGTTAACCATCTCAGCATCACCGCTGTTACTAACGACCTTGCTGGTATCCAGAAACTGTTTGTATTGGGTAAAGCTCATGGAGAGCATATCGTTGTTCGGCACTAAAATCAGTTGTTTGCGCCCGGTCAGGGGTACCTTCTCGCAGGCCGTAACAGCAAAGGCGAGCGACAACATGATCATGAAAGCTTTTTTCATCTGTGTATGTGTTATAATGGCTAATTAATCTGACGTTAATGACCTTGAATAGCCACGCTTTGTTCAAAATTTTACCGGCCGGTACGTTCAGGCTGTATTTAGTCGTTAGATTTGCGCTATTGCTTCAGGTTTAACGAGTCATTCCGGATTATGTGCATCCTTATTTTCAATAGGATGAAAACAAATGACTCTGCATACATACTACTTTTTATGAAAATTATTTGCGTTGGCCGAAACTACGTCGAACATATTCAGGAACTCAACAACGAAAAGCCCGAAGACCCGGTTATTTTTCTGAAGCCCGAAACAGCGGTACCCCTGAAAAATGAGCCTTTTTTTTACCCGGACTTTTCCAGCGATGTGCACTACGAAGTGGAAATTCTGGTAAAAATCAATCGGGTTGGCAAAAACATCGAGGAGAAGTTTGCGCACAAATACTACGACGAAATTGGCGTCGGGATCGATTTTACTGCCCGAGACCTACAAAGCAAATTGAAAGCAAAGGGTTTACCCTGGGAACTGGCTAAATCGTTCAACGGCTCAGCACCCATTTCGCCTTTCGTACCGAAAACCAGCTTCCCAGACCTGCAAAACCTGAATTTCAGGCTGGATATCAACGGCGAAACCCGGCAGTTGGGTAACACGAGCCTGATGCTGTTTAAAATCGATTACCTGATTTCGTTCGTATCGCGGTATTTTCTGCTCCAGCAGGGCGATATTCTGTTTACCGGAACGCCGAAAGGCGTAGGGCCTGTACAGGTTGGGGATAAACTGACGGCGTACATTGAAGACCAGAAGATGCTGGAGGTTGACGTAAAATAATGTTGACGTCAGGCGATTCGAAGGGCCTGCTAAACTAGCCGTTTTGCTTTTGAAACAATTCATTCTTTGCTTTTGTGCCGTTTTAGCCGGACTGGGTCATACGTTTGGCCAGGCGGGGGTTACCTTGCCGCAGTCTACGACGAGCCCGACAGCCCCAACAGGGACCATGCTGGCAGGTCTTATTCAACCCGGCTATTTTCTATTTCCCATTCAGCCAGGGCTCCCCAATTCGCTGGCGGGTGGGCTGGGCGATCTGCGCCCGAATCACTTTCACGCAGGTCTCGATATCCGCACGGGCGGACGAGAGGGGCTGGATGTTCACGCAGCCGCAGACGGATATGTATCGCGCATTGCGGTTTTCACCGGTGGGTACGGTAACGTTATTTTTATCAGACATCCCAATGGGCTGACCACCGTATATGGACACCTCCGAAACCTGAACGACACGCTCGGTACGTACCTCCGCACACAGCAATATCAGAAGAAAACCTTTGAAATCGACCTGCGTCCGGCACCCGATCAGTTTCCGGTTAAGAAAGGTGATGTCATTGCGGCCTCCGGCAACACCGGCGGCTCGGGCGGTCCGCACCTGCATTTCGAAGTGCGCGATGGCAAAGACAACCTGATCAATCCGCTACTCTACGGATTCTCCGAACTTCAGGACGATGTCCCCCCCTATTTTGAACGAGTGGCGCTCAAAACCATGACCGCCACTTCGCGCGTCAACGGCGAATACCAGCGGGTCAGCTACGCACCCGTTCGTCGACCCGATGGCACCTACACCATTACCCAGCCGATTACGGCCTCGGGACTGATCGGGATGGAAGTGCTGGGGTACGACAAAACCAGTGGATCGCCCTACCGCAATGGCATCAGTTGTCTGGAAGTCCGGCTCGACGGGCGGGAAGTATTTGCTTATAACATGAACAGCTTTCCGAACGAGCAGACGCGCTTTCTGAACATCCACGAAAATTATGAAGTCGAGCAAACGAGCGGTCAGCGGTATCATCGAGGCTATATTGCTGACGGCAACATTCTGAATCTGTACAAGTTACAAAGCAACGCAGCCTATCGGGGGCGTCTACCGCTGCTGGATGGGAAACCGCATGAAGTTACGCTGGTCCTTTACGATGCCTACGATCATTCGGCTCAGTTGACCTTTACGATCCTGCCCGAGCCCCCGCCTTCCAGCCCGCTCATGATCGATTCCCTGGAAGTTCAACCCGCCAGCTACGCGCCTAACCTGTCGGCGGTAGAGCCTACAGTGACTATTACGACGGACGAAAATGTGCTGAAGCTGACGGCCAAAAATATATCGGTCAGTAATCCGCCCGTCGCTAAACTGATAACGGGTCGCACGGTAACAGAGCAACCTGTTAGCTATGTGCGTAACAACCAAGCGGTTTATCTGATAGATTTGCGGCAGACATTACCCGATTCCGTTCAGTTTGGCCGTGGGGTGGTGCGCACGTTTTTCAAAAAACGAGTCATCCCCGGTCATAACGAGACTTATTCGGATAAAAATACCCGGCTGGAGTTTCGGCCGAATACCCTGTTCGATACGTTACATCTGACCATGCGATCGCTGCCCGCGGGAATTCTGGAAATCAATCAGCCTACTATTCCGCTGAACGATTACCTCCTGATTCAACATGTACCGAATTACCCGATTGCCATCGATACCATGCGAACGAAAGCGTACTGGATCGGTGGCGGACGCGAAACCTTCCTCGGCGGAAGCTGGAACAAAGGTCGGATTGAGTTTAAAACCCGCTCACTCGGACGGTTTCAGTTGCTGACCGATACCCGGCCCCCCAGTGTCGAGATTTTAGCCGCTACGCCCAACGGTATTTCGGCGAAAGTCCGGGATGACCTGTCGGGGATTGCCGAATTTCGG
Organism: Spirosoma koreense; assembly: GCF_054777875.1. Classification (NCBI taxonomy): domain Bacteria; kingdom Pseudomonadati; phylum Bacteroidota; class Cytophagia; order Cytophagales; family Cytophagaceae; genus Spirosoma; species Spirosoma koreense. The sequence goes on along the minus strand of NZ_BAAHAC010000005.1, from coordinate 198,893 downwards.
GCACTGGTCAACGGAGAATGGGTGCTGATGCAGTACGATTACAAACGGGCCCTGATCTGGTCTGACAAACTGAATCCAGAAGAGCCATTTGAGTCGGGTGCCGAAGTGCTAGTGCAGGTCAAAGATCGGGTCGGCAATATCGGTTCCGACAGCACGACCATTCGGGAACCGCGGGTTGTGGTTAAACGAAAAGCGGTGCAGAAAACGACGAAATCCCGGCGGAGAAAACGGTAAAGCATTAATTTAATTTATCTTATGAGCTTATCTATCGGCGATCCTGCTCCCGATTTTACCAGTACCGACCAGAACGGAAACCCAATCAGACTTTCGGATTTTCGGGGTAAGAAGGTGGTACTTTATTTTTACCCGAAAGATGATACGCCCGGCTGTACGGCACAAGCGTGTAGCCTGCGGGATAACTACGATGCACTCCGGACAGCTGGCTATGAAGTACTTGGAGTAAGCGTCGACGATGAGAAAACGCATCAGAAGTTTATCAAAAAATACACCCTGCCTTTCACGCTGGTAGCCGACACAAACAAGCAAATTGTGGTAGCGTACGACGTGTGGAAAGAAAAATCCATGTACGGCCGCAACTTCATGGGCACCGTCCGGACCACTTTTCTGATCGATGAACAGGGAATCATTACAGACATAATCAGTAAAATAGATACCCAGCACCACGCAGAACAAATTGTCAAACTAAATGAATAATGTAAAATGAATAAGGCATAATGGCAAATGCCCACTCATTCCACATTATTCATTTTACATTATTCATTACACAGTATTATGGAAATAGCAGAACTCGAACACATCGCTACCGCCGTTCGGCGCGACATCGTCCGCATGGTTGCGGCCGTTAATTCTGGGCACCCCGGCGGCTCACTTGGCTGCACCGACTTTATGGTTGCTCTGTATTTTGAAATCATGAACCGGAAAAAGAATGCCGATGGCACGCCTATTTTCGACATGGATGGCCGCAACGAAGACATCTTCTTCCTGTCCAACGGGCATATCTCGCCGGTTTTTTATTCGGTGCTCGCGCGGGCCGGTTACTTCCCGGTTAGTGAATTAGCCACGTTCCGTAAGCTTGACAGCCGCCTGCAGGGCCACCCCACTACGGCCGAACACCTGCCGGGCGTCCGGATTGCCTCGGGTTCGCTGGGACAGGGCCTGTCCGTAGCTTCAGGCGCGGCTTATGCCAAAAAACTGAACGGTGACGATAAACACGTGTTTGTGCTGATGGGCGATGGTGAGCAGCAGGAAGGTCAGATCTGGGAAGCAGCTCAGTTTGCGCCCAACAAAAAGTTGGGAAACCTAACGGCCGTCATCGATTTCAACCACGCACAGATCGACGGAAAAACCGATTTCGTGAACAGCAACCGCGACCTCGGGGCTAAATACCGGGCGTTCGGCTGGCACGTTGATGAGATGGAAGGCAACAACATGGCCGATGTGGTGAAAACTTTACGCAAAGCACAGGAAGACCCCGACGTACCGACGCTGATTCTGATGCATACAGAAATGGGTTTCGGCGTCGATTATATGGTGGGCAGCTACAAATGGCACGGTGTGGCGCCCAATGCCGAGCAGCTTCAGCAAGCGCTGAACCAGTTGCCGCTGACCGTCCGCGCTACACCTCGTGAAAATTAACCGCTTAGTCATCGAAAATTTCAAGTCCATTGAACGGATCGAGCTCATTGAGCCCAATCCGTTCACGGTCTTTGTCGGTCCCAACGGTTCCGGCAAGTCGAATATTTTCGAGGCTTTGGAGTTTTTTACCCTAGAAAAACGAGGTTATGAAGCACGTAGTCTTTTTGGAGGTCCGGATGAGTTTTCACGAAGGCAGCGCCAACGAGATCGCTCATATATCAATATAGAATTGCGGAACGGATCGAAAAGCACCGTAAAATTCTTTTAGCCAAAGGAGCAGAGTATATTTTAATATTGGTCGATTTAGACACAGACGCTTGTATAACATTGCCAAAAGAGAAAATTGCTCAGCATCCTAATCAGACTATACTTGTAGCAGTACAAGAATTTGAAAACTTGTACCTGGCTGATTCAGCTACCTTGAGTAACTTCAGTAGAAATTCAAAATCCCGAACAAGATCGTGATCCTGTAACAACTATGGCAAGTTTGGGAATAGCAGCACGACGCTTCCAGTGGTATCGAAAAAGTAAAGTTCTGTTAGCAAGAGATAGGCACCGCCATGGTTTCACCGTCGAGAAAGCGGCTCGACACCCGAATTGCCCGAGTGCCGCTTATTTTTTAACGAAATTGCAAACCCTCGCTTCGGCGAATTAATCAACTGGACGCACACAACTGCGTCGCTACACACGATGAAAAAATACGACTACACAGAAAAGAAAGACACCCGCTCGGGTTTCGGTGCGGGCATCGCTGAACTGGGTAAAACTCATCCCAACGTTGTTGCGCTGACCGCCGATTTAGCCGGTTCACTGAAATTGGAAACCTTTATTAAAGAGAACCCCGACCGCTTTATCCAGTGCGGAATTGCCGAAGCCAACATGATCGGCGTATCGGCGGGTCTGACTATTGGCGGTAAAATTCCGTTTGCTACGACCTTCGCCAATTTTGCTACCGGACGTGTGTACGATCAGATTCGGCAGTCGGTGGCGTATTCAAACAAGAACGTCAAAATCTGCGCATCGCACGCGGGCGTAACGCTCGGCGAAGACGGCGCGACCCACCAGATTCTGGAAGACCTGGGCATGATGAAAATGCTGCCCAATATGACCGTTATCAACCCCTGCGATTACAACCAGACGAAAGCGGCTACCATCGCGATTGCCAACCACGAAGGTCCGGTTTATCTGCGTTTTGGTCGGCCCGTCATTCCGGTTTTCACCCCCGCCGATCAAAAATTTGAAATCGGAAAAGCCTGGACGGTCAATGAGGGAAGCGACGTATCGATTTTCTGTACGGGGCACCTCGTTTGGGAAGCCATCAAAGCCGGTGAAATCCTGTCGGCCGAAGGTATCGAAGCCGATATTATCAACATTCACACCATAAAACCGTTAGATGAAGAGGCTATTCTCGCATCGGTGAAGAAAACGGGCTGCGCGGTTTCGGCCGAAGAGCACATGCTCAACGGCGGCTTAGGCGACAGTGTGGCGCAGGTGCTGGCCCGTAATTACCCGGCTCCGCTCGAATACGTGGGGGTGCACGACACCTTTGGCGAAAGCGGCACGCCCGATCAACTGATGCAGAAATATGGCCTGACCGCCGACAAGATTATAGAGCAGGTGAAAAAGGTGATAGCCAGAAAGTAAGAACTGGTCCGCCGATGCGGCAATCCTTTGCCTTTCTTAACCGGATGGTTGTTGACATGCCTGTTGCTGACGCCAATGAGACGCAAGGATGCGTCTCTACAGACGAAAAATGACTGACGCCGAACTCCTTGCCAAATACCGCGATCCGTCGAGCCGGAATTACGCCTTCAATCTGCTGGTGCGACAGTACCAGCAGAAAATTTATTGGCATATCCGGAAGATGGTCATCGACCACGATGATGCCGACGATCTGGTGCAGGAAACATTTATAAAAGTCTGGAATAGCCTGGAACAGTTTCGGGGTGATAGTCAGTTGTATACATGGATATACCGCATTGCCACGAACGAATGCCTGAACTTTCTGAATAAAAAACGTCGGCGCTTTTTTCTGCCCATCGGCGACGTGGAAGGCGAGTTGATGGAGAAGCTCGAAAGTAATTCCGACTATGTTACATCCGGCAACGAACTGAGCGGTGAAGACGTACAGATCAAGTTACAAAAAGCACTGCTCAAACTTCCGGACAAGCAACGGTTGGTTTTCAATATGAAATACTTCGACGATATGAAATACGAAGATATTTCAGAAATTACGGGGACGTCTGTCGGCGCGTTGAAGGCATCGTATCACCTGGCAGTGAAAAAAATTGAAGATTATCTGACAAAAACAGATACCAACGATTAAACCTCAGCAACTTAGGGCTGTCAAACACCTGATCATCGGCAAAAAGGGACTCGAATTGTGTAGGACATACACACCAGTATTATGAATCGTAATAATGAATTTCGGCTTGACGAATTACCACCCGAACATCCGATGCGGCAGTTGCCGTATACAGCGCCGGATGGGTATTTCGATACGTTGCCTTCCCGGGTGCAGGCCCGCGTTAGCCGCAGGGCCAAACCCGCTTTCAGCATCAGTTGGTCGTGGCAGCGCACAGTTGCTTCTCTGGCGGGTGCTAGTTTGCTGGCTGTTCTGGTCTGGCAAACGCTGCCGCAACGGCAGGAGTCACTGGGTAGCGAAGCGCTGGCTGGTGTGAGTGATGAAGTCATAACCGCTTATCTGGATGATCAGGGCGTCAATCCATACGAGTTGGTCGACAGTCAGCAGATTCATACATCGTTGGGTAACGACACTACGGCCATTCAGTATCTGAACGTGCAACCCAGCGACATCCAGCGGCAGATTGACGAGCAAAATGCGTTGGAAGGCCTAACCCTCGACTCCTGATTTTAAATGGTTAATTTTACCAAGATGAGACACGCATGGATTGGTTGGCTAATGAGTCTGGTAGTGATGACGCAGGCCGCCTACGCACAGAATGACCTCAACGGACGACAGAAAATAGAATCAGCCAAGATCGGTATGATCACGAACCGGCTGAATCTCACCCCTGAACAAGCGCCCCAGTTTTGGGCCATTTACAATGAGTATAATGCCAAACGGCAGGAGTTGAACCGCCGGATTCGTCAGTTGAACAACGAGCCCCAGCGGAATAACCTGACGAGCAATCAGTTGGTCGACGGGCTGCGGGAAGTCAATGCGACGAAGCAGAAACTTGCAGACCTCGATGATGAATACCTGCCCAGGTTTTTAAAAGTAATTAGTCCGGCCCAGATGGCGGAGCTGAATAAAACCGAACAGATGTTCAACAAAATGCTCCTCAATCGACTGAACAAACCCGAATAAACCTACCCTGTTTTAATGAAAAAGCCTGACTATAAGTCAGGCTTTTTCATTAAAACAGGGTATCATTGATGGTCATTATTTAGTCATGAGTTGTCATTCATAGCCATTTGCTGCTGGTTGTAATTCTGAACCTGTTTGGGATTTTAAATTTAACAGGTACTTAACTGCTGACCAGAGCGTGATTTTGTCATTCCGACGAAGGAGGAATCTTGAAGCAAAACAATCCTCAAGATTCCTCCTTCGTCGGAATGACAAAATCACTCACTTTTCAAAATCCTAAATAGCTTTTCTATAATGACAACAAATGACAATCTAATGACTAATTATCATTCAAACGTACCGCTTACACCCGTATCCTTCCAGCTTCTGGACCTGGCTGAATCCAGAACCGCTTCGCACACTTTTTGCGTTTCTAAAGCATCCTTAAAATCGGGAGCGCAGGGTTTGCCATTTTCTAAACTTTTCAGAAAATCGGCTACCTGGTGAATAAAACTGTGCTCGTAGCCAATGCCCAGGCCCGGTACCCACCATTTATCCATATACGGCTGATCGCCGTCCGTGACATGAATCGACCGCCAGCCGCGCACGATACTTTCATCGCGGTGATCGAAATATTCGAGCCGGTTCAGGTCGTGCAAATCCCAGCGAATCGACGCATTTTCGCCGTTAATTTCGAACGTGTACAACGCTTTATGACCACGAGCATACCGTGTCGATTCGAATAGCCCCAGCGAACCGTTTTCAAAATGGCAATGGAAAATACAGGCGTCGTCGATTCCTACGGGCTCCACTTTACCCGTTCCCTGGTGAAACCGCTCTTTTACAAACGTTTCGGTAACGGCCGATACATCCGTGATTGCGCCATTTAGCCACATAGCCGTATCGATGCAGTGCGCCAGCAGGTCGCCGGTTACGCCCGAACCAGCCGCTTCGACGTCCATCCGCCAGGTGCCGGTACCGCCCTGTGGTACGTCGGCGCTGATGGTCCAGTCCTGCAGGAAGTTGGCCCGGTAATGGAAAATCTTCCCGAGTTTACCGGAATCGATAAGCTCTTTGGCCAGTGTCACGGCTGGTAGCCGCCGGTAATTGTACCAAACGGTCGTTGCAACGCCCGCTTTTTCGACCGCATCGACCATCTTCTGGCCTTCCTCAACCGTACGGGCCAATGGCTTTTCGCAGAGAATCATCTTGCCGGCTTCGGCAGCGGCAATGGCGATTTCGGCGTGGGTATCGTTGGGCGTACAAATATCGACCGCATCGATGTCATCGCGGGCAATCAGCGCTTTCCAGTCCGTTTCAATTGATTCGTAACCCCATTGATCGGCAAACGCCTGCACTTTCTCAGCGTTCCGCGAGCAAACGGCTTTTAAAACGGGGGTGTATTCCAGTTCAGGGAAAAAATTAGGTACGCGATTATAGCCGTTGGAGTGCGTCCGGCCCATAAATCCTGTACCGATCAAGCCAATTCGTATTTCTTTCTTTGTAGCCATTGTTAATAGGGATAGGATTGCATCGCCAGGTTATTCTGCTTCGTACCAGCCATGTTGCTGCCGAACTTTAATCATCGTAGCCAGAATGTCGTTCCAGGTTTGCTGATTGGTCATAACGCTGTTAGGAAACATGCAGCCATCCCAGCAGATGTGTCTAAATGCTTTGGTCAGATGGCCGTTTTCGTCGCGCAGCCAGTAGCCTGCGTCATGCACCACGTCGAGTTTACCGTTGGGGTCCAGCGCCTGGCAGTGCCGTCCGGTTTTATCGTGCGAACCGGAGCCAAACACAGTACCGTCGTTCTGGGCCACGTGGAAGTCGATCGTCCAGGGGCGCAGGGCATTGGTCAGTGTACGCAGGGCTTCGCTCAGCGCTTTACGGTCGCTCCAGTCGAAATCTGGGGGCAGAATCCGGTCCTGCTCCCGGTTGTAGCCCATCGTATACAGCAACGTATGCGCCATATCGGCCTGAAAACCCATGTTCGGCCGATCGACGGCCTCCAGGGTTTCGAGCATGGTTTTCCAGCTGTGCATGCCACCCCAGCAGATTTCGCCTTCAGCGGCCAGTTTTTCGCCGAATTCAGCGGCCGCGTCACAGGCTTCGCGGAAGGTTTGGGCAATAAGCTTGGAATTACCCGTCGGGTCAGCGTCCCAATCGGTAGGCGAACTGGCAGAGTCGATCCGTACTACGCCACTCGGCCGAACGCCCAGCTCGCTGAGTCGCTGGCCAATATGACACGATTTACGAACCATTTCGACAAACTGCGTCCGCTGTTCTTTGGTCCCCATGGCCGGGCCACCCCAGATCGGTGCTACCAGCGAACCGATTTTCAGATCATACCCGCCTACTTTATCGGCCAGTCGTTTGATATCATCATCCGACATGTTAATGTCCAGGTGTTCGAAAAGGGCGAGATCGACACCATCGAATTTTACGCCATCAACCTCGGCCGCAGCCGTTAATTCCAGCATGGTATCGAATCCAATGACCGGCTCGGAGTCAGGGCCTTTCCCAACAACACCCGGCCACATGGCGTTGTGGAGCTTTGGATAATTATTCTCGTTCATGAACGTGTATAGTTTGAGGTTTATGGTACGATAGATCGCTACAACACAAGATCAGGGTTGGCCGGTCCGAAGTGCTTCAGCATGACGATCGGGTCCGTGGTCGATACATTAGTGATGACCACACCTTCCTTGGCGGCTTTTTCGCTCACGAAAAATTCATCGTTCGTCAGCTGACCGTAGCGGATCATGGTTGGGGTTTCAATGTCCCACACCCCCATCTTGCCATGTCCCTGCATCATGATCAGCCCGTAGGCAGCACTGTCTTTGATGGTTACGGTCTGGCCAGGGAATACCGTCAGTTCTTTAGCGCTGAAGGCTTCGTTTTTGTAACACACCCATACTTCGCTGTAGCCTTCCGTTTTTATATTTTCATGAACGGGTTTCGGACGCATGAACCGGTTAGCCATCATGTTTGGGTCCGTGTTCAGTTCCCAGTCGATGGCTTCCATCAGTTGGTCATAATCGCCGATACGGTCTTTGGGAGTACCGTTCCAGAGCAGTTCTTCCGGAATGATCGCTTCATTGACCAGCGACTGATACATGGCAAAAACGTCCGATGCTTTCTGGGGTTCATAAGTACACAGGCTACCAGGCGCGTGCAGCAAACCAGGAGGAACATCCCAGCCGGTACCCGGCTCAAGCCGATAGGCCGAGGAGTAATTCGTGATTTTATTATCGCCTTTGGTGAAGTTCATCAGGCACTCTTTGATCTGCTCTTTCGACGTGCCGGGTGCAATACCGATGAAGGTGTAAGGAAAATCGCCACCGTGGTTATTGACCTGGGGCGGAAAGTAATACGCTTCCGGTTTACCGAGCTGACCGATCAATGCTGCCTGCTCGTCATTGTGGTGCAGGTGGTGCGGCAGCGGCCCCATATTATCGAAAAATTTCGAATACATGGGCCAGCCTTTGTATTCGTCCCAGAGCCGGTCGCCGATGAGTTCGCCTTTTAGTTCGTCGACGGCATCTTTGAGCAGGAACTGGTGTTCCTTGCCGTCTTCGTCTGTAAAAACAATATGACTTAAGCCTTCATTTTCCCCCGTCAGCGGCCCGTTTTTAGCGGGTGTGGTCGATGAGAACCAGCGTTCATCGATACCGCCCCGTTCGCCCCCCAGCACATAATAGTCGTCGGGATGAAGTTTGATGCGTCGGCCAGGTACGCAGAATGACCGGGGAACCCAGGTTGGGGTTAATCGCAGAATACCCTGCCCCTGTTCCAGTGCCTTTTCGGCCAGACTGATTTTTTCGGTTGTTTCCATACAAATTAGTCATTAATGGATAAAGTAAAATGCACGATGATCGAGGAAATACTTGGTTAATCGGTAGAGTAACCAGCATACATTTTACATTATTTATTTACACTGCTAAACTTACGTGGTCAAAAATCTATCAATAGCCGCCTGTGTCGTCAGCACCTCCAGCTCCAGATCGTAGGTCCGTGTTTCGCCGGGCTCCAGAAACAGAAGCTCGTTCTGTTCGCGGGCTTTGGTTTGCCCGATAAGCGGATTGGTGGCGGGTTCCAGCCCCGTCACGTATTCACCTTTCCCCCAATGCTGCCAGTTGATAAACCAGGGTAGTTGCGCTTTCTGGAATCGCAGGGCCAGCGCTATACCGAGTTTGGCATTGTGCAGCCCGACCGTACAGAGGCCCGAACTGTCGGGGGTTACATCGACCGAGGCCACCGCTTCACCCGTACCACTGTGATCATCCAGCGGAGCCGGACATTTCTTAAAATCGTTGCCTTCGTGGAATATTCGATCATTGATGCCCCCTTCCCGCGCATGCCAGTCCCCTTTCCAGACAATATCGGTGCCTTCATCGACCAGCGGCCAGCCGCAGTTGAAATGATAGAGCAGCATATGCGGAGCGGATGTATTACCCCGATTAGTGACTTCGTCGTGAATCCGGATAACGGGCTGCCCCAGCGTGCCGGACAGGGTCCGTTTCAACTCCAGCCGTGGCCCAAAAATGGTCGTCTCTTTCATGCGCCCGGTAATGCTCATGTCCAGGTTACCCACCAGGGGATCGGGCTGAATAATTGATTCGATCTCGGCCGGAATGTTACTGATTTTTCCGTGCAGCCCCCGTGTTCCGTGATCGTCCTGTTCAGGACCGCCCACGTGCGATAGTCCGCAGGTTGTCAGCAATCCACCGCCGAAGGTACGGAGCCAGTCGGCCCCTTTATCCGAAAATGGTTCGGGCGGAGTCACGCCGGTATGGCTCAGCCAGGCCAGACTATGCTGGTTGTAGAAAGCGTCAGCAATGTCCATCGCCCGGTCGAGCACCAGTTTATAGCGAAGGCCGGTTCCGGTATTGATCCAGGCGACACGGCTACCACGCCCAGCGCCATTATCCAGAATAGCCGTTTCGATCCCGCCGATCTGAGCTACATTCGATACTTTATTATACCAGGGTTGTTGTGTCAACGTCATAATAATGAATAATGAATAATGTAAAATGGACAATGAGTTTCCAGAATAGCGGCATTATCCATTATTCATTTTACCTTATTCATTCTATATCACATTTCTTTCAGCATCAGGTTCCGGTACTGCACCTTCATGGGTGGCCCGACGTGTACCTGTACACCCAATAAGCCTTTCGCTTTCCCGTTGACGGTATCGTCGTCGGTCACGTCGCTCATCAGAACGTCGTTGATGTAATGCTGTAGATGGTTCCCTTTGACGACCAGATGAAAGGTGTTCCAGTCGCCGGACTTGATCAGGGTTTTGAGCGAATCCGAGCTACCCAGCGAGCCGACCACCTGCATGCCGGTCCAGGCGTTTTTGCTGACTTTCGACCGAATGGCTTCCGGTGTATTGTCACCCGTGTATGCCCCAATAACGGTTTTCTGTCCACGGTATGCCAGCGTAGTTCGCTTGCGCTCTTCGTAATTCTGACCCGTGTAGTTGTTTTTTCCGTCGATGTCAGCCTGATAGCCACGCAATGCAAACGGCACGTCGGTCAGCCGGTCGCTTCGGTAATTGATACCCGAGTTCCCTGCTTCGGTGATTTTAAATTCACCTTTCAGCTCGAAGTCGGCGGGCTCTCCTCCTTTCCAGATAATGAAATTATTCGTTTTCAGTAAGGTCGTTGGCGTAATCTCGCCGGTCAGCGTGCCCTCCTCAACCTTCCAGTAGGTCGGATCACCATCCCAGCCGTTAAGCGTCTTGCCGTCGAAAATCTGCACGTAGCCTTTTTCTTTTTTATTCTTCTTACCTTGTCCCAGACAGGATGTCTCGATACTACCGGTCAGCACAACCGCCAGCATAAGCCCCGCCGACAGGAATCGACTATTCATGTTTGTCAGCATCTTATTTTTAGTCATTGCTTATTATTCATGATCGTTTTCGTTGTGTCATCGATTAGCTCAACAAGCGATGACACAACGAAAATGACCATACATGACAAGCAAAATGATTAATTATTTCCCACCCGCTTTGTACACTTCGTTGTTCTGATTGCCACCAGATTTCAGGTAAGCCATCAAGTCACGGAGTTCCTGCGGATTCAGACTGTTGATCAGCCCCGGATACATAATGGACTCCGGTGAATTCCGCTTCGAGACCACATCTTTCTTGGCAACTTTCCGAAGTTCATTAGCGGCAAACGGATTCTGGGAAATCGAATAGTTTGTTTTATCCTCATTGACGAGACGGCCAACAACCGACTGCCCATTTTTGAGAATGAACACCGTCGATGCATATTGATCGGAAACGGCTTTGCTAGGGTTGATGATGGCATCCAGAATATCTTTGTTCGAAAAGCGGGTGCCTAGTTGCGTAAGATCAGGACCAATATCACCACCCGACCCCTGCATAGCATGGCAACTGCTGCACAACACCGCCCCGTATATTTTCTTGCCCGTTTCGAAATCGGGAGCCAATTTTCCCGTATCGACGGCAGCTACGGCATTGTCTAAAGTCCAGCGTCGACCTGGCCCTTTTGGGGTATAGTCGCTCTTGACGATGTCGTTACCTGAGCTGGTCAGCAGATCAGCTCCCGACAGTTTGTTATACTTATCGAACTGCTCTTTCGGCACGTGATTCAGAGCCAGTTTTCGAGCCCGGTCGATAAAGCCAACGTAGCTCCGGCCCCCTTCATATTTGAACGCGTTCCCGAACCAGGCGAAATATTTATCCCGAAGTTCCGGCGTCCAGCCATTCTCGGCCCGGCTCAACATTACGGCGTAATAGGTCTGCTGAAGCGGTGGCACTTTAGACAACATTTTGGCGATATCCATACCATACTGCGGATTCCGCAGAATCAGGTCACTGGAGGCCGTGGAAGGATCTAACCCGAGGTTTTTCATACCCGGCTCATCTTTCATATCCATTAGAGCCAGGGTTTTGCTGACGGCACCCGGCGCTTCCAGGTAAATGAGATCTTTACTCAGTCCTCGGTTGAGCAGCGCCGACTTTGCCGGATAATGCGGATTCAGATACGCGATAATCTTCTCTTTGTCAGCAGCCTCCGGTGCGCCCATACGGAGGAAAATCAGTTCAAACGCTCGTAGCACATCAAACTGTTGTGACTCGGGCAACTGGGCGTAGTTGATTTTTAGCAGCGTGGCAATGGCTTTGCTTTTCAAATCGGCACTGCCTTGCCGCGCCAGGGCAACAATCGCCTGCGTAGCCCGAATCGGATCGGTTTCGGCCAGCGCTTTCTCCTGCCATTGTGCTACCGGCTGATGCTCGACGGCAATCCGGGCGGCATACCGCACAAACCGGTCCGCATGATTCAGGTTGGGCCAGGCAGCCGCAACGGCCTGCGGGTTCGGTCCTTCGTGGAATTTCTCCAGGCTGGTTCGCAGCTTATGCTCAGCCGTGAGGTTTGGCGTCGGTAGTTGGCCGGCGTCATTGCCCGTGTAATAAACCCGGTACAAATCAGACTCCAGGCGACGACCGCCCGTCAGAAAATACATAGCGCCATCCGGGCCGATGGCACCATCGGTCAGTGGCAACGGTGTACCCGATATAAACTCTTCCCGTTCGCCTTCGTACGAAGCGCCTTTGGGTTTAAGATGGATCGAATAAATAATACCGAAACTCCAGTCGAAAGCAAAAACAGACTGCCGGTATTTCAGCGGAAATTTGGCTGTCAACCCAGACATAACGTTGGTTGGAGACCCCTGACCAATGTTTACGATCGGCGGCAGATTATCCGGATTTGCTGGTAGCCATTTACTGTTGCCCGTGCGCCAGCCGAACTCCGCTCCGCTGGGAACGTGGCAAATCCGGGTAGGTCGATACCAGGGCAGGCCAAAGTCCCACTCCATATCCGAATCGTAGGTAAACAAATCGCCTGCTTCATTGAAAGCAATATCGAATTCGTTCCGGAAACCGGCGCCCATCAGCTCCCAGCGTTTTCCTTCGGGATCGATTTTAGCAATCCAGCCACCGGGCGCATATCGGTCATTAGCATGCCCGCGCGGGTCTTTGATCAGCGGAAACAGGTTGTCTTCTTTCCAGTTCGACGGCAACCGATACGCATCCATCTGTGGCACATCGGTGTGGTTGCCGGCGCAGACATAAATCGACTGTTTGTCGGGTGAGAGCACAATACTGTGTGGACCGTGCTCACCTTCCCCTTTCAATTCTTTCAGCATCGTCACTTTATCGAACTGATCGTCGCCATCCGTATCCTGCAGCCGATACAGGCCACTTGGTTTCGGGAACTGCTTGCTGGGTCGGTTATTGACCATGACGTACAGGCTGTTGAACGCGTACAAAAGTCCCTGGGCATAGCCCATGCCGACGCTGGTATCTTTGGCAATGACCAGCTTCTCCACCGTAGGCTGAGTCGACCCTGCTCCAATAGTAGGTATTTTCAACCGAAACAGGCCACCGTATTGGTCGGAAGCGATCATACGGCCTTTATCGTCGAACGTCATGGATACCCACGACCCCTGATGGTTTTCGGAAATATCGTATAAATGCTCGGCCTTAAAGCCCGGCTGTAGTTTGAGCTTATCGACTTTAGGATTCTCCGCCCCCTGTCGATCAGTTTCCGGGTAGTGCAGACTGACCCAGGATGCGCCGACCAGAACGAGCGCCGAAGCGACCAGCCCGAGTTTAGCCTTGTTAAATTGAGAAAACATAGTCTTTTCAGAGATAAGGTTTATAATTTGTTTCGCTACCGGCTTGTAAGGTTTATCCGGTATCGGTTTTTCGGCTGTATTCAGGTAATAAGAGGCAAAACGCTGGCATATTCTACTGATTGATCGAGCGAATACGGCGCATTCGCACCCGTTCGGCCAACGTTGCCGGTGCCGTGTGTTCTCTGGTGCAGTGGGTTAGCTGCTATGCAGGCTCCCATCTACAACCTCGCCAAGGAAATGTCTGATTTTCGAACCCAGATGGTCGATGTCGAAGGAGGCTTTGTCATTTTTCATAGCGGAGTAAAGCAGATAAATTGTTCCTGAATATTCCTCAATCCCCGAAGCGAACCCAGTTCGCTTCGGGGATTGAGGATACGCGAATTAGAAGTAGGGTGTCAGAGCAGACTCAACGGCTGGCAGACCATAGTAATCGTCCAGCACCGTAAAGGCGTTCGGTGGTGGCACCGCTCCGGCGGGGAAATAGTAATCCGATGGGTTCGCTTTCACTTTAGCACCGTACGCACCGATGATTTCTTTCACCCGGCCCGTTCTGGTCAGGTCGAACCAGCGTTTGTTTTCAAAAGCCAGCTCCACTCGTCTTTCTTTAAAAATAGCTTCCCGCATATCGGCCTGCGACGATGCTTTTGTGGCTGCCAGACCAGCCCGTGTCCGCACCTGATTCAGGTAAGGAGCAGCCTCTCCTGTTTTCCCTTGTTCGTTCAGCGCTTCGGCCATGAACAGCAGCACTTCGGCGTAACGGTATACCGGCCAGTTCTGCCCCGTATTGTTGTTCAAGGAATGTGTCCGTGCATATTTTTTGATGTATGGATACTTCTTCTCGGCGCGCAAACTTGTGCTCAACGTAACGGTCCCAATCGAAATATCTTTCCGTTTGTCGCCAGCCTCATAAGCCTCGATAAGATCTTTCGTGGGTATGTTGTTACTCTCCTGCGAGGTAGGCTGGGGATTCGAGGTACCCACAATCGGCGCAATCTCAGCTGCCGTTATGGGCGAAGGCAAAAAGCGATAAATCTGATTGCCATTATACCCGGCAGACCCTTCCATGTACTGAATCTCAAACACCGACTCGGCATTGTTTTTGTTCGTGCTGGTATACGAAAAGGCGTCGTTGTAATCGGGCATCAGGCTGTATTTGCCCGATGCGATCACATCTTTGACCTGCGCTTCAGCCTGCGCCCATTTTTTCTGCGTGATATACAGGTTCGCTAACAACGTTTTAGCTGCTCCCGATGTAGCGCGCCCCAATTCCTGCGCACTTTTGTCAGGAAGGTTAGTGCTGGCGGCTAAAGCGTCTTTCTCAATCTGGGCATAAATCTCGTCGGTTGTCGACAACGGCAAAGCCGCATCTTCGCGCCCCGTAACTGGGGTCAAGTGCAGGGGAACTTTACCGAATAAACGTACCAGATCAAAATAGGCAAAGGCCCGAAGAAATTGAGCCTGCCCCTTGACGTTATTTTTGACAGCATCACTGGAAAACGTCAGGCCGGTACCATCGATGAGCGACAGAATCTGATTGGCGCGGGAAATAATAACATAGTTCAGCCGATACTGTACCAGCACGTTATCGTTGGCAGTAACACCATTCGCTGTCGGAACGGCAAAATCAGCTACGTTCTCGGTTGGGTCGACTGCGCCGTACAAGGTATTGCGGGCATAATACGTGTTGTCGGAGTGCATCTCCTCCAGCACCCAGGCCCGTTCGTTGTACATCTGCCGAAAGGGCACGTAGGCACCATTGATAGCCTGTAGAAAGTCGGCTTCGGTCTTAAAGAACGTTGCCGAACTCAGGGCCGTTTCTGGCACTACAGTTAGAAAATCCTTTGTGCAACCGGCCAGGGCAATCGCTAAGAAGCCGGCTGCTATATATTTCGTTTTCATTCTTTATAGTCAGTTAGTTAAGCAAATGAATAATGGTGTCCAGAGTCCTTTTCTTCATCACTGCCATTGTCTGGTGTACATTATCCATTATTCATTAGATTAAAAGTTCAGATTGACGCCCATGGTATACGTACGTGGAACCGGGTAGTTCGAGAAATCGACCCCCTGACTCAGGTTGTCGCCAGGCCCATCACCAGCTCCATTACCACTGGTTTCCGGATTAGGCCCACCCCAGTATTTCGTGAATATATACACCTGCTGGACTGAAGCATAGAGCCGAGCCGATCGGAAGAATTTGTTCAATGGTCCGAAATTATAGCCCACCGTTATGTTTTTGATGGTGAAAAACGACGCATCGGCCAGGAACTGCGAACTATGCCAGTCGCGCTCAATCCCTGTAAAGTTCCCCCCGTTGTTGGTTGCACCAAACTTACCGGCACCCTGAGTAATTACGTTGGTCGCAACCCCGGTCTTGACGCCATTGACATCGACGATAGCATTCTGAACACGGAAGCGGTCTTTTACCCCTTCCACCATGTTGAATACACCGTCCAGGTTAGCCGTGCTATATAAGTGACGGACCCACAACTGATTGCCATAGGAGCCAGAACCGGTAATCGAGAAATCGAAGTTACCGTATTTCAAGTCGTTGGTGATACCGTAGGTAAACTTCGGAAATGGGCTACCAAGAATGGTCCGATCGTCGGCATCGCCCCCGTTCGTAATCACGCCATCGCCGTTTATATCCTTAAACTTGATAGTGCCAATGGCCGAACGACCCGGAATGACCGGAGAGGTTCTCAGTTGTTCGGCACTCGTATAATAGCCCTCTTTGACCAGACCATAGAACTGACCGAAAGGCTTACCGACCTGTGTTATGTGGAAACCCGTACCGCCATATACCCGATCAATACCCGGTGCCAGCGATTCGACTATGTTCCGGTTGAAGGAGATATTGGCGTTGGTCGTCCATTTCAGTTTACCCGTCGTGTTCTTGGTAGTCAGCGAGAACTCATGGCCCCAGAACCTGATTTCACCGATGTTATCGTTGAAGTTCGTAAAACCCGACTCCTGAGGCACCTGCACGGCATAAAGCAGATTCGTCGTCCGTTTCGTGTAGAAGTCGTAAATGAACTGAATGCGATCATTGAATAAACCCAGATCGAGACCCATGTCGAACTGCCGGGTCGTCTCCCAGCCTAAATTGGGGTTGGCCAAAGAGGTTACGACTGCTCCAGTCGCTACATTACTGCCGAAAACGGCATTAGTGGTATTGTTTACCAGCGCATAAGACGTGTAGTTACCGATGTTATTGTTACCGATCACGCCGTAGCTAGCCCGGACTTTGGCAAACGAAACCTGAGGTACTGTTTTGAGGAAGCTTTCGTCCGATACAACCCAGCCCACAGATGCTGAGGGGAAGGTACCAAACTGATTGTTGGCCCCAAATCGGGAAGAACCATCGGCCCGGATGGCTGCAGTGAACAGATATTTGCCTTTGTAATTATAAGTCAATCGAGAAAGGTAGGAGGTCAGCGTCCACTGCTGAATATCATTTCTTGTATTGGAAGGGTTACCAGACCGGTCGATGTTGAGCGCTCCCTGAATGGTTGGCAGCCGGTCATCGGCGTAGGTATTGGCTGAGATTCGGGTAAACTCCTGCCGGAATTTCTGGTTGGTAAAGCCCGCTAACAGCTCAAAATTGTGATCGTTGAAGCTCCGCGAGTAAGTCGCCAGGTTTTCGTTCAACCAGGATACATTTTCCAGACTCTGCCGCGTCGACGAGGCCGTTGTTGGTATTGGCACGTTAATAGAGCTAGTAGCCGTCGACGGATTGAAGTAGAAAAATTTCGAGTTTAGGTACTCGATATTGATCGTCGATTTCAGCGTCAAGCCATTGATCGGCCGGTACTGAACGTATGCATTGGCCAGCAAATTCGTATTTCTGGTTTCATTGATCAGTTCGTTTGCCGCCCGTACCCAGTTCGGATAGTTAAAAATATTACCTGTGCTGCTCGGCAAGGTATTGTATTTGGTCAACTGCCCATTGGCATCATAAATGGGCATGATGGGCCAGGTGTGCAGAGCATTGAACAGAATGCCGGTACCACGGTCACCATCTGTTCGGGGCGTATTATCGAATACGTAGGACGGCGCTGCGTTAAAGCCAACGGTTACACTTTTGGACAAATTATAATTCGAGTTCATCCGCAGCGAATACCGCTTGTACTTATTATTCAGCACAACGCCATCCTGATTGAATACACCCGCTACCAGGGATGTATTCGAGCGCTCCGTATTGTTCGATACACTCAAATTATAACTCTGAATGGGGGCTACCCGAAGTAAGGCATCATACCAGTCGTTGTTTTTACCTTCGTACTGTGCCGGATTTTGAAATATATCCGGTACGGGCTGCAGTTGATCTTCGTAAAACTCTTTCTTAAACTGCGCAAATTCAACGGCATTCAGCATTTTTACCCGCCCTTTCATGGGCACTTTCTGCACGCCCGCGTAGGCGCTGAAGCTAACATTGGTCTGGCCAGGCTTGCCTTTCTTCGTTGTGATCAGCACGACCCCGTTAGCCGCCCGCGATCCATAGAGTGATGTAGAAGCCGCATCTTTCAATACGGTCAGATCATCAATTTCGTCGGGGTTCAACTGAGCAATGTTGCCCGTAATCGGAAAACCGTCGATAACGTACAAGGGATCGCTACCCGCCGAAACCGATACCTGGCCCCGAATCCGGATGGAAATTCCCTGACCGGGCTTACCGGTAGTCTGGTTAATCTGCACCCCTGCCAGACGGCCCTGTAGTTTCTGGCCGATCTGCGAAACGGGTAGATCTTTGATTTCTGCGGCACTTACCGTCTGAACAGCGCCCGTTATTTCTTTTTTCAGCTGACTACCATAACCCACAACGACAACTTCGTTGAGGGTCTGGTCGCCCCCAGTCAGGGCTACGTTGATGGTCGTTTTGTTACCGACAGGTACTTCTTTCGGCTCATAGCCGACAAAGCTGAAGACCAGTATAGCCTGCGGGTTTGGAACCTGAATTTTAAAATCTCCCTGCTCGTCGGTGTTGGTTCCTTTCGTACTTCCTTTTACAACGACACTTACCCCCGGTAAGCCGTTGTTTTTCTCATCTACCACTCGTCCCGAAACGGTAATGTCGGCCGTGGGGGCCTTAACGGCAATCCGGTTAGTACCGACGGCGCGCATCGCCAGTAGTTGTCCGGTATTCTGTAGGTCGCCTTTTTGTGGGATCTTCTGCGTCCCCTGGGCAAAACCGGAGACTGCGCCTGCCATCATACTTAGCGTTGCTAACTGATAGAGTCTTTTCATGGAATTTAAAGAATAAGAGATAGGATTGTAGACGGTCCTTGGCTGAAGTAAAAGCCAATTGGATAGCCAAATATTACCAGCTTTGATTCGGCAACTTTCCCATACCTACCCAACTTTGGCATTATTTGGATATTTTTCTTGGAATTTTTAATACCGAATCGCCCAATACCCCTAACTAATATCCAAAAATTCCATGTTTAGTTGATAAAAATCTCGTCTACCAGCAGCAGGGCGCGGTTCCCTTTACTACCATGCCATTCGGGTAGTTTAGCGACTGGCTTTGCAACGATTTTCAGGTAAGAAACCGTGTGGGGTTTAAACCTACAGCCAAGCGCTTTCATCACCGGATCGCTTTTTTGAGCGGGTAAAGCCGGTCGCGTCGTCGCCAGTAAAGTCATCTGCTCGCGGCTGTTGCCGCCCCATATTTCAATCAGTTCCGGCGGAAAAATGCCCGTTTCGGGCTCGATCATCGTCCGCAGGTCGACAGAAGTAACGGTTACTGGGCGCTTAAATTCGGATACCAGTACCAGATCGTTCTTCCGGACGCCTGCCCAATTGTTGGCCCAGGCGGGGCTATTGGCGTTGAATGTACCTAGTTTATGGTCGAAAAAGGTGTTGGCCCCCTCGGCCTGATGAACTGGATTGAGCGGCATCAGCAGGTTTGCGCTGTCGGGTTTGTAGGTATCTCTATAGTAGTTGAACGTAGCGACCGGACTACTCAACCACCCTGATTTATAGGCTTTCGCCCTGATCGTCGTACTACCTGTCAGCATCGCTTTTCCGTCGAAAATGGGAGAATGGAGGCTATCAGGCTCCGTTCCATCGGTGGTATAACGAATTTCGACGCCCCGAATCGGATGCTTCAGCTGTATCGGCGTCGACTGCGAAAAAATGGTCGAGTTACTCTGTACCGGAGGATTTAGCCGGATCGGTTCGCTTTTAGCCCCATCGAAGCCCATAATGAACTGAATCTGTGGATTTGCTTTCTGTAATTGACGTATCTCCGCATCGGTCAGGCCCGTTTCCCATAGCGCTATGGTTTTCAAGTGCTTAAATGCTTTGATCTGGCTTTGTAAGTCGGCATATTTTACTCCGGTGCCCGATAGTGCCAGGCTTTCCAGATGGCTTAATGACCTCAGTTCTTTTAGTCCTTTCCCGGTAATATCGGTGAAATTAACATCCAGCTTTTCGAGATTTCCGAACTGGCTAACATACTTAAGATCAGCATCTTTTACCGGCATTTTATTCAGATTCAGGTATACAACCTGATCTTTCAACGGACTCAGTTCCTGCAATTGTTCGGGCGAATAACTCGCTTTATTATACAAATTGACCGCCAGAGCGGGCGACTCCTTAGCCAGGGGAGCAATGGTTCGGTAATCGGTGTTTAGTTTTTTGACGGTTTCCTCATCGGCAGCCTCAAACGCAAATACAGGCTCCGTCGGCTCGGCTGTTCTGAACAGGGTTGCCGCCAGCATACGCAATGAATCTGACGCAGGCAGGTCGACGACTTTTCTGGTAAACTCCGCACGGTCTTTGATCCAGAGCGAAAGTAATCTGACTTCGGTAGTCGTAAGCTGCGCTTTCCCCGACGGTGGCATGTGCTTTTTTTCCTCTAACGGCAGGTGTATACGTTTAAGCAACAAACTCACCTCGGGGTTACCAGCCACGAACAGTTTTCCACTCTTACCCCCTTTCAGAATAGCCTCGGCATCGGTAAGAGCCAGCTCGCCTTTTAGCTTATCGGGGTTATGGCAACTGGTGCACTTCTGCTCGAATATGGGTTTAATCACGTCGTTGAAAACCAGTGCCTGCTGCAAATCGACGGAAGCAGTTTGGGTCTGGTGCGCAACAGGAGCCAGAATAAAATCCTCACCGTGGGTAATGACCGAACCATAATGGCCTGCTCCAATCAGCACGACACCCGTCAGTATGGCTCCCGTTCGGGCTACGGCTTGTGAATACCAGGGCTTTTTCTGGCTCCAGTAGAGCAGGCACGCCAGGAAAAATGTACCGACGCCCGCCCATTTATGCCATTGCACAACGGAACCGGTATAGCCATCTTCCCGAGCCAGAAATAAGCCCATGATGACAGTCAGGGCGGCCAGCAAAGCGCCAACCAGCAGCAGATTCCGCGAGAAAGTCCGGTAAAATTCATTGGAAGCATTGGCTCCGTTGAAGCGGAAAGCTTCCATCACGATGCCCAGCAGCAGAATAACAATCGGGAAATGCAGGAGTAGCGGATGCATCCGCCCGACCGGCTGCAGCCATACCGGTACGACGATTCGGCTTTCGAACGCCAGTAATACCAGAATGAACACCGCCGAAGCGAACAACCCCTGCTCAGCTAAACCGACTAATCTTTTCTGCATTTGCTTATCAGGAATTAACACAGAGAACACCAAGAAGAGTTAGTTACTATAGCCCTGTGCGCTCTGTGGCTCTGTGTTTAACCGTTTATCCGTTATGCGATGATGTCGCGCACCACCTTTCCCGACACATCCGTCAGCCGATAGCGTCGTCCCAGATGTTTGAAAATTAGTTTTTCGTGATTCAGCCCCAACTGGTTCAGCACCGTCGCCTGAAAATCGTGCACGTGTACCGGATTGCTGGCAATATTATATCCCATTTCGTCGGTTTCGCCGTACACGATGCCCGGTTTGATGCCTCCGCCCGCCATCCAGATGGTGAAGCAGCGCGGGTGATGGTCGCGTCCGTAATTGTCTTTGGTCAGTTTACCCTGCGTATAGCTCGTCCGCCCGAACTCACCGCCCCAGATCACCAGGGTTTCGTCTAATAAGCCACGCTGCTTCAGATCGGTAACCAGTGCTGCCGAGGCCTGATCGACGTCTTTAGCCTGCCGGGCAATTTCGAAGGGTAGATTTCCGTGCTGGTCCCACCCCTGATGATACAACTGAACGAAACGAACGCCGTTCTCAGACAACTTACGGGCTAGCAGACAGTTAGCCGCAAACGTACCGGGCACCAGGCAGTCGGGACCATACAGTTTAACGATATCGTCCGGCTCCTTCGACAGATCCATCACTTCCGGAACAGCAGTCTGCATCCGGTAGGCCATCTCGTACTGCTTTACTTTAGCCGTGATTTCCGGGTCACCGAATTCCTGGTAGGCCATCTCGTTCAGTTGAGCCAGGTTGTCGAGCATATCCCGGCGATCCTTGCGGTTCATCCCTTCAGGGTCACGCAGGTACAGCACCGGGTCTTCGCCCTTGCTGAACTGAACCCCCTGGTGAATGGAATCCAGAAAGCCGTTGGACCAGAGTTTCGAGTAAACGCCCTGTCCGTTGCCAATACCGCGCGAGAGCAACACCGTAAAGTTGGGCAGGTTTTTGTTTTCGTTACCCAGCCCGTAGCTCAGCCAGGAACCCATACTCGGTCGGTTGCCCTGCTGGGAGCCCGTCTGCAGAAACGTCAGGGCCGGATCGTGGTTAATCGCTTCGGTATACATCGATTTCACAATGCACAGATCGTCTACCACTTTCGCCGTGTAAGGCAGCAAATCGCTGATCCACGCCCGCGACTGACCGTATTGTTTGAAATCGACGAACGAACCCACCAGCGGCAGTTCTTTCTGGCCGGCCGTCATACCTGTCAACCGCTGGTTTCCCCGTACCGATGGCGGAATTTCCTTTCCAGTCAACTCGCGCAGTTTAGGCTTGTAATCAAAGAGTTCCTGCTGCGAAGGAGCGCCATTTTGAAACAAATAGATCACCCGCTTGGCTTTGGGAGCAAAGTGCGGCATACCGGGTGTAAACCCCTCATCGTCTGCATCGCCACCCCGAAACAGGTCAGGAATCAGTAACGAACCCAGTGCCGCGCTCCCCAGCCCCAGACTCAATCTGGACAGAAAGCGACGCCGGTTGAAATTCAATCCGTGTTCTAAGATTTCTTTTTCCATATCGGTAAGGGTCTTTCCTGACAGGATTAACAGGAAATTTTATCAGGTCTTCGTAATCGTTTCTTCCAGGTTGTATATCGTCGAGACAATCCGCATCAGGGCAGCCAGTTGCACCGTATCGAGTTTTTGAGGAATCGGGTATTCGCCCACAGCCAGCGCTTTTTCGGCGCTTGGTTTAGTAATGGTTTTCAGTTCCTTTTCGTAATACGCCTTCAGAACAGACACTTCCTTTTCATTCGGTTTCCGGCTCACAATCAGTCGGAACGCTTTACCGATTTTCGTGTTGATATCAGTCTTTTCGACTAGTAGATTGGCCGCCAGTACACGCGATGCTTCCAGCACGGTGGGGTCGTTCAGCATAATCAGCGCCTGCAGGGGTGTATTCGTTTTCAGGCGTCTTACTTCGCACAGATCGCGGTTGCTGGCGTCGAAAATAGCCATCGAAGGGGGCGGCACCGTGCGCTTGATAAGCGTGTACATGCCGCGCCGGTAGAGTTTGGGGCCGTGATCCTGCACGTACATAGACAACAGACCGCGCCCGGACGTAGCGCCTTCCCACAAACCTGGCGGCTGGTACGGCTTGACACTGGGCCCACCAATGGTTCGGTTGAGCAGACCGCTGCTACTGAGGACCAGATCCCGAACAAACTCGGCGTTGATGCGATAGCGCGGCCCGCGCGCCAGATACCGGTTGTCGGGGTCGGCCCGTAGTTTTTCGGGCGAAATCACCGCCGATTGCCGGTACGTTGCCGAGGTAACCATCTGCCTGACCAGCCGCTTGATGTCCCAGCCGTGGTCCATAAAATCGACGGCCAGCCAGTCGAGCAGTTCAGGATGCGACGGTAGTTCGCCCTGCATGCCAAAATCGCCGGGAGTTTTTACGATTCCCTTGCCGAAGAATTCCTGCCAAAGCTGATTGACATACACCCGCGCTGTCAGCGGATTCCGACGATCAAACATCCATTTAGCCAACCCTAGCCGGTTTTTCGGATAGTTTTCGTTGAACGGCAAAATCGCTTTGGGTGTACCCGGCTGCACTTCATCGCCGGGGGCATCGTACACCCCCCGTTTCAGCAAAAAGGTTTTTCGGGTCGTATCCAGGTCGGTCATCACCGAAACAATCAATTTATTGGTATCCAGCTTGTTGACGAACGACAGAATATCCTTCACATCCTCGTCGCAGATCTCCATCAGCGGCTTTTTGGCGTAGGTATCGGGGCCGCCAATGACCGACTCGATGCCCACTTCTTTAACATTGTTGAAAAACGCGAAAAGCCGGTAGTATTCATTCTGCGAGAATGGATCGTACTTATGGTCGTGGCAGTGCGCACATTCCATCGTTACGCCCAGCAGCCCTTTACCGAACAGGTCCGTCCGGTCAGTCACGTATGAGATGCGATACTCTTCGGGGATGACGCCCCCTTCTTCCGTTATTTTATGATTTCGATTGAAGCCCGTGGCCAGCAGTTGCTCTTTGTCCGGCGTTCCGGGACCACCCCAGCCTTTCGGACTCGACAGAAAATCGCCCGCCAGCTGCCAGGTCACGAAATCGTTGTAATGCATGTTTTTGTTGAACGCATGAATGACCCAGTCGCGCCAGGGCCATTGGGTCCGGTAGCCATCGTCCTGATAGCCGTGCGAGTCGGCGTAGCGGGCAATGTCCAGCCAGTGAACCGCCATTTTTTCGCCGTAAGCCGGATTTTTCAGCAACTGATCGATGGCCTTTTCGTACGCATCCGGACTTTTATCGGTCATAAACTGATCCATCAGCGCCAGACTTGGGGGCAAACCGGTCAGGTCGAGGCTGAGCCGTTTCAGGAGCCGTTCCTTATCCGCTTCCTCGTTGGGCGACAAGCCTTTTTGCTCCTGCTTCTGCAGAATAAAATAATCGATTTCGTTTCGGGGCCAGTCTGTCCGGCCGACTGTTGGTAAAGCTGGTTTCTTTGGTGCCACGAAGGCCCAGTGTTTTTCGTAAACAGCACCCTGTTTGATCCACTTTTCGATCAGTTTGATATCGCGGGCAGACAGTTTCAGCCCCGAGTTGACCGGTGGCATCAGCGTTGAGGTATCCTGCGATGAGATGCGCAGAAATACTTCCGATAATTCAGGTTTTCCGGCTACGATCGCATGGGCGCCCGGATGTTCTTTCAGGGCTTTAAAGGCACTTTCGGGCATGTCGAGTCGCAAACCTGCTTCCCGTTTGTTGGCATCCGGACCGTGGCAGGCCAGGCATTTGTCCGACAGAATAGGCCGAATGTCGAAATTGTAACTGACCATGTCCGGCAACTGCTCTTCATCCGCCTGCCCCGCCGACGAGCGCGTACAGGACTGCGTCGCCCAGACAGCGCCGACGAGCAGGACGAGCAACGAATACGATAGCGATCTTATCGAAAACATATCAGTCATTTGTGGTCATTACTTGTCATTCGAGAGTCATTAGTCGTCTTGGTGTTTGTGAATGACTGTTAACTGACACCCAATGACGATAATGACTAGTAATGACGTTTCTCACACCAGCAACTCCATGACGGGTTTTCCTTTCCCATCGGGTGTCGTATAAAAGGGGCGCTTTTCAACTTCATACTGTGTATCCGGCGCAATTCCCAGCGCATGGTAAATTGTCTGATGGATTCCGTCGATACGCACCGGTTTTTCGATGGTTTTGCAGGGCCGTTCGTCGGCGGTCTTGCCGTACACAAACCCTTTTTTGATCCCGCCCCCGAACATCAGAACGGAGCAGCCATCGGTAAAATGCCGGTGCATGCCGTAGAATTTCAGGTCCGACAGCACATCGGGCTGCGCCACCTGCTCCTGTACCTTCACATCGGGGCGACCTTCCACCATCATGTCGCGGCTGAATTCGCTGGCCAGAATGATCAACGTACGGTCCAGATGACCAGTTTTCTCCAGATCCAGAATCAACTGCGCCACGGGCCCGTCGATCTGGCATTTCATGTCTTCCAGCCGGGTATGGCCGTTTTCGTGGGTGTCCCAGCCTTTAAACGGTTCGTACTCGGTGGTTACGCTGATGAATCGTGCCCCCTGCTCGGTCAGTCGCCGGGCCAGCAGACAGCCTAAGCCGAACCGACCGGTATTGTAGCGTTCGTAAATGTGCTTCGGTTCGGTGCTCAGGTCGAACGCTTTCGCTTCGGGCGAATTCAGCAATCGGTACGCCTGTTCCATCGACCGGCGCAGGGATTCTTTCTGGTAGTCACTTCCAAATTCACCCACCGGTCCACTGTTGATGAGTTCGTTGTATAACTGATTCCGTCGTTCGAACCGGCGCGCATCCATCCCAATCGGCGGCCGGACGCTTTCCAGCCCCTGGCTCGGATCGGGAATAAAAAACGGACCAAATTCATTACCCAGAAACCCGGCGGTGTGGAATGCTTTCAGCTCTTCGGCCTCCCCTACCGTAAACCGCTGCCCAATATCGATGAACGCCGGAATCACCGGATTCTTCGGACCCAGTTCTTTCGCAATCCAGGAACCGAAGTGGGGAGCGGCCACGGTCTGGGGCGGTTCGTAACACGTATGCCAATGGTACTGATGACGCGAGTGCAGAATGTGGCCCATATCGGCCGCGACGTACGAGCGAATGAGCGTGCCCCGATCCATTACCTTACCGATCGACTGAAGGCCCTCGGAAAAATGAATGCCATCCAGTACCGTCGGCACGGATTTGAACGTACTCAGCACCCGGTTGCCTTCCATCCCCGTTTCAAACGGCGTGTAGCGTTTGGGATCGAAGGTTTCAGTATGAGCCATGCCCCCTGCCATCCAGAGCAGGATGACCGTATCGGCCGTACCACGCAGGTTTGCCGGTTTGGCTTTGTCAGCACTGGCGCAGCCCGTTAGTAAGCCCGGGATCGGTGCGCCAGCGGCCAGAGCCGCCAGGGTAGCCGCGCTCGTTTTCTGAAGAAATTCCCGCCGGTTCCATCTGTTTCTCATCGCGTTACGGTTTTATAATGGATAATGCACAATGAATAATGGATAATGAGTTAGCTGGTATGCCACTATGCATTATGCATTCCCATTAATAAATCAACTGAAATTCAGGGTGAAGCGCCATAGCCCAAACCAAATCTTCGATGCCTTCGACACTCGGCTCTTCACCGACAATCTTCTGCGCCACCGCCATTTCTTTGGGTTGTGGATCGCGCCCTAATGATTTTCGATACAGTTCTTTCACCAGCACGTCCGACGACGGGTATCTGGCTTTCCAGCGCTCGGCCCCCCGCTTCAGCGCTTCGTTAAACGTTGTGCCATTGGTTAATTCCAGCGCCTGCAATAAATTGGCCTGTGAGGTCCGGCTCGTGCTAACCGTTTCGCGGTTCGGTCGGCCCAGGGCGGTCAGAAACGGGTCGTTCTTGACGAGCGACGCCCGCGGAAAAGCGATTTCTTTCCGGATCGTTTTAGGCAGCATTTTCACCACCGACGTATCCTGGTAAATCGGGCTGAAGGCCAGGCTGATCGCATCAGCAAACTGCTCGGCCGTAAGCCGACGCCGAACCATTCCTTCGAACACATAGGTCGGAGCGGTGAGCAAGCCCGCGTCTTTTACCCCTACTGATGGCAACTGGTACGTTTTCGACGTTAGAACCGTGTAAATCAGTTTTTTGATGTCGTAGCCCTGCTGCACAAAATCGTAGGCCAGCCAGTCGAGCAGGTCCTGACTCCAGGGTTCGTTGTCCATCGCATCGACGGGCTCGACAATGCCGCGCCCCATTAATTGCGCCCATACCCGGTTGACCAGCGTGCGGTACAGCCGACCGTCTTTGGGCTGTACCAGAAAATCGGCCAGTTCGCGCAGACGCTGTTCGGTCGGCGCGTCGACACTGACGGTTCCGAGTTCTTTATACAGGACCTGACGACCCGCCATTTTGCCCGTGGGTTTATCGCAACGGTTAATCTCCAGGGTGGTATCCGCAAAAATATTGGCAAAAGCGTAAGCATCGGCCAGTTTCCAGTCGCTGATGAAGCTATCGTGGCAGGAAGCACATTTGAGATTAAGACCCAGCATGACCTGCGCCACGTTCTGAGCCGCCTGCATTTCTGTACGCTGGCTCGAATTGATGGTGCCGCGCCACTGGATGCCCTTGATAAAACCCGCCGATTCTTTGGTCGGGCTGATCAGTTCACGCACAAACCAATTGTACGGTTTATTCGTCTTCAGCGACGAATACAGCCATTTCGTGATGTCGTATCGACCGCCGGTAATGTAGCCCGTTCCGGTGTAGTCGTTGCGCAGGGCATCGTTCCAGAAGGTAAGCCAGTGTTGCGCGTAATCGGTGTTCCGGCTGAGGAGCTCCTTCACCAGTGCTTCGCGTTTGTCAGGTCGGGTGTCGGCCGCAAAGGCTTGAATTTTAGCGGGTGTTGGCAGCAACCCAATTACGTCCAGGTATACCCGGCGCATATACGTCCGGTCGTCGACGACGCTCTTCCACTCAATCTTGTTCTTGTGAAAATAAACGTTCACCAGCCGGTCGATGGGGTTGGTAATGTCGACCGTAGCCGCTGGCAAAACCGGTAATCGCGGTTCCAGAGCGGCTACCCGGTAAAGACTTTTTTCGGCACCGCTGGGCCAGGGGGCCCCCGCTTTAATCCAGAACGACAGCAGCGCTACCTCTTTGTCAGTGAGCCGTTTGCCTTTGGTCGGCATCGCTTCCTTGTCCTCGGCCGGTAACGTAATCCGGCGGATCAGCTCACTGTCTTCCGGGTGGCCTGCTTTCAGGATAGCCCCGTGTTTGCCGCCTTTCATCACCAGTTCTTTTTTATCGAGTCGTAACTCGCCTTTCGTTTTGGTATCGCTATGGCAACTGTAGCAGTTGTGGGCCAGAATCGACCGAACTTCCAGATTGATTTCCTGAATCTGTTTGGCCGTAAGCTGGTTCGCGTTCATACTGGCGAAGGCAAACGTAGCACCATCAGGGCCGGGTGCTTTGGGCTTATCGCCAAACGGCAGCACACTGCTGATGTAATCTTCGCCATGAGTGAGCAGCGCTCCATAGTGCCCGGCCAGCGTAACGCCCAGAACCGTTGCGATCAATAAACTCCGGAATAATGCTGTATGCCCCAACCGAACGGCTACAAGAGTCAGTATCGCCAGGAGCATCGTCGCCAGCCCCGCCCATTGGTGAATCGCCACGCCTTTCCCGGCGTAATCTTCCTGATTGACCAGTATGAAGCCGAAGATGGCGGCTAAAACAGCGCTGCCTGCACCTATCCAGAGCAAAGCGGTAACGCCCGCCCGAAACGTTGTAGACCGGCGATACCAGTCGATTCCCTCCAATACGAAAGCAACGCAAAGTAAACTGACCGGAAAGTGAACAACCAACGGGTGTAAGCGTCCTAAAAACGGCCAAAGCCAAAATGATTCTGCTGTTACTATCGTCACTATGCCCAGAGATTGTGTTGAAAGCAAATCGACCAGGAGTACCTGAAGATCTGGTCATTGCTATTATTTACAAGATAAGAAAAGATAGGTAGCCAGGCCTTAAAAAAGATAATTGACTACTCAAATATTACTAATCTTCGCAAAAACACTTTCCTACACCTACCTAATCTGGGATTATTTTAATAATATCCTTAGTATTTTTAATACAACCTTACCGTACTATTTGCCTTGTACATAACCTTTTGCAAGTCTTGCCTTCTACGAGCCAGTCGGCCTGGGTACGTATAGGTACGTATTGCTTCGGGTTACTGTTTATTTTGCATTCATTCCTGAATCAAATCGTAGATTATGCTTTACCACATAAAAATTAATGACTACTCGAACACGCCTAAGTACCAGCAGATCTATAATTCGATTGTGGAAGGCATCGAAAACCGGGATATCCTGCCAGGAGATAAACTTCCATCTATCCATGAATTATGCGCCGAATTCGATGTGTCTAAAGGCACGATCGAGCGGGCATACGAACTGCTGAAAGAAAAGGAAATTATCGGCGCAGTTAAAGGCAAAGGCTTTTACATCAACTATACACCGACGGGACACAACCTGAAGATCTTTCTGTTGTTCAATAAGTTAAGCGTCCATAAAAAAATTATCTACGACTCGTTCGTGGAGGTGCTGGGTCCGACCGTGGCCATCGATTTTTTTATTTACAACAACGATTTCCGGCTGTTTCGGGATCTCATCCAGCGGCAAGCCCGCAATCACACCCACTATGTCATTATCGGTCACTTTTTCGAAGGCGAAGCCAAAGCCGATGAACTGATCAACAGCCTGCCCAAACACAAACTGGTTATTCTGGATAAGTTGCTGGAAGGTATAACAGGCAACTATGCCGCTGTCTTTCAGAACTTCGAGAAAGATCTGTATCAGGCCCTGACGGAAGCATTGCCGCTGCTACGAAAATACAAGACCCTGAGTATCCTGTTTCCATCGTATACCTACCACCCGAAAGCCATTCTGAACGGGTACTACAAGTTCTGCTACGAACACGGCTTTCAGACGCGCGTCATTCATAATATCGAGCATGAGTCCATCGAGCCGCAGCAGGCTTATATCAACCTGATGGAGGAAGACCTGGTCGAACTGATCAAAAAGATCAAGAAAACGTCGTATGTGGTGGGGCAGGAAGTGGGCATTCTGTCGTATAACGACACACCCCTGAAAGAATTTCTGCTGGAGGGCATTACGGTCATGTCCACCGATTTTGCCCAGATGGGCCGAACAGCCGCGCAACTAGTTCTGAACGGCAGCGTCGAACACGTCGAAAATCCCTTCCGGCTAATCGTCCGCAAATCGTTGTAGGGTTTAAACACAGAGCCACGGAGAATACAGAGTTGACTAATTTTCCTCTGTGTTCTCCGTGGCTCTGTGTTTAAGCAACGTTTAGTACCGAACGACTTTGAACCGCGAGATACCGCCGTCGAAACGAATGGTCATTTTTTTGGTGGCTGCGTCATACCCCGGGCTGACAAACTCGCCCCCGCCCAGGCTGGTGAAGTCGTCCAGTTGTTCCAGGTTCAGGGCACCGTCTTTCTCGATTCGGCAACCCACCTCCTTCGGCACGCGTACGGTTACCGAAGCGGCTCCTACGTCGAGTTTCACGTCGGCCTGATCGGCTTTCGCACCCAGTTTCAGGTCGAGGTCGGCAGCACCGGCACCAATTTTCAGTTTCTTAACCGCGTACTGACTCAGGTCCAGATCACCCTGGCCAGCACCAAGCGCTACGTCCATGGTCCAGACAGGCTTGGTGTTCAGGTGAATATCGACCCGATTTTCGTAGTCGCCGTCTTTCAAATCGATGTGCTGATGTTCTTCCGTGGGCTTCAGTTCAATGGTTGGAACATGGGTTGTTTCATCGCGGTCGACGGACATCGAATATGAACCAACCGTCTGCTTCGTATCGGCTTTGATCAGTTCGGTCGTCGGATCGCTGATGAAGAAACGTCCGGCTCCGCCCGATAACTTCAGGACCGCTTCGCGGGTATCGGCATCTATGGCTTCGGTAAATGTATTGCTGTGTACTTCTCCATCGACTGCATTCCGACGCTCACGCTCTGCCCGGTACTCATCATCGCTGTCCGAATCATCATCGTTATTGTCCGAGTCGTTGTCGCTGTAATTTTCCTCATCGTCGTTGTCGTCATCATCATCATGGTTCCAGCGCATATGAAATCCGTCGCGGTCGCGGTCATGACTGAAAAAGCCGAATAGCGTAGCGGGGACAGCAACGGCCAGCATCACGGTCGTTACGAAAGCGATCGGGTTGCCGCGTCGTTCCAGAATCAGATTTACCCCCGCCAGGATCAGCAGAACGGGCCACAAATTCACGAGCGAATGCCAGTCGACATCCAGCCAACCCGCCCGACGTGCCAGCAGCAGCACCCCAAACGTCAGGAGAAAAATTCCCCAAAACAATCCATTTCTTCGTTGCATGATCAGTTATGTTGTTGATAATGGATAATGAATAATGTGTAATGAATGATGTATCGCTACGTGAGCATTGTCCATTACGCATTATTCATTACACATTATTCATTCAGTTATAGCGTTCCGTTCGGGTCGTTGTTCGTGGTGTCGTTGTAGGTATTATCATAGGGCGGTTTGATCCGGTCCTTGAAAATCAACCACAAGCCCCCAGCGATCAGCATAAACGGCCACAAATCACCAAAATCAATGTCGAAGTAGCGATCGAGCAGAAACAGAATACCAAGCAGGATCAGAATACCCCCGCCGATGATGCTCCGATCGGGCGATGCGGGTTTATTGGGATTGTACGGATTCATGGAAAAAACAGGGTTTGCGTAAACGGTTGATTGCGTGACGAATGCACCAAGCGGCTGCTTCGGCATAACGATCCACAAGATAATATAAATTAACAGAGCCGGGAAGTGCGGCAGTGGAATACCCACCAGGAAAATGATCCGTACCAACGTGCGGCTAATACCAAAATACTGAGCTAATCCGGCGGCAACGCCCGCAACCATGGCCTCGCCAGGGATGCGTTCTAATCGTTTGTTCATGGCTTCTGATGTCTAAAACCGATGTAAACCTAGCTGCTAAATCGGCCGGAAGGAAGCAGAATCGGAAGAGTGGACGCGCTTCGGGATGGAAGTATGTTTTCAATGATAGTAGGTAATGCATAGTAGTGGTTGAGCCAGCTT
This sequence comes from Spirosoma koreense, assembly GCF_054777875.1. Taxonomy (NCBI): domain Bacteria; kingdom Pseudomonadati; phylum Bacteroidota; class Cytophagia; order Cytophagales; family Cytophagaceae; genus Spirosoma; species Spirosoma koreense. The sequence goes on along the minus strand of NZ_BAAHAC010000005.1, from coordinate 166,467 downwards.
ATTTTCCTGGTCAAAAAGCGGCCTTCACACTGGACAGCTGGTTCTGCCGATAGGCTCAGCGCACGGTGAGTACCTGATTTAGCTTGCTGAAGCCTGTCTGGGCTTCCCAAATCCCTTCGTTGGCCAGCCGGATGCTGTAAGCCGGATTTTTAGCCAGCGATGCATAGGCATCGGGCAGGTTCAGCAGCACTTCATACCGACCAGGTTTTACAGCCTCGGGTAGCCGGAGCGACGGCTGCAACGAATGTGAGCCGGGCAACCACCGACGAACATCGGCCCGGATCGGGACGACATGCACGGCTCCGGTGGCCAGATTTCGTAAAATGAGTTGCAGCGGTCGTGGATTATACGGCGAAGCATAGCCCACATTTGCGAGCGTCAGCGATAGTTTCAAAGGCTGGCCAGCCGCAACGGTAGCGGGCAGAGTCGATTCGCGAAGCACAAACCGGTAGCCAAGTCGCCGACGGATGTTATCCATACATCCGTTCGTTTGCCAGTCGTTGTTTACGTCGTTGTTGTAACTGCTGTTCAGGTAGCTGTAATGCATCCGTGCCATTTCCTGCTCGGCATGCCCCAGGGGTGCGCAGTCGTTCTGCGGGCTAAATGCGTCGTCGCAGGTTTCGCCCCCGACGGGCGTGTACCGGCTATCCTGCTCCAAGTACCGACGCAGTACCGCATTCGCCGGCCCGCGTTTGGTGGAGGAATTTCCGACGTCGTAAAAGGTGCCGTAATCGTCTTCGCTCGCCAGAAAGCAATCGTTATGAAAGCCGACCCGGGCGGCTGGCGCGTCGCTGAAGCCCTGGGTTGCCGGCATAGCTGCCGACGTAACGGGCGCTTTAGGTCCATACACAAACCGCTGCTTGATCTGTGGCGTCCGTACCTGAACCATGCGGTCGGCTGGCAACGCTTTCAACAGTGCTGCCAGCACCTCATTGCGATCCTGCCAGCTGCTGTCGGGAATCACGCCCAGGCCATTGTTGGTAGAAGCATCGCCAAAGTAATCGGTGTAATAGTTTTCGCCCCAGATACCGATGAATCCCATTTGCAGCACGGCAATCACGTCGGCGTTTTCGTGCAGGAGCGGACTTAGCTGGCTGATGTGATTCAGGACAATGGCTTTCGGTGCGTCGCCGTAGGGCGGGCAGATCTTGTACTGATCCGGACAGTCGCCCGCGTGAGTCTTTTCGATGTAGGCAAAGCGCAGAATGAGCTTGACACCAGCCGATCGGGCAATGGCGAAATCGGCCTGTACGTTTTTCAGGAACTCGTCGCTGAAGGGCTTGTCCACAAACGTCTCCAGCCGGTAGCTCCGATATACCAGCGAACAATTGACCGAATAGGTCGCTTTGGCAGCGCGCTGCGGCTGGCTTCGGTACGTGGCCAGCTTAGCAGCATCGAGCGGTACAAATTTGGCCGAAGAAGTCGATATCGGGATATAAAAGCCCCGTTCGGGATTGAGAAAATCTTCCTGACTTTCGCGATACGTGACGCGGTGATCCTGGGCAAAGACGGATAACTGCCCAAGCAGCATACAGCCTGCTAAAAGCGGACACAGTCGAAAAAAGCGGTTCATTGGCCCAAATTAGCAACTTACGCTTATATTGAAGCTATTCTGGATGATGAAAGCCCCATTTTTGTCATTCCGATCACAGCGAAGGATTTTGAGTAATCCTGACGTTTAAGATTCCTCCTGCCGCCGGAATGACAAAGATCTCTTTCCGAACAGGCTCCTATTTAACAGGACATGCAGCTACCAGACAGCTGCATGTCGCCAGCTCTTCGCGTCGACGGATAATAATTTCTGCACTGGAGAATACTGATACACCCGCATCTCCGGATTAGTCGATCTCAATCGTTTCCAGAATATCCATCAGTTCACCGAACTCTTTGTTACCGGGCCGCTCTTCGTCGCCCCCGCTCAGGGCGATGCCACGCACGGGCAACTCCGTCAGTAACTCATGGATATTATCGGCGGAGATGCCCGTTCCCAAGAGAATAGGAAACCGACTGGCCAGCCGCTGTAGTACGGTTTTCAGTTCCACATCGAGATGAATGGGGCCGCTGCTTTCGAGCAATACGTACTCGGCCCCGCTCACGCCCGTCAGGAACAAGGTATCGAGCTGATCCAGCGTTAGTTGAAGAAGATCGACGCGCAGAATGAGCGATTTGCCGAACGTACTCAGATACGGCAGCAACGCGGCTTCGTCGATCTGCAACCCATCCGGTTGGTAGGTTTCCAGCAGTTGCTCGATGAGTTCAGGGTCTGAAGTCGTCGTTTCTCCGACGATCTGTACCCCGGCGACCCAGCCCCTGATTTCGTCGAATTTTTTCGGGTCCACATAGTCCGGCGAGTCCGAATCCATGGAAAAGCCGAGCATGTCGACGCCCATACCGGCGCAGTAGCGAGCGTCACTGAGATTGGTAACGTTGGAAATTTTAACGAGTGTTTTGAGAGCCATGTTGTCGGGTAGCCGTTGGTCGATCGTGGGGGCGAAGTTACGGACCGCTGCGGTTTATAGGCGCCAACAGCCCAATTAGATTGTTCGGCTTCGGACAGCGACTGTACGATTGTGGACAACATTCGAGGAGAAAAACAGGCTTACCGGGGTGATAAAGGCGCTTTTCAGAAATTGGCAAAGTATTTGTTCTACAAAAGTTAATCTTATTCTTTCGCCATGAAACGAACGTACCTGGGTGAATTTGAAGAAATCGTGCTATTGACCGTGGCGGTGCTGAACGAAGGTGCATACGGCGTGGCCATCACCGATGAGCTGGACCGGCAAACGGGTCGTTCGGTCAGCATCAGTGCGGTTCATGCAGCTCTGCATCGGCTGGAAGAAAAAGGCATGCTCAAATCGCACATGGGCGAAGCGACGGCCGAGCGGGGTGGACGGCGTAAACGTTTGTTTGCCGTGACCGCTCTGGGCAGCCGCACCCTGCACGACATTCGGGCGGTGCGCAATCAGTTGTGGGATTCCATTGCGCCTAACGCGTTGCCTGCCATCAGCATTTGACCGACAGCGCTGACTGAAACGGTCGGCCATGAAACGTTACTCAAAGCATGTTTAGCCGACTGCAACGGTCGGCACTACACGGATGACACCCAATCGACTAACTCCCCCCCGCTGGGCCGACTGGCTGCTGGAATGGTTCTGCGCCCCTCACCTGCTGGAAGAAGTGCAGGGCGATCTGTACGAACGATACCAGCGCGATAGCCGGCAGATAGGTCGCGCTAGAGCCAATCGACGCTATGGGCTCAATGTAATCGGTTTCCTGCGCCCTTTTGCCCTAAAACGACTACCGAACGATTACTCCAACCCAACCAATACAGACATGCTGAAGAACTATCTTAAAATTGCCCTCCGCAACCTGGCCCGTAACAAGGCATATTCAGCCATCAACATCGTTGGCCTGAGCATCGGTCTGGCGGCCGCCATGCTGATTATCCTCTACACCAAAGATGAAGTCAGCTACGACCGCTTTCATGCAAAGAACCCGGCCATTTACCGAATTTACAGCAAAAATCTCACGGCCGCCGGTATCGTAGAAGGTCTCCAGCCATACACGGGTATTTTTCCGGGACCTAAATTCCAGGCGGGGGTTCCGGAAATCCTGTCGTTTGTTCGCTATTCGGAAAACCGGAAAGATCTGAAGCTGAATAACGAGGTCCGCAGCCAGGACATCTATTCAGCCGACTCCAGCTTCTTTTCAATCTTCTCTTTCCCATTACTCAGTGGTAATCCGAAAACGGCTCTGCAACGGCCCCGGTCGGTCGTACTTTCGGAAGCGATGGCCGAAAAGACCTTCGGAACTACCGACGCCCTGGGCAAGACCATGCTCTTCAAAGAAAAAGACCAGTTTGAACCCTATACCGTAACGGGCGTTGCCCGGAACTGCCCGCAGAACTCTTCGATCAAATTCGACGTCCTGATGCCGATAGACGTCAATCCGGAGCAATGGGCCAATAATGAAAACTGGTTCAGCGTGTTTCTGAATACCTTCGTAGTGCTCAGTCCGAATGCCAACCTCCGGAACGTGGAGCAGAAGATGAACCGGGTCTACGTGACCGACGCCCAGGAGAGCATCAAGTCGATGGCAAAGAAGTTCGGAGAAACGAGCAGAAAGCAATATGCGCTGCAGCCGTTTACCGAGATGCACCTGAGCAAAGAACTTCCCGCCAGCAACGGACTCGTCGACGAAAGTAATCCCACCTATTCCTACATCCTGTCGGGTATTGCCGTCTTCATCCTGTTGATTGCCTGCATTAATTTTGTCAACCTGACGGTGGCCCGGTCGCTGAAGCGCGCCAAAGAAATCGGGGTTCGAAAAGTCGTCGGAGGGGCCCGTAGTCAGCTTATCATTCAGTTTCTGGGCGAATCGTTTCTGCTTTGTTTTGCCGCCTTTATCCTGTCCATTGCGCTGGTCGAGTTAGCGCTACCTACGTTCAATCAGCTGGCCAACAAAGCCCTGGCGCTTTCGTACCTGTTCGACGTCCGGTTAGTAGGCGGCTTCATCATGCTGTTCATCGTGACCAGCCTGCTGTCGGGGTTTTATCCGGCGCTGGTGCTGTCGGGTTATGATCCGGTTCAGACGTTGTACAGCCGCTTCAACCTGTCGGGTAAAAACTACCTGCAGAAGTCGTTGGTTGTGCTGCAGTTCACGCTGGCTTCTTTCCTGATCATCGCCACGCTTACCATTTATTCGCAGTTCGACTACCTGACGAATAAAGACTTAGGCTACGACGACAGCAACCTGGTCATTGTCGATAAACGCACCCTGACACGCCCTGAGGTCCGACTGGTTCGGGAAGCCTTACTCAAAAGCCCAACTATCGTAGACATAGCTCCCAAAAATATGGGCAACTGGGGAACCGGCGCGAAGGTAAACGGCGAAACCCAGATCAGCTTCCGGTACGAAACGGTGAACGAGGCCTACCTGCCACTGTTCAAGATTCCGGTGGTGAAAGGGCGGAATTTCTCGCCCGCTTTCCCCGCCGATTCGTCGCATTCGGTGCTGGTCAACGAAACCTTCGTTAAAAAAGCGGGCTGGAAAAACCCCCTCGGGCAGACGGTCGATTTCTGGTTAAACGAAACCGACAAAAAGTACACCGTTATCGGCGTGGTCAAAGACAATCATTTCGAGTCGCTGACGCAGGAAATAAAACCGCAGTTGTTTACCATGCGGCCCGGCAACGACTATGGCCGGGTATTTATCAGAATCAAACCCAACACCGAAACGGCCAGCCTGCAGCACATCGAAACGGTCTTCAAAACACTTTTCCCACTCAATCCCTACGCTTACAAATTTCTGGATCAGGAAAACCTGAAGCGGTACGAGTCGGAAGCCAAATGGAAGCAAATGATGCTGTTCGGGGCCATACTGACCATTTTCATTTCGTGCATTGGTCTGTTCGGGCTGGCTACGCTGTCGGCCGAACGACGTACCAAAGAAATTGGTATTCGGAAAGTACTGGGAGCAACGGTGCCCGGCATCGTTCAGTTGCTCTCGACCGATTTTCTGAAGCTGGTTTCTTTCTCGTTTATTTTCGCCTTTCCGGCGGCCTGGTATGCCATGAACGAGTGGCTCAACAACTACCCGTATCGGATAAGCCTGAGCGCGTGGGTGTTTGTCGCGACCGCAGCCATTGCCATGTCGATTGCGTTTATAACCGTCGGCTGGCAATCGCTACAGGCCGCCCTGATCGATCCGGGGAAGAGTTTGAAAACCGAATAAAATCTGTTGTAGTACTGACCGAAACGGTCGGGGCTGTCTTCATTTCTCAACCGACCGGGATGGTCGGTACTACATCGATGAAATCCACTACAATCACTCCCCCTCGCTGGGCCGACCGGCTCCTCGAATGGTTTTGCGCCCCCCACCTGCTGGAGGAAGTGCAGGGCGACCTGCGCGAGCGATTCGAGCGCGAGGTACGCCAATTGGGGCTGGCAAAAGCCCGTCGGCGGTACGGGCGCAACGTCCTGAGTTTTCTGCGGCCTTTTGCACTCAAGCGGCAACCTGACTCCTATTCATCTCCTTTTTTACTGCATCCAGTCATGATCCGAAACTATGTTAAAACAGCCCTGCGCAACCTGACCAAGCATAAAGTCAGCACGCTCATCAACCTCTTCGGGCTTACCCTGGGCGTAACGGCCTGCCTGGTCATTTACCTTATTACCAATTACGAGCTAAGCTACGATACCTTCCATCCGGATGGGGAGCGTATCTACCGACTGGTGGGCGAAGCTCAATACGGGGCAGCGGGCGAAAAGCACCCGGTCGGGTTCGTGCCCAATGCCATGCCCGCTGGTATACGGCAGGAAATTGCGGGCCTCGAAACCGTAGCCGCTTTCCATACGATCGAATCCGACGTGCTGATTCCGAACGGGCAGGAAAAGCCCACGCGGTTCGAAAGCCGCCGACGTATGGGCGGCAACGCCGATCTGGTCGTGGTCGAGCCAACGTATTTCGATCTGTTTAAGTACCAGTGGCTGGCGGGCGATCCGAAAACGGCGCTCAATGAGCCATTCAAGGTTGTCTTGTCGGAAAAGAAAGCCCGCACGTATTTCGGCGATCTACCCGTCGATCAGGTCCTCGGCAAAGAAGTCATTTACGAAGATTCGGTTCGGACCCGCGTGGCCGGTATTGTCAAAGACTGGACGCAGCCGAGCGACTTTACATTCACGGATTTTATTTCTTTCGCCACCATCCGGGCCAGTCAGCTCAACCGCAGCATCGATCTGGATCAGTGGGACGATATCTGGTCAGCCTCGCAGGCGTTTGTCAAATTGCCTCCCGGTGCTACCCCTGCTCAGTTTACGGCACCGTTTCGGCGATTCGGCAAGGCCCATTTTCAGAAGGAGCTAAGGCTCATACCCGCGTTACAGCCTTTGTCAGATATTCATTTCAACAAAGACTATGCAGATAATTATTCCCGGAAAGCGCATCTACCCACGCTGTACGGCCTGATGGCCATTGCCGGGTTTATTCTGCTGATTGCGGCAATTAACTTCATCAACCTGGCTACGGCCCAATCGGTGCAACGGGCCAAAGAGACGGGGGTACGGAAAGTGCTGGGCAGTAGCCGTAGCCACCTGGTTTTTCAGTTTCTGAGCGAAACGACTTTCCTGACCCTGCTGGCTGTTCTGATTGCCCTGCTGCTGGCAAACCCGATTTTGTCGGTCTTTCAGTCGCTGACTCCTGTCGGACTGACCTTCAACCTGATCAGCTGGCAAACTCTGGCCTTTTCGCTCGTCATTACGATCATGACCTCGCTGCTGTCCGGCTTTTATCCATCATGGGTACTGTCGTCCTACCAACCGGCACTGACGTTAAAAGGCCAGACGGCGCTGCAGGGTGGCCAGAAAGGATATCTTCGAAAAGGCTTGATTATCTTCCAGTTTACGGTGTCGCTGGTCTTTATCATCGGGACCCTGATGGTCAGTCGGCAGTTGAATTTCATGCGTAACAAAGACCTGGGTTTCTCGACAAATGCCATCATTGAGATCAATACCCTGCGCGACGACCGGAGCCTGGTACTGGCGCAGAAAATTAAGCAACTGTCCGGGGTTGAGCGGGTTACGATGGAGTGGTTCCCGCCCATGGGCAATAGCTACATGATGACCAAGCTAAAATACAAGGGGAAGAAGGAACTGGAGATGGATGTATCGGCCAAGATTGGTGACGAGAATTTCATTCCGCTCTATCAATTGCGGCTGCTGGCGGGCCGCAACTATCACAAAAGCGATTCGCTCCGGGAAATGGTGATCAATGCGACTTATGCCAAAGCGCTGGGTTTCAAAAAACCGGTCGACGCGCTGAATCAGTTTGTCGAAATGCAGGGTAAACAGATTCCCATCGTGGGCGTGGTAGCCGACTTCCACCAGCAATCATTCCACGAAAAAATTAATGCTACATTTATTGGCTACCTGCCTCGGCAATCGAAAAACATCGGGGTAAAGCTGGCCACTCCAAACGGACAACTCAGCGAAATAAAGACCACCCTGGCCGGTATTGAACAAGCCTGGAAAACGGTCTATCCAGACAACAGGTTCGACTACACCTTCCTTGACGATTCCATCGCGAAGCTGTACGAAAAAGAACAGAAAACCGCGCAACTCGTCAACACGGCCACGATCATTGCAATTCTGATTTCCTGCATGGGGTTGTTCGGACTGGCAACGTTCACGGCTGAGCAACGGACGAAAGAGATCGGGATTCGGAAAGTGCTGGGAGCGTCGGTAGCGAGTATTATGGCGCTGCTCTCCGTCGATTTCCTGAAGCTGGTGGTCGTAGCACTGCTCATTGCTTCACCCATTGCCTGGTGGGCGATGGGCCAGTGGCTATCCGACTTCGCCTACAAAGTCGAACTGTCGTGGTGGATTTTTGCGCTGGCGGGCCTGTTAGCGGTTGGCATCGCGCTGCTGACGGTTAGTTTTCAGAGCCTGAAAGCCGCGCTGGTCAATCCGGTAAAAAGTCTGCGAACAGAGTAATGCTGGTAACCTGTAGTACCGACCGCCCCAGTTGGGTCTGTGTTCATTTCTCAGCCGACCGTTCCGGTCGGTACTACAGGTCTGCTTACGGTCTAACTAATTTAACCGTCTGACGTTCGCGGGCTGTCTGCACCTGCAGCAGATACAAACCACTCCCTTGCCCGACCGGTATCCGGATTTGCTCAGTCGATCCGGCCTGATCGATGGTTTGCTGATGAACCGGTCGACCCTGGCTGTCGACCAGGTTGAGCCAGAGCGTCTGTCCGGCGGCACCCGTAATGTCCAGCTGAGCGTCATGCCCCAGAATCGGATTTCCCAGCACCTGCACCAACAGCTTCGTACCAGGCTCCTCTACGCCGACCCGCGCCCGCCCACAGGCGGCCTTCAGATCCCAGATGTAAGTGACGACCTGTCCGCTCTGGCGCGCCATCAGCATAAAGGGTTTTACGTCGCTGGCAGTCCGGCTGTCTTTGTCTACGAACTGATTGGGGTTGGTCGTCCAGCCCGTTATTCCGGCGGCCTGAAATTCGATGGGTGTGCCATCTCCGCCACTCGTCCGGAACGTAAACGCCCCCGTCGCACAGTCATAAACCGGAGCCAGTAACGTCAACGCACCCGTCGGTGGGTTGGTAGGCGACACGGTAATTTTAAAGGTAGTAATGATGGGACTATTACGGAATGCAGCCGTACTGGCTTTCACTGTCACGGTATAGCTTCCAACGGTGGTGGGTGTACCCAGAATGGTTACCGCCGGGGTATACAACAGATCCTGCGGACGGGAGAAGACGTACAATCCATCGGGCAAGCCTGTGATGGTGAACGACCAGTCGGGCACGTAGTTCGGAATCACACCCAGATTCGGATCGGAGAAATAGTTCCCGACAATAAATCCATTGCCGGGCAGTGATTGTCCCACCGTCAGCGACTGATCCGGAATGGGACCGTTCAGCATAGGTGGCTTAGGACTGCCGGTGTTGCTACAGGCGGATTTCAGGTCGAAATTATAGCTGACGCTTACCCCGCTTTGCTGAGCGGTGATGGTAATCACTTTAGGATCATTACGCAGTCCCTGTTCGACCGTTCCAAAGTTATCCGTTGCCGACGCTCGCGTCACCCCTGGCGCAATGTAGGTGATGGGCGAGCCATCGCCCCCCGAGGTATTGAACACGATAGCGCCGGTCTGGCAATTGTAGGTTGGCGCACTCATAACCAATGGATTACCCGTCGGTGGGTTGGTAGGCGACACGGTGATCTTAAACGTTGTAACGATGGGACTGTTCCGGAAGGCTCCCGTGCTGGCTCTTACCGTCACGGTGTACACTCCGGCGGTGGTGGGCGTACCCAGAATGGTTACCGCCGGGGTATACAGCAGATCCTGCGGACGGGAGAAGACGTACAGCCCGTCGGGCAGGCCCGTGATGGTGAACGACCAGTCGGGCACGTAGTTCGGAATCATGCCCAGGTTAGGATCAGAAAAGTAATTACCGACTGGGAAACCCGACCAGGATTGTCCGACCATCAGTGACTGATCCGGAATCGGCTGGCTGACCGGCGGTTTTGGCGCGGGCGTACCACTGCAGGCGGCTTTCAGATCGAAATTATAGCTGACACTCACGCCACTCTGCTGAGCCGTGATGGTGATGACTTTAGGGTCGTTGCGCAGTCCTGGCTCGACCACCCCGAAGTTATCCGTTGCCGATGCCCGTGTCACCCCTGGCGCAATGTAGGTGATGGACGAGCCATTGCCTCCGCTGACGTTGAAGGTAATTGCACCCGTCTGGCAATTGTACGTTGGGGCGTTAAGCGTGAGCGGCTGTCCGGGAGGGGCCATTTCGACCTTAAGTTTTACGCTCTGATTACCCGCCCAGTACACTAGACTTCCATCACCAGCGCGATCGATACCCTGGAGGTACATATCCGTCGAGCTATCGAACGTCCGCTGGCTGACGACGCTGAATAAGGCCGGATCGCTCAGGGCCAGATTCGCCGTACTGACTTTTACGATCTGAGGATCGACTCCGCTATTGAGCGACGAATTTCCGACCGCGTAGTAGTTGGCTGCCCCCGCCCCGACGTAGGACGTAAGAAACGCTTCGGTGGGCGCGGTGAATAAAGATCGGGCGCGCTTGAAATTCCCGTTCCAGTCAAGCTCCAGAATAGCCGTGGTAGGCGGAGGGGAATTCGGTGAACTGGGACTGATGGCAGCCCCCACCAGCGCATAGCCTGTCCCATCGGCAGATAAGATAACATCTGAAGCCGTATACATTTTTATGATCGATCCCGGCACCGGCCCGCCATTAGTCGAGGTTACGGGTAAGCCGCTGAGCAGCTTTTGCCAGACCACGTCGCCCTGATCGGTAAGTTTGGCGACCCAGCCCGTATTGTCCGTCAGGCTACTGTTTGCCAGATCATTGATCGCGCCCGTGGTGTTGTAATACCCCACCACCAGATACCCGCCACCGGGCGCATTCAGAACCGCTTCGCCTTTGGTCAGACTTCGGTCGGGATTGCCCGGATTTGCCGTTGGGTAAGCGACCGATTTGGCCCAGGAGAAATTACCCGAAGCATCATACTTCCGCACGATGGTGCTGGTCGTTGACCCGTACTTAGCAGCGGCAATCAGGACCAGAAAGCCACCGTCCGGTGTACCGATGATATCGTCCTGATAGAGCTCGGCCTGTCCATCGAAAAACAGGTCGCTGTCTTCCCAGCGCCGTGGGCCGCCCTGGGCACTGACTTTAATGGCGACGCTGGCACTTCGGAGCGAGGTCTTGCCCACAATGGCCAGGCCCCCATCGGTTGTTGGCGCGGCACGAAACACTTTCCCAACGACTTCGTAACTGTAACCGGGTATTTTTCCACCGATGTAATAGCCACCCTGCATAAGCCCCGTTCGCCAGAGCTGGTTTCCATTCAGGGCGTATTTAACGAGTCCATCACCCGCCGGAGCAATCGAACCGGGTATAACAGGTTGATTGGAAATGAACTCCGTCGCTACAAGGTTGCCGTCAGACGTTATGGCCAGGGGCGTTCCGGTATGCGTCCATTGGATGTCCGGAATGGCCTGCGCCCAGGCTACCTGGCTGCTCATAACGCCCATTGCGAGCAAAGCCAGCCAGATCGATCGTACCAGTTGTACATAGATTTTTTTCATGGTAGTAAAGGGTTTTATTGTACACAGAAAACCAGGGCTTTATGGCTCCGTTCCCGAAGATAAATCATTCATCGGCGAATTATTCTACCATTGCCCTAAATGCCCCCAAACTGAAAGCAATAGTCCCAAATATGACAAAACAATCCCGCGGCTGTTGACGAATACAGCCCTTCTGTTGACAGGACACGTCAACCAGCCCGTTTACAGAGCCGGTTAAGAAAACGCCTTACGGAGCTTACCACAATGTAAGCGGCACCGGCCTATCGGGCTCAGCATTTTTCCTGAACACGATGTGAATACAATCCCGCAAGGTCGGCACGTAGCTTTTGAGCAGTCTGGCCATCGGTGAGGATGGATAAAAATCGGACAGTGTCGTGCGCTCCACCGAAAAGCCACTCATTTTAGCATACGTTTTCAGTTCCTGAACGGTATACTCCCGAAAATGCCCTGGGTTGTTGATCGTTACCCTGATTTTCTCGAACGGATTGTTTCCACCTACCATGTGCACCCGGTGGGTAAGCGAGACCGCATTGGGCGTTCCGATGAGCAGATACCCATCTGGTTTGAGGAGCGTTCGAATGAACCCTAAGAAATATTCGGGAGCTGTATGAAGATGCTCAAACACCTCGGCCATAACGATTATATCATGCTGAGGCATCGGAACCCACCGCTCTGGATAAGGACTGTCGTTCAGATCGAACGTGAAGTGCTGATCGACCACTCCTTTGGGTACAATCGACTCACCGATCTCCCAGCCTAAGGTGTTGATTGTAGCCGCAGCCCCCAGTAGCTCACGAAAAATGGGAGTTTGAAAGTGAGGACCGATATCTAACAGGGATACCGGCTGTGCAGGATGGTTCTTAGCGGTGGCTAACCGATGTACCTCCTCGCCCAGATACGTAAAGCGAGCCTGGTGAAATTGAAAATAAGCAGACTCTTCCGGACTCAGGAAATGACTATATGCTTCAATCGGGTTTAAGGAGGATGGGCTGGACATATTCTTAAATACGGGTAAATTATAAATCAGATATGTATGCTAGGTTTTGACACTAGTACAGAGCCACCTGGACGCAGGAGTATCGACTGTTCTTATGAACATTACTGGTGGAGTGTGGCCTGTGCTCCTGGCTTTTTCAGCTTCTACCACCATAATTTTAGTCGTTGGCTCCATCCGCTCATGGGCGGTTACGCTTCGTTCGACTGACTTCAGCTGTGTATAGAAGCTGACTAAAAAAGGTGAATGATACTTTCACGTTTTCTGACGCAATCTTTGGGAAAAGGTTTCTTTGCTGAATTACCTTTTCGGTCCATCTCCTATCAAGGGATACTGACAGATGAGTAAAAAGCCCGCCCCTCAGGTTTTATTTTCGTTCATCTGCTGACTCATGGCCATCCGACCACACCCTGTCTATCCAACCGATCTGGAATTTTATGAGGCCCTAAGCCGTCGGGATGACCGCGCCTATACATTTTTGTATGCCGATGTATTTCCTTCTTTTCGGCATTGGGTGCTGACTAACCGCGGTTCGGAAATGGACGCTGAAGACGCTTTTCAGAAAGGGCTGATGAGCTTACTGCTCAATATCGAGTCGGGAAAATATCAGCTTCAGCAGGGGACACGCATTACGACCGTAGCCTTCGAGTATTGTAAACGGGTTTGGTATACCGAGTTGAAGTCGGCCCGGTTTCGGTATACAGACGCGATGCCCGACTACCTCGATGCAGCCGATATCAGCCATGTCGCCGGCGATCTGGAGAGCTCAACAATTTGGCGGCTAAGTAGCTCAGTCAAGGGCTCTGTTTTATCCCAGATCAATGGGCATTAAACCTTATCAGCGCCCAAGGCCGCGAATTCAGTGGGTGTTTTCTGATAAAACTCCTTGAAGACGATGGTGAAATACGACGGCGTTTTAAAACCTACCAGATAAGCCGTTTGGGAGGCCGTGTGGCCTGCCCGCAGCAGATCGGCCGCTTTGCGCAGGCGGTACTGCCGAATCAGCTCGTTCGGAGCCAGTTGAACCAGGCTGTGAATTTTACGGTAGAGTGTCTTACGGCTCATGGCCACCTGACCCGCCAACCAGTCGACATCGAGTGAAGGATCGCTCAGGTGCTCCTCCAGCAGCGTATACACCCGGTGCAGAAAAGCGTCTTCTACCTGGTTGATTGGCCGGGCCGGATCGGGCTGCGCCAGCTGCAGCCGGTAGTAGTCGCGGAGTTTTTGCTTGTGCGAAAGCAGGTTGCGCAACCGCAGGTGAAGTTCATCCAGGTGAAACGGCTTTGCCATGTACTCATCTGCACCTTCCTGCAATCCTTCGATCCGGCTTTGATGAGACGCTTTAGCCGTGAGCAGAATGACCGAAATGTGGTCGGTGTCGGGTTGATTTTTGATGAGCCGGGTCAGCTCGTAGCCATCCATGCGGGGCATCATGATATCCGTAATAACGACATCCGGTAGTTCAGACCGGGTCAGTTGCCAGCCCGTTTCCCCATTCGTAGCCCGAATAATGCGGTAGCTCGCCGACAATTCGTTTGCCAGAAACTCCCGGAGTTCTTCGTTGTCTTCAACGACGAGAATCAGAGGCAACTGCGAATCACTCTCAACGGAAGCAGTCGGCACGACCGGCGCAACGGAGGGCAGACTATTTGGCGCAGGCTGCGCTTTAGCCGGTGCAATTACCGCGGGCGCATCGGCCTTTGTCGAGACGGCCGCCAGGGGCAGGACTAGCCGGAAGGTCGTTCCCTGGCGGAGCTGGCTGTCAACGGAAATACTTCCTCCCAGCAACTCGATCAGTTCCTTCACCAGCGCCAGTCCGATCCCGGTGCCTTCGTAAGCCCGCGTTCGGGACGTGTCGGCCTGGTAGAACCGATCGAAAATGTACGGGAGTTGGTCCGGCGAGATGCCAATGCCCGAGTCGGAGATTTGCAGTTGGGCCTGGGCCACCTCGCCCGTCCGGTCAGCTACTGGGGTTAGCGTAACAGTTACCGACCCGCCGGTTTCCGTAAATTTCAACGCGTTGGACAACAGATTCGTCAGAATTTTCTCCCATTTGTCGGCATCGAACAGGTATTCCTTCGGAAACGATTCGGTTGTGTAGCTTAGGCGAACTTCTTTATGATCGGCTCGCTGGCGGAATGACTCAACAACCTGCTGAACGAATTGAGGCACGTCGCCCCGCATGAGCGAAACGGCCATGCGGCTGGCTTCGAGTTTTGACAGATCCAGCAATTGATTGATCAGCCGCAGTAACTGGTCGGCATTCCGTTGTACCAGTGCCAGGGTCTGACGGGTAGCCGAGTCGAAGCGATTTTCCTGCAGCAGCTTTTCGATCGGTGAAATAATCAGCGACAGCGGAGTGCGAAATTCGTGGGTGATGTTGGAAAAAAAGCGGGTTTTCAGTTCATCGACCGCTTTCAACTGCTCCGCTTCCCGGCGGTTGAGTTCGAGCTCCTGCTGTTGGCGGATGCGGTTGGTATAAACCCGAATGTATCCCCAGATGCCCCCTCCGGCCAGCAACACATACAGGCCGTAAGCCCACCAGGTAGCCCACCAGGGTGGCCGGATAATGACCTGGAGCGATGCGCCCCGCTGATTCCATATCCCGTCGCTGTTGGCCGCTTTCACCCGGAATGTGTAGCTGCCGGGAGCCAGGTTCGTGTAGTTGGCCAGGTGCTGGTTTCCGTTCTGCACCCAGGCTTTATCGATCCCAACGAGCTGATAAGCGTACTGGTTCAGTTCGGGTTGCGCGTAGGTGAGCGCGGCAAAGCTAAACGACAGGAAATTTTCGTCGTGGTCGAGAGTAAGGCTACTGTCGCTAAGGCTTCGGGACTGATCATGTACTTTCAGCCCGGTGATATAAACCGGAAAAGGGCGGGTATCGTCGCGAATACTATCCGGATTGAAATACACCACGCCGTTCAGACTACCGAAATAGAGCCGGCTCTTTTGCCGAAAAACGGCATTCCTTAAAAAATCATTACTAGGCAACCCGCTGTTGGTCTGATAATTACGAACATCTTTCGTACGTGGGTCATACCGGCATAGCCCTTTGTCGGAACTGAACCACAGCCGCCCGGCTTTGTCGTTGATGATCCCGACAATATTGTTGCTGGGCAGACCATGGCGGGTGGTGATGGCCGAAAACCGCTCCGTTTTCGGATCGAACCGATTGACGCCCCCCTGCTGGGTACCTACCCAGATCACCCCGGCTTTATCTTCGTAGATGGTCTGGATATCATTGCTGTTCAGCTGAGTTTTTCCCCCGGCCGTGTAGTGCACGAAGCGCCCGGTGCGCGGATCGAGCCGACCAATGCCATTCTTTCGAAAGGGCACCCATACGTCGCCTGTTTGGCTGACCAGCAGCCCGTGTATGTACTGGTCGGGCAGCCCGCTGGCGTCGTTCGGGCGGTATTTGTGATAGGTATAGCGATGGGTTCGCGGATCGAACGAGGCAATCCCGGAGTTTGGCACGATATAGCCCCCTACCCAGATCTCACCCGTAGGTGCCCTACTGATGTATTCGATCGGAATTTCGGAAGGGTAATGCTGAAAATGGTCGGTTTTTGGGTCGTAGTGATACAGGCCTGTCCAGGTTCCCAGCCACAGCCCGCCGGCACTGTCGGGTAAGAAAGCCTGCGTAAAATTCCGAAACTGGCTGTTGGCACCCAGGATTTCCGGAGGCACCAGTTGCGATTCGTTGCCGCCTACCGCTGGTCTATACACGTCGAAGCCGCTACTGATCCAAAAACGCTCTTTCCGATCTGGTAGCACCGCTACCACTTTGTTTTCGGGCAGGTTAGCGGTGCCTTTGTTGGGCCGCACCTGATGGGTCATGAAAGGCTTGTTGTTTACAACCTGCCGGTCGATTCCGTTATCCGTTCCGACCCAGAGCGTACCAGACCGGTCGAAGTAAACCGTTTGGGCGGTGCTGCTGCTGATGCCTTTGGCCGAATTGGGGTCGGGCCGGAATGTATATGCCTGATTACGAACGGGATCGATGCGTTGTAAACCACGCGTAGTTGCTACCCATAACATACCCTTCCCGTCGCTACGGATCGAGTTGAGGTAGGTATAGGAGGTCAGTTGGCCGGCGGGTCGGTACGGTTCCGGTCGCCAGGGTTGTCGGCGCAGGTCCAGTCGGTACAGCCCGCAACCGACCGTCGAGGTGCCCAGCCAGAGCACCTCCTGTGGGTCCAGATAAAAGGCGATGAACGTCGGTTGCGCTTTTCCGGGCGCTACCGAAACGGGGATCAGCGTATACCGCCCTGTAGTCCGGTCAAATAAATACAGTCCTTCATAGGTGGCCACCCAGAACCGGTGCTGCGGATCTTCGAAAACGGTCTTGATCGTCGCTTCGTGCTGGGGCACCGGAAACAGCGTAAACCGACGCAGTTCAGGCTCGTACTTAGCCAGGCCACCCAGCGAACTAACCCACAGTACGCCCTGACTATCTTCGTAGACCGAATGCTGGTAGTTCCATTTGTCGGCGTTGCTGCCCCGAATCGGATGGGGCGTCACCCGGTTGGTGCGTTTATCCACTTCGTGCAGCCCACCGAGTGTAGCGACCCACAGTCGGTTTTTCCGATCCTCGCACAACCGATAAATCTGATTGCTGTGAAAACTATGGGCGCGATCGTTCAGATCAGGTTTTAAGGCCGTAAACGTGTAGCCATCGTATTTATTCAGGCCATCGTCGGTGCCGAACCACATAAACCCTTCGCGGTCCTGAAAAATGCAGATGACTGAATTATTGGATAAGCCATCTTCTACCGACAGATGGTCGAAATCGTTGCTGACGGGCTGTTCCTGAACCGGTGTGCCACCACTTCTGGCAGAACGGTCTGGTTGGGCAATCCCCTCGATTACCGAAACCAGCAGGAACGAAATAAGCCATGGACGGACCATACGATTCAGCAACAGATTTGTTCCACTGAAAACACCGAAAGCAAATAAAGCCTATTATTTCATACTTCTAGCATATTTTCATTTTTATATACGGACAGCGTGCATAGAGGACCGCAGCAGGCAGTAAAGAAACTTTTCTTGTCTGCCCAATCGGCATTGCCCGTCAAAAACCGGGCTCACCGGCTGTTGGTAAATAAATGACAGTGGGCAGAGGGGGAAGGGCAGAGGGAAAAAACAGTCTCACCTTCCCCCTCTGCCCCTCCCCCTCTGCCCCGTGCCTTTCCCCTCTGCCCTTTCCCCCACACCCTCCCCTCTACTGCACCTTCACCCGGTTGTAGAGATCGCGGAAGTTTTTCGCGCTCTCGGCTATTTCGGGACCGTTATTTTCCCAGTGGTATTCATACTCCGCCGAGATAGGGCCTTTGAAGTGCTGGCGTTTCAGTTCGGCAATGACTGCTTCGACTTTACAATCGCCCGTTCCCCAGACGACGTCGTGGTATTTGCCATCAGGAGAGTCTTTCTTTACGTCTTTGAAGTGCATCCCCAGCACGTGGCCGTTCAGTTTTTTGAGGCACTCGACCGGATCGAGCCCCGAGCGGACCCAGTGGCCAATGTCGGAACACGATCCGACGTATTTGCTGCCACCAATTGCGGCCAATACGGTGTCGGGGTGCCAGTAGCGCGACGGTTTAGGGTGGTTGTGCAGCGCGACGTTGATCTTGTATTGATCGGCCAGCTTCCGGACCAGCGGCATTTGTTGGGGAGTCGGTTCGGAATTGATATTCAGAATGCCCATGTCTTTGGCAAACTCGAACAGGGCTTTCCAGTCGTCGTCGGTTTTCGGATTGACCACTCCGTAAGCGACCACGGTAAGCCCCCGATCTTTGATGAGCTTCTTAACGGCCTGCCGGGTAGTGGCATCCATGGTAAAATCCATTTTTCCGTCGACACCCCCGCCGATCGTCTGGCCCGGAAAGGCTTCGACATATTTAAGTCCGCAACTGTCGATTTTGCGCAGGGCCTCGGCAAACGGAAACAGCCGGAAGGAGTACGACTGCGCCCCCAGCTTCCAGCCGGCTTTGTCTTCGGGGTTTTTCTGGGCCCATACCGGTCCGGCACTCAGCGCCAGGAGCAATCCGCCGAGTACGTATTTTGTCAGATGTTTCATGAGAAAAGGAATCATTTGTTCCCCACCAAAAGAACGAACCTGTCCTCAGTTTACCCACTTACCCAAGGTTAGATTAAACACGTCGGTCCGACGTGTTTAATCTCTCTCCTACTCAACTCGCTCCGATGCTGCTACCCTTGCTCCTGTCAGGTTAAGCGGCTTAGGCTGGGGGTTGCTGAACGCCAGCGTTGGTTTCTGGGTAAGAAAGAAAGCATTCGCAAACGAAATAGCCCCACTATTTACGGAGACAAACGACGCTTTGTCCTCGAAAAAAGCGTCGCTGAAACTGGCGTCTTTCAGGCTTGTATTGTTGAAGTCGACCGCATTCCTGAAACGGCAATTATCGAAAATACTCCGCCCCCTAAACTGTGCGTAGTTGAAATTCAGCAACCCATGCGCAGTACACAGGGAGAAATCCAGGTTGGCTCTGAAATCAGCCAGGTTGAATTGCGTATCGCCCTGGAAAACAGCCCCCTGAAAATAAGTAGCTCCGGCCCAGACCGATTTCCAGAAGTTGGCCATGCGCTTAAAATACGTACTCTGAAAGCGGCTCTCCTGGGTAAAAAAGGTATTGTCGAAATAAGCTTCTGCGCCAAAATGTGCCCCTTCGAAAGAAGCCAGCCGGTTGAACTGACTTTTGGAAAAACAACTAACCCCGGCAACACTGGCCGACTGGAAACTCAGTTCGCTGTTGAACTTACAATTCAGGAATGAAACATTCTCCCGAAAAGCGCAGAGCGTAGTCTGGCCGTTCTGCTGACTGAACGCCAGCACTTTACCCGTAAACACGCAGTTCCTGAAAAACATCGGCGACTCGATCACCACTTTTTGCCGGCTCTCGGTTTCCGGGAAAGCCGCTAACGACGTAAAATCCAGATCGCCTTCGATCGTCAGGTTTTCCAGCCGGACCGGTTCCTGTTTGCGGATGGTTTCGATGACGCTGGCCGCCGACACGGTTTTACTACCGGAGCTGGCGCTGGTCGTGCAGGCCAGGCAGCTTAGACCAACCAGCAACGCGGTCAGCAGCTTACTTAGTCGTAGCCGGACGAATGGACTGGGCAGTGTGCTGACGATCATGTTCGCGAAGTTTTTGAGCGAATCCTCCGCTCTTTTTTTCCTGACGGATGAAGCTGAAAATTTCCTGGGGCGAGTAAGCGTTCAGGTTGCCGGGCTTCACGACGGACGTAAACGACCGACGCGCCTTGACCGGACTTTTAACGGTAAACTGGTTTTTGAACGAGAAGGCGCCAGCTACCTGATCGTATCCTTCACGAGCGGCATAGCCGTTTCTGAATTTAATGGGTCGGTCGGTCGTGTAAAAGAAATTATCGTCTTCGTAGGCCTCGTCGAACGTCCCGTCGGCATCGACCACCAGCACCAGATAATACGAGCCATTCAGGTTAGAAGGCATATTGTAAGCCACCTGTACGCCTTCGTCATTACCGAACAGCACGTCCGACAGGCTGCTTCCGGCCGGGATAGGCAGGTTCAGATTGCAGTTGCCGCCATCGCAGCTGTATTTTCCCGATGCCAGGTTTTTGGTCGTGTAGGTATGGTGGAACAAAACGCCGTAGTCATTCGCATTGCGGGCATTGTAATAAATGTAATAGGCCGTCCAGGGGGTTTGAGGCCGGGCATCGGCGCTGCCGTCATTGTAAATATTCAGGTCGACGACCCGCGCTGTCGACGAGCCCGTGCTCTGGTAGTCGGAAACATCCTCATTGACCCAGGCTACTAAATCGACACCTTTTGTCGATGGATTCGGTTGTGGATCATCCTGCGGCTTGGTGGCGGTTTCGCTGATGACTACCAGCTCCTTATAGCCGTTTTCGTCTTTGAGTAGAAACGTGTTGAGCAGAAAATTATAATCGATCCAGATGAAGCCTTTGCTGCCCCAGGTGGTACCCCAGGAATTCACAATTTTGAAGGCTCCATTGGCGCCCTTACGGTCATCGTAGCCTACAATTGTCAGTTCATGATAAGCATCCTGGCCAACTTTCTCATAGGTGGTATTCGATGAAAGCACATTATCGCTATTCCAGGTCATGAAGTTATCGGCCAGTTTTGCCGCCATGATCACGGGCATTTTGTTCGCCAGTTGCTGCTTGATGCTAACGATGTTGGCGTCGATCAGGCGGTAGCTTTTAATCTTATGTTTTGCCGCTTCGGCATCCCAGCCTGGGGAGGCACTCGCTTTGCTACAGTCGCCCAGGTTGGTGTACGGCACCACACTCAAGGTAGCCACACCGCGCTCCTGCAATACGTCCAGCGTTGGCTGAAGGAAAGTGCCCTCACAATTCGGCCCTTTTTTGTCGGTAGCGATGGCCGTAAATAAATCCCGGGGACTGATCTGATAAGCCGCATTGCTGAGCTGTGCACTCGTATAGCCTTTGGCAATTCCTTCTACCGTGGTTTTGGTATAGTATCCCGTCGCCCACGCAACGCAGGTTCCGTAGTTACCCTGGCTGGCCACAGGCGGCAGGTAGGGTGTTAAATCGACCGAAGCCGGTAAGCTTCCCGCCGATGCATAACCGAAATTTACGGAGACAGGTACGTCGGTAAGACTTTCCTTGCCAAACTTACCAAGTCCATATTCCAGTTGGCTTGGGTTACCCTGGTCGGAGGTTGGGATTTTGTCTTGTTCTTTCTTACAACCAACCAAAACGGCGGCAAGGCAGGCGGTGAATAGTAGTTTTCTGGTAGTCATTTACTGGGTGAAAAGAGGAAAGTGTGGTTATTGTCGGGACGAAGTTGGCGGCCTTTAGACCCTGACGAAAGCAGAATGCTCGTCAATTGTAGAAAACAGCCAATGAAGTGTGTGATTTCGGGGCAGAACGGATACTGGCCAGCCCGGGCCTGGCTAAATCGAATCGTCCTGGCCTGTCCCAAACCGTACGTTTCCTGTCCGGTATCGGACAGCACAGAATCCGTTCTCCTTTACCTCAAAGCCCTTCTGATTCGCTCAGCGCCTTTTTTTCAGGTTGGCAAAGCATTTGCTCAGCAAAACTAGAAGTAATTAAGCACCATGAAACGAAGCTATCTGGGCGAGTTCGAAGAGATTGTGCTCCTGACCGTTGCGGTCATGGAAGGGCAGGCTTATGGAGTAGCCCTCACCCACGAAATCATCGAGCAGACGGGTCGTTCGGTACGCCTGAATCAGATTCATGCGGCCCTGCAGCGACTGGAGGATAAAGGCATGGTGAAGTCTGAAATGGGTGAACCGACGGCGGAACGCGGAGGTCGACGCAAACGACTTTTTACCGTAACAGCCTACGGTCGGCGAACCCTACAAGAGATTCAGGAGGTACGGGTGACGTTATGGAGCCGCCTGATCGATCCACTTAATCCGGCGATAAGCGTATGAATAGCCTAGGGCAGAGGGGCAGGGGCATGAAGTAACCGCGCTCCAGGTGCTCCGCTCCGCCCCAGCCCGATGCCCCATGCCCTTTCCCCTGCCCTATGAACAACCCTACTCCACCTCCCTTCGCTGACCGACTGCTTCGCGTCTTCTGTGCACCCGAGCGGCTGGAGGAGGTGCTGGGCGATCTGCACGAAGAGTTCAACTGGCAGCTCGAACACATTGGTCTGCGTCGGGCCCGCTGGCGATACTGGCGGGACACAATCGGATTTTTGAAACCCTTTGCCATCAGGCGCGAACCAAAATCATCTGCCAATCCAAGTCATACAACCATGTTACGTAACTACCTTAAAATTGCCTTTAGAAACCTGGCCAAGCATAAAGGCTACTCCGGTATCAACATCGGTGGCCTGGCGGTTGGTATGGCTGTGGCTATGCTGATCGGCCTGTGGATTTACGACGAGCTATCGTACAACACTTACCACCCGCATTACGACCGCATTGCCCAGGTTATGCAGCATCAAACCTCCAACGGACAAGTCGGCACCCAGAATTCCATGCCTGCTCCGCTGGAGGCTGAACTGCGCGCGAAATACGGTAGTCTCTTTAAGTACCTGGCAACGACTACCTGGCAGGATAGCCGCATTCTTTCGTATGGTGAGAAAAAGATTACGCGCCCGGGTAATTACATGGGTGCCGACATGCCGGAGATTCTGTCGCTGCACATGCTCAAAGGTAGCCGGAATGGCCTGAAAGAAACCAATTCTATTCTGCTGTCGGCCTCAACGGCGGAGTCGCTTTTTGGCGGAGCCGATCCGCTCGGGAAACTCATCAACATCGACGGCAAGGCGGATGTTCGGGTGACGGGCGTGTATGAAGACTTACCATTCAACACCGAGTTTCATGAGCTCCGGTACATCGCTCCCTGGGAGTTGTTCGTAGCCACGCAGCCCTGGGTAAAACGAGCCCGGGATAAGCAGGAGTGGGGAAATAACTCGTTTCAGCTATTTGTGCAGCTTGCTGATCATACAGACATGGAAACGGTGAGCGCCCGAATCAAAAACGCCAAGCTGGCCAACGTACCGCCCGAAGACAGAAAATATAAATCGACGATTTTTCTGCATCCGATGCGCGACTGGCGGCTGTATTCGAGTTGGGAAGAAGGGGTAAAAACAGGTGGTTACATTCAGTACGTCCGGTTGTTTGCCATTGTGGGCGTGTTCGTGCTGCTGCTGGCCTGCATCAACTTTATGAACCTCTCCACGGCTCGCTCCGAAAAACGCGCCAAAGAAGTGGGCATTCGGAAGGCGGTGGGCTCGGTACGGAGTCAGCTGATCAATCAGTTTTTCAGCGAATCGTTTTTGGTAGTTATCCTGGCGTTCGCTGGCGCTCTGCTCCTCATTAAGTTGATCCTGCCCTGGTTCAACGAGGTATCGGACAAGCAGATAGCCTTTCCCTGGACCGAAGCTCCCTTCTGGCTGGCTGGCCTTGGCTTTATCCTGATTACCGGCTTGCTGGCGGGTAGTTATCCGGCTTTTTACCTCTCATCGTTCCAGCCAATTGAGGTGCTGAAAGGCACTGGCTCGTCGTTACGATTCAGGATGGGTAGGTTAGCGGCTGCTCCGCGTCGGGTGCTGGTGGTGGTTCAGTTTACGGTTTCCATTACCCTGATCATTGGCACCGTTATCGTCTATCGACAAATTCAGCACACCAAAAATCGCCCCCTTGGCTACGACAACAATGGGCTCGTAATGATTCAGATGATATCGCCCGCTTTCTACGGCAAATACGACGTCCTGAAAAACGAGTTGAAGAACGCGGGCGTCATTCAGGAGATGGCCGAATCATCCAGTCCATTAACGGGCGTTTGGTCTAACAATGGTGGTTTTAGCTGGCAGGGCAAAGACCCGGCACTCGACTCCGATTTTTCGACTATTTGGGTGACGCACGACTTCGGCAAAACGGTCGGCTGGCGGTTTAAAGAAGGCCGGAATTTTTCCCGGAAATTCACGACAGACTCGTCGGCTATCGTCATCAACGAAGCGGCCGCCAAATTTATGGGCATCGAGCACCCCGTCGGTACGGTTGTCAAGTGGGGTGATGATAATGATGCCAACAAGCCTCAATATTTCAGGATTATCGGGGTAATTAAGGACGTGCTGGCTGAATCGCCTTACGAACCGGTGAAACAGGCCTTTTACTTCATGAATTATGAGAACGTCAACTGGATCACGCTCAAACTCAACCCCAATCGGAGCGTCAGCCAATCGATGACGGTCGTTGAAGCTATCTTTAAAAAACATGTTCCGTCAGCCCCGTTCGAATACAAGTTCGCGGATGAAGAATTTGGTAAGAAGTTTGCGTCGGAAGAGCGTATCGGGAAGCTGGCAGGGGGCTTTGCAATTCTGGCCATTTTCATTTCCTGCCTGGGGTTATTTGGCTTGGCCTCATTTACGGCCGAACAACGAACGAAAGAAATCGGTGTGCGCAAAGTGCTCGGCGCTTCGGTCATGAGCTTATGGAGCCTACTTTCTAAAGATTTTGTGGTACTTGTTATTATCTCCTGCCTCGTCGCGTCGCCCATTGCTTATTTTTATCTGAACGACTGGCTACAAGGCTACAAGTACCGCACGGAAATTTCCTGGTGGATTTTCGCGGCCTCCGGCGCAGGAGCTTTAACCATAACGTTACTGACGGTCAGTTTCCAGAGCATCAAAGCCGCGCTGGCGAATCCAGTCAAAAGCTTGCGATCTGAATAGCAGAGGGCATGGGGCAAAGGGGGTGGGGTAACCGCCCTCCAGATGCTCCAACCCAACTCCTTTGCCCCATGCCCTTTCCCCTCTGCCCTATGAACAACCCTACTCCACCTCCCTTCGCTGACCGACTGCTTCGGGTCTTCTGCTCGGCTGAGCGGCTGGAGGAGGTGCTGGGCGATCTGCACGAAGAGTTCAACTGGCAGCTCGACCGGGTGGGCGAACGGCGCGCCCGCTGGCGATACTGGCGGGATGTGCTGAGCTTTATCAGACCTCCGGTCGGATGGCCTTTTGCAGTAAAACGAAAAACGGAACCCTATTCAACAACCGCCTTACTCAGCTTCACTATGCTTCGAAATTATGGTAAGATCGCCTTCCGGAACCTGGCGAAGAACAAGACCTTTTCCGTGATCAACACCCTCGGTCTAGCTTTGGGCATGGCCTGCAGTCTGCTGATTGTGCTCTGGATACGGGACGAACGCGGTGTCGATGCCTTCCATGCTAATAAAGACCAGCTTTACCGGATCTATATGCGGGAATTTTTTAGCGGAAAAATGCAGGGGGTAATCTGGACACCCGGTCCGCTGGCGGCTGAGCTGAAAAAGGAGATTCCTGAAATTCAGTTCGCAACGGCTTACGAATGGCCCAACAGACAAACCTTTTCAGTTGGTGCAAAAGTGGCCAAACAAATCACGAATGCAGCCGCCCCTGACTTCTTCAGAATGTTTAGTGTTAAGCTGTTGCAGGGAACGCCCGAAACCGCAATAAAAGAGCCGACCAGTCTGGCCATTTCCCACAGCATGGCCGACGTGTTTTTTGGCAGTCCTGAAGCGGCTATTGGTAAATCCATACGGTACGACAACCGCACGGATATGACCGTGACGGCGGTTTTCGAAAACCTACCGAAAAACAGTACGTTACAATTCGACTGTCTGCGTAACTGGGATGCCTATGTTGCCGATGGAAACAACTGGGGCAAGAGTTGGGGCACCACCGATCCGCTTACATTTTTCATGCTTCGGCCCGACGCCGACCCCGCGAAAGTGGAAGCGAAAATGAAGCACATGCTCGACAAATTCAACCGGGATGAAGGCAAGCCTTTTCATACCGAACTGGCGATGCAACCCTTTCATGAGTACTACCTCAACAGCAATTTCAAAAATGCCCATATAGACGGCGGCCGCATCGAATATGTGCGTCTGTTCAGCATCGTCGCCGTGTTTATTCTGCTGATTGCCTGCGTTAATTTCATGAACCTGGCCACGGCCCGATCGGCTAAACGGGCCAAAGAAGTGGGCGTTCGGAAGGTTGTCGGGGCACTACGCTCCCTGCTGGTCGGCCAGTTTCTGGGCGAGGCCATGTTGCTCACGTTTTTTTCAATTATTCTGGCCGTTTTGGTGGTGAGTTTATTGCTACCGGCGTTCAATACGCTAACCAGCAAACAAATCGCCTTACCATTCGACGCGCTTCCATTCTGGGGCGGTTTAGTGGTTCTGACACTGGTAACGGGTTTACTGGCCGGTAGCTATCCCGCCTTTTTTCTCTCCTCGCTCAACCCGATCCGGGTTCTCAAGGGCACGCTGAAATTCGACACGAAATCTACCTGGCTTCGGCAGGGTCTAGTGGTGTTTCAGTTCGCGCTGTCCATTATCCTGATCGTCGGCACGATTATCATTTACCGGCAGGTAGATTACATCCAAACCAAAAATCTCGGCTACGACCGCGCTAACCTCATTTATTTTCCGATAGAAGGCGATCTGGCAAAAAACTACGATGTCCTGAAAACGGAGCTTGGTCAATTGCCGGGTGTTAGTCACGTCTCGTACATGACTGGCGATCCGGCTTCCAATGGGTCTGGAACCGAAGACATTCGATGGACAGGCAGTGATCCAAATGACAAGGTCCGGTTTACGCCCGTAGGAGTAGGCTACGATTTTGTCGAAACCATGCATCTTCAACTACAGGAAGGCCGCGACTTCTCGAAGGCGTTTCCGGCCGACACGAACCGTTTTCTGATCAACGAAGCCGCCCTGAAAATTATGGGTTATAAGCAACCGATTGGAAAACCTCTTACCTGGGGGAAACAGCAAGGCACGATCGTCGGCGTACTGAAAGATTTTCATTTTCAGTCACTCCACACGGCCATTCGTCCACTCATTGGCTATCTCCGAACTCAACGCCTGGCAGGTAATGTCAATGCCATTGTTCGGATCGAAGCGGGCAAAACGAAGCAAATCCTGGCACAAATCGAAGCCATCTGCAAACGACTAAACCCCACCTTTCCGTTTACGTACAGTTTCACGGATCAGGAATACGCCCGCCAGTATCAGAGCGAGCAGGTGATCAGTAAGCTTGCCAACTACTTTGCCTTCCTGGCCATTTTTATTTCCTGCCTGGGTCTGTTCGGGTTAGCGGCTTTCACGGCCGAACAGCGAACGAAAGAGATTGGCGTACGAAAAGTGCTGGGAGCCTCAGTGGGAAGCATTATCGGTCTGCTCTCCAAAGATTTCCTGAAGCCGGTGGCTATCGCCATCCTGCTGGCTTCTCCCCTGGCGTGGTGGGCCATGCACCAATGGTTGCAGGATTTCGCGTACAAAATCGATATCGAGTGGTGGATGTTCGTGCTGGCGGGCCTGCTGGCGATCGGCATTGCGTTGCTGACGGTTTCCTTTCAGTCGGCAAAAGCCGCGCTGGCGAATCCAGTCAAAAGTTTGCGATCTGAATAGCCTGGGGCATGGGGCAAAGGGGGTGGGGTAACCGCCCTCCAGGTCCTCCAACCCAACCCGATGCCCCATGCCCTTTCCCCTGCCCTATGAACAACCCTACTCCTCCTCCCTTCGCTGACCGACTGCTTCGCGTCTTCTGCTCGGCTGAGCGGCTGGAGGAGGTGCTGGGCGATCTGCATGAAGAATTTGCCTGGCAGGTCGAACGCATTGGTCTGCGTCGGGCCCGCTGGCGATACTGGCGGGACACGATCGGATTTTTGAAACCCTTACTGCTCGGCAGGAAGCGAAACAGAAAAACTTATTGTAAGCCAACCAACTCGATTATGCTTTGGAATTATCTTAAAATCGCCTGGCGAAACCTCCTGCGGGACAAAGGGTATTCGGCCATTAATATCGTCGGCTTATCGATGGGTATGGCCGTCGCCATACTCATTGGACTCTGGATGCATGATGAGCTGTCGTTCGACAAATACCATCAGCACTACGACCGACTGGCGCAGGTCATGGAAAACCAAACGCTGGAGCAGGGTATCCAAACGTACAGGGCGCTGCCTATACCGCTCAGTCAGGATTTACGTACCAAATACGCCAGCGACTTCAAAGCCGTTGCCGCCACGACTGAATTCGACCAGATCATTGCTTATCAGGACAAAAAGTTTACCCGGTTCGGAAGCTTTACGGAAGCCGACCTCCCCGACATGCTGACGCTCCGGATGATCAGCGGAAGCCGGGATGGGCTAAAAGATCCGGGTTCGGTTTTGCTTTCCCAATCGACAGCCAGCGCTCTCTTTGGCGAGGAAACGGCCCTGCGCAAGATCATTAAGATTGGCAATAAATATACCCTACGGGTAACGGGGGTTTATGCCGATTTACCCCACAACACCACGTTTGCAGATGTAGCCTTTTTCGCTCCGATCGCGGTGCTTTTCGACTCGGGCGAAAAAATGGATAATTGGCGAAGCAGCTCATTCGCCATTTTCACCCAACTCAATCCAGCCAGCCGTTTCGCCGACGTTTCCCGAAAAATCAAGGACGTTTTCCATCAGCACATCCAGGATAAAACCCAATCGACTCTATTTCTGTACCCAATGGCCGAGTGGCACTTGTATTCGGAATGGAAGAACGGCACTAATGCGGGTGGGCGGATTCAGTTTGTCTGGCTGTTCGGCTGCATCGGTCTGTTTGTGCTGCTGCTGGCCTGCATTAACTTCATGAATCTCTCCACGGCCCGCTCCGAAAAACGCGCCAAAGAAGTGGGTATCCGGAAGGCGGTGGGCTCAGTACGGAGTCAGTTGATCACTCAGTTTCTGAGTGAGTCCTTTCTGGTGGTTTCAATCGCGTTTATGCTGACCTTGCTGCTGGTACAGTTTAGTATGCCTTCGTTCAACGACCTGGCCGATAAGCATCTGGTCATTCCCTGGTCAACTCCGCTGTTCTGGATCACCTGCATTAGTTTCAGTATTTTTACTGGTCTCGTGGCCGGCAGTTATCCGGCTTTTTATTTGTCTTCCTTTCAGGCGGTGACGGTTCTGAAGGGACACGGTTCGACGCTTCGGGCGCGGTTGGGTCGGTTTGCATCGATACCCCGTCGGGTGCTGGTAATCGTTCAGTTTACGGTGTCGGTCACACTTATTATCGGTACTATCGTTGTGTTCCGCCAAATCGAGTTTGCCCGAAGCAGACCCGTGGGCTATAGTCGCGATGGGCTGATCAACATCACCATGAATACGCCCGAAATTCAGGGGCATTATGATGGCCTTCGCAACGAACTGCTGACTACCGGTGCGGTGGCCGACATGGCCGAATCGTCCAGTTCAATTACTAACATCTGGTCATCAGCCAATAACCTGGAATGGCGCGGTAAAGACCCGAACCGCCCGGCAGCCTTTGGTACGATTTCGGTTACCCCCGAATTTGGGAATGTGGTGGGATGGCGTGTAAAAGAAGGCCGGGCGTTTTCGCGGCAGTTTGCGAGCGATTCGCTAACGTTTATGTTCAACGAAGCTGCGGTAAAGCTGACAGGGCTCAAAAATCCGATAGGGGAAACCATCCGCTGGCATGGTAAAGACTGGAAGCTGATCGGGGTTGTGAACGACATGGTCATGACATCGCCTTTCGAACCTGTTATGCCCACCGTTTTTATGATGAACACTCAGGAACGCAGCCTGAATGTCATTCACATCAAATTAAATCCGGCGATGAGTGCTCATGCGGCTCTTGGTAAACTAGAAACGGTATTCAAAAAGGCGAATCCGGCTTCGCCCTTCGAGTACAAGTTTGCCGATGAGGAGTATGCTAAAAAATTCGCAGCCGAAGAACGGATTGGTCGATTGGCAAGCTTCTTCGCGGGGTTGGCCATCCTGATCAGTTGTCTGGGCATCTTCGGACTGGCCTCATTCGTAGCCGAACAGCGGACGAAAGAAATCGGCGTACGCAAAGTGCTGGGCGCATCGGTTTTCAATCTGTGGAGCTTGTTGTCCAGAGATTTTATCCTGCTGGTGATCATTTCGTGCGTGCTTTCGGCTCCGATTACGTGGTATATGCTGAGTAAGTGGCTGGCGAAATACGAATACCGAACGGAGTTATCCTGGTGGATATTCGTAGCCTCGGGCCTTGGCGCCTTAGCCATTACGCTGCTGACGGTTTCTTTCCAGAGCATTAAAGCTGCCCTGACGAACCCGGTAAAAAGTTTGCGATCTGAATAGCAGAGGGCATGGGGCAAAGGGGGTGGGGTAACCGCCCTCCAGATGCTCCAACCCCTTTGCCCCAGGCCCTTCCCCCTCTGCCCTATGAACAACCCTACTCCACCTCCCTTCGCTGACCGACTGCTTCGCGTCTTCTGCTCGGCTGAGCGGTTGGAAGAGGTGCTGGGCGATCTGCACGAAGAGTTCAACTGGCAGCTCGACCGGGTAGGCGAACGGCGCGCCCGCTGGCGATACTGGCGGGATGTCATTGGCTTTATCAAGCCATTTGCCATTAAACGAAAACAAACGGTCGGCACGTCGCACTACCGACGCTTCGACGAGTACTCATCATCCTTATTCAGTCCTGCTATGTTTCGCAATTATGTCAGAACCGCCTGGCGCAATCTGGTCAAGAACCGCTTTTATTCGCTGATCAACATGACCGGGCTGACCGCCGGTTTGGCCGTC
Organism: Spirosoma koreense; assembly: GCF_054777875.1. Taxonomy (NCBI): domain Bacteria; kingdom Pseudomonadati; phylum Bacteroidota; class Cytophagia; order Cytophagales; family Cytophagaceae; genus Spirosoma; species Spirosoma koreense. The sequence continues at coordinate 135,765 of NZ_BAAHAC010000005.1, read as the reverse complement.
GGCATCCTGATTCTTCTGTGGGTGCAGGATGAACTCAGCTTCGACCGCTTTCATCAGCAGACCAGCCAGATCTACCGGCTCGAAAACTGGGCGGGAACCGGCACTAGTCGACAAATCTGGCAGTCGACCGTAGCGCCCATTGCCGAGAAGGGAAAAAGTGAACTGCCCGAGATCAAAGACGCCGTTCGGCTGTCATACAACGGTATGTTCAACCTGTTTAAATACAGGAACAAAACCCTCAACGAAGTGCGGACGCAGTTTGCCGACCCGAGTTTGTTTTCGGTATTTACTTTCCCGCTGATTCAGGGGAACCCCGCCAAACCGTTTCCGGACAGCCACTCGATCGTGCTGACGGAAAGTACGGCGAAGCGGTATTTTGGCGATGACAACCCGATCGGGAAAATACTGGTCAGTGATGATAACACCTCCCTAAAGGTCAGTGGTGTCATCCGCGACTTTCCTAAGAATTCGAGTATACAGGGCGATATGATCCTGCCCATAGCGCTGATGTTCGAGACCATGTACCGGAACCAGCCCGACGGAAAAAATAAAGATAATGACTTTTCCAATTTCAGTTACGACACGTATTTGCTCCTGCAACCCGGTGCATCGACCAGCGCCCTGGCGACTAAGCTCCGAAACATCCATCTGCGCAACAAACCCGAAGACACGGACGTCGGCTACCTGCTCCAGCCACTGGCGGACATGCATCTGTATAGAGCCGACGGTTCGGAAGGAGGCATCGAAACGGTTCGCATGTTTTCGATTATCGCCCTGCTGATTCTGGTCATTGCCTGCATCAATTACGTCAACCTGTCTACGGCGCGTTCGCTGCTGCGCTCGAAAGAAGTAAGCATGCGCAAGATCGTCGGCGCGGCCAAAAGCCAGTTATTTCTTCAGTTCGTCATCGAGACGGCCTTACTGTTTTCAATCGCGGCTATCCTGGCCATTGGGCTGATGTATATCCTGCTGCCGACCTACAATCAGTTGTCGCGCAAGGAGCTGGTCATCGATTTCACGGACTACCATCTCTGGCAGGTTATGGGCCTGACCATTCTGGGTACGCTGGTTGCGTCGAGTATCTACCCGGCTATGCTATTGTCGTCGTTCGAGCCCCTGAAGGCGCTGAAAGGGAAAGTGTCGGCGCGATTTAGTGAGGCTGCGTTCCGGAAGGTGCTGGTCGTAACCCAGTTCGCGGTTTCGGTCATTCTGATCGCCAGCACGCTCATTATCGGCAACCAACTGGATTACATCCGCTCCAAAGAACTGGGCTACGATAAAGCTCACGTGTTCGGTTTCTTTATGCGGACTGATATGGCACACCATTACGATGCCGTCAAAGCGAATCTCCTAATTCAGCCCGGTGTAGCGGCTGTTACGCGTGCCAGCGCCAACATCGTGCAGGTTGGTGCGCAAACCGGCGACAACGAGTGGGACGGCAAAGAGAAAGGCGAAACCATGTTTGTACGTCCCGTCGCGACCGACAAGGATTTCATGCCGTTTTTTAAAATGCGACTTGTGCAAGGGGCCAACTTTACGGGTGCCGTCGCCGACTCGACCCATTTTATTCTAAACGAAACGGCCGTCAAACGGGCCCGGCTCACGAATCCGATCGGGAAACCGTTCCGACTCTGGAAACACAAAGGCACGATCATCGGTGTGGTCAAAGATTTTCACTTTGAGTCGATGCGGCAGAAGATCGAACCGGCGGTTTTCTACTACGATCCGAATCAGATGTTGGCGCTATACGTCAAAACAACGGGGCAGGACGCCACAAAGGCCGTTGCGGCTGCGGAAAGGGCCTACAAACAGTATACCACCGACTATCCGTTCGAGTATACGTTCCTGGATGATGCTTTCAATAACCTCTACAAGTCGGAGCAGCAGACGGGCCTGCTGTTCAACGTGTTTGCGGCCATCGCGATTCTGATTTCCTGCCTGGGCCTGTTCGGGCTGGCGACCTACACGGCGCAGGTCCGTACGCGCGAGATTGGCGTTCGAAAAGTGTTGGGAGCCAGCGTATCGGGTATTATCCAGCTGTTGGCCAAAGATTTTATCAGGTTGGTCATCATCGCCATTGCACTGGCCGTTCCCATCGCCTGGTATACGATGAACCGTTGGCTAGCCGATTTTGCCTACCGGATCGACGTTCAGTGGTGGGTGTTTGCCCTAGCGGGCCTGCTATCGCTGATGATCGCGCTGCTGACGGTCAGTTTCCAGAGCATCCGGGCCGCGCTCATGAACCCTGTGAAGAGCCTGCGTTCTGAATAGCGAAGGGCGCAGGGGTAAGGGCAGAGGGTAAACGCCCGCTAAGTGTTCCACCCCTCCCCCATACCCCAAACCTCTGCCCTTAGCCCCATGCCCTATGCCCAACCCGATCCCACCCCAACTCGCCGACCGACTGCTTCGCGTCTTCTGCGCCCCTGAGCGGCTGGAGGAAGTGCTGGGCGATCTGCATGAAGAATTTGCCTGGCAGGTCGAACGCATTGGTCTGCGTCGGGCCCGCTGGCGATACTGGTGGGATGCGCTGGGCTTCCTGAAACCCTTTGCCATGAAACGTACGCCAAAAACCTTTTCCTCAAACCCTTTACTAAGCCCGGATATGCTACGAAATTATTTTATCATGGCGACGCGCCAATTGTGGAAGAATCAGTTGTTCAGCGTTCTGAACATCGTTGGGCTGACGGTTGGGCTAGCGGTCAGTACATTTATCGCCCTTTATGTCTGGCACGAGTTTCACTACGATCGCTTCGAACCGTTTGCCGATCGAACCTACCGCATTCTGTCGGTTCTCAAATACGGCGGCAACGACGTGACCATACATGGGCTGCACGAAGCCTACGGTCGCCAGGCAAAGCGCCAGATCCCCGAAGTAGACGAAGTGGTTCGCTGGTCGGACGGTATGGGCGATGTAGTGCTGCAGTCCGATATGAACCACCGTTTTAAAGAAGCGAACATTGGCTTTGCCGATGCACCCATGCTATCCGTGATGGGGTTGCGGTTGCGCCAGGGAGATGCTCAAACGGCGCTTCGGGATCCCAGACGCATCGTGTTGACCCGCCAGTTGGCCGAGCGGTATTTTGGGGAACAGAATCCGATTGGAAAAACCCTGCTGTTCGATAAGCATTACCCACTTACGGTATCGGGGGTTCTGGAAGATTTGCCTACGAATTCGGTTGTTCAGTTCAGGGCGCTGGTCTCGCTGAGTTCGATGCCTTCGCTGGGACCTAAACATCAGAACGTGTATAAATCAGCAGGTTTTCTGCAAACCTACTTAGTGCTGCGGCCAGACGCGGTCGTCAAGGCCACCGAACAAAAGCTGAAGCAGCTAAAAGATGGTATCCAGTTTACTGCTTCTTCCAGCGATTACCTACTCGAACCGCTGCCCTCCCTACACCTGGGTAGCCAGAGCCAACCGAACGGTATTCAGCAATCACTGTACATTTTTATGAGCATCGCGCTGGTGATTCTGGTCCTGGCCATCATCAATTATGTGAGCCTGACCACCGCCCGCGCCACCAAGCGTGCCCGCGAAGTAGGTATCCGGAAGGCCATCGGTGGGCAGCGCAGCGAATTGATCGGGCAGTTTTTTATGGAATCGTTTCTGACCACGACTCTATCGTTCGGTTTGTCGCTGGGACTGCTTCAGGCACTTTTCCCCTGGGCCAATCATGCCCTTGACCTACACATGGACAACCGTGTGCTGATGCAGGCACCCTACTGGGGCCTAATGGGAGCCTTATGGCTGGGTTGCTCGTTCTTATCGGGCATTTACCCGGCCCTGTTGCTGTCGAACTTCCGGCCAGCGATCGTACTGAAAGGCACTACCGGCTGGCGGCACAAGGCCGTGGGTGTTCGGCGGGTATTTACCACCGTTCAGTTTGCGGCTAGTATTGGTCTGCTCATCTGTAGCCTGGTGCTGTATTCGCAGATGCGGTTTCTACGCACCAAAGAGCTGGGTATCAACCGGGCGCAGGTCGTAGCCCTGTACATCGATGGCGACATGTTACCGCAATTTCAGGGGTTGCGCAACGCCATACGGCAGTGGGCAGGCCCCGGCAACGTAGCGACAACGAACACCCGGCTGTTCTCCAATAGCATCATGACCTATTTTCTGGAATCGGTCCGCAATAAAAAACAACTCATGGTCAACGCCCTAACCGTCGACAAAGCCTTTTTCGATATGATGAAGGTTAGGTGGGTTCATCAGCCTCAGGGCTGGGAAGCGGGTCCTGTTACCAACGAGCTGACCGTATACAATCAGACTGTTCTGCGCGAAGCGGGTATCGAGAAAAATCCGCTCCAGCAACCGGCTCCGTTCAAAGACCAGCATACCGGCGGGGTCGTCGCCGATTTTCACGTACGGAGTCTGCATGAACCCGTTTCGCCGATGATGCTGACAGTGGTGAGCGATACCAGCCGGGCCATTATGGCCGATGGCGGCTACCTGCTGGTCCGGCTCCCTGCCCAAACCGACGTTCCGGAAGCCCTGGATCAGCTCAAAAACCTGTATAACCACGCACAGCCAGCCGCTCCATTCGATTATTACTTTCTGGACGAAGCGTATAACCAGCTGTATACCAGCGAAGAACGGCTCCTGCGCTTATTCAATGGTTTTACGGCGCTTACGCTGCTGGTAGCCTGCCTGGGGTTGCTCGGCCTGACCACTTTTTCGGTCGAGGTACGAACGAAAGAAATTGGCGTACGGAAGGTCCTGGGAGCGTCGGTAACCGGTATTGTGGTCCTGCTTTCGAAAGACTTCCTGAAGCTGATCCTGATCGCAATCCTGATTGCCTCCCCGCTGGCCTGGTGGGCCATGCGGAGCTGGCTTCAGGACTTTGCCTATAAAATAGAGCTGGCCTGGTGGATGTTTGCCCTGGCCGGCGGATTGACCCTCGGCCTGGCGATAGTAACAGTCAGTTTTCAAAGCATCCGGGCCGCCCTCACCAATCCCGTGAAAAGCCTGCGAAGCGAATAAAGGGCAGGGGCTGCAGGGTTGGCAGGGTTTGGATGGGGTGTACCGAGCCATCCGTGCAATCCCCGCCCTTTACCCCTACGCCCTTTGCCAAAAAATGGTTCGGTCGCGTAGGAAAGCGGCTATCCAGACGAGTGCCATCGGCATTAGCGCATTGAACGGGGTTCCGTGCGAGAGTTCGGTAGCGAGCGCCCCGGCGAAGTAGCAGGACAGTAGAATAAAACCAAGCTTCATGGTTTTAGGGTAGAGAAAAAGCGCAGCAAAGCCAATTTCCATCAGTCCCAGTTCCGTCAGGTGGTCACCCACCCCTACTTTGGTGAGTGTTTCAACAATCCGTGGTGACTTTATCAGCTTCATGATGCCACTCAGGATAACCATTCCGGCGGCTAGCACGGTTATTCCGATCGTTAGAATACGGGTGATTTTTGGATTCATCGTCGTACGGTTTAAGGTAGCCTTGTCGGCTACGGATTGATGCCACAAACCTACCGAAACCGACTATCCATCAGGAAGCAGTATCCCAAAGGATACCGCTATCCTTTAGGATACCACGCGGCTAAATGATCCTTAGCGCATACCTTTAATTTATGAACACGGTTATGGATGAAGGTGCGCCGGCTATGGGTACGCCAGTAGATCACTCGGCCAGTGCCTGTATCAGCAAGCTGCGAGCTGTTCAGGATGCCCTTTACGTGCTGAATGGCAAATGGAAATTACCTATTATCATTGCCCTGAGCGATGGTCCCAAACGCTTCCGGGAGTTGCAACGGCTGGTGACGGGCATCACGGCTAAAGTGCTGAGCAAAGAGCTGAAAGAGCTGGAAATGAACGAATTCGCCGTACGGCGCGTCTACGCAACCACGCCCGTTACGGTCGAGTATACGTTGACCGAATACAGCCATTCTCTCGACAGCATCATCCAGGCGCTGAGTGAATGGGGTATGCACCATCGAACACGAATTCTTGGTAAAGACAAAGACCGCGTCTGACCCACGCCCATCAGCACAAGGCTTTTCCTGTCACCCCTGAAAGCGGCCTGATACGAATGACGGCAGTTCGATAATACACAGACGCTGCTCACGAAATCCAGGAGTTACTGGTCGATGAACTCAAGCGCATCATTCCGAAGATGCAGTACGCCAGCAGGCTCCCTTTTACGTTTCAGTGAAGCCCGGAAACACCCGATTTGTGAACGCGCCATAATCCGTACGCTCCAGCCAGTTCGCTGCGCCATATTTCTGCGAAGCACAACAGATGCTTGTTTAGTAAATAAACATTTACTTACTTTGTATCAGGCTACAGTATACTCGCCCAAACGGGTAAGCCAATCGTTCGAGCGGGCATAAAAACAGCGGTTCTATGAGACCTAAGAATCTGGAAAAAGAGGAAGCCATCCGTACCATCGCTCTCCGAATCATTGCGGAGGAAGGGTTGGAAAACCTGAGCATGCAAAAGCTGGCAAAAGAGGCCAATGTATCGCCCCGTACGATTTATATCAAATACGCCGATAAGGATGATCTGCTGGTAAAGCTTTTCATCGATGAGGTGCTGGGAGCGTATGAGCAGGCTGTGCTCGAAAATTTCAGCCCGGATATGAGCTTTGCGGAAGGGGTCAGAAAAATCTGGCTGAATACGTACCGGTATTTGATCAGCAACCGGCAGTCTTTCGTGCTGATGCAGTACGGCAAATCGTCGCCCTTATTGAACAAAGCGTTTCAGGAGCGAAACATTCAGGAAGGCCAGTTCTTCGCGCCGATTCACCGCTTTTTTCACCGGCATGCCACGGCTGGTACCATCAGAAAATTCCCGCTGGAGGTACACCGGGCACTGCTTTTCGCACCCCTGCTCGATTTGGTAAATGAATACTTCGAACACGCCGAACGACCCCACCAGATCATCACTCAACACGTAGTTTGGGAATGCTGCGAGGCAGTTATCAGGGGAATGCTTCTGGAAACCTAAAGTTTGACCATGACGAATCACGCGCAAATACGATGAACATCGATCCAACTCATAAAATCCAATGAGAGCAATCAGCAACAGGAAAATAGCCATCGTGGGTGGAGGCCCCGGCGGATTGACCCTTGCCCGACTTTTGCAACTGGCAGGAGCCGACGTAACGGTGTATGAACGAGACCTTAACCGGGATGTCAGAGTACAGGGGGCGACCCTGGATCTGCACGACGACTCAGGGCTGGAAGCGCTCCGAAAAGCCGGGCTGACAGACGCCTTTCAGGCCAGCTACCGCCCCGGTGCCGACCGGGTACGCATTATCGACAAATACGCTACGATCATCCTGGATGAACATGCGGGCGAAAAAGACGACCTGTTTCGCCCGGAGATCGACCGCGGCCCCCTGCGCAACCTACTCCTGGATTCTCTACAACCCGGCACCGTTGTGTGGGACAGCCAGTTCAGCAGTCTTTCCGCAGAAAATGGTTCCTGGAAACTGAGGTTCAAAAACGGCACTTCAGCGCTGGCCGATCTGGTCGTTGCGGCCGATGGAGCCAGCTCGAAGATTCGCCCGTATATCACACCCATCCAGCCGTTTTACGCGGGTATTACAGTCGTCGAAGGCACGGTCTACGATTCGGCCACCAACAGCCCGCACGTGGACCAGTTGCTGAAAGGTGGAAAAATATTTGCCATGGGCGACGAAAAAACCCTCATCGTTAGTGCCAAAGGCGATGGAAGCCTGGTGTTTTATACCGGCTGCAAAACCGATGAAAACTGGGCTCAGACGAGCGGTATCGACTTTTCGAACAAAGATCAGGTGCTTACCTGGTTCAGGGAGACCTACTCGGGGTGGGATCCTGTTTGGCAGGAGTTGTTCGAAAAAGCCAGCCCGCCGTTCATGCCCCGTCCGCAGTACTGCATGCCGCTGGATCAGACCTGGGACGCTTTACCCAACCTGACCCTGCTGGGCGATGCCGCGCACCTGATGCCCCCTTACGCTGGCGAAGGAGTAAACATGGCCATGCTGGACGCCCTGGAACTAAGTGAATGCCTTATCCATGATGACTTTCCGGATTCACGGTCGGCCATTGCGGCCTACGAAACCCAGATGCGCAACCGAGCCGCCGAAACGGCCCGGCTAACGCTGGAATCGACAGCCGCTCTCCATGCTCCCGACGCGATTGCTTACCTGAGTGAGCTTATTGGTTAATCGCCCACTGACTAACAAACAACCGGTGAGTGTGAAATGAGCACCCGGTGTTTGTCATTGTCGTCAAACACAGGGTTTTTGAGTTTATCTGTTCCTCTTTTGCGAATATGGCCGGTTGGTCGGTACCTGCTGCCAGTCAGAAAGTAATAAATCACGTTCATTGTGTCGGCTACATCCCGATGCACTGGCTTCGGCTGTTGATACCCGGTCAGCCCTGTTCATGACTGGGCTGTCAGCTGGCCGAATAGACTGGTTTCTGGATTGGGGGTTAAGCCGATGGATGCTGCAACAGGCGAACGCGTACGAGTGTGCCCCGACCAGCAATACTTTCCACCTCCAAACTCGCTCCAACCAGTTCACAAAGCCGTTTGACGATCTGCAGCCCGACTCCTTCGCCACTGGGGCCCGGCGAGAAACTGGCTAAGGCGGGACCCTCCGGAATTTCATGTTGTGAGTTGGGCCGGGCCGCTATCGGCTGGCCTTCGTCGGGCGACAGTACGCTGGTTTCTTCGACGACAGGTTTGAGTTGCTGATGAAACAGTTCCAGCAGGCCAGCCGGTAGGCCGGGGCCTGAATCCTGCACACTGAACCCCCACCGCCAATCGTTTTCCGACGACCAGGATACCGATACGATACCCGGCTTGTCGGTGGTGGAGGTCGTATATTTCAGCGCATTGACCAGTAGGTTCTGCGCAATTCGGTGAATTTTCACCCGGTCAGTTTTTACCCGTAAAGTGGGCGGTCCGTCGGCCCGCAGAAACAACCCCCGCTCTTTGGCCATCGGCTGGGTGCTGGCTACTAATTCGATTAAGAGCTGAGCCGCATCGACTTCTTCCATTTGCACCGACTCCAGCGAGGCTTCCAGCCGGGACAGATCGATCAAGCCCGTCAGAAGGCCACGAACGTTGGTTATGTTCCGGTTTAACATCTCGGCGAATTGCTGGCGCTCTTCCTGACCCAGTTCGTCGGTATTAAGCACCTGGGCCGCCCCGCTGATGATACCTAACCCGGAGCGCAGATCGTGCGAAGAGGTCCGGAGCAATTCGGCGCGCTGGCGAGACAGTTCTTCCATTTCCTGCAAGGCCTGCTGCAGGCTTTCTACCCGGTTGGCTGCTTCAAGCCGTTGTAACTCATCGTGTTTGGTAATACTCCCCCGGATGGTCTCATTGATAAGCACCAGGATCTGTTGCTGTGCTTTCAGAATCTCATCGGCGTTTGAGTCTGGCTGTAGTGACCGAAACAGCTTCACCTCCTCGAACAAGACCACGCCCAGGTGGCTGATTTCTTTGACCAAATCGGGCAGATTCATAGACTTCTGCCAGCGGTGTAAGCCATGCGATTCGGCGGCTACGGCCGGGTCGGTTTCTTCTTTTTTGCCCTGCAGTCGCTGTTCCAGAATATCGAGGATGATTGGAAGCAGGTTATTAAACTCTTCCCGGCTTAACACTCCGACTTTACTTAGCGCCGGGTCGGCTTCGCAGACTGTCCGCCAGGTATTCAACAGTGTCTCCCGGCGGCTGAACAGAAAAGAAACTAATTTGTCGATAGTTAGGGAAAAACCATGAGTAGGCTCAGTTTCCATACACTAAGTGAGTGATGATCAATGTACTGAATGAATAATAACGTTTTCTCAAAGCCGTACGGGCGCCTTTCAGAACGTGCTCACGGCTTTTATAAGAATCAACGGTCATCAGGAAATAAGGTTTGATAAATCTGAGATTGGCGTAAGTAGTTTCCTGAAGTAACGAAGCGTGTTGTCGGCTTCTGAGAGGCCGTCAGGAATGATAAGTAAGCACCAATGGTGTTCCGGCAGCGGCACTAATTTGTAAAACAAAAAGATCGATATACGTTAGAAAACGGTCCCTTTTTCCTGAATGCATGCCAGCGAGCATCGGGCGGCTAAACAAATCAAGCTATTGGCCAGTCATATATAGATCAGAAAGGGGGCTTACCCGCAGGAGCTATATTCCTCGCTTTTAGGCCATACTCAGGCACAAGTGGCTTTCGTCTTCCGTACTGATAGATAGATCTGGCTGTTTTTGAGAAGTTGGGGGATACTTGCTTACGGAAAAACGATTGTACGATTTTGAAGAGTTTATGCTGACAGGTAAAAAATATGACATAATTCAATCATATTCTTCCTTATTTAAGTTACTAAACTTAATTTTAATCAACATTTTGAGGATGCCAATTTTTGGTATGTTTACAATGAAATAGATAGATTATAGTTCGCGGTTTCCTCCTTGATTCATTGATGAATTCATTAAGTAACCAGAGTGCGATCCAGCCTCTCCCCTCCCTTCCCAAAGCTCCCACTGGCATCGAAGGTCTAGATGAAATAACGAATGGGGGCTTACCCAAAGGGCGGCCCACGCTCATCTGCGGAGGGGCGGGCTGTGGCAAAACCTTATTCTCGATTGAATTTATCGTTCGGGGTGCCACTGAGTTCAAAGAACCGGGCGTGTTTATGGCTTTCGAAGAGAAAGCAAACGAGTTGGCGGCAAACGTAGCGTCGCTGGGTTTCGATCTGGAAAAACTGCAGAACGAACAGCTTCTAAAAATCGACCATGTCCATATTGACCGCAGCGAGATCGAAGAAACCGGTGAGTATGATCTGGACGGGTTATTTATTCGTTTAGGCTACGCTATCGATAGCATTGGCGCCAAACGGGTCGTGCTGGATACAATCGAAAACCTGTTCTCCAACTTAACCAATGAAAGTATTCTGCGGAGTGAGCTCCGGCGGCTTTTTACCTGGCTGAAAGAAAAGGGGGTAACTACCATCATCACGGGTGAACGCGGCAATGGCAGCCTGACCCGACACGGGCTGGAAGAATATGTATCCGATTGTGTTATTCTGCTCGAACACCGGGTCGATCATCAGATTTCAACCCGGTTGTTGCGCATTGTGAAATACCGGGGGTCGATGCATGGCACCAACGAGTATCCGTTCCTGATCGACGAAGACGGAATCTCGGTATTGCCCATTACCTCATTGACGCTGGATCACCCCGTTTCCGACGATCGAATTTCATCGGGCATTCCGTCTTTGGATAAGATGCTGGGTGGCAAAGGCTTTTTTAAAGGAAGTAGTATTCTGGTATCGGGAACGGCCGGTACGGGCAAAACCAGTATGGCGGCCAGCTTCGTTCAGGCAGCCTGTCAGCGGGGCGAACGCGCACTTTATTTAGCCTTCGAAGAATCGCCCCAGCAGATTTGCCGAAACATGCAGTCCATTGGGATCGATTTACAGACGTATGTGAATAAAGGACTGCTCAAGTTCAAAGCTTCCCGGCCAACGCTCAATGGGCTGGAAATGCATCTAGTAGCCATTCATAAGTTTGTCGATGAATTCAAGCCGGATATTGTCGTGCTCGACCCCATCACGAATCTGGTTACGATTGGCACGCTGAGTGAGGTTCGGTCGATGCTGATTCGACTGATTGACTTCTTACAGGCCGAGCAGATCACCGTGTATTTTACGGCACTATCGTTGAATTCCATAGTCACCGAACAAACCGACGAAGGGGTTTCGTCGCTGGTCGATGCCTGGATTTTAGTGCGGGATATCGAATCGAACGGGGAGCGAAACCGGGGGCTGTATGTTATGAAATCGAGGGGCATGAAGCACTCCAACCAGGTGCGGGAGTTCGTCATTACCGATAGCGGGATGGATCTGATCGATGTATATCTGGGGTCCGACGGCGTATTGACCGGCTCGGCGCGTGAAGCGCAGCAACTGCAGGAGGTAACGGGAGTGGCCCTCCGGGATCATGCGATCACACAGAAAGACAAAGAAATCGAGCGCAAGCGGACGGTGCTCGAATCCCGGATTGCCAGTTTGCAAGAAGAATTCGAATCTGTGCAGGATGAATTGAACAAGACCTTCGTTGAGGAAGAACTTCGCAAAGAAATAATAGAGCGCAATCGGGAACAGCTGATTCGCAACCGACACACTGGTCAATAACCGCGGATTATTTACCCTCTATTCCATTGATGAACGAACAAGAAGACCTCTGGGAATTACGCCTATATGTGGCCGGCAAGACGACAAAATCGGTAACGGCTCTGAGTAACCTAAAAAAATATTGTGAAGAACATTTGCCAGGAAAGTACGTTATTGAGGTAATTGATTTATTAGTGCAACCTCAACTGGCGGCTGGCGATCAGATTTTAGCCGTGCCAACCCTGGTTAAGAAGGTACCCGAACCTATTCGCAAAATAATTGGCGATCTATCGAATGAAGAAAAGGTTCTGGTAGGTTTAGACATTCGCTCGGCGAAGAAATAAGATGAGTCAGCCAGTAGCGCGTGTGGATGAAAATCAGACTGGTGAAAGTCAGTTTTATGAACTCTGTTTATTTACAACAGGGGCGTCGATTCATTCGGTCCGGGCTATTACCAACATCAAACGCATTTGCGAAACTTATCTTCCGGGCCAGTATTCCCTGGAAATAATTGACGTTTATCAGCAGAAGTCCCTGGCCGAGTCGGCGCAACTGATCGCCCTGCCCTTACTCATCAAAAAAGCCCCCTGGCCGGAGCGCCGGTTCATTGGCGATCTCTCCGATACGGACAAGGTAGTAAAAGGATTAGGTATACCCGGTTGATGAATCCACCTAAAACATATGACCAGTTAGTTGCCGAAAATGAGCAATTACGCTTGCGTTTAGAGGAGACGACGGAAACGATTCTGGCAATCCGAACCGGGCAGGTGGATGCGCTGGTGGTTGAAGGTGAGCATGGGCATGAACTGTATACCTTAAAAACCGCCGATCAAACTTACCGTGTTTTTATCGAGACGATGCACGAGGGAGCCGTGACGCTCGATGAACAGGGGCTTATTCTTTACAGTAATTCTACCTTTGCTTCCATGGTCGGCCAGCCCCTGCCGAGCGTTGTCGGGTCTGGATTCGACCACTACATCATTCCTGGCTATGAGTCGGCTTATGCCGAGTTTTTTGCGCAAAGCTGGCAGGCTTCGGGCAAGGCAGAAATAGCTATCGGTCAGCCCGATCAGGCGCTGATTTGTTTGTTATCGGCTACTCCTTTAGTACTCGACGAGGGCAACTGTTTAAGTCTGATCATCACCGATCTGACCGTCCAGAAACAAACGCAGGCTCAACTAAAGAGTAGTAATGAGGCTTTAGCGTTAGCCAATGAAGCGCTCAACCGTTCGAATGATAACCTTCAGCGGTTTGCTTATGTGGCCAGCCATGATTTGCAGGAACCCCTGCGCAAGATCCAGCAATTTGGCAGTCTGCTGAAAAACCGCTTCGCAGCGATGCCCGACGAGGAATTAGCGTACCTGGATCGCATGCAGTCGGCAGCCAGCCGTATGTCGACCCTGATTAAAGATCTCCTCGACTATTCACGTATCTCGAGCCATCGCAGCACGACTCAACCTGTAGCGCTTAATGAGGTAGTAGACCGGGCATTGACTACCCTGGAACTCATTATCGCCGAAACAGAAGCGGTCATTCACGTTGAGCCGTTACCCACTATTTCGGGGGATGCGGCTCAGCTAGACCAGCTGTTTCAGAATCTGCTCAGTAATGCCCTTAAATTCCGGCAAAAAAGCCTGCCCCCCGTTATTCGGGTCGGCTATCAGGAAATTCCGGGGGTGCAGCTACCGCTTGTGGTTAAACCAACGCGACTGACTGAAAGCTACCATCGAATCAACGTAACCGATAACGGCGTAGGGTTCGATGAGAAGTACCTGCATCGAATTTTTCAGGTGTTTCAACGGCTCTATGGCAAGAGCGAATACGCAGGTACGGGCATCGGCCTGGCCATTTGTGAAAAGGTAGCCGCTGACCACGGCGGAGCGATTACGGCCACCAGCCAGCCAGGGCAGGGCGCTACTTTCAGCGTGTACTTTCCTGTGTGACTTACTCTTTCCGGCCAGGCTCTGCCGGGTAAAGCGGATTACAAATAAATCAACCCCGGTATAATCGACTATTCGTTCCTTCAGCTTTTTCGCAGCAGGCTCTGAGAGGTGCAGCGTAAACTGGCATTTGCCAGCACCATAGCGCCAGAAACAGTGAGCAGGGCGTAAAAGAAAGGCTCAATTAGGCCGATGCTGACCGCTCCTTGGTGAAGAGCGGTTCCAGTATATCCCGATGGGCCTCACCCCACTGCGCGGTCAGTTCAATTACAGGTATCAAGGTTTCACCTAAGGCGGTGAGTCGATATTCCACCTTCAGTGGCTTTTGATCAAAGCTAATTTTGGAGAGAATCCCCTGCTCGACCAACTGGCTCAATTGGGTATCTAACAATCGGCGCGACGCTCGGGATAATTTACGATGCAAGGCACCAGGGCGCCGGATGCCCGAATGGATGCTCCAAATGAGGCTAAGCTTCCACTTCCCATTCATCACTTCCATAAACAGGTGCAGACCACAGTCCAGCTCGAGGGGTAATTTTCGCTCGTACATCCCACAAAGATACACCCTCACAGACGCTATTGGCTACGGCTAAATTCAGCCCTACTTGACTCGATTTGACTTAAGGCTTCTTTTGCAGGATGAACTACAAACTATTTGGAACCCAAACTGGATTACCAGCCAGTGCGCTTATTCTGGGTGGCTCGCAGTTAGGAGACCGCCGAGGGTATGGCACGGCGGCCCAGGAAGCCCTTCATATTTTGTCGGCTTATGCCGATGCAGGTGGCAATTTTATCGATGTCGCTGACCAGTATCAGTTTGGCGAATCGGAAGAAACGATTGGTCGCTTTACCGAGCACAACCGACACGATTTTATTATCTGTACTAAGTATACCCGAAGCAGTCAGGCGAATCCCTCGCTGGCCAATGCGGGTAATCACCGTAAAGCGATGCGTCAGGCCATTGGGGGCAGCTTGAGACGTCTGAAGACGGAGTATATCAATCTGTATATGCCCCATTTTAATGATGGGGTCACCCCGTTAGAGGAAATGGTTCGAGGGCTGGAAGATCTGGTATCCGCTGGTAAAATTTTGTACGTGGGTTTGGCCAACTTTCCGGCCTGGAAAGCAGCGATGATCGCTGCTTCTATACCGCTGACGGCTATCCAATACGAATACAGCCTGATGCAACGGTCAGCTGAACGGGAGCTGATCCCAATGGCGGAGCACTTCGGTTTGGGTAAGATGGGCTATTCTCCGTTGGCTGGCGGCTTACTAACGGGAAAATATCGGCAAGGAGCATTGGGTTGACTGACACTGTCTTCGGCGGACACTTACCAGGAAGATGAGCGCGCAAAGGCAATATTGGATCAACTGGAACTGATGGCCAGTGAGCTCAACGCTACGCCGGAGCAGCTGGCGCTGGCTTGGGGTTTGCACAAGGGCGTTTTTCCGATCATTGGGGCGCGCACACTGGCGCATCTGGAGAGCAGCTTGCGGGCGGCCGCTATTGGCTTATCAGCGGACCAGTTACAGGTTTTGGATGAGTTGAGTGCTATTCAACTGGGCTATCCTCACGACCTGCTGGCTAGCGTGCAAAAGAACTAGTAAGGGCTTGGCGGCTGAACGTATATAATCTCCTGAAACGCTGAAATATAATCTGGCACCTGTCTATTCATCCATAGGTGAATAGACAGGCCTATAGGGGCAAGTCTTCCAGATCCGATAAAATGTTGATGCCACTCGTCTTCATTAATTCGCTTGCATTGAAATCTCGACATAAACCCGGGGTGAGTTTATAATCGAAAAGCATTCTCCCCCCGCCCAGTTCACTATTGAAGCTGTAATTGACGACTGCCAGGTAACTACTGGCCACTTTGGCTAACGACAGATCATGGGTAGAAATTAGCCCAAAAGCATTCAGATCCGCCAACTGCCTGATTAAAGACACGCCCCCTTTGTAACGGTCCTGCGAATTGGTACCCTTGAACATTTCATCCAATAGAAACAAGACCACCTGACCGCTTACAAGCAAGGTCAGCAGTTGCCCGATCCGCTTCAACTCCGCATAAAACGAAGAAACCCCTTCAGCTAAATTATCCTGGGTACGCATACTGGTAAACAACTGCAGAGCAGACACCTGCCCACTACTGCTACAACAGGGAGCTCCCATCAAGGCTAAAACCAGATTGATACCCAGGGTTCGCAGGAAGGTGCTTTTGCCCGCCATGTTGGATCCGGTTATCATGACGATGGCTCCGCGTCCCGTTAAGGCAAAGTCATTGTAAACGCGCTTGTCGGAATGGATCAAGGGGTGACCCAGACCAGTAAAATCGATCCAATAGGGCTCTTCCCTAATTTGAGGGAACACAAAACCTGGATTGGAATAAGCAAAACCAGCCACACTACTCAACACCTCGAATTCACTGACGGACCAGACCCAGTTTTCCAGCTTGAATCGATTCTTATCTTTCCAGTTTTCCGTTAGCAGTATCCAATAGATATCAACTAAAAAGAAATTGTTGAAAAGGCGGTAAAAATCATTGCCGCCAATGGAGGCTTTTTGCGTGCCTCGCTGCTGAAACACCTCCAGTATGGTCTTCAACTGATTAATTTCTTTCCCGGCAGAATAGTGGTCCTGGCGAAAACTTGCTTGTAGCCGTTGGAGAACGGGAGAAGTAAATACCTCTGATTCAATTCGATCGATGAGGGCGTGGTAGCCTCCCAAGGTTTTGACATGGTGACGCAGGCTCTCCGTAATGTCTTCCGCCAGGGGCCTGACTCGTCTTAAGATCAATCGGTTAATCAGCAGGGCGAGTATCAATGGAAGCAAATAGCCAATGGAAAAAGAACCTCCCAGATAAGCAAATTGAATCAAATGGCGAATAAAAAGGGTGGCAGCGCTAATGGCTAAACAAGCCAGGCCGATACCCAGCAGCACATACGCACGTTGACGGGGTAACAACTGCACGGGCTTTTCGACCCAACTCAGCAGTTGGTCATACTTATTTCGGACATTGGTAAAGGGCATGCCCGACGCCTGAAACTCCTGTCGCCAGTCTAGTTTCGGGATCAATTCCTGAATGGCTTGCTGACGCTCCAGAATTGTTTCTTTGGCAGCAGGCTGAGCCAGCCATTGGGCTAGTTGCCTCGTTGCGGATTCAGTAGTTGTTCGATTCAGTAATTGGAAAAGCGAATGAGGGCCAAAAATGTCCAAATCGGCCAGATAGGCATGTTGCTGATCCATAAAGGCTTGTCCAGTAGGCAAATCCGTTAGTTTGTTATCGAGCCGATCAAGTTCCTGCTGATTGATATGCTGTAAGTAGGTAAGGTGCTGGCGTTGCTGGACCGTACGCTTATACCGGTTGTAAATCAGACCAAAAGTTAGCATACTTAAGGGGACTACTAACAGCAGCAGGCGAAGGAAATGCTCATTGGCCAGCAGCAAGATAAGGCCGGCAGCACCAAGAAAAATCGTTAATCGAAGAATAGAAAGCCGCTGCAAGCTTTTATCGAGTTGAGCAATCGTGAGCTCATAGTGCTGCATTCTCTGTTGATAGCTAAGCATTCCGACCCGAAATTTAGTTAAGGGATAAGGGGCATTTCAGTAAGAGTCTCTTTCCATCAAGCCGTCAAGATAGTTGTTTCGTTTTAGTTTACAGGAAAGTGCGCATTCGTAAGCAGCTCACAAAACACTACCCAAAGCACAACTACCAGGCGCTTAGCTTGTACCGGATGATAAGCAGCCTGAAGCTTTTCTAACTCCTGACTACTACCTCTTTTATCCGGATGATAGACTGGCCGCTTCTTTCGATAAGCAGAGTCAATCGTTTCTAAAACGGTGTCCGGACTGACACTGGCCAGCGGGTCGCCGTTACGCCGATAGTGAGTGTATTGGCTTCGGGCATATGGGCGCAGACAAACCCGACGCCCAACTCTCTTAATGTACAGAGTCACCTGGCGCGTCAGCCGGTCGAGCATAGCAATGAGCAAGACTCCCCTCTTCTCCTTGCCATGCGCAATCGGTTCGAGCAATTCAGACAGGTTGTTTTCTTACTCGAGTCTATGCCCTTATTATATGCAGGAACTACCGCTGGTGCGCTGAACTGAAAGACTCCTACCACTGGCGCCCATTCGGGCGGAAGAAGGAAAAGAATAAACAGTAAGAAATATGGGTGAGCCGAAAATCAATCACTCAACCGATCCAGGCACAATAATTACAGGTTGTGCCGACTTGGTTTTGAACTGAAGCGTCTATGTCAACCCTGATTAGCGGAGATAGCTTATATATGACTGTTTTTGAGGCAGTTAATTCGCGAGCAATTTGTTTCAGGGCCTCTCTGTCGATCACCCAATGCGTAGCGTTTGCTACGGTCCAGGCTGACAATTCGCTTCCGCAAGGGCAAAATAGCCGGCATACCTACGCCAACATGAAGAAGTAGCCTAACTCATCCAAACAAAGTACCCTTCTTATGGGTAATCAGGGCAGATTCGTCTGCCTCCTGGTCTCACTGGCGTGGTTGGCTCGAGGCATCTGGACTGGCGAAGAAAATGCACTCCGCAATCCAATCAATACAATGGGAAAAGGTACCAAACTATATAGCATCCTGTTCAATAAATGCCCCCGTTGCCAGAGGGGTAACTTCTTTGCCGTCAACAACCCCTATAACCTCAAGCGGTTTGCTCAGATGAATCCCCACTGTAACTGTTGTGACGAACGCTTTGAGCGTGAGCCAGGCTATTACACGGGCGCGCTGTACGTAAGTTACGCTTATTATACGGCTCTGATTGTGAGCTGCTTTGTGATCTTAGAACTAGTCCTGGAATGGGATTTGACTTATTTTTTAACGCTATTGATCAGCTTGATCATCGGCTTGACACCGGTCGTTTTCCGGCTGGCCAGGTTAACCTGGATAAACTTCTTTATTCGCTATGATGCCCATAAGCCGACTCATTGTTCCTGACAGGGGCTATACCGGTACACGGTTGAGTCAACTTACGGCCTCCACTTGACTACGGTAGCATCATCAACCACAGGGTACGTAATCTGGTCCCTACGCAGATAACTCTTTTTCTTCCGGCCTCTCGCCAGGAGCCTTACCCCGTGACGTAGTCCGGGTTTTTCGTGCAAGCGACTCCTGGGCTCGCTTTTATGAGCGCTCGAATACCCAATATGAAAGCGACAGCAACCGCCACTTTGCCCAGAGATTTAAGCCGACTGAACCTAGCGTTACTGGTAAGCATCGGTTAATAGGCCATGTCGAGTGAATGATCCCTCTAAAACGTTATCTGGCCTTCGGTTCCATTTCATTAAAATCAAACTTAGTCCGCAGTCCTTTTCCGGGACCATAGACCAGGATATACTGGCCGGTTTGCGTATCGAGGATGATCGAACCCTGCGCGCCCGTAACGGCTTGGTAGCGTCGACTCTCGTTTATGGCTTGTGCGGCTGGGTGCTCCCGGGCAGGCGCAAAATTGGTAAGCAGCCCAACGCCGAGTAGCGTCAGAGCACCTAATAAAAAGGAACGTAGGTCAAGGAAAAAGGAAGTCGTTTTCATCGTTGATCAGTGCTTGTATACATGACTACTTAAGCTAAAACGCCTTTGAGTTTACCCACCACCAAAAACGCAACCGCTCACCATACTACCCAACTTTACAAATTGGCCTGTCCTATTGGGATAAAGCTAAAAAACGGACCGCAGTGGCGCAGAGCGGCTTGTGCCGACCATCAAATTCGGCACCGCGATCCGTTTTGCCGAAACATAAATAATTCACGATGCGCCCTGCGATCGTTTGCATTCGCCATGTAAAAGGGCCGCCTGGAAGGCGCATGTTGTGCGGTAAAGTCCAAGGCTGTATCCTCATAAACAGGGTATTGGATAAGTTCCGGTGAGGTTGGAAGTACCAAAGAGCAACCTTAACCTACCTCCTCCACAACTTAGTGTTTCCGATTCCGGGCGTGGGCCGTCTTAGCCACCCATGCTTTTCGCTTTAGCTGTTGATGTAACTCCTTATCGCGGGGCACAAACGTGATGCAACGCAGCTGACTGTCTTGTAATTTGATCTCCCAATAGGTTAAGTCGGACGTATCGGGAATTTCAGTGTAGATGGGGTGACTCATACGATCAAAAAAATTAGTCTGGAAAAAATAGTGAGTACTAACAGAATGAATGCCGATCAGGGCAATAGCAAACGGATGGTCTGTTAGCAAGTTGTTTGGAGCCGTTCCTTCAGGTATCTGCATGATTCATAGAGCGTCGTAAATCGAGCGTAGTCCTCGGCAGGGATAGACACATTCAATTCACGCTCCATTAAACTGGCCAGTTCACTAATGTCGGCGGGGCCATAGGCCAGATCCTGCCGAAGATCAGCCGTGGGCTGGAGGGCTGTCGAACGAACAATCCCTTGGGCTAGAACCTGATTGGTAAGTCGCAGATAAATGGTTTTCATAGGTAATGTTGCCGTTAATGAAATAGATGGGCATCAGTAATAAAGTTGGATGGCGGCCAGTTGACTAAAAGCCCATCATGAGGAACGGTTGGCCGTACCATAGGGAGTATCAGGCCAGGGGCCTAAAAAAATCCTGGCATACAGGCGAATCGTCGAAAGGCCGTTCAGAATAAAGCTGAGGGTAACCAAAATAGCCAGCGTCGCCTGATGAGGATGGATGTGGCTAAACAGTAAATCTTCTCCCACAAAGGTTGGGGTAATGGGGAAGCCAGCTACCCCCAGACAGCACAGTAAAAAGCCGAAAGCCAGCCTGGGATAGGGATACGCATAACCGGAATACTGACTCAGTTGGAGGCTACCCCTCCGGGAATCGAGCCAATGGAGACAACCATATCCCGCCAGGCCAGCCACCACAACCCCACTCAGATATAGATGAACCTGGCTAAAGGCAAATGACTCATTATAGGCTACGGCCAGGGCAATCCAGAGAGGATTCATCACCACCAACAACCAGCTCAACCATACGTTTTTCCGCTTGGTGAAGGAACGTACGACGAACAGGAACCCAATCAGTGCGAAAAAGATAGCTAAGTAATGTTTTAGAGAATATGGGAGACTCTCCTGGTGGTAAGCGCCCAGTAAACCGATGCTATAGAGCGGTAGACCCAGAGCCATGACCCGGTTTGGGGACAAGAATGAAAGGTGCTGACCCAGCCAGTTGATTAGTCGATGCGGCAGTTGGTACGTTAGGGCACTCAGGTTCCATTCCTGCAAGCTCAGTACATACCAGGTATCCCTCAGGCGCCTGGGCCACACGCTGGAGGAAGCCAACGGAACAGGATTATAGACTTGCTCCCGGATCAAATAACTGACAATAGACGGCGATACCAGCAACTGATACGTCCTCAGAAACGCATGCCCCGCAAAATGAATCAGGGCCAGGGTAGGAAAACCCAGGGCTATTTCCAGAAACATAATCCCAATCTGAGCAATAGAGGCATACGCAATTTGACTCTTAATGGAGGCCTGAACCTGGGCTATTCCAGTCCCCATCAGGCTGGTCGCTACGCCGATTCCCCCCATTAAAAGTCGAATAGGTTGTTGTTGCTCCCACAACGGTGCCATTCGCAGGAGCAGAAAAACGCCGATATGCACCGACAGCGATCCATAAAAGATAGCGCTCGACGGGGTTGGGCCCTCCATGGCTCTGGGAAGCCAGGCCGAAAATGGAAACTGAGCCGATTTGGTCATAGCGGCCAACAGAATCATGCCGGCAACAAACAAACCAAGCCAGCTATGAGCCTGAAGCTGGTCATGCACCCGCTCATAATCAGTCAGCCCGGCAAACGTAATCGTCTCCTGCCACAGATGGTGGCTCATCCACATTGCCAGCAATAGCCCTACATCGGCCAGCCGATACACCGAAAATACTTTTAGCGCATTTTGGACGGGTAAGTGGCGGCCCCGGTAAAAAGCAATCAGCAGAAACGACGAGAGCCCAATCAATTCCCAGCCTATAAACATCGTTTCCAGATTTCCGGCCACCACAATCAGGACGTAGCCCAGATAAAAGAAAAGCGTCGTAAAAAAGAAGCGTTTATACCCTCGCTCACGGTGTAAATAATACCGACTATAGATCACCACCAATAGGATCAGTAAGGCACCCACCAACAGGTAGACTGCCGTAAGCCGGTCAAAGTAAAAATCCAGAACGAAGCGATAATCGTTCGTGGCAACCAGTTCGAGGCTGGTTAGGGTGAGCGTCGGATGGCCTCGAAACATCCAGTAAGCTACAAAGGCTATCACAACGGCCAAATGAAGACCAAGGGTGGTTATGGCCGTCCAGGCAATGGTGGATTCATTCGAATGGGCTATCCAGACCCCTACGAAGAGGCCGAGGAAGGGAATGATGACAAAAAGAGGCAGTAGCTGTTCCATTGATTCAAAAGTTTTCAGCGAGCCGATACACGGGGAAATTGGTCGGATCGGAAGCTACCGACGCGGGAAGGTCGGCAATCGTCTCCACCTGTTTCTGGCAGGGATGATAGGCCCGGAACGTACCCGATTTAAACCGGCTAAGCGCCCTCGTGTGCGGATGAACGACAACCAGATGAACCCACTCGTTCAGAAACCACTCATAGGTCTGGGGCGACTGTCGAATCGCCTTCAGGACGACATCGGGCGTCTGTTCAATGACCATCAGCAGCCGAATCGGGTCATGGACTTCCGTCATTTGGGTTGGCAAACCAGGCCGCAAGTCACCATCAAAGCCATTGGTCACACCAATCAGGCCCACCACGTTATGGGGCAGCTTACTACCGGCCCCCAGTTTCTGGGTATCGACCCGCGAAAAGAAATATTCCAGGTTAATACCGCCACACACCGGCGTAGCCGCCTGCACGACACGGGCTAATAGTTGCCCTGTTGGGTCAAGCCGATAATCGTAGGAATTGAGAAAGGATCGGCGGTCTAAAAATAAATTCCGGGACAGGCTGCGCTGCCCAATCAGACAGACGGCGTTGGTGGCATGATTGAGTTCGGGACGAGGCTCGAATAACGATACGGATCGTCGGCGAATTTTGGCATGAATCGCGGTGGCACTCAGGTGGCTATCGATGGACTCGAAACGCCGGGATCGTTCTTTCGCATTCTGATCCAGTACCTGCCTGAATAAAGCTATATGTTGCTGATGGCGTTGCTGATTAGCGGGCGATAACAACACTTCGTCGTAAAAGCAGATATCATCGCGGGTGGTGTCATGAAGACCACTCAAAAACTGCGTTTCAGCAGGGATGACGATGCCTTTGCGCCGTAGTCGGTCGCGCACGCCCGGATGATTCGCCATCTGGCAGATGACCCGCGCATTAACCGATCCGGGTCGCCCCGAACAGGCTCCACAATCATAGGCAGCATAATACGGATTATTCACGCTGCTGGCTCCGTGGCCAATCACGTACACAATCGGGGCAAACTCGCCGACCAGGCCAATGCTGGTTAGTAAACCTTCTACCCGTTCGGCCATTTCGTCGAGGTTAAAGCCAACCTGCAAGCCATTCTCCTGGCACAGGTAGGTTTGCTCCACCGTCAGACAGGACCCCGGTTGCATATGCTGATAGGAGGAGGCCATTCCTGGGCCCATTGCCGGCCGAACTACCGTCAATAAAAGTCGGAGGGCCGACCAAAATCCTACGGTCTGGCTGATGACAATCCCTCGTAGTAAGGTTAGGGACGATTTGTTGAAATGAATGCTTTTTAGCCAGCTCCCGGCCTCTTCCAGTTCTTTAATCAAGTGACGGGGCGTAACCGAAGCGGGGCAAAGTTTCGTGTAGGCCTTGGCTCCCTGGGGTTGAAAGAAAAAGTCAACGTTGAAGAACCCCGGCGTGCCAAAGGTTTCACAGGCGGAGTCCATCGTTTCCAGGTAGCGTCGCAGCGAACATTCCCGATCATCCAGGCAGAAAATCCCCTGGAAGCTTTTGGTCGGTAAAACCGGTTCGGCAGCCCCCACCTGAAGCCCGGCCAATACCTGATCGTAATAACTCCACTCATAGGCCTGCTGCCAAAGACAAAGCACTTCCCACTGCTCTGTCGGAACAGTGGGGGCAAACAGGTCAATGGATGGGCTTACGTTATAATGGCCTAATGGTTGCCAATGTTCGCCGAATCGGGTATCTAACGCATCTATTTCGAGCAACAGCTCCAGCGTAATAACTTCCTGTAGGGAAATACGTCTGGGGTCCAGCAACGACTGAGGCTGATCCTCAATCACCGCTACCATACCCGACCAGCCGGGGTGGGCCAGCTGCTGATCAAAGAGGTATTGTTTATAGAGCGATTCCTGACCAACCAGTAGGGTAAGCAAATCAGGGATGGCGTACGCCTTCGAGTGGAAAAGACGGCGAACTCGTTTTGACCGAAATAGACTGACCAGACTACTCTGCTCCATAGCCCGGACAGCCGACAGAAACTCCAGATGCCGATACGGGAAAGCCGACACCGCAATTCCCTGATCCAGAAAGCTGCCCAGTAATCGAAACAGAATTGGGTGAACCAACGCATCAAGATCCAGTTGGTAGTGCAATTCCCACCCCTCCCGTAACCGCCCAATTCGAGGGGAAGCCAGGACAGGATACGTTTTTCGGAGCAGGTTAAACTTCCAGACGGCCTGGTGATGAACCCCTTTTCGTTCAATTAATACGGCATCCAGTAAAGTTTCCGACACTCGCCCAGCGGCATATAGGGCGCGAAACTCTTCCAGGGAAAATAAAACGCGGTAGCCCACTAATTCAGCCGCCTGCTGAATAGCCCGTTCAAAGGGCTGGTGTTGAAAACCATGTAAGGGATTATGGTGAATAAAGTCTTTCAGAGGAGCCTGCGCAGGCAGGTAGTACTTTAACTCGTGCAGGACGGTCTGTTCGGAAAACACTGGATGAGATGTTCCTCCCGGAATAGGGGATTGATTTTTTGGGGAAACAGCTTGTCCATTCATGGGTTCAATGCGTTAAAAATTCTTTTGAATGGGTATGCACCGGAGAGTTAAGCCTGATTCAACTCGGTCAAAATGTCTTCTGAACGCTTTAATTGACGACCATAAATCTGGCGGGCCAGATCCAGAAATTGATAGATATCCTGATCATGCACCTGATAGAAGATGGTTGTTCCCTCCCGGCGGGCGGTAACAAAATTCATCGTTCGAAGCCGGGCTAAATGCTGGGAGAGCATGGATTGATCCGCACCAGTGACCGTTTGTAGTTCGGTAACCGATAAGGCCCCCGCGCGTAGGGCGTCCAATATGGCTAAACGGAGGGGGTGTCCGAGGGTCTTAAAAAACTCGGCTTTATAGCGATGCAGTGGACTATCCATAATTGAATTTATTATATTATAATATTCAAATATAGTAGAAAAAGTTAGATATACGTCATCATATGAGAGCGAATAAATGAGCAGGGCTTTCGGGCGATAAAAATGAGCAGGAGAAATTACCGGTACAATTGGTATAAATCTATCAATTGTAGGTCATCTTCAAGGGTATTTACCAGCAGCAGCTAACGTATCCCGACATATTTTCAGCCCCCCGTTCACCCTTTTCCAGACTAATAAATACCGCCCTTTAACGACCGCCTGGCCGCTGGTAAGTGAAAAAACCAATGTGCCCTCTTCAACCACCAGGCTGCCATAAACACCGGTAGTTTTATACGTAAAGCCAGTAGTACCGGCCTGGGTCTCTCACCTAAAAAATGGATAATTTATGCAGATTACCATTCTGTTGCCACCGGCAACGTAGGGAATTGCTTCACAGGTAAACCCGTTAGTTGACAAGCCAGATACATGAAGGCTTTATCGTCGTCGGCGCGGACCGCCCGCCGTTGCGGGCCCGATCAGAAATCAACGTCTAGTTTTCTGCGGTGTGTGTGAGTTTACGAGATTGATTTTTCTCTCAAATGACGGCAGCGGTCGACCGTGAATTTAGTGGTTGGCACAGGCCCCCTGCGTCACTGCGGTCCGTTTTTTTAGATTTACCCCTAATTGCCTCTTTTCACCGAATTACTAGTTGTTCGGATACTTTTCAGGCTATGGTTCCTATCGACTCAGCCGCTGGCAGTTCAACTTTATAACTCCTGTTTGACCCATTTTCGCTTGTTCCAAACCCGGGAAAAAGCGCCTTCAGAAGTAAATCGCCAAAACCGGGGCTCCCGTACCTTCGCTTCGGGAATCATTACCGTCCAGCACTCGCCAGCCGGCAAATGGATCAGTTCATGGATGCAATCCGCTTCGACAACGTGCGTGGTGCCAGGCGCGCGAAACACGTCGGTATAGTGCCAGTTTCCATTTTCCGTCAGCTGATAAACACGCTCCGTATAGCCCCCTGTCAGGATATGGGTTCGGAACCGGAAGGGATGACAGTGAGGTCCCCCCTTGTCTGTATCGGTAAAATGATGCACCACCATGTGAAAGGGGGTGTGCTTACCCTTAAAATCAAATAAGTGTTTGGTAAACTCCTTACTCATTTTTTCTTTTCTGTACTTCATGGGCAAAATCCCCGGAGAGAGCAGGTTGATCGAGTCCAGCGGGCTGGGATGAATAGAAGAATTTGACGAGTAAGGAGCACTGCTTAGTGCGGACTGGATGCCCCTGGTTACTGGCCGGTCTACTCCCTTGCCTGACGCGTCATGATGAATTTTCGATTGAGAAACTTAAAGCCCTTGTAAACCGTCACCGTGATCGCATTGGGCTGATCCATCTCGACCTCGACACGCAGCGCAATCCCCGTTTTAGGATGAGTTAAGCGGCCATCGGACCACAGCTGGCCATCGTAGCGAAGGTTACGGATGAGGAGACTATCTTTTACCAGCCCGAAGTTCTGCTTTCCTGCCTGGTCTACCTCGGCTACCCGGGCGAAGTAGAGGCCGGCCTGCCGGTAGATAACCACGCTGGAGCCCCCGGAGGGAAACTGCCAGTGGCCAATGAGCTGGTCAGCTGGCTGGTCAGCTCTGGCGCCTGCCAAAACCAGTATGATCAATAAAAATAAGGTTCGAAAACGATACATCACGGGGAATTTAGCTTGGAAAATTCCACTCAAAAACGAATGGGCTATAGATGATTTAAACCGGATTGAGTTGGGTACACGCAGAAATTTCAGCCTGGCCTGCCGCCTGGTCATTCAGGCTTTCTACACCCGGAACCTGCGCGCTATAGAGTTGCCCAACTTTAAGCGAACCAGGGAAGGTACTAGAAAGACTACTTATTTTTAGCCTTTAGTGTTTATACTGGAGCGAGTTTTATCTTTTTTGAGCAGGCCGGAAGGATCTTTCCCGGGCCAGCTTGATCGGCCTGCTGGCAGTTCATCCCGTTCGTTAAATTTGCCACTCCATGGCATAAAGTAAGAACATGCGTTCAGAAAAGATTGAAGCAAGTGTATAATGAACGTTATGATCCTCCTGTATCGTACTAATTCAAATGGGCGGCCGTATGCTCATTTTTTTGAACCCTGCTCGCTCAGCGCCAGCTTGACGGCTTCATACAGATTGACAATCGCCCCCGTTTTAGACAAACTGGCAAAATCCACTTTCTGCTTCGTACCGGGCATATAAACGGGTTTCTTCTTTCTGGTCATGAACGTAGTTATGTCCGTCGGGACTACCCATGAAGTTCCAGCCGTATACATCATCGGGATAGCCATTGCCATCGTCGTCTTTCCGGTTACCGGCAATTTCCCTGGGATTATGCCACAAGACGGCTTTCAGGTCTTCATGGGTGGTGTCGATACCGCCATCGATTACGGCCACAATAACGGGCTGCGTGGGCGGTTTGGGCAGGCTACTGAGGAGTTGATAAGCCTGCCAGGTGCAGATGCCGATCACGGTATCGGTGGTCGGATCGAGGTGATGCCATTGAGCAGGCCGACTTTGGGCATAGACCGTACTGGCGATTAAGACTGGATAACTTAAAGCAAAAGCAATGGAGCCGAATTTCATATGGATACGACAGCCAGAACCCTGGATGCGTCCTTATGAAAATAGCAGTTTGACCAGTCTACCAGTCAGATTACTTACTAAGCGGTGTGTCTGAACCGATATACCGGAAACCTTATGGCGACGTCTGTTATGAACCTGTTCACGACCGGGCAGCTATAGAACTGGCTCGTCGAGCAGTTGCAGATCTGGCTATTGAACGTGGCCGGCCATTCCGACGAATTAGGAAACCGATGTCTTGGCACTCTGCATTCGCGTCGATGTCTGCAATTCAAACCAAAAGCATGTCCCCTGCCCGAGTACACTGTGGACATGAATGACGGTCTGGTGTAATTCCAGAATTTTTCTGACAATGGCCAGGCCAATGCCCATGCCTTTTTTGGGGGATTGCTGCCCGTGAAACTGCTTGTACCGCTCGAAGATATAAGGCTGGTCGGCCGGCGCAATCCCAAAGCCCGTATCGGCTACTTTCACCAGTACGCCGGTCTTTACCTGTTCCAGCTCTACGGTGATCTGCCCCCCATCCGGCGTAAATTTAAACGCGTTATCCAGCAGATTTTGCAGTACGCGCTCGGTTAAGGCAATGTCGGCAAAGACGGGAGAAAGGGTTTCTTTCGTTTTCATGGCCAGATCGATCGAGCGTTCGGCGGCCTTGAGGTGATAGGCCATGAGAATGTCGGATGTTAGCTCGGTAATCAAAAACTGTTCTTTTTCCGGAACGATCTGGTTAGCCTCCAGCTTGGCGTACTGAAAAAACTGATCGACCAGTCCCGAAAGCCGTTTGGTGCTATCCAAAACAATACCCATGTAATTATCTTTTTCCAGTTCGGTCAGTTGCTGCTTTTTAAGGAGCAGGGTTTCGACGTATCCCTGCATGATGGACAAAGGCGTGCGTAGATCATGGGATACGTTGGCGATAAGTTCTTGCCTGAACTTATCGGTTGCCGTAATCTTATCGAAGTTAGCTACAATGACATCCGCCATATCGTTGAAGGTCAAGGTCAGTAAACCCAGGTTCCCCGTCACAGGGCCGGCAATGCGGGCGGTGTAATCGCCTTCTTTGAACCGCTTGACGACGGCCACAATCTGACTGATGGTATCGGTCAGCAGAAAGAACGTGACTACCCCGACGATGAAGGCAATCAGGAGCGTACCCAGGAAAACGTAAAGCCCAATGCGGTACGTAAGGTTACTGGTTAAGGCACTCAGAATTTGCCGTTGCCGCTCGCTCGAGAGAACGGCATACACATAGCCCGTCAGCTGATGCCGTTCGTAGACGGGTGCTGCGGAAAAAATACTGAGCTCTTCAGGCTGTTTCGGATTCGTACCCAGCGGCCGTTCGTCCTGTCCTGCTTTTAACCATTTTTTGACAACGGCGATGTCGACCTGCCGCTGATGTACCGATTTATCGGGAACAACAAAATCCGTAATCCTACCCGTCGTATCCAGCAGATAAACCTCAACGCTGGGGTTGGCAACCATGATCGAATGGATAATGTCGTGGGTGACGGTCGTATCGGGCTGGCCGTTCTTCAGCGGCTGGGTAAACGTAGCCAGGTGATTCGCGATATTTCCGTAAAGCTCCTGGTGAGCCGCCATATAATACGCGTTGGATAAACGGGAACCGATCAGCATAAACACCGTTCCGACTACGAGTAGAACGCCGGAAAATACAGCCGTAATTTTCCAGAATAACTTATTGCCGCGGAGGGTTTGTATAAACATTGGATGCGTGTGTTAAAGCTCTTCGTTGAATCGATAGCCGACTCCCCAGGAAGTCAGGATAAACTTTGGCGCCGACAGGTCTTCTTCGATCTTTCCCCGTAGCCGGTTGATGTGTGAATTCACCGTGTGCTCATACCCCTCAAAGTCATATCCCCACACCAGGCTTAGCAGTCGTTTGCGGCTGTAACTTTTCCCCGGATTGGACGCCAGCAGGGCAATCAAATCAAACTCTTTGGCTGTCAGGTCAATGCGTATATCATGCAAACTGACTTTTCGTTTGTCGATGTTTATTTCCAGACCACCCGCCCGGATGGGCACCGTAGCCAGGGTATGCTGACCGGCCTGGCTTACTTCATTTCTTCTAAATATGACCTTCACGCGGGCAATGAACTCCCTGACACTGAAAGGCTTGGTCAGGTAATCGTCGGCGCCCGTCTCCAGGCCAATAACCTTATCGATCTCTTCAGATTTGGCCGACAGCATCAGGATCGGCGTGTGCCGGTCGGTCTGGCGTAATCGACGGCACACCTCCATACCCGTCAGACCAGGCAGCATCAGGTCCAGAATAATCAGGTCGAATCCCTGACCCTGTGCCAGGGCCAACCCGGCCTGTCCGTTGCCCACCGCCGTAACATCACAAGCCAGATCACTGAGGTGTATTTTTAATAATTCGACGATGTTGCGGTCATCTTCGATAATCAGCGTTTTATACATAACCCATGCTCGGTTAACGGTGTAGTCTGTGATTGGTCAAAATTCTAAAAAAATAGGACCCAAATCGCGTTGTGATACTTTTGTTATACTTCTGCGATTTTTCAGCGACATCGTCGCCGTTGGTTTGCACGGTTATCACCCAGTCAAACCAAATCGCTATGCAGTATTTGTCATCAACCGGTCAATTGGCCGTCGTAATCAGTGGGTTCCTCGCAGGGCTTACCGGATGTACCGTGCAAGACCATACCCTCCCGACTCCAGTAACGACGAGCATCTCGATTGAAAATGTATTACAGTCTCAACCCCTGGTTGAGTCAGGAACGTTTCAGGGAACGGGTACCCCGCCGGTTATCCTGCCCGGCCAGTCGGTAAGTATTCATTTTTCGGCGGCTAAAGGCGAAGCGCTCACCTTCGCCACCATGTATGGCTGGTCGAACGATCTGTTTTTTGCTCCCGAAAATCCCGGTATTGCGGTGTATGACGGGAATGGGAAGCCCATCGAGGGCGATGTTTCATCCCAGATCAAATTATGGGATAATGGTACCCGGCTCAATCAGGCGCCGGGTGCGTCGGTCGTCCACCCAGGAACGGCTGACAATCAACCCATTGCCGAAGTAAAAGATATGGACGCCCAGGGGAATACGTACCTCCCTGCCTCCAGGCTCATCAAAGCCACCCTGGTGTACGGCGGCAATTCTTATTTCACCCTTACGTTGCAGAATATTTCGGGCGGAACGGCCAATGAAACTCCCCTGAGTCCGGGTGTCTGGGCCGTATCCTACATTGTCGGTGGTAATTTACTGAATCCGTCACCGCTTTACACGAAAGGAAAGCCCACGGCCAACGGGCTGACTTCTATTGCCGAGAAAGGCGATAACGGTCCTCTGAGTACGTATATCAACGGGATAACCGGCATCTTCACGCCCTTATCGCCTATCCTGGTGGTTGTCTATAACGGCATTCCCAATCCAATTTTCACCGTTGGTCAAAAGGACCGGGGCGAAGGGTTAAAGCCACTAGCGCAACGGGGAAACGCTGACACGCTGGCTGCTACTCTGCAGGCTACCCCTGGGGTGAAGGCCGTATACGTCTTACATGCGTCTGGTACAAACGTATTACTGCCCGTGATCAGCGGCCAGCCGGGTGGTAAAGTATCACAGGCCTTATCCGTTACGAAAGGGGATCGGGTAGCCATCGCGACGATGTACGGGTTTTCTAATGACTGGTTTTTTGCCTCCACAGACGGCGTAGATGCCACGCAGAAAGGCGATGTTTCGTCGACAATTGCGTTATATGACAACGGGACAGCCCTTGATCAGTTTCCCGGAGCGGGCATTACGCAGTTTAACCTGGCGGGGATGCCACTTGCCGAAAGCAAGCCGATTGCCCTGGTGCCAAACCCGAATCCGTTTGTCACCTTACCGGCAATCAATAAACTGATCAACGTCACGATCAACTAACTATATAGATGATTGCGGACTATAACGTACTAATAAGATTTGCCTTAACTTATTGACTACAAATTTTGAAGCCTTGCAAATCAGAGAATTGCAAGGCTTCAAAATTTTAGTTTCTGTGCACTCGTAGGGATTCGAACCCCAAACCTCCTGATCCGTAGTCAGGTGATTACTTTAAGTGCGCTTTCGTATCTTTTCGAAATACCTTGTCAGTTGCGTTTAATCGCACACAAAGGTATAAATCTTTTCGTCTTATTTCTGGATATTACGGTAATCTGTATGCAAATTTGTATGCAACAGATTCAAGCCCCTGACTATTTGTAAACCCTGTCAGGCCTCTGCCATGAGCGCTACCGTAAACTTTTATTTCGATACCCGTAAACAGAAAAAAGACGGCTCATTCCCCGTCAAGCTGCGCGTTACCTATCAGCGTCAGCAGCGCTACTACCCAACCGAAATAAGCCTGACGGAGGCCCAGTGGGAAAAGGTGGGCAAGCCCAAGCCCAGGGAGGATTTTATCCGCGATATCAAAGCGCTTCTGGATTCTTTTAACAACCGGGCCGAACGGGTGATCCGCAACCTGCCGGTCTTTAGCTTCGAAGAGTTCGAGAGTCGTTACGTGGGTGAGTCGACGGCTAAGTCAGATCACGTTATGGCTCTGTTCGATGCGCACATTAAGCAGTTGAAAGCAGAGGGCAGAGCCAGTACGGCCGACAGTTACCAGTGTGCTGTCAACGCCTTGAAAGCTTATCATGACCGAAGGTCTCCCCTCACCTACTTGGATATTACTCCGCAGTGGCTGAAAGGCTTCGAGCAGTGGATGCTTGCTAAGGGCCGATCCATCACCTCTGTAGGCATTTACCTACGTAGCCTGAGAACGATTTTTAACCAGGCCATTGAAGATGGCGTTGCCGATCGGGAAAATTATCCGTTCACCAAACGGCGCTACCAGATCCCGACCGGCAGAAATGTCAAGAAAGCGCTTTCCCTTTCGGACATTGAAAAGATATACCATTATCCTGCCGAGCCCATGAGCGCAGAGGACAAGGCCCGTGATCTATGGCTGTTTTCATATCTGTGTAATGGTATGAATCCAAAAGACATTGCCCGGCTTACCTATCAGCAGATCAGCCCCACACACATTCGCTTTGTCAGGGCCAAAACCGAACGGACCAAACGGGAAGTAAAACCGATTGCCGTAGCCGTAACCGACGATGTGCAGCGCATTATTGATAAATGGGGTCAGAAACCTGCCCTACCCGCCCGGCATGTGTTTGGCATTTTATCGCCCGGTCTAAGTGCAGAGCGTGAAATGGCGCTGATTAAGCAGTTTGTCAAAACCTTAAATAAGTATATCCGTCAAATAGCTGAAGCAGTGAACATCGACAAAGACGTAACGACTTACACCGCCCGTCATTCGTATAGCACAGTTCTCAAGCGATCTGGAGCGCCTATTGAGTTTATCAGTGAAAGCTTGGGACATCAGGACATCCGCACGACGGAGAGCTATTTAGATAGTTTTGAGGACGATGTGAAGCGGCAATACGCCAGTGCATTGACAGGATTTAAGAAAGCCAACTCGAATTAATGTTAAGCTTATGTTTGATATAAAGTCTGTAATGGCCGAGTGCCGAGCTTATATTGATACCATCGCTGACTATCAAATTGAAGTAACAGGTAAAAGGATAGCAACAGCGGATGCAATTACTGAGTACATATCAAAGGCATCTATCAAGGTTCTATTGATTGAATTCCTATTTGCTTGCAAAGATGAGATCTCGAAGGGGGAGCTTCATCTGCTGAGACACTTACGGTCAAGAAGGGAATATTTTCAAGCCATTCAGGGGCATAACATATCGCAGCTCAATGAAATGATTAGTCATAATAGTGGTGAGGAAAAAGCTCGGTTCGAAGATCAAAAACAACGTCTCTTCAATTTTTATCATCATAACTACACTCTTATAGATTTGATAACCGCTCGATTAACTGATATTCCACTAAATGAATATTTACAATTTAGATTGCGAAATGCGGGCCTTGAATGGATAATAAATGCTTATAATACTGCAGTCACGCCTAATCCCACTAACGGCTTGATAAGCAATGACTCTGAAATTGAAAAAATGCATAAAGTGGTTCGCGATGTATTAGCTCCGTTAAAAGAGAAGAATCAACAACGCAACAAAATCATGTCCGATTCTGACTTTGACCGGTTAATTATATATACCCAAAAATTAGTTATTGAGGATACGCTGCCACATGACATCAATCCTATTAATCAAGTAAATATATCTGCTGGTCATTTACGATACACTTTCTATATACTTCATAGAGAGCTTTTTGGCACCCGTTCTATTCGTAAGAGTTTCATAGACTTTCTCCACGCTGTATTTAGTAACAAATTTAAGGAAGGTGAAAAGTCTTCTACTAAAAGCCACTTCAGTGATAAACCAAAATCTTACGAAGCAGACTTGCCTGTGATTTCTGTGACGTGACATCACAACTATTTCACAATTGTTTCACTTCGTCTCTTTGCCATCGGCTTTCATAAACCAGCCGATGTATGACAGTAGACTTTCAAAAACTCCAAAGCGAGGTAAGCGAAACGCGCCAGTTAGTACAGGCGCTTCTTAACAGACTCGATCAGCCTTTTCCTTCTAATCCGCCAGCCGATGAGTTATTGACCGTTGGGCAAGCGGCTGAACTCCTGAATCTGACCACTGCCACGGTTTACGGCATGGTTTACGAAAAGCGGATTCCTTTCAGTAAGCCTGCGGGCAGTGGCCGCCTGTACTTTGTGCGCTCTGAGCTGATTGAATGGGTTAAAAACGGCCGTAAAGCAACGAGCCAAGAACTCGACAATCAGGTTCGTCAGCAGGTCGCGACTCGCGTCGATCGACGTAAACAATCAAAAGCGCGCAAGGGAGGGCCAATAGCATGACCCTCCACCAAATTACCTCCGCGGTTCGAGCTGCCCACGGCGAAATCCTCTCGATGGGCCCCTCTCCAATCGGCTACGTCATCTGGGCCAGCATCCATGGCCAGTCCTGCCGAATCGTTTCCCCGCTGGTCAACAAATCGGCAAAGCCTGTTCCGCCAGTACTGGGCTGTCAGACCCATGTCGTCACCGACGGGCCGGGTTTGCAGGCCTGGCTGACTTCACTTCACCCCGTCCCTACTCCGGCTCTAGCGCCTACTGTGTAACCTTTCGACTAAACTGCTATGGCCCGCCCCTCGCGCAACAACGCGGATTATTTTACCCATACGGCCGATCTGCGCAATGATCGGCGCATTAAAGCGATTCGCGCCCGCTTTGGAGCGGCTGGCTATGGGCTCACGCTGATGATCATGGAAGTGTTGACCAACGCAGACTTCATTCAGCTCAGTACCGAAGAGCTGGAGATGGAACTGCTGGCGGGTGATTTCGGGGTTTCTTTGACAGAAATCCACAGCTTGCTACAGCTTGCCGAAAAAATAGGGTTTTTCGCCCGCAATGAGCAGGGATTTCTGATTTGTCCCGATCTGAATAAGGCCCTGGAGCAGGTCTTCGAGAAGCGGAATCGCTCCCGGTTGGTGGCGCAACAGGCCCGCGAAGGCCAATCTGCCACAGAAATACCGGTATCTGTCACAGAAACACCCCAAAGTAAAGTAAAGAAAAGTAAAGTAAAAGATACTATCGTATCTATAAAGCCGGAGGCTGGTGAGTTCGATCGATTTTGGGACCACTATGGTAAAAAAACAGGTAGTAAACCGGTAGCTTTGAAAGAGTGGGGAAAGCTCACAAAGGACGAACGACAGGCAGCTCATGAAGGTATCGACCGCTACAAACTTTATCAGCCTGACCCGCAGTTTCGTAAGGATCCCGAGCGCTATCTGAAACACCGGCTCTGGGAAAGCGAATTTGGCGTTGAGCCCGCAGCCGCTAGCCACGCTGGTCCCTCCCTTCGCCCCGTCGCTGCTTTTGTTCCCCGTCCCACCCAACCCGCTGACATCCGATGAAAGCTGAACTGATTCCCAACCACCTGGTCAACGTCGACGAGGATCTGGAAGCGGCCGTGCTGGGAGCCGTGCTGGCCGAACCCCACCTGATTCACGACTTTCTGCGCATCCTGCCCAAAGCCAACGCGTTTTATCTGCCCAAGCACCAGCACCTGCACGCGGCTCTGCAAAGCATTTACGCGTCGCATCAGACGGTGGATATCTTCGCGGTGACCAACTACCTGCGTACCCACAAGCTGCTCGACACGCTGTCGATCTACGAGATGACCGACATCACCGGCCGGGGCGTGCCGGGCAATTTCGAGTACAAGTGCCGCATCCTCTTCGAGCTGGCCCTGCGGAGGTATCTGCACACCTACGGCGGCAAGCTGGCCCGCACTTGTCTGGACCCCTCGATCGATCCGCTGTTGATGCTGAGCCGGGTGCAGGAGGATCTCAGCCAGATCGTGGCTCAACTGGCCAACCAGCACGAGCCTGGTCCGGAACAGTTTCTGGTCGAGGTGCTTTCCGATCTGGAGGCCCGCCAGCAAGGCCGCGCGCCTGGGCTGACAACGGGCATACCGCTACTAGACGCGAGAACCGGCGGTTTTGAGAAAGGCAACTTTGTCATCTTGGCCGCCCGCCCGGCCACTGGTAAAAGCGCGTTTCTGCTGCACTGGCTACTGCATCATACCCTGGCACTGGGTCAATCGGCGGGCGTTTTCTCGCTGGAGATGAAGGGCGCCGAGATTATGCGCCGGGCGCTGGCTCATCAGACGGGTTATTCCAACTTCCAACTGCAACAGGGCAAAGGCCTGGACTTGGACCGAGTGCACGAACAAGCGGGCTGGCTCGCATCGATTCCGCTACACATTCGCGATTCATCGATTCAACTACCGGACCTGCTGGCCACGGCCCGCGAGTGGCACCGCCGGTTTGGCATTAGCCTGCTGGCGGTGGATTATATCCAGTTGGTGCAGGATAGTCGCTACCCCAAAGCCTACGACCGGGTGAGTGCCGTCTCGACGTCGCTAAAAGCGCTCGCTCAGGATACGGGCATGGTCGTGGCGGGGCTGTCGCAACTGAGCCGGGAGTGCGAGAAGCGGGTGGGCTGGGATCGTCGGCCGGTACTAGGAGACCTGCGGGAAAGCGGCAATCTGGAGCAGGATGCCAACAACGTGCTGATGCTGTTTAGCCCCCATCGTAACAACCTCAACTACGACGACGGTTCGGCGACCGAGAACACGCTGGAGATTCACGCTTTGAAGCTGCGCAATGGCAAACCCACCCAGGCAGGCGCGAATCCGGGGGATAATGGCCCGCTGATTGTCCACTACGATGCCCCTACCAATCGATTCTTTAAGCCGGAAGATCGTTTTTAGACATTCTGACCATGACCCATCCATCAATGACCCGTTCACCCATTCTTTCCCAAACGTTTCACCAGACCACCATCAACCCAGCCAGTGTACAGGCCTACTTGCTGAGCTATCCCCGCTATTACTCGGCGGGCTATGTCAAAGGAGCCAATGTCTATGCGCTGCAGCTGTTAAATAACACGGACTATTTTGAATGGCAACTGCGTCGGTATTTGGCTAGTCCGACCAAAACGCTGCGTGGCGTGTTTCGCGAAATCCGCGCCTTTCAGGGGTTCCACTACGAACACGCCTGCGAGATGATCACTTTTTCGCTGGCCGCCGTGGGCGAGACGATCCTGGTCAATGAGTGGTATGAGCTCATGCCGCGCTATCAACTGGCCCGCCAGCGCATTGAGAAGCGCTTTGGCATTGATCGATACTTGCGGTCTGTTAACTCGGACGTGATCACTTGCCTGCAACAACTTTAACGCTAAGAATCAATCAATTTATTTTTAACCCTATTGTCCAAATGGCTTACATCAATCTCCAGCAAATCGGCGAACTAGCCTCCGAAACCCTGTCGCTCCAGCTCATGGCCGAAAGCTACTGCTTTGGCACGGATTCGGAAAAGAAGGAAATCGACGATTCGACCTTTGTCGCCCTGATCAAAACGCACAAGCAAGCCGAGAATCTGTTTAACAAGCTTCGCCAGTTGCATCAGGTGTGCACCGACTTTGTCAATGGAAACCTGCAGCCCTACATCGATAAGCACGAGCAGTGGAAAGAGGATGATGACGATGTCTTCGAACCCTGGGATGAGCTGGACCGCTGTTTCAACACCTACTCCATTCATGATCTGCCCGAGCGCATTGAGCAGTATGCGGAGCTAATGACGTTTGTTCAAAGTTTCGCCGAACTCCAGAAACGGCAGCGCGAAGGCTTTGCCAAGTTCCTCGGCAAGATGCCGCGCTATTTTACGGCCACCGACGAAGCCGGGCAAACCGTTATGATTCCCGAAAGCGAAATGCCCGCTGACTTTCTCCACCAGCGGGCCGTGTCCGAAGAAATCGCCGAGGTCGAAATGGAGTACTGCTTAGACCGCTACAATGATTTCTACTTCACCGCGTCGGCTATCTATGGCTCGCGGGCCGGGGCCAGCGACGACGTGGCCAGCTGCGCGGAACTGATCCTGGGACTATTCGCTCCTTACCAAACTAAACGCTAACACCATGTTTTATTCCAAACTACGCAACGCGATCGCTGAGCTCTTTCCCGATCGCTACCAGCGTCACCGTTGGCGAAATCTCTTACCTGACTTTGTCGACGTGCACCTGAAAGGACTCACCATCCAGTGGGCCCGCCATCAGCACTCGTCCCAGGCACCACAACCAACCATGCCGCCCGAACTGCCCGCGGCCATCAGCCAGCTGGCTCGTCAGCAAAAGCTCAGCTACGATTTTTTGGCCCTGAGTCATTTTGTGCAGCTGCATCAAACCGGCTACCTGACGGCCCAGCACCAGCGCCTGTCGGAGCTAACCCAAACCTCGCTCACCGAGTTGTTTGCCAGCCAGACGCCCCGCCCCGATGCCGATCCGGTGTATAACCAGCTGCTGCGCACGATCCTGCTGCAGCTAGCGGGCCCCGACGGTCAGCAGATGGATAACCAGACGCTGTTGACCAGCTTCATTCAGCAGCAGTTCGAGAGTTATCAACAACAATTAAATGACTACGAAGAGGGCTGGGCCGATCATCAGAATCCGCAACGACCGCATGATCCACCCAAACCTGCTCAGGAACTGGTCGCGGCCGTCATTCTGCAGGCACTGGACAATCAGCAGACCTATAGCCAGCTGGCCTTCGAGCTGTTTGAGGCCCGCCAGATGATACGGCTCATGGAGCAGAGCAGCGAGTTTCAGTCCGAACTGACGGGCAAGATGCGAACAGCCGCTCAACTCAACTACCAGGCCGCCCGCATGTACGAACAGGGCATCGATCTGGATAACCGCCACAACTGATCGCTGGTTAACATCCAGTGCGGGTCAAAAGGTTAACTTTTGTTAGCCAGTCGCAAACCGCTTTTAAGGATCCGCGGACAACCCGCATACGAACAAATCGACCCGCAGAGTTTCTGTATCTACCATTTTCGTATCTTTAGCTTACCAACGGCCTCTCTTCGCCGTTGCTCTTGGCCCGTCCCGCCATAGCGGACACCCCGATTCTCTTGGCCCGGCTCTGCCATATGTAGCTTTTTGGTCCCTTCGGATAAATCAGTTCCCAATTCAGTACATCATTCTGCGCGCTGGTTGCCGCATCCGCGCGCTTTCTTTTCGCCCATGGACGATACGCAAGACAATACCACTCCGCCGGATGATTCGGCCAAGCCCGATCCGCTCAGCAGCCTAACCGAGAAACAGCGGCTGTTCGTGCTTTCCTATGTCGAGCACGGTAACGGTGCCCGGGCGGCACGTGAAGCGGGTTACGCCGAAAAGCATGCGCGTATCGAAGCGGCCAAACTGCTCAAAAAACCCGCCATTAAAGCCGCCATTGGCTCGTTCATGGAAGAGCACGGTATGTCGGCCGGCGAGTGCATCGGTCGGTTGACCCACTGGGCCCGGGGCAGCCTGGAGCCCTTTATCGCCTACGTCGAGGAGGTGCAGTACAACCCCCTGACGGGTACGCCGTTTCTGGACACGCACAGCCAGCCCGTCACCAAACTGACCGCCCGGCTGGATCTGACCAGTGAGGAGGCCCGGGCCAATTTGCACCTGCTGAAAAAGATCAAGCAGGGGCCGCATGGGTTGGAAATCGAACTGACCGATCCCAAGGATGCGGTGGATAAGCTCTTGCAGGTACACGGCCGCTACAAGACCAAGCTGGACCTGTCGCTCCTCTCCGAACAGCAGATCGATGAACTACTGGAAAAAGCCCTGGCTAAACTCGGATGAACATGATCTTACCACGGAAACAAAAGATGGCGGCCCTTCAGCAGGCCCTGACGGGGAATGCCGAGCCGCTCCAGCAATTGAAAGCCCAGCGGGGTCGGCTATATACCGAGGCCGAGCTGGCTGAGATTCATCGCCAGTGGCAAACGATCAACCCCTCGGCGAGCCCCGACGAATCGCTGCGGCTGTTTGGCCGCTACGCTCCGATTCCCGGTAAGGCCTACGCGATGATTGACTTTGGCG
Organism: Spirosoma koreense; assembly: GCF_054777875.1. Lineage (NCBI taxonomy): Bacteria > Pseudomonadati > Bacteroidota > Cytophagia > Cytophagales > Cytophagaceae > Spirosoma > Spirosoma koreense. The sequence continues at coordinate 95,405 of NZ_BAAHAC010000005.1, read as the reverse complement.
ACGGACTGTTTCTGTACGCCGGTAAACCCTGATCCAATATGAAACCCATCGACCAAAAGGCACAGAAGCTGCTGGCCCTGCAGGCGGCCCTAAACGGCAATCCCGAATTGTTGCAGGCCTACAAGGCCCAGTGGGGTAAGCCCTACACCGAAGCCGAGCTGGAGGAGCGTCGGCAGTATCTGACCAGTGTGTACGGCTACGAGGCCAGCCTGGAAGAGGTCTTCACCTTGTTTGGCCGCTCGGTGCCGACCGGGCCGGGCGCCAGCTACCGGCTACCCAATGGGATGCCAATTTATTTCTAACGCTTAATCCGTTTTTATCATGGCGCAGACCATCGAAACCAAATACAGCCTTGATTTGAATGACTTCTTTGCCCAGATGGACAAGATGTCGGCCACACTCGGTCAGGTCGAAGACCGGCTCAAGGCCCAGTCCCGCCTTAACCCTCTGGGTGAAGCGGCCAGCAAACTGGTCGACTTCAATAAACACCTCAGCCAGCAGGTGCAGACCTACCAGCGGGTGCAGGCGGCCGTCGTATCGCTGGAGAAAGAGCAGGCCCGGCTGAAACAAACCACCGCCCAGATCAAAAAGAGTCAGGACGAGCTGGCCGCGGCCGATCAGTACGGCGAGCTCAAAAAGCAGATCAGCCTGATCGAAAGGGCGCTGGAGCGGCTCAGTGCGCCCCTGAAAGAAGTTGACTCGTGGTGGGATAAACTAAAGGCCAAATTCGCCAAGGGGCTGTCCGTTCCTACCATCAAACTCCCCTCGCTGGGCGGTAAGTCGTCGGGTGATCAGAAAGACGGTTTTCTGGGGCAGGCGGGTGAAGCGGCCCTGGATCAGCTGGGTGAAGCTGCAGGCCTGAACCTGAGCGGAGGCACGCTGGCTGCAGGAACCGCCGTGGCCGCGACGGCCGGTACGGTCATCAAGGGCACCAAGGAATGGGCCGCGTACGGAGCCGCCCTGTCTGAGGTCAGCGCGCTTACCGGCGCCACAGGCAAAAGTCTGGAGTATCTGGATACGCAGGCTCAGAAGATCGAGCGCGAAACAGGTCTGGCTGGCAAGGAAGTGCTCGAAGCGTTTAAGTCCATTGCCGGTATCAAGCCCGAACTGCTGGAAAACAACGAAGCACTCGCGCAGACGACGAAGGAGGTCATTACGCTCTCGCAGGCGTCGAAACTGAGTTTAGAGGAATCCGCGAAAGCCCTATTGGGTAGTCTGTCGCAGTTTGGCGAAGGGGCCGAAGAGGCTGCTCGGTTTTCCAACGTACTCGCAGCGGGTGCGAAACTGGGCAATAGTGAAATCAACGACACCGCTGAAGCGCTGAAGAATTCTGGAACGGCGATGAAAGCCGCGGGCCTCAGCTTCGAGCAGGGCAACGCCCTGCTTCAGATCCTGGCCGGTAAAATGATCAAAGGATCGGAGGCCGGAACCGCCCTTCGCAACGTGCTCTTGAAGCTGGAAACGGATACGGATAAAAACCTGCGGCCGTCGATTGTCGGGCTGAATGCCGCCCTTGATAATGCCGCCAAGAAGTACGACACGACGTCTGAGCAAGCCAAGATTTTTGGCACCGAGAATATCGTAGCCGCTAAGCAGGTGCTCGATGCGCGTAACGAAGTCGCCAAAATGACCGAGACGCTGACCGGTACTAACGTTGCCTACGAACAGGCCCGCACGAACACCGACAACCTGGCCAGTGACCTGAAGAAAGCGGGTACGTCGATTGATGCGTTCTTTCGAAACCTGGGCCAAAGCAACGACGGGTTCCTGCGGGGGATGGTGCAGCGCTTCACCAGCTTTGTCAATGAGATCGGCAGTAAGACGTCGGTGTTCAAAACATTTATCAGCAGTTACGTCAATAATGAACAGGATGGACTCATCGGCGCGCTGTTTACCGCCGGGCGGGCGGCTAATAAACAGCGTCAGGCTAACCTGGACGCTTCCCGTAATGAGGCTAAACAATCGGGCATTGTGACGGCTACCAAACAGTCGGTCGACGATGATCTGCGCATTATCACCGAGCTCAACAAAAAGCGCGGGGAGGTGCAGGCCAAAGCCGAACGCGACGCGGCCGATACGGTCAAGAAGCAGCGTGATGCGGTGTACGCCGAAGCCGTCGCCGATCACCAGCGGCTACGTAAGGAACTGGAGGCTGAGATTAAGCAGACGGGTAAAGATAGCGGTAAGCTAGCCGAATCGTTCAACAAGTCGCGCGAAGCACTGCTGTCGGCCAGTACGGGTAAGAAGCTGGCTGACAACCAGGTCGCGCGCTTGAAGAAACAGGCCGACGAGCAGGCCGCGAACCTGGCGAAGCTACTGAACGAAGGCCCCTCGAAAGAAGGCGAAAAAGCCCGCAAGAAAGCGCTGGACGATGAGAACGAAAGCAACCGGTTACTGCTGGCCGCCAAACAGGACTATCTGAAAGAAGTCCAGAAGCTGGAGTCGGACTACGGCAAGGAGCGGCTGGAGCAGTTGCAGAAGGATTCCGCGGGGTATATCGATGCGCGCGCGGATCTGGATCAGAAGGAGCTAAAGCTGCAGCGGGATCAGATTGAGAAAAAATTACAACTCGCTAAATCCGACAAAACGCTGGTCATCAATGGCAAACGGCAGGTCGTCGCGGATACTAATATCACGCTCGCCAATTCGGCTCCGCAGATCGCGGCTATTTTCGCGGATCGGGAAAAGCAAATCGAAGAAAAGCGCGCGCGGGATCTGCAACTCTCGCGGATTCGCCAGGAGTACCAACTGCTGGAGCTCGCCAAACGATCCAACGAAACCGAACTGCAACTTTTCGATAAGTTCTGGGAGGAGAAGCTGCTACTCGAAAAGAAGAATACCGAAACGTATGACTCGCTACTCAAACAACGCGATGATGCCCGCGCAATACTAGCGAAAACGGGGACCGTGCAGGAGATCGCCGAGTTTGAAAAAGCCTGGGAATTGATTCTGGCCAACGAGAAAACCAACACGGCCGTCTACGAGGCCATGGTAGCTAAACGCAACCGGGACCGCAACACGCTGGCCGTCGATCTGATCTTAAAGCAAACCAAAGATCAGGAAGGTATCGAACTGGCCTTTACCAGCACCGATCAGTTTTCCAAGAATCTGCGCGCAAACGATCCGTCGCTCAACGCGGATGACATTCTCGAAAAACGCCAGCAGGCGCAGCTAGCCATCCGGATCAAGTATGGCCAGGAAACCATCCGGTTGCTGCGCGAGCAGGGGGAGGCTCAGAACGCGCTATTGATCTCCCAGACTCAGGCGGCCGTCGACGAGCTCAAACAGCAGCAGGACGAGCTGAAGGCCAACACGCCCGCTTTCCGCGACATCTACGATCTGCTGGGCCTGACCGACGGTATGGATCAGACCCACCTGGATTATTTCCGCAAGGGCATGCAGCAGATCGGCGATGCCATCACGGAGGTGACGAGTCTGATCGTGCAGCAGAGCGAAGAGCGCATTCAGGCCATCGATCGGGAGATCGACGCCAAGCAACAGCAGGTCGACATCGAAACCGAGCGCAACCAGCAAGGCTACGCCAACAACCTGGCCCTTCGCCAGAAAGAGCTGGATGATCTGAAAGCCCAGAAAGCCCAGGAGGAACAGGTGCGCCGGAATGCGCTAAAGGTGCAGCAGGCGCTGGATACGGCCTCGACGATATCGAATGCGGCCATGACCGTCAGTAACGGCATTACGTTTCTGACCCGGCTGGCGGCTGAGGAAATCAAGCTGGGGCCGATTGCAGGGCCGATCGCTTTCTTTGGGACACTGGCGGCCATGACGGCGGCCATCTTCGCCAGTGTCGCCAAGATCAGGGCCCTGAGCTCGGCCAGTACCCAACTGCGCAAAGGAGGGCGGCTGCGGGGGCCTTCGCATGAGGCTGGCGGCATCCGCGGCACGGGGGCTTTTTCGGACATCGAAGTAGAAGGCAATGAGCACATCACCAACGCCCGTTCGTCGATCAAATACGATCGGACGCTGGAAGCGCTGAATGTAGATGATCCTCATAAAGCGATTGCGGCCATGATGCGCGAGGGAGGTCTCGGCCTGCCACCGGTAATCATTCAGCACATGCAGAGTCCGAGCTGGGGCGTTCAGAAACAGTCGATTGACCTAACTAGCTTAACGTCTGAACTGCGCGAGCATAAAGAGTTGACCCGGGCTATGTTCAGGCACATGCAGAACCAAGGCAAGAAAAAGCAAATCACCTCCATTGCACCCGGCTTTGTCGTTGAGCAGGAAGATGGCAAAACAACCTACAAGGACATGCGTAGCGAGATGAAACGATTGGGCTACAAAGTAGATTGATAGGCTCCTAAATGTGTACCAGAACCACATTTAACCAACTCGCCTTGAGTGTAACTTCCCCTAATAAGTTTCAAGCCTTATTAGGGGAAGCGCCGTGGAAGGGCACCGTCTCACAAACTCACATGTATCCCGAAAAATAGACATTGATTCCTGAGATGGCAATTTGAGACTAAGCGTAATTAGAACTGACGCGATTAATAGAAGATCAGCAACTATCGCATTTAACGGGCGTTTAAATCTATTGAAAACAGAGAATCAGGCCCTGCCTACAGGTGTATCCGCGGTGACAATCGATTCCAGCCAGCGACCCACTCCCTCAATTAAGAAAGAAATTGTCAACCAGACCCCATTCTCAGCGGTATAGAACTATACTTGAGCGATCTGCTAATGGCCTACCACCCCCCAAAGCAAGGCTACTCTGGTGAGAACAAGCTTAACGCCAGGGCCATGATTACTCGCAACAACTCCCCACTAAACCACCACTCAGAGACCAGCTTACACCACCATAACCTCCAGCGAGCCACCCTACTGGTCATCGAAGATCAGGATGACCTGTGGACAATTCTACGCTTTAGCCTGACTAAACAGTTTCCAGATGTGAGTCTGCATCGATGCGCCCGACCCGAAGAGGCCATGAGCTATCTGACCCAGGGAATCGATGGCCCACTGGTTTTGCCCAAACTTATTCTCCAGGATCTTTATCTGCCACAAAGGGAGACCGGCATTCGGCTGATCACCGACATCCGCAGCTTGCTGGAGGGTCACCAACAGATTCCGATCCTGGTGATGAGTTCATCGGTGGAGCAAGCCGATGTGCGCCAGGCCTATCAGCAGGGCGCCAGTTTTTACATTGTCAAACCCCAGACCCTCCCCGGTTGGCTCACTCTGGCTCAGCGCCTGCGCCATTTCTGGTGGGATCAGGGCGTGCTACCCCTCCACCCAGACACAGACGCCTAGTTCAGCCCGGGGGCATCAAGACTGCCCGTGGATGGCCAGCCGGATGCGAAACAGGGTGCCTTCGCCGGGCTTACTTTCGATCTCCAGACTGGCTCGCAGCAGCTCACACAATCCCTTCACAATCGATAGCCCAATGCCTTCCCCTGGATGGCTGAACACCGAGCGGGAGGCTTTTGTGCTGGCCGCTTCCTTTGCATCGGCAGTTGAATTGGCCAGGCCAAAGGCGGCCGAAGATTCGGGGGAGGGGTCTAAGACCTGAGCCAGAGAACCGGCCTGTATGGCGGAGGGTAAGCCCGGCCCTGAATCCTGAACACTCACCAGCCAGCGGGACTCACCCTCCTGACTCCAGCTTACTGACACCCAGCCTGTAGGCGTATGCTTAAGGGCGTTGAGTACCAGATTCTGCAGGATGCGTTGCAGCAGCAGGGGATCACAGTCCACCACCAGGTTGGCTGGGCCATCGGCCTTTAGCACTAAGCCTCGTTCAGCGGCCAGGGGCTGATAGCCCGCCACCAGGTCGGTTAACAGCTGAGCAGCATCCATCGACTGGATGGCCAGTGTCTCCTGGCCGGCTTCCAGGCGGGCTAAGTCCATCAGCTGGGTGATCAGCGATTGACTGTTGGTCAGGTTGCGTAGTAGCATTTCTAGGAACTGCTGACGCTCCTGCTCCGAGTCCATCACCTGGTTTAAGATCTGGGCCGCTCCCTGAATAGCCCCGAAACTGCCCCGTAAATCATGGGAGGATTGGCGCAGGAGCTCACTGCGCTGGTGGCCCAGTTGGTTTAACTCGGCCAGGGTTTTCTCCAGGGCTTCCACCCGGCTGCTGGCTGCCCGGCGTTGTAAGTGGGCAAACTGGCTCACACTGCCACTGGTGATCTGGCTATTGAAAAGAGCGATCTGCTCATAAGCGCTGCTCATGGTGGCTCCATCAATGGCGGGAGTGTCTTGCCAGTAAGCACGCAGCTCTGTCAGCAGGATCTGGCCTAAGTAGTGCATCTCGGTCAGGAGTTCGGTCAGGGTATAGCCCTTCTGCCAGCGGTGCAGGCCATGTTCGGCGGCTAACAGGTCTACCTGGCCTTCTTCGGGCTGCTGGCGCAGTCGTTGCTGGAGCACATTGAGCAGGAAGGGGACTTTGTTAGTAAACTCTTCCCGGCTTAAGCTTTTGACGCCTTTTAGGAATCCATCGGTTTCACAAGCGGTACGCCAGCTATTGAGCAGGGCTTCACGTCGGGCAGTTAGATAGCCAGCTACGGGGCCAAGGGAAGCGGAGTCAGCAGCAGAGGCAGGGTTCATGGTTGAACAGGGTTAGGCCTTCACAGTCTAGAGAAGCGGCCCCTTCAGCCGTGGTATGCCAAAGTAGGCAACCCAGGAAAGCTGAAGGGGCCACCCGGTCCAGTAAAGGTAGCCACAGTTTGAGTGGGTTGTTGCTGGCGAAACGATTTAAAGTGGGTGCCGGCTCCCTACTAGACGGTTGGTGCTTTAGGGGGCAGTCTCCCAGGCTGTATTTGTCCGTAGGTGGCCAGCAAACCAATCAGCACCACTTAGCTCCCGCATAGTCATTCTCACGAAATGCTCCCAAATGAGACGAGAGGGCCTATAGGCGTCCTTGATGGGGCGATTCTTGGCCCATCCAGACGGGATGTATCCTAATCAGCAATGGCGTCGTGTTTCTCTCAGGAGCCAGATTCAGAAAGAGAAGATTCTGCCGGAAAATCAGCCAGCTGTTTCGCAAAACTAACCGACTCCTCTCCCCCCCCGTTGTGACGGCCCATTCGGCCATCGCATACAGCACTGATCGCAAGGCTTTCCCCGAGGCCGACAACTCATAGGTAACATGAGGGCGAACAACGTGTTTGGACCGCCGGATGACGAGACCAGCGGTTTCCAATTGTTTGAGTTGTTGGATGAGCACCTTTTCAGTCAAGCCAGGAATCGCTTTTCGAATCTCGCTATATCGTTTCGCCCCCGTTAGCAGGCTAAACAGAATAAGGGGCTTCCAGTAGCCGCCAATCTTTTCCATCACATAGGTGACGGTGCAGTTCAGGAAAGCATACTGCTTATTTTCCTGCACGACTGATGCTAGTTTTATGGGCGTCATGGTATACCTACTTTGGGACCAGTTCTTGTACAAAAGTACGTTCTGCGGTTGGTTTGCACAAAAACTCTCCGACCAATGAACATTACAGTAACGGGATCGATTGGCAACGTTAGCCGTCCCTTAATTAAGACATTAGTGGCCAGTGGTCACCAGGTCTGGGTTATTAGTTCAAGCCCTGATCGGGCCCTCCAGATAAGCGCCCTGGGAGCAACCCCTTTCCTTGGGGCACTCCAGGATGGAGCCTTTGTGTTGAAGGCGTTTCAAGGCAGTGATGCCGTCTACTTGATGATCCCCCCTCCTTTCAACACCCCTGACTATAACCAGTTTGTTCAAACCGTAGGTAAAAATTATGCCCATGCTGTCCGTCAGGCCCATATTCAGTATGTAGTAAATCTGAGCAGTGTGGGCTCGGTTTTGGCGGGTCGTCCGCCTTTACTGGGCTATCAAAGTTTAGAAGCATATCTAAGTTCACTGACAGACGTTCATGTCCTGCATCTGAGACCAGCCGGCTTCTATTCCAATTTCTATGGGAGCATACCTATGATCCACCATCAGGGCATTATCGGTAATAATTTCGATGGGGATGTGAGTTTAGTCATGTCTCACCCGGACGATATCGCGGAGGCCGCAGCCCAGGCCTTCAATACGCTATCATTTCAGGGAAGCACCGCCGTCAACATCATCAGCGACCAAAAGACGGGCCATGAACTGGCGGCCATTCTGGGCACCTCCATTGGTCGCCCGGATTTAACATGGGTTACTTTCACCGATCAACAACTTTTGAGCGCTCTAGTTCAGAACGGAATTAAAGCGGATGTAGCTCAGCACTACATGGTCGATATGGGTAGGGCTATTGGTCAAGGGTTACTGGATGACTATTACCAAAACAGCACCGGTAAGGTGTTTGGGCGACGGTCTTTTGCTGGATTTGCCCAGGAATTTGCCCAAGTCTACCAAGCCCGTGTTGGCTGATCTAGCCAGTGAAAAAGCAACGATCTAGTAGCTTGAGTAGTAAGCGTCATTCAACCTTAGCTCCCTCGATCGTTGAGGCTAAGGTTTTGTGTTAGCCGATCTCAGAGCTCGTTTTCAGTAAGAACGGACGAGCACTGATAATGCCGCTAAAGCCGTTTATAGCTTTCCAATTTAAGTCTCTATTGAAGAGCTATACATTCAACCGAAATTAAAATACCTGCCGGAAAGGGCATCACCTGAGGGGTGCTACGGGCCGGGGGATTAACAGGAAAAAACTCAGTATACACTTTATTAATAACACTAAAATCATTATCAGCCACCATAAAGATGGTCGTCTTCACCACTTTACTTAAGTCGCTTCCTGCTTCTTCCAAAATGATTTTGATATTGTGAAAACATTGTCTGGTTTGCTGCTCAAAATCATGACTAATGACTTGGCCGGAGCTGATATCTAAACCTGGAGTTCCAGATAAAAAAATAAAGTTGTCGGCAAGCACTGCTTGAGGAAACACTTGGCTCATCTGTGGAGCCTTAGCCGTGTTAAAATTTTGCCTTTCTGCCATGTTTTTTGTGATTTGACCATCGAGTTTATCCCTAACTCTATGATTGATAGAGTTTAAACATAAAAATAGGCGACGCTTACTTTCTACTATCGGTGCTGAGGGCAAATCATGAAAGTCATTTTCGTGTGTTGGGAAGTAAAGTACGAAAAGGAAATTAGTCTATTAACAAGCAGACACTCTTTATCTAGATCTCAAAATACCCTCCTAACTGAGATGAGGAAGTATCTATTATTCGGGCATTTGAAGAGACACATTCTACCGGTAGGCTGATAACCCTTTCTTCGTTTCAAGGTTTACTGTAAACTACTCTCACTCAATACCATGCCTAATCCACCTGATGGCAAAGACCAGGCATTTCTGCTCAAGTTGAGCGATACCTTGCGCGCCGAAACCGGCGTTAAGGGCGTCGGCAATCGAGCGACTCAACTGATTGCCAAGCGATTAGGAGCAGATCGGGTTTATCTGGTCACCATAAACCCAAACGACGATACCCTCGTGATCACCCATGAGACTCGGCGTCCCGACATGCCCCCACTGCTGGGTACCTATCGGGGTTCGGAATTTCCATCGGCAATCAAGGAAATTTCCGAACGCACCATCGTCTATACCGATGTGCGTACCGATGACCGCTTGACGGAGCGGGAACGTCTCTCGTTTGCGGGGCTAGGTGCTGTAGGGTTCATGGCCGCATCGGTCCGCCGGGGCAGCCAGATCATGATCTGGGCCGCCGGGGTTGTATCGAGCGGGCCGCGAGCCTGGACAGCGAGCGAAGTAGTGCTGTTTGAGGATGCCATTGAACGCACCTGGGCTGCCGTCGAACGGGCCAGAGCCGAACAAGCCTTGCGTGACAGCGAAGCCAGGCTTCAGTTGGCGCTCAATGCTGCCGAGTTGGGTACGTTCATCTGGCACGTGGCCGAAGACCGCACCGAAGAGGACGCTTTGGCGCGCGTCCACTTCGGCTTGCCGCCGGTCGGCACCGTCTCGCTGGCAGAGGCACTAGTGACCACCTTCCACCCCGACGACGCCCCGCGTTACGCTGCCGCTGTCGTACGCGCCATCGACCCGGCTGGCTCCGGCACGCTACATGAGGAGTTCCGGGTGAGGCACCCTGACGGGCGGGAGAGGTGGCTAGCCGTCAACGCGACGACCGCCTTCGAAGGCACCCCACCGGTGGCCGTCCGGTTGACGGGCGTGCTGGCGGATGTTACCGAGCGCAAGCAGGCAGACGAATCATTGCGAAGGGTCGCCCAAACCGATGCGTTCCGGGTGAGATTAAGCGATGCGCTAAGTCCGCTGTCGAACTCGGTCCAAATTCAACAAGCCGTGACTCAAATTGCCCTGGATCATTTCGGGGCTGACCGTTTCTATTATTGCGAGATTCGGGACGGGCAGGCCATTATTCGCCGGGATGCCGCCCGCCAGGACTTGCCATCGGTAACCGGCGTCTACGACCTGACGAGCATGCCCATGTTGACCGCGGTAATTGAGACGGGCCGACCCTTCATCGTCAACGACGTCCATACCACCAATTTGGTCGATGAATCGCTACGCCGCTTGTGTATCCAGTTGGCGGTGATTTCCTTTATTGACATACCGGTGATCAAAGAAGGTAGGCCGGTTGGCGTTCTGTGCGTAGTGCAGGACAAACCCCGACAGTGGACAGAGTTGGACGTGGCCTTAGCTCAGGAAGTGGCCGAACGAACCTGGGTGGCTGTCGAGCGGGCGCGTGCCGAAGAAGCACTTCGACAAGCGGATCGACGCAAAGATGAATTTCTGGCCATGCTGGCCCACGAACTGCGCAACCCCTTGGCTCCTGTGCGTAATGGACTCCAGTTACTGGCTCAGACCCAAGGACAGGAGCAGTTTCTAAGTACGATGTTGCCCATCATGAATCGGCAGATGGATCATTTAATGCGGATGCTGGATGATCTGCTGGATGTGAGTCGCATCAGTCAGGGCAAGATACAGCTGCATAAACAACGGATTGATTTAACCCTACTGGTCAATCAAACCGTTCAGGCCATGCAACCGGTGTACACCGCTTCGAGTCGTCGGTTGAGCGCTCAGCTACCCGACTATCCCCTTTATCTGGATGGCGATGGAACTCGATTAAATCAAGTGGTGGCTAACCTGCTGTCTAATGGCCTACGGTACACCCACGAGGGTGGGCACGTATGGCTCAGTTTAGAGAGGCTCAATGAACGGGCAGTGCTGCGGGTGAGCGATAACGGGATCGGCTTAGCCGCCGATCAGTTGGGGACCATTTTTGAGTTGTTCGTCCAGGTAGACACCTCGTTGGCTCGTTCCCATGGTGGTTTGGGGGTAGGCTTGGCGTTAGTACAACAACTGGTTCAGCTGCATGGTGGGCGGGTAGAAGCTCATAGTCCAGGCTTAGAACAAGGTAGTGAGTTTGTGGTATATTTACCCATCCTGCTCACTTAATCCTTGGCAATCGATGAAGACTGAATTCAACCCAACTAGCCCGCGCATCCTGGTGGTGGATGACAATGTGGATGCCTCCCTGATTGTGAGTCTGTCGTTGAAACTGAGCGGGTATAGCGTACAGCGTGGCGATAGTGGTCCTCAGGCCCTGTCAATTGCTCAATCCTGGCAGCCTCAGGCCATTTTATTAGACATCAGTATGCCTGACATGGATGGGTATGAAACTTGTCGGATCTTGCGTGAGCAGTCTTGGGGTCAGGGTGTGGTGATCATCGCCTTGACGGGCTATGGGCAGGCGGAAGACCGAAGGCAGGCGCAGGCAGCGGGTTTTGACTGGCATTTGATTAAGCCGGTAGATTTGGCCATTCTGCCCGCCTTGCTGACGGAATTGATCGGTAAGAAACAGGCAGACGCAGCCTTGGAGTAGTCAGTAGCCACTAATGATTGAATCTCACATATCGCTCCTTCATGAGATCCGTTGTCGTTAGTGACAGCTAGATTAGGGATATACTTCCAAAGGGGTATGATTTCCATCGTATTAGGCAGAGTGGCCTACTAAGCCTGTTTTTCATACTGATTCACAGCTGTTGGGCTAGGAACGACAACCCACATAGAGAAAATTCGCAATTGCCAAACCTGTAAAAGTCTGTTAGGCCAGGCTTATGCGCCGATAAATAATAATACCTCCGCTCAGCCGGTTCTTTACGGTACTATTGCAGCTTAGCCGCCTAATCGGTTTAGACATGAAAATCCATATACTTACCGCTACACTGCTTCTGCTTACCTTACCTGCCCGTGCGCAGGTAGGTATTGGCACGGCCACCCCCGCTCCATCGGCGCAGCTTGATGTGGTCTCTACCAATAAAGGGTTGCTGACGCCCAGGGTAGCCAGCACCACCGCCGTAACAGCCCCCGTTGAGGGTTTACTGGTCTATCAGACCGGTGGAACCGCTGGCTTCTATTACTACACCGGAGCGGCCTGGGTACAACTAGCGCCTAAACCAACCAATGCCCTGGGTCAGTCCATCGCCTTTATTCATACGGCCAAGGCTTCGAATACGACTAGCCATATTACCACCCTATCGTACGCTTCGCCTTCTCAAAACGATATCATACTGGTGACCCACAACTATAATCCTCCTGGTGCTCCTAGTGCGTATCTCAACAGAGCCGTGGGCGTGTATTGGACTGGCTCTGCCTGGGCTATTTACACTGAAGATTTATCTGCGATTGTCAATACGTCGTTTAATGTACTGGTTATAAAAAATTGATTCACTGACCTGGGTAGCCGCTTCCATCCAGTAATCGCCCGATTTTGGCTAGAAGCCAGGCCCGATGGTGGATCGACCACCTTAACTTTAATCAAACACTCAACCTATACGATCCTAAGGGATGATGGGTTAGCACGCTTAGGCGATTTTTAAAAATTGGTCCTGTTGGCCAGCTTAATTAGCATGGCTCTCGCCTGGATGCGATGAGGCAATGGTTGGTTGGCAGACTTGGCACACCGAATCCCTATGGAGTGGTGGCTGTTTGACTGGTCGATTACGGTTCGCTTAATTGCTTTGTGGAGAGTCAGCACACAAACTAGTAACGCTGCTTTGGTCAACGGCGCTTAAATCACTCGTAATGAATAAAGGAGAAACCGTATGCAACTTCCTGAGTTTGACAGATGGTAAAAAATGAAGTCTCGCAAAATCGCTCCCTTTTGTGGCGAAATAACATGGATTCATGTATCAGCAATCAAGGTTTCTCTTATATAAAATTGGCTTAAGAAGTTATTTATTAAGATGCTGATATTGGGGCCTAAAAACTGCCTTACAATAAAAAGGACTTCATATTGCCATTAAAGTTATCTGTAGTGTGATACATTACGGATATTTATTTCAAGTTCACACCTTGATTATCATATCCCACTAATGGCAAAGCAAGATTGTACAAAGTTCATTAACCTGCTCTATTTGTGTTGTCTGGTTTCAACTCTATCCTGGTCTCAAAACCTTAAACCAGGGGACGTAGAACCTAACGCCAAAGTAATTGAGGCTGATCGTATCTTCCCCTTCAGTAATGGTGTTGCTGTTATTGACAAAGGCGATGCAAGCGCTTTAATCAGTGCTACAGGCGAACTGATTATTCCTTTTCTCCGCTATCAATTTGAAGCGGACAATATGTTTGCACAAGTGCCAGATTATAAGGGCAATAGCTATGTTTATCCACTCAAAGGATATGTTAATGGACTTGCTAGAGTTCGCCCTCACGGTGTAGCACCTGACATCAGCAAAGCTTCACTTCTCTATATCGACACGAAAGGTATTGCCGCCTTTCCGACCCGCTTTACCGTTGCCTATCCTTTCCTGAATGGGAAAGCCTTAGTGTATACGCAAACCGGGAAAGGCTATTTTTTGTATAGGAATGGTAGCCAGATTCTCCAGAATGGAATGATAAAGCCACCTGTCACATCTATCAATTATGATAGCTGGAAGCAGGCTGATTTATGCATTTGTCAAAGCGCACCAGATAAATTTGGCTTCTGCGATTTAACGGGAAGATTGGTCATTGCTTGCCAGTATGATGCAGTAAGACCCTTTAGTGAAGGTATAGCGAAAGTGATGAAGCGCGACAAGTTTGGGGAGAAGAAGTGGGCCTTTATTAATACCAAAGGCCAAAACATTACAGATTTTATCTTTTCTATCGAACCTCACGACTTCCACTGTGGACTTGCTGCAGTCAGACCTAAGGATAACTCTGAGTTTGACTATGCTTACATTGATCGAACTGGAAAAGTTAAGATAAGTGTGAAAGCACAAAAGATGGAAGATTTCGGCGCTGGACCTGACGTATACAACTGGGTAGATTTTAAGAATGGGTATGCAAGATGGCGCGGAACAGATCTTTGGAAAGGAGAGGCAGTCGACAGAATATTTGTTGATACAACTGGTAAACGGTATGATCTACGTAGACTTAATGGCACTTTTACGCATTTTGGGAAACAATATTCGAACGTTAAAGACTACCTCATTAGCGCTGACGAACATTTTCAGCACAATAAGTTAATTTTTAGCCTGAACTCTGCAAAGGGTATGGTTGACATTGATGGTAACATAGTTATTCCCCCAATCTTTTCGAGTTTAAGTCCTTTCGATCCTGTCTCAAAGTTAGCCTATGCCGTATACAGGAATAACCCAAAGCCTGAGGTGGAAGGTTATATAAATGAGCAGGGTGTGTTTGTTCTTATAAAAGGCAAAGGATCAAAATGGTAAAGAGGGCTGATATTCTTATTGTTCTTATTACTCACCGGGCTGATTGAACGCATGATCCCACTGCTACGAGTCTTGCAAAATCAGCTTAAACAGCGAAGGCTTTTCCAGGGTCGTTGTCTGACTGATGATCCGTCTAAATGGATTGGGCTTGTCGCTATCCTGGGCAGGCGGACCGGCATTGATCACTTTCATGTTCTCCACCCTGATCGCGCTTATAACGACGTTGAACAGCAAAATGCAGCCTGGATTGCCCGGCGTACAGCGTATTTCGACCTCGCCCGCCTGCTGCAGATCGACCCCAATCGTGAGCGTAAACGTTCCCCAGTTGCCTCCGTGGGTTGAGTCCGAGTAGAGGTTCAGCAAGCAGCTATCCTCAACGCCCTGGCATATCAGTTTGCTTTCAAAGGGTTGATTAAAGTCAATGGTACCATTAAGTTTCAAGGCAGCCGCTTGCGCCTTGCCAATGATAACGTAAGAGCCCGCTGGCAGACTCAGGCGGGCCATTAGCTGAGCGGCATTATTAAGCGTCTGCTTATCGGGAATGTTAATTACGAATGCATCTGACATGGTTGTACGGTTTTGTGTGGTACACCTTTGTCGAGAAACTGCGCTTCTTGGGAAACAAGTGTGCAAACAACGCAGGATGGTAAGTAGACGCTTGACCTATTAGATACAAACAACAATCCCGTCCACTGATAATGGACGGGATTGTTGTTGATAAACTGATGAGTAGGCTATCGAATAGGTACTCTGAATTTTCCCTGTACGGGTTGCTTGCTGATATAATCCGTGTATTCAAACGTTCCCTCTACGACACTACCATCATTTTGGGTTATTACCAATTGACCCGGCGTGGCATTATCGTCGGGCTGGCTGGCATCACACCCGTAGATAGCTCCTCTAGAATAAGTCGTTTCAATGGCTCTTTGGGTGTTAAAGTCATACAAGTGGGCGCCTAAAACGTATTTATCCGGTTGATCAGGAGTTGTTGTACAGTGATAGAGGAATTTGTTAATACTAGGTCCTCGAACTGCCAACGAGGCTGGATAAAAGAAAATAGCTGTTTGTAATTTATCAGCATCTCCTACAATGTCGAATCGGCCGCCTATATACTGAGCATATACACTAGGAAATGTGTATGTATTACCATTGAACTGAACTGTGTAATAGTAATCAGCAGTCTGGCTATCAACAGATAATTGATTACCACTTGCTATCTGTTCAACTTTCGTGTCTCCATATTGATAGCTAACTTTATAGTCGAACGTCTGATTACTTTTCGCATTAGTCGAAAATGTCAAGTCAAATAACCCTTGATTGAAACCACTAATTTTGGCTGTTACATTCGGATTATTCAATACGGTTACTGATAGCTTTAAGGCAGACTCCGGCAGTATGTATCCTTGTTTTAAAGGCAAAAAATCAAACTTAACGCCTATAAAATCGCCCAGCCTACCATTGAAGATTGACCTTAACTTCTGGATTGAAGCTACAAAATTACGTATCGTTTGATTAGGTGAATTTTTGTCTTGCTCCTCCTGGACGTTTCTAAGAGGTATTCGATAAGTTATAGTTCGCGCGATTCCATTCTTAAATTCAGCGCCAGCTGCTTTTCTTGCTGGTTTTGGTATTGTAACACTAGACTTTGGTTCTAAGACAATAGAAGTTAAGTCAGCATAAATTAGAAATAGAGCTAAGTTATAAAGTAAAAGGTCGTAAAGCTGTCTGGCAGCTATTACTAACGTAGCGGACCCTAACAAAACTAGTGGAAGGTCTAATGTCTCAAGCCCTACAGCTATTGCGGCCCAACTTGATGCTGTAAAATAAGCCAGGAAAGCGAGCCTCACCATAGCACACTGTGCATACTCGTCCCTTATTCCCAATGGACAGTTGACAGCTTGTCGCCCATTGGCCAGCGGTGCAAGCTGACCGAACTCAGCCAATAGTTGATTTAGTGAATCAAGTGTAGAGCGATTGGCAGCTATAAACTGAACGTACGCTTTTTGATCTTTAGCTGAAAGCGCATTAAACTGAGCACCAGCAGTATTTAGTTTTTCCTGAATGGATTGACGATCTTGAGCATTCGCTGTGGCTGATATTAGATTATGCTTTATAAGACTATCTTCTAATGCTTTTGACTCTTCAAACTGATCCATTGCCTGCTTAACATAATCTTGTACATAAGCAGTCGGATTCACAATTACAGGTTTCTCCTTAACAAGTAATGAAACTGTTTTGGAACTATTGGAAATGGATAAAGCATAGGTACCTGGCGTAACATCATCAGGAATTAAAAAGCTATATGTTTTACTATCAATTTGACGCAGTGATACAGCCATCGTTCCCAGTTTAGCATCAAGCATGTTGTTATCTGAAGGCTCATCTAAGGTTACTGTCAGTACTTCTAAGGGAGCAGCAGCAGATTTTGAAAGTTGAAAGCCTACACCAGTTATTGGCGGTGGTGTTGTATGATCTGTTAAAATCGTACAACTATCTGAGAAAAGGATAAAAATGAAGAACACGGCCCAAGATGCAATCAGGCGCTTTGATGTAAAAATATGCATAGGATAATCTGGTTAGTAGGTCAATACTCTTTAAAGCACATCTTGGGATACCCATGATAAAGTTTATCACCATGTTCTTATTGGCGTCCTTCAGTACTCGGCAAGTAGCTATATTACTTACTTATTCCCCACGGGAAAAACACCCTATTTTGTAGTTAGAAATCTCGTTTTAATGCGCCTACAATATTCTATTTGTTCTGATAATCAGTTTCATATGAAACTGCAAGGGTATAGGATGGGAAGCGGTCATTTGCACAGTGAGTCTTCTCCGCATTCACAACGCCAGGGCATATTGTCTTTTGACTGAGCAATGAGTTTTAACCGTTGGGTCAAAAAGCAAGGTGACCTTTGATATATCACAAGGTCTAATCATTATATTTAGAAGTAAAAAAGGATTAAGCTAAATGTCAGGTGCTAAAGAGAGAGTTGGGCAATTAATTCGGGAATCGAGAAAGGCAAAAGGATTGACCCAAAAAGAACTTGCAGAGAAGTTGGGAGTTGGCGAGCCTACTGTCACGAACTACGAATCTGGCAAGCAAAATCTGACAGTCGACACGCTTCAGAAAATTGCCGTCGCTCTCGGGGTCAATATGAAAGATCTTGTGTGAAAAATTTTGCGTCAAAACTTTTTATATATAAAAGGTTTTGCTAGTATTGTGTTGAAATAGCGATTGAAAATCACCGTTAAAACACAGGAAGCCCCAACGTCAGAGCCTAGGAAACTTGAACGTTGGGGCTATGTGCCACCTCAAACAGTCACATTTAAAATGAACACGGAGCAAAACTACGTGGGTAGGGGGTCTATTGCAAGTCCCATTGAGCAAACGGCCAAAAACAAGGCCCAATCCCCCATTTCGCCGGATGACCGGCAACTCGTCGACAAAGCGGTCTACGACGCCCAGACGGCCCTGATCGACGCGGTCGACGCTTACCTGGACTGGCAGAGTCCCATTCAAGCCATCAACGAACTGCTGGAGTTTTGGCTTACCTCCTCACCGGCTAATCTTTCGCTGGAAGCTAATAAGAACCGGCTCCACCTGATTCTGCGGCTGGTCAACTTCCTGATCGAGCTGAAGGACTGCAACCACTCGCTACGTGCTGCCGGGCAGCAGGAGGTGGGTCGTGAATAATGCTCAGAAACTAAACGCCTTGCAGGCGCGCCAGGAGGACCTATTCAAACTGCTTAAGGATTTTTCAATCGATAGTTCGATTGGCGACAAAATGGAGTTGATTGCCGGCGCGTTCTACTCCCGCTTTCTATTTCTGGTCGATGCCGACCCATATCGCACGGTTGATCCCGCGAAGGAATTCCTGCTCAAAGAATCGCACATCACTGATCTGTTTTCTACTCTGCAGTTAATGGTGCAGGTGGCCAAAATTCAGGAGACCTGGAAAAACATCGAACAGATACAAGATAAGGAGGTAGATCATGACTAGCCAGATCCACACCCCGCGCGAGCCAATGGTCATCAGGGATTTCTTTCAGTGCGCTGAACTTAACCGACTTTTCGATGAGAAGCGTTTAAATGAAAACGAACGCAATAGCTACTCGATCATCTCGGTTCAGGATGACAGCATGGCCAGACAAATAATGGTTGGCGGGGCTATTGTCCTCCACCAACAACCGATTTCGCATCTGCTGGGATCGTGCGTTGGTAAACCAGTGGCCCTTCGCTCGGTTCACCATCCAGACACCTACATATTAGGGCGGCTGCAAAGCGTGAGCAATCGATATGTACGACTGAGTCGCGACAACCCGGCGTTCCAACCGGTGACCCTGAGCCGGGCGTCAATTTTGCAGGCCTATCAGATCGTTTACTTACTGTACATGCCCCTGGATGAGCTATGATCAACCACACCTCAAGGCAAGGGGCAATTACGAATGTACGTTCACAAACGGACAGCCAGATAGGCCCCGCACAGACCGACGGAAACGCGCCGACTTATCTCTCGATCCAGATGCGGTATACCACCCAGCCCTATAGCGCCGGCGGAACGTCCGATATCGTTCTACTGCATGCTTCGCTGACCTACTACCGGACTTATCTGGAGAACAGACTCAAAGAGCGGACCAGCCGCGAGCAGGCCGAAGCCGACGAGGATCGGGCTCAGATAGCAATGATCAACGACATGCTGTTTGACATGCAGCAGGAG
The DNA here is from genome assembly GCF_054777875.1 of Spirosoma koreense. Taxonomy (NCBI): domain Bacteria; kingdom Pseudomonadati; phylum Bacteroidota; class Cytophagia; order Cytophagales; family Cytophagaceae; genus Spirosoma; species Spirosoma koreense. The sequence continues at coordinate 76,084 of NZ_BAAHAC010000005.1, read as the reverse complement.
CTGATTTACGCCGATCAGCAGCGCGCGCGAGAGATAACCCAGTAACATATATTCCCTAATCCAGTACGCCTGGCTGCACAGACTGCGGTCAGGCGTATTCACACTATGATGAACACCATTCTGAAAACGGATCCGCGGCCGATCGAATTCCGCGTCTGGCACCAGCCGACGGGCCGACTGTATCCCGTGGCCTCCTTTACCGCGGATTATGTCTACAGGCCCTGGGACGTGGCCCAAACCGATGCCGAAAACTATGCCGTTGTCGATCATCCTTTCCGGCGTGAAGACTGCGTGCTGATGCAGTTCACGGGCGTGTATGATGCCAATGGGGTAAAGATCTTTGAAGGCGATATTCTGTACTGGCGCCATTATGACGAGCATGACAACTCGGTGCATGAGGCCTGGCACCAGGTGACGTTTGAAAACGGCGCGTTTGGTACGGCTACAGCAGTAGCCAATGATTTCGAGCCGTTTACCCATCCGGCATTAGCCGATGTGGTCATTGGGAATGTGTTCGAAAATTATCGTATGTTGCCCCCTATCATGGCTGAATCAGGCTAGCGATAATTGATCTACAAATTCTAACGCACTGACATAATGACCCAGGTACCCACGGCCGAGGATTTTTTTGCACTTCAGAAACGAGTCGATGAACTCGAGCGGAAGCTGGATATTCTGCTTCACCATAAACCGGATTGGTTTGATGTCAAACAAACTATGGAAGCGCTTCGGGTATCACGAGGAACTGTGCATCGTTTGACTAAGATTGGTAAACTCAACCCACGCTATGAAGGTAAAAAACCGTTGTACGAGGTGTCGCAGATTCTGGCCTACATTCAGTCGACTCGGGTAAGCCTTGAAGCTGCGGATAGTCGTATCCTTGCCGCCAGACGAAAAAGCAAATCCTGATGGCTTGATCGGAATGGCACAGCATTTAGTGCTTTATTTCCTGACGCCCCGAAGCGAGAGTTCGGTCGTGTAATAGGTGTTTCCGTACTTCGTCGTTTGCGTTCGGGTAAGACTGATTTCCTTGTCGTTGATTAGGTAAATGCGCCCGGTCATATCCGCATAGAATTCAGACTTGTCAGCCACGTAAATCGGAACCATTTGCTGGGTAGCGGGCGAGGCCTGATAGTGCTTGTTTACTTCTGACTCGAGCGAGCTTTCCAGAATCTGAATGGCTGTACCGGTACCGAAAGGTTTGATTTGCAACTGGCCCGACACATTACCCGATTGGCTGCTGGGTGACTGAAGATAGCCTTCTGTGGCTTGGCTGTAGGTCAGCGAACCGGTGAACTGATAGGTGCCCACAAAATCAGCCGGTCTGATGCCGGGCTCAGGCTCTTGCTTGGCTTGACAGGCCAGAAGTCCAGCCACAAGACCAACGGTAAGAATTGATTTCATCAACGAAGCGGTAAGGGGTAGTAAATGAATCAGTCAATAAAAGACGTTGATTGGTTATGCAATACTGGTCAGGTCAGTGATTAATCAAAAAGAAGGGTATTGGGAAATGATAGCAGCAGGGGGTACGTTGGCTAACGTGACTACTAAAAGCCAAACCTATGTTGAAAGTCCCCAGCTATGAAGAGTTTGAAGCCTTACTGAAACGCATCGATGCCTTGGAACGGGAAGTCCGCTATTTGATGGGCATCGGCGGGCAGTGGCTGGATCGAAAGCAAGCTATGAAAGCGCTGAACTGTTCCTCCGCCACTCTGCACCGCTTAATGCGGAGCGGTAAACTTGCGCATCGATATGAAGGAAGCAAACCCCTATTCGAAGCCGACGGCATTCGCGCGTACATCCAATCAACACGGGTCAGTACGGATTCGACAGATAACCGCGTACTTTCAGCGATTCATTCTAAAACATGATTCTCTGAAATCTGACGCACATGATACAGGTACCGACTTACGAAGAGTTTGTAGCTCTTCAGAAATTAGTTTTCGAGTTAGAACGGGAAGTACGCTACCTGCGACAAAATGAAGTCGCTTGTATGACGCTGGAGCAGACGGCGAATGCTCTACAAGTGTCTAAGATGACCGTTACCCGCTTGACAAAACTCGGAAAACTGAACGCTCATTACGAGGGCCGGAAACCCCTCTATAAAGTTTCTCACGTGCGCGCCTACATCCAATCTAAACGCGTAAGTGCCGATGCCGCCGATAGCCGCGTTATGTCAGCGTTAAAGTGAGAAACTGCTAAACGAACGAATATCTTTTGCTTGGCACAAAAGTCAAGCAAAAACGGAGTGCGCTAAAGAGAGAAACTTCCAAACGATCCCATTGATATGATGCTACAAGTACCCAGTTACGAAGACTTTGAAGCGCTAAGAAAGGAAGTCGCTGAGTTGCGCCGTGAGCTCGAGTTTATGAAGCAGACTGAATTAACCTGGCTTACTCTGGATCAGGTAGCCGCTGCCCTTAAGGTTTCAAAAATGACGGTTTACAGATTGACCAAACGCGGCAAGCTACAACCACGCTATGAAGGGTGTAAGCCGTTTTACGATATTCAGCAGGTTCGCGTTTATATCCAGTCGACCCGCGTGAGTGCTGAAGCTGCTGACGGCCGCATTCAGTCAGCTCTTCGCAGGTAATTATTAAAAACCCTGCGGATGAGCGGTCTCCGCTTACTACGGGTGTAGTTAGTGTGGGTAGCGTTCTTCCGACTGGGCATGATGATCGGGAAACGTTTTATGAGCTATGCCTGATAGCGATCCAGCAGGGTGATACGAATTCACATTTATTATTTAAATAAACATTACCACTATGTATGCACGTATTGTTCGCGCTTCGCTGACGGCCCAGACAGCCGAGGAAGCGGTTAAGTATTTTCAGGACACCGTACTGCCTGCCCTCAAGCAACATGCCGGGTTTGCGTTCGGCCATTGCTTCTACGCGCCAGCGGATCATCATGTGCTGATGGTATCAGTTTGGGAGTCGGAGGAGGCCCGCCTTAGTGCGGAAACCAGTGGTTTACTTCGCCAGGCGGTCAGTCACCTGAACGATTACTTCGAGGGCAAACCCACCGTGGACTATTATCAGGTAGCGGTTTAGATCGGCTCGTCCGACCACTTCGCTTTTAGTCCAAGAGGCTCGCCGATAGAGCATGCATGGCTCTAAACAGGCTTAGTTTACTATGGGATAGAGAAAGTCGATCACCTCCAGGAAGTAGTTCAGATTGCTTACCTGGCTGATGGGCACCTTAAAATACTGGCTATGCAGTTGGCCAGTAGCTAGCTCCAGGCGAGCTAGTTCGTACTTGTACCTCTAGTAGTTCAGCCGGTAGAACTGCGGAGCGAATCCCGGGCTGACAAGCGTGTCATGGGTAATAGCCTTACCTAAAGATAGCGAATGGTTACGATTACACCATACGATTAGGAAGGAAGGTTGAAGCCATCAGCAGTGATCAACCTGAGCAAGTTAAGGGAGCCCTGGCCTATGTGCCGGGGCTTTTCTTTTGACCGTTTCCTCAAAACTTCCGCTTAACTGAGCAAAACAGCGACAACTTACCTCCTGGTAGGCTGCCGCTGGGCAGATCATGAACGACTAAGCGTATAGACTACGGAAAGTTCACAGACTTAAGTAGTTCAATCAACCCCTTTTAGTATGAAACAAGTTGTATTCGCTACTCTCTTACTGGGTAGCTCAGCAAAGCTGTTTGCCCAGGTCGGCATTGGCACGACCACCCCTAAAGCCTTCTTCAATGTAGCCGATGGCAAAGACGTCCTGTTTGGCCCCGATGTGTCGGGCTCTGGCAAAAAACTCATCTGGTACGCCAGCAAGGGAGCCTTTCGGGCTGGACAAGTGCTGGCTTCCCAATGGGACAACGCCCAGGTCGGCCTTTACTCAGTCGCTACGGGCTATAATACCGTCGCCAGTGGCCAGGCCTCCACGGCAATGGGGTTTGGGTCTACGGCGAGCGGTTATATGGCCACAGCCTTAGGCAGCAGCAGCGCCAGCGGCACTTCCTCCGTCGCCATTGGCTCCAATAACTCGGCGACCGGCGGCTATTCGACCGCCATGGGCTATACCGTCAACGCCAGTGGAGACAACTCGATGGCGTTTGGTACCTACGTATCGACCGGTGGGTATACGGGCTCGTTTATTCTGGGTGATTACGTGCCCAATGCCAGCACCCTCTACACCAATTCGGCTTTTGCCCAACTGATGATGCGCTTCTCAGGTGGGTACATGCTCTATACAACGGCCCCTTCTAATCAGAACAGTGCCATAGGAGTCAAGCTGGCGGCTGGGGGTAATGCCTGGACGACGATTTCTGACTCCACCCGTAAAGAGCATTTTCGCAAAGCCAATGGCGCATTGTTTTTGCGAAAGATCGCTGGCATGCGCCTGGGCAGTTGGAACTACAAAGGCCAGGATGCCCGTCTATATCGTCACTATGGTCCGATGGCCCAAGACTTCTTTGCTGCCTTTGGGCACGATCAACTCGGTACGATCGGCGAAGACAAGAGCATCAATCAGGCGGATTTCGATGGGGTTAATCTGATCGCCATTCAGGCCCTGATCAAGGAAGTAGAAAAGCTGGAAGCAGAGAACAATATTCTACGTGGAGAAAACACGGCCTTAAAACAGGATACCGCTTCGCTAAAATCAGACATGGAGCAGGTCAAGAAGCAACTGACCATCCTGTTGAAGCAGTAATTCAATCAAACAGCTTCGCTGTGATTGGCGAGGCTTTAGTTTGGGGATGAGGTCATTTATGGACGAAAACTAAAAAGCACCGCCACTAACCGCACCAGAATTCTGATCAGCCTTGATTAACTCCAAGGGTAACGACACGGTTGCGCTGTGAATGGCAGGCTACCATATGGTAGTTGAATAGCTCTGGACGAAGAGTAATTAACCAGGTGAGTAGTAAAGCTCCGGCGTTCGTCGGAGCTTTTTTCATTGTTAATCCTGCATGAAGGATAAAGAAATAGGTTACTCTTTATTGCTATAAAGTGTAAAATGAATCATCCAAGTTGCTTAATTTTTCGTAAGTGTCTCTGTTATAGTTAACATGAGTTAATATTGAGTCTGTAACGTTACTTCACTTTTCTAACCTCCCTTTTATGCCTACAACACTACCGTCTACCGGCCAGGACTCGCCTGGCTCTCTTCAAATTTCTTTATCTCTTTTTCGCCAGGCTAAGGAGCCATTAACCTTCGTTCGCTGGCTGACAGGTAAGTGGATGCTGAGTCTACTCTACCTACTGGTTTGTACCACCAGTAGGAGCCAAAACTTTGGGGCCCAAACTCAATTTCCTTTGGAGCCTAATCCCACCGTAGTAGCCATAGCGGACGACAATACGAATGGTAAGCCCGATTTCATGGCGGGGAGTACAGTTGGCAGTAATGTATCCGTGGTGCTTAATCAGCAGGTAGTCTCCTTCGGCAACTGTTTTAGCCAGACTACGCTTCCGGTGACCAGTTTAACCTTCTCCATAACCGCGCAGGATGTCAACGGCGATGGCAAACCAGACCTGATCATCGCTAATTACAATAGCAATAGTGTCTCGGTGCGTCTGGGTGATGGTAGGGGTAGTTTTGGGACGGCAATCGATTACGCGGTGGAGACTAGCCCCGGCTCAGTGGCGGTGGCCGACGTCAATAGCGATGGTCAACCCGATCTTCTCGTCACGAATGTAGCTAGCAACAATGTCTCCGTGCTGCTGGGCACGGGTTCCGGTAGTTTTGCGGCCCCCACTAACTTCGCCGTGGGTTCTAACCCCTTCTCGGTGGCGGTGGGTGACGTTAACGGAGATGGTCAATCGGATATCATCACGGCCAACTACTTTGGCCGAAATGTATCTGTCCTGTTAGGTACGGGCACGGGCAGTTTTTCGGCGGCTGCCAATTACGCCGTGGGGGGTATCACTCAATATGTAACGGTAGGCGACGTGAATGGGGATGGCAAACTCGACATTGTAGCGGGCAATTTTGATAAAAGTACGGTGTCGGTGCTGTTAGGTGCGGGCACGGGCAGTTTTTCGGCGGCTGTTAACTACGCCGTAGGCAATAATCCTACTTGGGTAGCTTTGGGGGATGTGAACAGGGACGGTCTGGTTGATATGGTCACGGCTAATTTGGGTAACAACTATGTATCTCTACTAGTGGGGACGGGAGCCGGTAGCTTTGCTAGCGCTACCAACATTCCCATCGGTGGTACTGCCTACTCAGTGGCTTTGGACGACATGAATGGCGATGGCCAACTCGATATCATCACCGCTAATTCCAATACGGATAATGCGTCGGTGGTGTTAGGCGATGGGGCGGGTAATTTTGGGATGGCTACTAATTTTTCAGTGGGTGCTGTCCCCAACTCAATGGTGGTCAGGGATGTTGACAGCGACGGGCAGCCTGATATTTTGACCGCCAATCAGGCTAGCAGTACGGTATCGATACTCTTACAAAAACAAGCTATTGGTTTTATTAGCCAGCCCGTAGCGACTACCAGCGTGGCCGTCGGAGCCACCGTGACCGCCAGCGTGTCGGTCAGTGGTACAGCCCCTTTTAGTTACCAATGGTTCAAGAATAGTCTGGCTTCTCCCGTAGCGGGGCAGACCAGCGCTACCCTAACGCTGACGAGTGTAAACTTAGCTGATGCAGGCAGTTATTCAGTGGTGGTCACCGGTGGCTGTGGCCCTGTCACTTCCATGGCCTTCAACCTGGTCATCACCCAGCCCATTCGCTACGTCAAAGCCGGTAGTAGTGGTGATGGCAGTAGCTGGGCAACGGCTTCGGGGGATTTGCAGGCCATGATCAACGCCGAAGGCGTCCAGCAGGTCTGGGTAGCGGCCGGTACCTACAAGCCTACCTCTACTGTCGATCGAAGCATTAGCTTTGTGATGGTCAATAATGTACAGGTGCTGGGTGGCTTTCCGGCTAGTGGTAACCCCGATCTAACCCAACGCAGCCCGGAGAGTTTTACTACCATCCTCTCGGGCGACATTGGTACCGAGGGAGATATGGGGGATAATGCCTTTCATGTAGTTCAGTTTAAGAATGCCAGCAGCCAGACCCGCCTGGATGGGTTGGTCATCACTGGAGGCAACGCCAGCGGGTTTACCTCCCCCACCGGCTACGGTGGGGCCATCTACAACGATGGGAGTGAGGGAGGCAACAGCAGCCCTACACTGACCAATCTGAGCCTCATCGCCAATGTGGCTAATCTGGGCGGGGGAGGTTTGTATACCAATGGCCTTGGGGGTAATAGCAGTCCCGTGCTGACTAACGTCAGTTTCATCGGTAACTCGACCCCTTATGAAGGCGGAGCCATGCATACGGTGGGTAGCTGTAGTCCGGTACTGACGAATGTTCAGTTCATCGCCAATTCCGCCGAGAGTGGGGGCGCTATGTTCAACAAGGCTTACCTAACAAGTTCTCGTTTTGTGCTGACCAACGTCAGTTTCCTCAATAACTTTGCTTACGTGCAGGGAGGGGCCATGTATAATACAGCCAACCAGGCCGACTGTCAGTTTCAGCTGACCAACGTAAGTCTTTTGGGCAATTCAGCACCCTACGATGGTGGATCGATCGTCAGCATAGACGTGAGTCTTACCCTGACCAATGCGGTGATTTTTGGTAACCAGGGAAGTGCTACCCTAGTGAATTATAACAGCCCCGTGACGGCTTATTCCTCCCTATTCGATGTGGGGGTAACGGACTACATCGATGGGGGTAATAACCAAACGACAACGATCCTGCCTTTTGTCTCGGCCACGGACCTACGCCTGGCTCCCGGCTCACCAGCCTTCAACGCGGGGGACAATGCCGCTTATACCACCGCCGATGGACCCGCTACGGATCTGGCAGGTAATGTCCGGATTCAGAACGGCACCATCGATATGGGGGCTTATGAGCTGGGCCTGCCCACCGATTTAACCCCGGTGGTCTACGCCCGCACCCTACAAGTTGATAGAACAACTACCCTGAGTCTGGTTGTCGATGTCTTCGAGATCAACATCGCTCCCACTACGGCGCCCCTGACCGTGCGTATCACCAAAGACGCCAAAGTGACGCTCACTTTCGATAACAGCCTGAGTAGCGTGGGCGGTCGGTCGGTGCAGAACAGCGCCTGGAGCTTCGATGCCACGCAACCAGGATATTACCAGTTGAGCACCACGGCGCCCCTGGTGGCGGGTGCTATCCGCTCGCTTGGCCTGACGGGGGTGCTGACTCCAACTGGCACGGCTGGGATGATCAGTTTAAGCGCCACAGTGGCAGGGGGTGGGGAGGACAATCTGGCGAACAACACCGATGCGGATAAGATCGAGTATTTTCAACAGTAGTGACTTCTAGCTCTCAATAAATAAGCTCCCACCGGCGGCCAACTGTAAGAACAAGTAATTTACAACCGTTGGTTAATCCTATATAACCTGGTTCTAAAACGGTCAATATGAAACTCCTATTACCTCTACTTCTTTGGGGAGTAAGTATATTGAACTGTTTTGCTATTTATTGCTACGCGCTTATCGATTGGGTGCAGGATTGTCGAACAGGGCTATATACCACTCACCACGGGGAGGCTTTTTTGGAAACGTCCGTACTGGTTGTTTACTCCGTCCTGGGGCTCCAGTACATACTGCGTAAGCTGGACTTGCTTAGGTAGTACTCATAGATGAATCGGTCGTTGTCTGGCTCTTATTTTGTGCATAACGATTGAAGGATTAATGGAGACATAACTGCTATAGGGCAGATAGGCTCTGGCTATATTCAGTGGAACTAGATAAAAAGCCTGGCCTCAGTGAAGCCAGGCTTTTTGCATTCTATCTTAACTTAAAACCACCTAGCCCTCCAGTGCGGACTAAACAGGAAGCGAATAGAATCAGGATTGAGAACAGTGTTACCTCCATTTTGACAGAAGGCAATCTCCGGGGATAGTTGGCCTGTTTAGTGTGCCATGACGATCACCTTACACGAGCCCAAGGCTGGCAACGCTGCCTAAAAGGCGGGTCAATCATAATCGAAGATTAAATGGCAAGATAAGTATCCAGGTCCTGGCGAGTGTCAGGACATTTTTGTGCCGTTTAGTAAAAATCACATAAATAATTGTCTTTAATTGATAAAGTTAACCAGTTTTATAGCCTCTGCCATTGCGTCGCTGGATTTGTAGCTCTGCTTTAGGAGTACATCCTGAAAAGTGTATCTGGCTTTTCTGCTCTCCTGTCTTCCTCCCCTTCATTCATGAAAACTCTACTGACCCTACGGTGGCTGGTTTTATGCTACTTGATCCTGCTATTCATACCCTGGTCCTGCATGTTAGTCGTTGATCATCCTAATTGTCAAATGCAAAAAGAGGCCGCCGAGCAGGCTGAGAAAGCCATCCCGCCTAAGGAAACAATCGAAAGCAATCAGTTATCTCTCTTAAATCAGGCAGCAAGCGATTTAAGTAGTAAGAGCTCAGCCTTAGGGGTCGCTATTCAAGATTACCTGGCTAACCCCAGCCCAGCTATGTCGACTTCTTTGACGAATGCTTCGAATGCCTTTTCAACGGCTCTAACTGCTTTAAACTTAGCATATGGTAATTATGGCGCTGCGCTAGAAGCGCTTTTTAGCGCTAAAAGTAATTCTGACGATGCAGCCGTAGCTTATGACGAATGTGAGTTGAACTTAGCGCCAAAACCTTGTTGTGTGCCACAGATAATTGAGGTAGAAAAAGCCGCGAAAGCCTTTAATCTGGCTCAATTCAAGATTACCAAAACACAGGCATTAACAGCGACCCTATCAACGCTGGAGGCCAACATAAATAGCCAGGCGGTTGCAGCAACAAATAAGTTTAATGCGGCTTGCTCCACCACGCCCAGCTCATCGGTCTGTGCGCCTGCTTTGACAGCAGTACAGAAGTTGACTTCTACTGAGCAAACTGTCAAAATGTATTTCCAGACTCAACAGGGTCGTCTCAATGGCTACATTAAGGAACACGATGATCTTGAAGTTAAGAATGTAACTTTAGCTAATGAGCGGGATGTGTGTGTGAAGAACTGTCCTAAGTGATGAACCTGCCTGGAGAATACTATTATGGCTTCGTGTAGGAAGCGTAGGCTATGCAGGAAGGAAAACAACTTTTTTATTTTCCGATGGTTGGTCAGGACGCTACAGGATTAGATGCCTCAAGGGCCTGTTTGACCTGGCTGTACCGACGCCTAGCCACTTCCAGCGTATAAGCACCTCGTAAGTGAAGCGTGGCTGATTTTCGCCCTGTCGGGCTTGCCATATGCTCAATATGAGCCGGATTGACCAGGAATGATTTATGGATGCGCAGAAAGCCCGTCCGTTGCTGCATCACCTGCAGGGTGCGGGCAATGACAAAGGTTTTGCCATTGACGAAGCGAATGGTAGTGTAATTCCAGAAGCCCTCCATATAGAGCACATCATCCAGGGACAAACGGGGTAAGCCGGGTAATTTCAGGAGGTTACTCAGGGGCATGGTTGGGGCTGCTCTTTGCCCTACAAGTTCGATATTTTTATTGATATCGAAAACTGGTAACATCACTTGTGTCCCCTGTCAACTAAAATTTAATGCAACTGTACAGGCAAACTATCATACGCATTTGTTATGATCTGCTGTAGCTGTTCAATGACCTGCCGACTGGGCTTTGCTTTTAGCTTCTCGACCAGCGGCCGGGCTGTGGCATCAGCAAAGGCCCAGGCTAGCTTATACGGGGCCGGATCTTCCTCGACCATGATCTGAAAGAGTATACCCCGAAACACGTAATAATGCACCAGCACCTGCGTCGCCGTCCCGGCCCGTATGGCTGATTCGTAGGCTTCCTCCAACAGATAATAGTCATCAATAGCGGGCGGATCAAATCGAAAGCAGGGCATGGTCAGGGAGGAAGTTTAGAGCAATATACACAATCCTTCTTTTTAGCTGGTTTTGGTGGAATAAATGGTAACAACCATATGGCGGAAAGCACCTTTTTGGCTATTTTATCCACAGGGCTTGCGGATGGTCTGTGGATATGCTGAAAAAGGGGTATGGGGGGCTTTTCTGGAGCTGGCCAAAAAATTCCCTTTTATAGCACGTTTTGAGTGAATTTAATGAGTTTATTCATGCTGTACTCTACTCATTTTCTAGGTTTATCAATGCCCAATTGTCTATACCTTTTGCCGGTTTTGCCGGGTAGTCGTATAGCCGTTTTTGAATAAATTTCTGGCCTAGATTACCGCAGTAAGCCAGTACTATAGAGTCAAGACTTTGTAACAACTTTCAACTAAGGGAGTCCAGTTGGTAAAACCTGAAAACTCCCATCTGGCATGATCCTGAGAACATAACCAACACGAGCTGCGGGGTCTACACCTAAGCCTGTATGGGTTAACTTCACCAGATAATGAGCATGGGTTAACATAAAGTAGATTAGGCAATAAATCGGGTACACCTTTCTTCACCTAGAATAAGAATTGTAACCAGTTCAATAATACTATAGAACATTTACCTATCTTGCTCACCAGTAGACCTATCCATCTGTAACCAGTAACATGAACAGCTAAAAAATAGCCATCCATAAAGTGCGGGAGTATGGCAAAAGCGCGGGGGAAAATCTCAAAAAAGCAGAAGCCCGAAACCGATCTACAGGAAGCCTTTCATCAGTGGTTACTCGCGATGTATGAATTTGATCAGTGGCGGCATCAATTAAGAGTAGTGCTGGATAGTTGTACCTGGGCCGTTCCTAAAGGACCCTTTATAGGAGACCATGTCGTCATTGCTAGCTTACGCCTGCTGGATGAAGAATTGATGGAAGTCGTACGAAAATTAATCAGCGAGGTCAATCATATGGAAGAACACAATGAGCTTGATGTAACACAATTAGTGGCACATACCAATACCATCCATCAATGGAGTCAAAAGATTCGCGCTATCCTCTCAGCGGAGGCCCGAGGAATCGCTTAAAGCCTTTAGTGGTCTTAAATTCAACGCCTGTATGAAGCCCGATCAGCCATTCGGTTCACTTTGGGAGAATTATATCTTCAAAATAGCCACTCTGGTTATTGACTCGGTGTCAGCTGATGACCAAAGGAAACTGATTCACTTGATTCACCAGGCTAATCCGTCTTCTCCAGCGGAGACGGTCTTGGGTGGAGACGAACAACAGAAGCTCGGAAACTTGCCGGGCTCACCGCTCGCCCAACTAGCCCGTCAATGGGGGGCGGCTCTTAGACAGCCCCTGACCCCGCGTCGTATTCGACTAGAAGGTGACCAGGTCCTGTTACGCCGTGCCTTGCTCCTGACTCAGCAACAAATCGAGTCGACCCAGCTTTGCATTACTCAGCTCAATGAGTTGATTGAGCAAGCCAAGAACACGACGTCTTCTAGGTCCCGACAAAACCAGTTACTTCTTCATTACCAAGGCATACAGGGGAAGCATACCGCTTATTTAGTGAAATTAAAACTAGCTCAGGACAAACAGATAGGCAAGCTTAAACGGTAGTGCTTTATGATCAGTAACATAAAGCCAGTGGCTGTTGCAAAAGGCCTGACCGGGTGAAACTAACATCCGTTACGAGCTGGATAGGCCTTGTTAAGTGAATGAAAACGACTGAATCAATCGAGCTTTCCATAACCATTTCGACTTTTGCAACAGCTACAATCCTTATCTAACAACCCTTAGAAAAGCACAATCTACAGCAGAATACAAAAAAGGTGGTGACATCGTATATCACCACCCCGTACAGGTTATTTTTCTTTAGCCAATCAGGGCCTGCTATGCTAGTTTGTCCTGATAGTCTAACAGTCCCTCTTTGGTAGCAAACAACTTCTCTTGAAGCGGTAAAAGTTGGATATTGACATTAACCCTAGGCGATCCAATATGCTCACCTATCGGCTTTAGACCGTAGATTGCACTGTTCACCGCTAACTCGTGCGTATCTGTATGCTGCCGAATGAGGAGAGTATTCGCTAGGCTACCATCCAAAATGATTTGCATAATAGTGCCTTGGAAGAAGGGAAACTCATTTGTGGCTCCGAAAGGTTGGTCCACCCATACTGTATCCCCGACGGCAAATGGGATTTCAGTAGGTCTTAAGGTAAGTTTCATGCTGTAGCAAATAAGGAAAGTGACTTGACCGACAGCTTAGAAAACAGATAAGGGCGGAAAAGGAGTCAGTAATTACTGATTGACCTAGTGATAACCTAACGACAGTTCATTTTGTGCATAAATCATTGAAAATAAAATGTTTATAATCAAGCTATGGCCTGTGATAGCTGACTCTGAAATCTTTTACTAACTTGAACTAGTTACCGCTAGACGGGCAAGATCACCGGCTTAACAAACTAGTTTGCAGTTCAGATTCTTTTTAGTAAACATTAGTGGTATACAATAGCTTAGGTATTTTTCATCTACTCCGCTTTCACTCCAGCGCTAGCCGCTCCTTTGGTGGTTGAGTTTACTGACCATCACCGGTGAAGTTAAAGAGACCCTTGTGTTTTGCGCGTAGTCCGCCCCTAAGGCTAGAGCCATTCCAGCCTGCAGTTCCTTTGAGTCGTCTTACAGTAGCCGCTGTCTCGGCGGGTGAGCACGTATCCTCGCTCGAATTTACCCGGCAACTCGCCCGCTACAAACGAGCCACTTACGAATGGGTCCAACTATGGAGCCAAAATCTGTCTACCGCTCCCGGGCATATCTCTCATCCTAAAACACCTATACCCATGCTGATTCATTCGATTATTGAGCCCTTTACAGCCGAAGAGTGGATTATTGAAGAGTGGACGATTAAGTTCATGCTGTCAGAAAGACTACTGACCCTTGCCCGAAAACAGGCTAAGGGTAGCAACTGGTACGAAGATCCGCTGATCGCTGCTAGCTGGGGTGAGACCATTTCCCGGTGTTTTCGAAGCGTTCAAACGTATCACAAGGCCTTCCATACTGTACCAATGGTAGGAGACCGGTTATTTAATGAAGATACCGGCTTGCGGGTCCAGGACCGTTCGATTGATGGGGATCTGATGACAATTACTTTTACGCTGGATACCTAGAGCGCGCAGAGATACCAAGTTCATTGGTGCCCCGTCCCCGTATTTAGCGGGGACGGGTATTTGTACCAATAACTGGGGCACCTAGATCCAAATCTCGACTCCATTTTTGGTGTTGCTGTATAGTCAGTCCTCGCAGTTGGCTCAGCTCTCGCTTTAGAACCTGTTTCAACTCCATTCGTAGCGCTTGCACCCACCGCTGAGCGGTCGCTGATCTGTTTATAAATAGCCTTCTACGTTGTTTTAAGTACCGTCTCCGACTTGGAAGAGCTGCTACAGCGGCAAAGCCCTTTTGTGCACATTTATAAAGCCTGTTGACCTCATGACGATCCCCCGGAGTAAGCCCGCGAATGGTGTCGATAGCTGAGGGTCGGTGTGGGTAAAGCGGGAGACGGGTCGTGGCCTTTTATAGCTGCTTAAACGATTAAAATGTCTATTAAAACGAACGCGTTTTGGTCAGAATGTGCAGGACTCTGTGTAGCTTGCCTGCTTGATTCACCCTCCCTCTCCCTTTTGTGGATAATAAACTTGATCAGGCAGCTGAGTTGCTTAAGCTCTTAGCTCACCCCATCCGCATACGCATTGTGCTGTTACTGCAACAAGAACCAAGCCTGAATGTAACGCAACTGACGACCCAGCTGGAGGTTGAACAAAGCCTGATGTCCCACAACCTACTTTGGATGACGAATCGAGGAATGCTAAGCGTCACCCGACGAGGCCGACAGCGTTACTACGCGCTGACCGATTCGGTCTTTGTCGAATCAATTCAGTTGCTGCTGGAGAGCCCTTTACTTCAACGGGATTAGAAGTGGCTCAGGTAAACTGAGCCGGACGTTTGTTGTGGCTCAGTTTTTTTGTGGCTACCAATGCCGTAACTTCTCCCAGCCCGTTTTAACTTAACGTTAAACCGCCTGTCTAAACTCAACCGACCGGTCCGCCGGTGCGGTCAGAAACGGCAAAGCCTAATGAGGCTGTACTGTGTTGTCGTCCGCAAGCTCCTCTTCCTCTACTGCCTGTATGTATGTGCTGGATACGTGTTCACGCGCGAAATTTCAGATCCCGCTCTCGAATTAAGTTATTGGTCTCCGCAAACTCGAGTAACAGGCCGTATACTTCTTTCGAGTCAATGTCGCCCCCCCCTTCTTCAGCCGGATTGATGAAGATACACCGACACCGGCGCTGGCCAAACTCATTCCTGCCAAAATCGAAATGAGCTATTTTGGCAGGATCATACGCTACTTTCCCTACAACTAATGTCTGTCCTTTTCTCATGGTGTTGGCGTTTGACTGCATCAACGGCTGGTGGCTGTCAGTAGGTTCCCCCGTCCAGCGCTCACCACCGGCCTAGTAAGTTGAACCTCTCTTCGCTTTTTTACTCAGTGTTGCCTGCTTGAGCGCCCAGGCTTTGGCCTTCAGGCCCTGGTGCAACTCTTTATCCCTGGGCACAAAGGTGGTGCTGCGGTTGAGCGAGTTGTGAATGGCCAGCCAGTAGCTTGAATCGGACGTGTCGGGTATTTCCGTGTAGACAGATGGATTCATGAAGGATTGAGTTTAACGAATGGTTAAAAACAGACTAGCTGTAGTGAAGTATCCAGAAACCGCCAAGCCACTGGAAACGGCTGATCGATTCCAAGGATACCCCACTTTAGCTCAACTTGATCAGCCGTTTCCAGTGGCCTGTTTAGATTTTCTTCGTTTTAGGGAGCAGACCAAAGACCGTTGAGCTGGCTGGTGTCTGCTCGTACTTGGGAATTTTCGCTACGCCATGTACCTTGGGCGCTTTGGTAGCGGCTTTCTTCTGATTTCTGTTTTTTTTATCTTGATTAGCCATACAATAGAAGTTAACGAAGTGAGCTATGCTTGTTCTAAGGGCCGTCAGGACGGTCCCAGCCTATGGCTGGACTCTTGGGTTACTCAATGGCTAAGCCGCGAATATAATATTCCTGGCCTTGGGGACCCTGGCGAAGATCGGCCAGCACATCTTTGCCCTGCCAACTCACGGGATCAACCCCGTTGATCAGTAAGCTGCCGCGTAATAAGTGTAATTCGGGTCCGCCCTTGATGACACTCATGATATTGATGAGCACTTTGGGGATGACAACGGCATCGGTTACCGTGAAGAGTTCATTGAAATTGATGCGCATACGCTTGTTTGTTTATAATAAATGAGTAGACTAATCCTTGAAGGGCGGTGAGTAGGCTGAAAATAGAACGAAGGCGAAAACTCGTCTGTTGAGCAGGGCTAGCTCAGCGAACGTAAACGTTTAGTCAGTTAGAGTCGAATCAGGAAGCGAAATCAGGTAACACCCGGCTTCCAGATAAGCGCGCATCAAGTGCCGAAAAAAATAGATGCGATCCTGACCAATGAAAAAAGCTAGTTCATGGGGATGCGGACAGCAATACCACAAACCATTCGTAAAGCGGCCGCTACATTGGCCACTCACATAGTTTAGATGGGGTGCCAAGATTAGCAAGTCCCGTTGCTGAAATGGCGATGTGGTCGTTATCAGGAAGCTTTCCTGGCGCATCCGGTCTAACAGGGCGGAGATGTCCTCCCCCGAGGCACTGACCTCTTGGGTAAAGTTGATTCGTAGGCCAGCTTGGGCCGATTGGCGCAACAGATCGCTGACCGACCGGATAAGCCTAAACCAGTGTAGCTGACTTTGGCGACTAAAGGGGGCAGATGGCTTAAATACCTTAGAGACAAACAGGTGAGCTATCGTCTCCAGCTGCTCGATGAGCTGCGGCTTAGTCCAAGCAGCGTGTGGGTAGTCGATCATCGATGGCGACATTTGACTGCCGATTAGCACGCACGCAGCAAGGCTGTTATAGCATGAACACGGTTGGCAGACGAATGATTACTGATTGGCTGAATAAATTCAAATTAGTTTCTGGAGCCTCCGAATGTTCCGTGGGGCTACCTCGGGTTTGGTAGGTGAAACACTTAACTCGACCGAATCCGTTACCCATGGTTAGGGATTGGGCTGATCCGAAGAAGTTAACTTCCTCCGAGTGGCGATACATTTTCGCAAACAAGGCTCCCCCTGAAACGATACAGAGAGGTTAGCGTACCAATAATTCGGGCATTTGCTTGGACGGCTAGTTCTAATACCAGTCAACTAATTCACTAGCCCTGGAGCTTATTGGCGCTACTAACCAAACATAACCGGCTTGAATAAGCTTATACTCCCATCAGTATTCACTGAGTCCCTTCTCTGACCTAACGATACCTGGTCGGTCTAGCTGCTCGATAACAGCTCTGCTCCCATGAGACAGCATCCCAACACCTTCATTGAAGAATTTACTGTTTGCTACAAAGCCTTATTGGACACCGAATGGATCGATGATCCCTCGAATCCAACCAATCATAGCAAAGGCTTTATTGCTCTGGGCGAGACGATTTGGTTGCACCCCGACCATTCTGGGATCGGCCCGGTTTGGCAACAGGCCCGTCTGGTCGATAACACTCTGCGGTTCGTGCATTACCATGATTTTGAGAAAGTAAGTTAGTGCCAGTCTCTCCTGGCTAGACACGCAGTCCTAATAGCTGAGAAGGGTTGGGCTTCATTAAAGCCGAATCTATCCCCGCATGAACGGTGGTGGGCAACGCTCGCTCCTGCTGGACTGACGGGCCACTCTTATACAATCGCCCAGTCATCTCAGCGAAAGTAGGGCGACGAAAACAGCAGCATCGAAAACAGGACTTTTTATCAAATCACGCCTGAATCAGAAGATGATGGCTTTTTCGATTGGTATGGTGATGTCAGGCCTTACAATCAGTTTTTCAAAACGATTGAAAATACGCTGATACATTTTGCCTTTTACAGAAACTTGTGGGAAAAACTGGAGAACGAATAAAAAGGCTCATATCAATTGACCTGAGCCTTTCCCTGATACAAAACTGGGGTTTGTGGTAGCTTATTTAGAGCAGAGTTCTATCTGCCCCCGCTTCAATCCCCCCTTGCACACTCTCTGGCACATTTGATAGCAAGTCATACCCCGTCCGTTTCTCCACCTCATCGACACTGACCCGGTAACTACCCCAGGTACCCTCACCCGCTGTATTCGCGTTCGGCATCCAGACCGCAATAACTCGCGTCTGCGCGTTTATTCGGCTTATATCATCTGAAACTACCGGCAGCACCACAATCACCTTCCATAGCGCAGCCGGAATGCTCAGTTTGCCGCTGGCTATACTGGTCGCTTTACCATTATCACCCTCACCGCCCTTACCCGCAGTTCCGGCTATGATGTACAGCTTGTTGCCTTGGCTTACCAGCTTGCGGCAGTAGTCTTCCAGACGTAGCCAGGCCTGCCGGTTCAACTGAGGAGCCTGCGGAACAATATTGGTCAGAATAAAGGTAGTCTTATTTTCGTCTGCCGTACTGGCCCGGTCATCCGAAGGGCAGAGCCGGGCCGCCGGAGCGGTGGCCCCGGTCAAAACTAGTATTGGTGTAATCGCTGTGTTTAACCTGATACCAATCTGTGGGCAGGGTTTGATCGGGAATGAAATTACCCGAGTAGCGGGCTGCCGATCCTTTCCAGGCGCTCGACAGTTGCCAGCTGCACCAGTTGGCGATACCAGTGGACTTGTTATATGACAGGCTGTAGGTGGCTCGGTTGATCAGGTAGGCATTTGGGCTATTCTCGCTGGCTCTGGCTCCATCCGGATTGCCCGTCGCCATATTATCGTCACGGGTGGGCGTTGTGTTGTTAAGAACTGGAGAGGAGCGCTTACACTGATCGAGCGACAGAATAAGCAGTACGCAAATAACGTATTGGTTAAAACGCGCGAGCATAAGCCCACGATGTGGTGAAAGTAGAAATCGAGAAGGCATAAAAAAGAGACTATAAGTTGCAATTACATGCCTACTTCACATTCGAAATAAACAGGCATGTATGCAAAAACGTATGCAAAGAAAAGCCACTTACCTCATTTCTGTGTGTAAGTGGCTGATTACTAAGTGCACTCGTAGGGATTCGAACCCCAAACCTCCTGATCCGTAGTCAGGTGCTCTATCCAATTGAGCTACGAATGCGAGTTAATTTGCAGTGTAGTCAGGTGCTCTATCCAATTGATGTCGAGCGCGACCGCAGTGGCGGACCATCCCGTTACGAATGCATTGCTCTATGGCGTTCCCGTTGATTGGGAGTGCAAAAGTAGGGAGAAAAAGTGGCCCTGTCAACCTATTTTCCTAAAAAATTTGCCGGGCGCTTCATCAGAAACGCACCAATGCCCTCGGCCGCATCGGACGAACGGCCCAGCGTATCCTGATTGTCAGCTTCTTGCTCCAGCTGATGCTCCAGCCCGGAGTAAAGCGATTGATTCAGCACCAGTTTCATGGCGCCGATGGCCCGCGTCGGCGCCGACGCATAATACGCTGCGACTTCAGCAACAGCGCCGTCGAGTTCGGCCGATGGTACTGAACGGCTCGCCAGACCCATCCGGGCGGCTTCGGGGCCATATACGCGCCGGCCGGTGCTGCAAAGCTCAAAGGCTCGTTGTGGGCCAATCAGTCGGGGCAAAAAGAATGTCGAGCCCGCGTCAGGCATCAGCCCGATGTTGACGAAAATCTGGCTGAAATAGGCTTCATCGGAGCAGATGACAACATCACAGGCCAGCGCCAGCGAACAACCGGCCCCAGCTGCTACTCCGTTGATCCGACCAATGATGGGCTTCGGCAGATTCCGCATGGCGCGAATCATCGGGTGGTAGGTACTGCGTAACGAGTCGCCCAGGGTAAGTTGCCCACCCGACGCGGCCGCCTGCGCAAACCCCTCTTTCAGGTCGGCACCCGACGAAAACGCTTTGTCGCCCGCGCCGGTGATGACCACTACCCGCACCTGCTCATCTGCTCCGGCCGCTTCCACTGCCGTCGTGATGTCCTGAATCAGTCCGGCACTTAACGCATTATATACCTGCGGGCGATTGAGCGTAATGCGACAGACGGCATCGGTTACTTCGTAAAGGAGATTGGCGAACATAGCAGATAATCAGTCAGAGAGTGTCATTCGCCGGCATGAGCTGTCATTGATTGCCTTACGACACCTGACAAGTACAGGACCACCGGTAACGACGAATGTGTAAAGCTAACGACTTTCACAGCAACCCGTATACGGTCAGTAAGCTAATGACAATGCCCAGCGCCAGCCCGGCGCCGACTTGGCCGGGGGTGTGCGCGTTGAGCTTCAGCCGGGCACTGGCAACAAACCCCGTCAGCAAAATCAGGCTAAGCAGGGGAATGAACAGCTCGCTCAGGCTGAAACGCAGCATCAGTCCGGCCAGGGCACCCACAACACCCCCTACCCCAACGCCGTGCGCACTGATCTGCCACGTCAGGCTTATGAGGCCAACGAGCAGAATGGCCAAGGCCGTGCTGGCAATCAGCATACCGATTTCAGGAGCGAGACTCGAAACAAGCTGCATCCGAAAGCTGAACAGATACGCCAGAATAAGATAAATAACGGCGGTCAGGAAATAAGGCAGCCGCCGGTCCGAGGGGTGAGTCAACTGCAGGTCCCGGATGTACCCGATGCGAAACAGGTAATAAATCAGCACGGCAGGCACCATGAACGTGCCGACGAAAATCAGCACGAGCAAGCTCAGCCGCAACGAACCGGAGAAGACATCCATGCTCAGCACCGTAGGTGTTTGAAAGAGCAAAACTCCAAACAGGAGCGTCGGCATCAGCAAGGGGTGAAAAACAACCGACAGAAAATGAGCAAGAGACTTTGTCAATGATTACTAATTAGGATAAATACGGAATGCTTGTCAGCCTGGCCAGTGGGCTTCTCACACAAAGGTATCAACTACGCTTATTTATCACTCATCGTGCGGTTACAGTTCTTTCCGGAGCCGGGCCACGGGAATATTGAGCTGCTCGCGGTATTTGGCTACCGTCCGACGGGCAATGTTATACCCCCGATCGTTCAGGATTTTTTCGAGCTTATCATCCGACAGCGGATGGAGCTTGGGTTCCGCATCGATCAGTTCTCTCAGAATGTTCTTTACCTCCCGGCTGCTCACATCTTCTCCCGTATCGGTCGAGATACCTTCCGAGAAGAAATACTTCAGCGGATAAATACCGAATTCCGTCTGAATGGCCTTGCTGTTGGCGACCCGCGACACCGTCGATACATCCATATCGATCAGGGTAGCGATGTCTTTGAGAATCATGGGCCGAAGCCGGGATTCGTCGCCGGTCAGGAAAAAATCGTACTGAAACTGCACGATGGCGTTCATGGTTTTCAGCAGCGTCTGCTGGCGTTGCTTGATGGCATCGATAAACCACTTGGCCGCATCCAGCTTCTGCTTGACAAACGAGACCGTCTCCTTCAGGTTCTTATTCTGCTTCTTGCTCTTGTCGTACGTATCGAGCATATCGGCAAACGAACGGCTGATGCGCAGCTCAGGCGCATTTTTCGAGTTCAGCGTCAGTTCCAGCTTGCCGCCGTTGTCCGTCAGGATAAAATCGGGAATTAGGTATTGTGCCGTACCCGTATCGCCCTCTACCGATCCGGGTTTTGGGTTCAGCTTGATGATGATGTCGACGACCCGTTTGAGCGATTCATCACTGATGTTCAGCCGTTTCTGGATTTTATCGTAATGTTTTCGGGAAAACTCGTCGAAAAAATCGTCGATGATGCGAATGGCCAGCACCACACAGGGGTCGGTCTGGTCTTTCCGGTGCAGCTGTAACAACAGGCATTCCTGCAGATCACGGGCCCCGATACCGGCCGGATCGAACGACTGAATCTGACGCAGCACGGCCTCGACCTCGTCGGTATCGGTAAAGATATTCTGCGAAAACGCCAGGTCATTGACAATCGCCTGAATCGACCGCCGGATATAACCGTCGGCTTCGATACTTCCGATAAGCTGCAGGCCGATGATCCGCTGATCTTCGGTCAGGTTCAGGTAGCCGAACTGCTGCAGCAGCGAGTCGAGCAGGCCCGAACTGGTCGCCATCGGCATATCCCGCTCTTCTTCGTTGTAGTTGCCATCCCCCTGCATCTTGTACCCCGCATAATCTTCGTCGCGGATGTAACTGTCGATGTCCAGGTCATCGTCGCGCTCCCGGTAGTCGTCCAGTTCATCATACGGGTCATCTTCTTTCTGGTCGTAGTCTTCATCAGCTCCTTCTTCCAGCGCCGGATTGATTTCCAGTTCCTCTTCGATGCGGGTATCCAGTTCGGCAGTGGGGATTTGCAGCAGCTTGATAAACTGAATCTGCTGCGGAGACAGTTTTTGCTGAAGTGACTGAGAAAGGCTTAATTTTTGCATGGCAATCGACCGGTTAAGCAGTTACGTTGAGCGAGTTTTTAAAATGCCCGGTGGGCGTTCGCAAATATCAGACCAAAATAATCAGATTTTTGTTTTTCCAGGCACGAATTTTCTGGAAAGCGATCGTATACTACCTTCGCATCCATGACCAATAAGCTCTACGACACGTCTCTGAGTCTGCTGACCGACCTCTACCAGGTGACCATGGCCTACGGTTACTGGAAATCGGGCAAAGCCGAAAAGGAAGCCGTTTTCAACCTGTATTTCCGTAAGAATCCCTTCAACGGTGGATTTACCATTGCCTGCGGGCTGGCGAACGTAATCGGTTATATCAATCATTTCGGCTTTTCGAAAAAAGACCTGCGCTACCTCCGCAGCATGACGGGCAACGACGGGAAGCCGCTTTTTGAAGAAGGATTTCTAACGTACCTCGCCGACCTCAAACTCACCTGCGACGTAGAGGCCATTCCCGAAGGCACCGTCGTTTTTCCGAATGAACCGCTGGTTCGGGTGCGTGGCCCTATTTTGCAGTGCCAGTTGCTCGAAACTCCGCTGCTGAACCTGGTCAACTTCGAGTCGCTGATTGCCACCAAAGCCGCCCGGCTCCGACTGGTTGCCGAAACCGATACACTGCTGGAGTTTGGCCTGCGCCGGGCGCAGGGCGTCGACGGGGGAATGACCGCCAGCCGGGCCGCTTACATCGGCGGCTGCGATGCGACCTCGAATGTGCTGGCGGGCAAACACTACGATATTCCCGTGCGGGGCACGCACGCCCACAGCTGGGTGATGTCGTTCGATACCGAGCAGGAGGCCTTCGATACCTATGCCGACGTGCTGCCCAACAACGTCACCCTGCTGGTCGATACGTACGATACGCTGCAGGGCGTTCGGCACGCCATCGAGACCGGCCACAAGCTCGTGCAGCGAGGTTATACCCTGTCGGCCATCCGGCTCGATTCGGGCGACCTGGCCTACCTGAGTATCGAAGCGCGTAAGCTTCTCGACGCGGCTGGTTTTCAGGACACGGCCATTGTCGCCAGCAATGATCTGGACGAAACGATCATCAACAGCCTCAAGCAGCAGGGGGCCAAAATCACCATCTGGGGAGTCGGCACGAAGCTGGTTACGGCCTATGACCAACCCGCGCTGGGGGGTGTTTATAAACTCGCAGCGCTGCGAAACGAGGCTTCCGCTGGAGGCCAATGGGAGTATAAAATGAAATTATCCGAACAGGCCATCAAGATTTCGACGCCGGGGATTCAGCAGGTGCGCCGGTTTCGGGACGAGCGCGGTTTTCTGGCCGACATGATCTACGATTCGGAAATGGACGGAGCCGATCAATCGACGACCCTAATCGACCCCCTGGATTTTACGAAACGCCGTCGGTTTCCGGCCGGACAGCCACACGAAGACCTGCTGGTGCCCGTTTTTCGGGGAGGCAAGTGCGTTTACGACCAGCCCTCGATTCACGACGTACGGGCGCGGGTGCAGGACCAGCTGGCGAATCTGCATCCCGGCGTCAAGCGCTTTGTCAATCCGCATACTTATCCGGTCGGTCTGGAGAAAGCGTTACACGAACTAAAAACAGATCTGATCTTACGACTGCGTGGAGACCAGACGCAATAGGCAGGAAAAAAGATTGCATATCAATTTCTTTATTTCTTAATCCTCAGCCAGTCGATTCTATTCATCTTTTCTGTTCTTTTACTGTTCATTCGTCTAACTCTTTTCTCATGCAACCTATTGAATTAGTGGTTTTTGACATGGCTGGCACGACCGTAACCGACCAGCACGAGGTAGAACGGTGCTTTGCCGAAGCCGCTACCGAAACGGGACTGTCTGTTTCCGACGAGCGGATTCTGGCCATGCAGGGACTGGCGAAACGCTATGTTTTCGAGACGCTCTGGAAAGAACAGCTTGGTGAAACCGCTACAGATATAACCCATCGGGTCGACGTCTCGTACGATGCCTTTCGACGAATTCTGGAAAATCATTACCGCACACACGGGGCCACCCCAACCGAAGGGTGTCTGGAGACCTTCGCCTACCTGCGCGAACGCGGTATTCCCATTGCCCTGACGACAGGTTTTTACCGGGTCGTTACGGATATTATTCTCGAAAAACTCGGCTGGCTGGACGGCCTCAACGATCAGCGAATCGGAACCCCCGACAGCCTCATTCAACTATCCATTGCCAGCGATGAAGTCGAGCGCGGCCGCCCCTATCCGGAAATGATCGAGCGGGCGATGCGCATCCTGGGCGTGACCAACCCCAAAGCCGTCGTGAACATCGGCGATACGCCTTCCGATCTGCTGTCGGGCCGGGCCGCGGGCGTTGCGCTAAACCTGGGCCTGACAAACGGAACCCACTCACGTGAGCAGTTGGAAGCTTACCCGCACGACCGGCTGCTGGGCTCATTATGGGAACTGCCTACGCTGCTGGCCTCCCGGGAAGCGGCAATCAATGTATAATGCAAAATGGATAATGGATAATGTCGCCCGTTAATTCGAAGCCGACGTTGTCACTCCACCTTATTCATTCGCCACTATTCATTATGCATTATTCATTATCCATTTTGCATTACAACCTATGCCCGCTTACGATCTGATTATTATTGGTGCCGGTGCCCTCGGAACCTTCCATGCATACCATGCTGCTAAAGCCGGTCAGCGCGTGCTGCTGCTCGAAAAAGACCGCTACCCGATTGGAGCAACCGTCCGAAATTTTGGGCAGGTGGTGCCCTCGGGCCTGGCCGGTCGCTGGTTCGACTATGGCCGCCGGAGCCTGGAAATCTACCGGCAGATTCAGCAGGAAACCGATCTGACGGTTCGGCAGAACGGCACGATTTACATTGCGTCGGATGCCGATGAGTGGATGCTGGCCAATGAACTCCACGACCGGTACCAGCCCATCGGTTACCCCAGCGAGTTACTGAGTAAGGCGCAGTGCCTGGCCAAATACCCGTCCCTGCGACCCGATTACGTGCAGGGTGGTATCTTTTTCCCGCAGGAAATGAGCGTTGAGCCGGAGCAGATGATTCACCGGCTGATTGCGTATGTGCAACGAAAATTTGGCGTCGATTACCGGCCTGGTTCAGCGGTGACCGACGTAGCGTCGGGCAGTGCCGGCGTAACCGTCACGCTGAGCAACCGGCAGCGCTTTCAGGCAGGCCAGGTGCTTTTGTGCGGTGGGCACGAGGTGCGGCTGTTATTTCCCGATGTACTCGCCCAGGCAGGATTGGTCGTCAGTAAATTACAGATGCTGCTCGTCGAGCCGGTAGCGGGTCTGCAACTGCCGGGCAACATCCTGACGGGCCTGACCATACGTCGTTACGAAGCGTTTCAGGAATGCCCGTCCTATGCCGCGCTGCAAACCCCCGAACACCTGGCCGAACTGAAAAAATGGGGCATTCATATTCTGTTTAAACAAGCCATCGACGGATCGATCATCGTGGGCGATTCGCACGAATACGCCGACGCCACCGAGGCCGAAGATCTGGGCTATCATACCCAGGACTACATCAATGAGCTGATGCTGGCCGAAGCCCGACGTATCGTGTCGTTTCCGTTAACCGTCCGTAAAACCTGGGCGGGCTTCTACAGCCAGACCAAAAACGAAATTTTCGAGTATGCCGTAGACCCTACCATTCGCATTATCACCGGTGTTGGTGGCAAAGGGATGAGTTCGGGAGCAGGCTATGCAGAAGCCAGTATCGAACAACTGTCTGGCAGCCGCGCATAAGCTATCACAACAAAAATAATTATTTGTCGATTCTATATTAAGCCAGTATGAATATTTGGATGGTTTGTTGACATCGCAGTAAAATATACTTAATATTAACGCAATAGCCAAATCTTAATTTTGCGAGATAATACTTAAGTAGTCAACCAATCCGTCCTCTGTATGAAGCTTTATCTACAGTCTTCAGCGCCACCGATACAGGCTTTTCGCCGACTATCGATGGCGTTTTTCGTTTGTCTGGTGTCAGGCCTATCGGCGCTGGCTCAAACCATTACCGGCACGGTTATCGGTGCTGATGACAAGAAACCCCTTCCGGGTGTATCGATTCTGATAAAAGGAACCACCACGGGCACGACCACCCGCGCTGACGGAACCTATACGCTGACCGTAAATAATCCGGCCAATGCTACCCTGACGTTTTCGTTCATCGGCTACCAGAGCCAGGAAATCCCGGTCGGCAACCGGACCACCATCGACGTATCGATGAGCGAAGGCCCCTCGACTTTGAGCGAGGTGGTCGTGACGGCCCTCGGTATCAAAAAAGATATCCGGCAAACGGGCGTCGCCATTCAGACGGTCGACGGCAACCAACTCCTGAAAGCCCGCGAACCCAACCCGATCAATTCGCTGACGGGGAAAGTAGCGGGTCTGACGATCGGGGCCTCCTCGGAGCTGCTGGGCCGTCCGAACATCTCACTACGGGGCAATTCGGACGTACTGTTCGTGGTAGACGGTATTCCCATTACGTCGGATACCTGGAACATCAGTTCCGACGATATTGAAACCTACACCGTGCTGAAAGGCGCATCAGCCTCGGCGCTGTACGGCTTCCGGGGGAAAAACGGTGCGATTCTGATCACGACCAAGCGGGGCACGAAAGACAAACGCGGATTTTCGGTCGAGGTCAATACCAGCCAGATGTTCGACAATGGCTTCATCGCCATTCCGAAAGTGCAGGACGAATACGGCCCCGGCGACCACGGCGTATACGCTTTTGGCGACGGGAAAGGCAACGGCCTGAACGACGGCGACTACGACATCTGGGGACCGGCGCTCAATGGTCAGCTGATTCCGCAGTACGACAGCCCGGTTGTTCCCGGCCAAACGTTCACGACCAAATTTCCAAACGGCAAAACCTTT
Source organism: Spirosoma koreense (assembly GCF_054777875.1). Taxonomy (NCBI): domain Bacteria; kingdom Pseudomonadati; phylum Bacteroidota; class Cytophagia; order Cytophagales; family Cytophagaceae; genus Spirosoma; species Spirosoma koreense. Next base: position 48,948 of record NZ_BAAHAC010000005.1, on the reverse strand, counting down.
ACCAGCGACCGCCAGCCCACACCTTTTCTGCCCCGCGGAAAAGACAACCTGAGCCGGTTCATCCAGACGGGCATCCTGTCGAACAACAACGTGGCCGTTGCGGCATCGGGTGAGAAATACGACATGCGCTTTTCGCTCTCGTATAACTACCAGCGCGGTCTGGTTCCGAACACCAAGCTGAACGTGGTCAACTTCAACATGACCGGCGGGTATAACTTTTCGCCCAAACTCCGCTTCGAGTCGAGCCTGAATTTCAACCGGCAGTTCACGCCTAACTTCCCGGATGTCAACTACGGCCCCAACTCACTGATTTACAACATCATTGCCTGGGGCGGTGCCGACTGGAACATCGACGACATGAAGCAGATCTGGCAACCGGGTAAGGAAGGTACCCAGCAGATTTACGCCGAATACCAGCGTTACAACAATCCCTGGTTCCTGGCCAAATACTGGTTGCGCGGTCATTACAACAATAACCTGTACGGCTATACGTCGCTACGGTACCAGATCGCCGAGGGATTGCAACTAACGGGTAAAGCCCAGCTGACGACTTACGGACTGCTCCGTACCGAGAAACTCCCCTACTCCGCTACCACCTACAGTCGCGAAGAAGCGCGGGGCGATTACCGCGAAGACCGCCGGAATATGTTCGACAACATCAACCAGGTGTTGCTACAGTACAATAAACAGGTCATTCCGGCGCTGTCGATCAATGCGCTGGTGGGTGGCGAAGCCCGGATTTTCAACTACAACTCCGATTACGCCAGCACCAACTACCTGAACGTACCGGGCGTTTATAACTTCGCCAACTCGTCGAACACGGTCATTGCCAATAACTACCAGGCCGATATGCGGGTGTTGTCAGCTTACTACTCGGCCGACTTTACCTTCCGCGATTATGCTACGCTGACTACCACAGGCCGTCTGGACAAACTGTCGACCCTGCCGAAAGGAAACAACGCCTATTTCTATCCGTCGGTGGCGCTGAGCACGGTTATTTCGGATTATGTACGCCTGCCGCAGGGTGTTTCCTTCCTGAAAGTCCGGGCTTCGTATGCCAACGTTAAAGACGGGCTGACCCAATCGACCATCGGTTCGACACCGGGCGCGGCCTTCCCACTGGGCTACGGCGTCGATTACAACTCGTCGTACGGCGGCCCGACGTATCAGAACTCGGCGGTGTACAACCTGCCGCTGATGTACAACAACAAACCGGCTGCGTATTACACCAACACGCTCAACAACCCCAACCTGAAACCCAATTCGACCTCGCAGTCTGAAGTGGGTCTGGATATCCGTTTCCTGAATAACCGGTTGGCCCTGGACGCTACGTATTACGTCAGTAACGACGGTCCGCGCATTTTCACCCTGCCTTCTTCAGAAGCCACCGGCTACACTGGCCGACTGGTGAACGGGATCATGACGCAGAAAAAAGGTGGAGAAATCTCACTGACCGGCCAGGCGCTGCGTACGACGAAAGGCTTCAACTGGGACATTGTCGCCAACTATTCGACCTACACCGAACGGCTGAAAGAAGTGTATCCCGAAGGCGGTATCAACACGCTGGCCTCCAACTATTTTGTGGGTAGCAGCAGCAGTTCCCGCTTCATCAACATCGGCGACCGGACCGATGGGTTTTACTCAGGGGCTTTCGTTCGAACGCCCGATGGGCAGTTGATCAACGACGCGGGTGGCCGACCCATCGCCAATCCGGTGGCGCAGTTTCTGGGCTACGTGAACCCGAAATTTGTCTGGGGTATCAACAACCGCTTCAGCTACAAGAATATCAACTTCAGCTTCCAGTTCGACGGACGCGTGGGTGGCATCATCGGCGATTACGTCCGGCAGAAAACCTTCCAGGGTGGTCGTAACATCGAAACCGTGCAGGGTGCATTTGGCGAAGCCCGCAAAAATGACGTGCAGAACATCCAGTCGTACGTTGGTCCGGGGGTTACCCTGGCTAGTGGCACCATCAACTACGACGTCAATGGCAACGTGCTGAACTATGGCGAACTTAAATACGCGCCCAACACGACCAAGACCTTCGAGCAGGATTACATTGCCCGGTATTACGGGCAGGCAGAAGCTTTTCTGATGAGCCGGAGTTTTGCCAAGCTTCGCGAAGTGATCATCGGCTATACGCTGCCCCAAACGGCCCTGAGTCGGCTGGGCATTAAACAGGCCAGTGTTTCGCTCGTCGGCCGGAATCTGCTGTACTTCGCCAAATACAAAGACATCGACCTCGACCAGTATCTGACGGGTGGGATTTCGACCCTGCAAACCCCAACGACCCGCCGGTACGGTATCAACCTGAATCTGGTATTTTAAAAACAGTAGTTAGTAGTCAGTAACCAGTGGTCAGTGCCACTATCGACTGACTACTAACTATTATCGACTAAAAACCTTATGAAACTTCATAAACGTATCTTTCTTTCGCTTTTTGCTCTCGGCCTGACGCTGACGGGCTGCGAAAAACCGTTCGATCAGCTCGAACAGGACCCCAACCGGCCGACCAGCGCGCCCGCTTCGCTGGTTTTCAATGGAGTACTGAACGACATGTATAGCGTTGCGGGCGGTGGTGCCTGGAACGATGCCCAACGGTACGACCAGTTTTACGCCAGCAACTACAACTACTACGCGACGAACGAATACTCCTGGACCTCGACTGGCCTCTACTACACTACGCTGAAAAATGTGGTCAAAATGGAGCAGGAAGCCAAAAAGGCTGGCTTACCCGATGTAAATGCCTACTCCGCGCTGGGGAAATTTTTTCGGGCTTTTTTCTTCGAGAACATGACCAAGCGGCTGGGCGACGTTCCCATGACCGATGCCCTGCTGGGTCTGGATAACCAGACTCCGAAGTACAATAGCCAGAAGGACGTGTATGTGCAGGTGCTGAAATGGCTCGATGACGCCAACGCCGACCTGACCTCGCTGATCGCCAAAAACGACAACAACCTAACGGGCGACATTTTCCTGGGCAACTCGCTGGCCAAGTGGCAGAAGGTCGTCAACACGTTCAAGTTGCGGGTGCTGGTTAGTCTGAGCAAGAAAGAAGCCGATACGGACCTGAACATCAAAGCGCGTTTTGCCGAGGTGCTGGCCAACCCGACCAAATATCCGCTGATGGCGTCGATGGATGATAACCTGCAATACGTCTACAACAACCAGTACAACAAGTACCCGCGCAATCCCGACAATTTCGGCCAGAATGCTACCCGCGAGAACATGACTGCTACGTACCTCGGTACGCTGACATCCCTCAACGATCCGCGTACGTTTGTGGTAGCCGAACCCGCTACGGCCAAAGTAGCGGCTGGCCTCAAGCCTACCGATTTCGCGGCTTTCGTTGGCGCTTCGTCGGGCGAAGATTTAGCGACGATGTCATCGAACGCGAACCAGGGGCTGTATTCGTTTCAGAACCGCAGGCACTACTACAGCACTTACACGGCCGAGCCGTACATCATCATCGGGTATCCGGAGCAGTTGCTCAGCATTGCCGAAGGCCTCAATCGGGGCTGGGCCGCATCCTCGTCGGCAACGGGCAGTGCAGAAGACAATTACAAAAACGGCATCCTGGCTTCCTGGGGTTTTTATGGCCTCAAAGACGGAGCCAATACGGTCTATTTTTCGGCAGATGGCGGCTATAAAGTCTTCAATACCTATACGGTCAATGTAAGCTTCGCCGATTATTACGCGCAGACTGCAGTAAAATACGCAGGGAACACGACGGCGGGGCTGACGCAGATTCTGACGCAGAAATACCTGGCCTTCTTTCAGCAGTCGGGTCTGGAAGCGTTCTACAACCAGCGCCGAACGGGCGTTCCGACGTTCCTAGTGGGGCCCGGCACGGCCAACAGCCAGCGGATTCCGCTACGGTGGCAATATCCGGCCACCGAGCGGTCGTACAATACGGCCAACAACACGGCGGCCGTAACGAGTCAGTACGGTGGCAACGACGACATCAACGCGGCCATGTGGTTGCTCAAATAATCCGGTATCGAAGCCCGGGCACCGTCTCCAGACTGTGTCCGGGCTTTATCCGTTATGAGGGAAGTCATCGACAATCTTTCTCGTATTATCGCTACGTTTGTGTGTAGTTGCTAACTAGCCCAATGAACCGTAGAAACCTCATCAAATCAGCGGCTCTGTTGCCCTTCGTGCCGGAGCCTGCCCATCATACCGAATCCGTCGATGCGACACTGGCCCGCAAGCGATCCGTTCGGTTTGCCTACCTCGGCGATACCCACCTGACCCCCGACGCCAAACCGATGGAATCGGTCGCCAAATGCTTTCAGCATGCCCAGAGCCACAAGGACAAACCCGCGTTTATCCTGCACGGTGGCGATGTGATCATGGATGCGCTGGCCAAAGACCGGGATGACGTCCAGAAACAGTGGGACGCCTGGCATACCGTTGTAAAAGCCAATAACTCGCTGCCCATCGAATACTGCATCGGTAACCACGATGTCTGGGGCTTCGAGAACGCTAAAACCGATCCGATGTATGGGAAGAAATGGGCGGTCGAACAGATGAAAGTCAGCGGTCGGTACCGGTCATTCGATCGAAATGGCTGGCACTTTATCATTCTCGATAGCGTGCAGCCCAAGCCCGACAGCAAGTGGTACACGGGCAACATCGACCCCGAGCAACTAGACTGGCTGAAGCAGGACCTGGCGAAAACCAGCGCGAAAACGCCTATTCTGATTATGTCGCACATCCCGATTTTCAGCCCGACTGGGTTCTTCAGCGAGACGAATGTCAAAGAAGGAAACTGGACCATTCCGGCGGCTCTTGTTCTGGCAAACACCCCCGAACTGTTGAAATTATTCTATCAGTACCCGAACGTAAAAGCGGCTTTAAGTGGCCATATGCACCTGCTCGATCGGGTCGATTACAACGGGGTGACGTACCTCTGCAACGGGGCCGTTTGCGGAAACTGGTGGAAAAGCGATACCTACCAGCAAACCAAAGCAGGTTACGCGCTGATCGATCTGTACGACGACGGAACCATCGAACGGACGTACTTACAATACACCTAGCACCGCCCCTTCAACGCACAGACCTGGGTAACGACCCCGAATCGGAGAAGCGACTTCGGGAAACGACTGGGTCTGGCAGCCGTCAAAAAGAGGTTCATTACTTATCGACCCGGACGTCGTGTCCGGCACTACACATGGAAACGATTGCTACACTTTTCGCTCAGGGTGGTCAGGATGCTTACTTTGGCGAACCCGTAACTCAACTCGAACACGCGCTCCAATGCGGCCTGTTGGCCGAGGAGGCCGAAGCCGACGACGAAACTGTCGTCGCGGCTTTTTTGCACGACATTGGCCATCTGCTGCCGCCTGAACTGGCCAATGGGTACATGGATGGCTACGGTACGGTCGATCACGAAAAACTCGGCGCCGATTATCTGCGGAAAATGGGTTTCTCGGAAAAAGTGGCTCAGTTGATCGAGCATCACGTCAATGCCAAGCGGTATCTGGTCTATAAAAACCCGAACTATTTCGCCCGGCTGTCGGAAGCGAGTTTGAAAACGCTCGAATTTCAGGGCGGCCCCATGACGCCTGCCGAGGCCGCGGCCTTTGAAACGAATCCGTATTTCAAAGGTATTCTACTGATGCGGGTCTGGGACGAACAGGCAAAAATTCCGGGTCTGCCGACGCCGGGGATGGATCACTACCTGGCTATCGGTAAGCGCCTGATCGCCTGAAGGATCCCTATGAACCACGCTCTGTTTGCTTCGCTGCTGCTTGCTTCGGGTCAGCTTATGGCTCAGCCGAAACAAAACGTTTATACGACGCTGCAAGTGCCGGGTCGGGTCGAGTTTTGTCAAATCGATACCGGAAAAGGGCGGGCAGTGCTGCCGAGCGGCCGGTACGTAACCCCGGCCGGACAAACCCGGCGCATCACCAATGATCCCTTTGGCCTGGCGTTATCACCCGATGGTCAGCGGGCGGTATCACTTCACGACGGCAGTCTGAGTGTCGTGAATCTGTCGAGTTTAGCGGTAACCCGCGTTCCCGATTATAGCGGTAAAATTCCCGCAGCTTTGAAAGAAGGGTCGTTTCTGGGCGTCGCTTTTGCCCCCGATAATCGAACGGTTTATCTGAGCAATGGCGACAAAGGTCGTGTTCTGATCTTCGACACCGATCGACTGCGAACGACGGACAGCATCAGTCTGGATGGGAATGGCTACACGGATAGTTTCACGTCGGACCTGCTGCTGAATGGCAACGAACTACTGGTGCTTGACCGGGCTAATTTCCGGATGGTCCGCATCGATCTGGCCACTAAACGCATCACCGCGTCGATTCCCACCGGTCGACAACCGTTCGGACTGGCCATCAGCCCGACGAAAAAGCTGGCCTTTGTGGCGAATGTAGGGTTGTACGCGTACCCGAAAGTGCCGGGCGTGACGAAGACCAATAAAGATACGATGGCCCTTAAATTTCCGCCCTACGCGGCTCATACGAAGGAATCGGCGGAAGGCGTAGAGGTCGAGGGCAAACGGATTCCGGGTTTGGGAAGCCCGCTTGCAGACGAAGCGATGAGCGTCTGGACGATCGATCTGACGACCAACAAGGTGGTCAGTCGGTTCAAAACAGGGGTTCAGATTGGAGAAATGATCGAAGAAGCGGAAGTTGTGGGGGGTGCATCACCGAATTCGGTCACGGTTGGCAGCCGCTATGCGTACGTGTCGAACGCGACCAACGACAATATTTCGGTGATCGACTACAAACCGGGGGCGGCTTCGGCCAAAAAACGGATCAGTACGATCCCGCTCAAACTCGATGCCCGGCTCGACCGCTACCGGGGTCTGATGCCCTTTGGTCTGACGCTGACGAAAGATGAACGGACGTTGTATGTGGCCCTGCTCGCGTTCAATGCTGTCGCCGTCGTTGACCTGCCGACCCGCAAAGTCCGTGGGTTGATTCCGACCGGCTGGGGCCCGACTCGTGTGGCGCTCTCCCCCGATGAGAAAACGTTGTACATAACCTCGGCAAGAGGCTACGGCGCCGGGCCTAACGGCGGGCAGGGCTTTGTAAAACCGCCACAGGGAACCTACATCGGCGATATTCAGCTGGGTACGTTTCAGGCGATACCCATACCCGACGCGGTTCAGTTAGCCACCTACACAAAACAAGTGCAGGCCAATACCTACCAGCCGGTTGCCCTTGCCGACGATGGCCGGAATCCGATGCCGGTACTGCCCAAAAAACGCGCATCGCCGATTAAACACGTTGTCTACATTACGAAAGAAAACCGCACTTACGACGAAGTGCTGGGGCAACTGACCAGCGGTCGGGGCGATTCGACACTGGCCCGATTCGGCGTAGGGGTAACCGTGAAATCGCGAATAACGACCCTTCGGGGCAACAGTGGCCGAACGACCGATCAGGCGGGTGATACGGTGCGCGTCACGGCGGCCGATATCATGCCCAATCACCAGCGGGTGGCGCGGCAATTTGCGTACTCCGACAATTTTTATTGTGATTCCGACGCCAGCATTCACGGTCACCACTGGATGATGGGCACGATTCCCAACGAATGGGTCGAGGCCAATGCCGCTTCAGCGGGTCGCTTCGACCCGGACTCCAAAGCCCCCGGTCGGCGCTTCCCTAAATCATCGGGTGCCATCGACCCGGAAGACTACAACGAAATTGGCGGGTTATGGGAAGCCTTCGAGCGAAACAAAATTTCGCTCTATAACTTCGGCGAGGCCAATGAATATGCCGGAGCCGTGGAGGAGTGGACAACGACCCAGTTCGGCGCTGCGCAATCCGTCGTGTTTCCCATGCCGAAAGCCGTGTTTCCGCATACCTCCCGCGACTATGCAGGCTACAACACAAACGTGCCGGACCAGTACCGGATGGAACAGTTCGAGCGCGAGTTCACCGCGAAATGGATCAAGGGTAAACAAACCATGCCGCAACTGGTCACGATGCAGGTGCCAAACGACCACGGAGCCGGGCCACGGCCCGATTTCGGATACCCTTTTCTGCATTCGTACATGGCTGATAATGACCTTGCCGTTGGCCGGATTCTGCATTTTCTGTCCCGTACCAAATACTGGAAAAATATGCTGGTGATAATCACCGAAGATGACCCGCAGGGCGGTGTCGATCATATCGATGCGCACCGGTCGTTGCTGATGATGGCCGGACCGTATGTGAAACGAGGCTACGTATCGCATACCCACGCGAATTTCGGTTCGATCCTGAAAGTGATTTATAATATTCTTGGGGTTCCCTACGTCAATCAGTACGACCTGACGGCATCCCTTCTTCAGGATTTTTTTACTGACAAACCCGATTTCCGACCGTACGATGCGGTATTGCCCGATGTCCGTATCTTCGATCCACAGGCCGCCATGAAACCATATAAGAAGGCATTCGACTGGCGAAAAATTCAGCGGGGCCCCGACATGGACGACCGCGCTGACCAGCGTGCCGAGCATTATCGGCAACAGCAGGAGAAATGAAATATTCATTATCTTGCACAACAGCGAGAGTTGTTTTGCCTCATTATGCCGGGAAGAGTCTGCCTTCGAAACTTATAAAAGAGGTGTTCGAAGCCCTCGGCGAACCGTAACCAAAAACTGATGCGTTCCCCTGCTTTCCTTCGACATCCAACCGTTTTTGTGCTTTTCGGTGCTACAGTTGCGTTCTGCACCTATGCCTGCATGTACGCCTTCCGCAAAGGCATCACCGCTGTCACCTTCGAAGGGCTGGCGTTTGCGGGGGTGAGCTACAAAATCTGGCTCATTACGGCGCAGGTGTTCGGCTATGCGATGTCTAAACGCATCGGCGTAAAAGTCGTATCGGAGATGTCGCCGGGCCGCCGGGCGGCTAACCTGCTGCTGTTTGTGGGGATTGCGCTGCTGGCCTTACTCGGGTTTGCGGTCGTGCCAGCTCCCTGGAACATTATCTTTCTGTTTTTCAATGGTTTGCCGCTCGGCATGGTCTACGGCATTATGCTCGGTTTTCTGGAAGGTCGCCGACAAACCGATGCGCTGACCATCAAAAGCGACTGGGGCGTGTCGGAGTTCTGGCTGCCGTTCGTGACCGGTGCCTTGTTCGTACTGCCGATGCTAGGTTCGGTCTACGCCTTAACGTTGCTCCCCCCGCCCACCCACGAAGACCAGCAGCAGCGGACCAAGCGTGAACCTATGAACGCCAGCGAACGCCGGGCTTTCGTTCAGAATTTCGGGCCGGGGCTGATCCTGCTCATCATTTCTTACGTGCTGCTCTCAGCTTTCCGCGACTTCCGCGACAATTTCGGTCCCGAAATCCTGCGCGATGCGGGCGTCGAGAACCCCGGCATTTTTGCCAAAACCGAAACCCTAGTCGCCGTTGGCGTGCTGATCATTATGGCGCTGTTACAGCGGGTAAAAAATAACTTCCAGGCTTTCGCCCTCCTGAACGGCATCATGCTACTGGGCGGGCTGCTGGTCGGCTTCAGCACCTATGCCTATTCGATCAGTCTACTGTCTGCGGGTAACTGGTTCCTGCTCACGGGCCTCGGGCTGTATATGGCCTACGTTCCCTGCAACGGCCTGTATTTCGAGCGATTGGTAGCCGCATTCCGGTACGTGAGTACGGTAGGCTTCATCGTTACCCTGGCCGACTGGTACGGGTATCTGGGCAGCGTGGCGGTTCTACTGTATAAAAACTTCGGGCACGCCAATATCAGCTTCCGCGAGTTTTTCATGTACGGCGGTTACGTGCTGGCGGTTGTGTACAGCGTGCTGGTTATCATTTCCTTTCTGTATTTTCGGCAGCGGTACCGCAGCGAGACAACCCTCAACGTTTCCCTGCATCAGGTCAGCTGATGAGTGTCGGTGCCCGTTGATCATTCCATGTAACGATCGACAATCATGCAGTAATTTACGGTGGCCGGGTTGGTCGATTTCATTTTCAGCGCCCCCACCACTTCCTGAAGAAACTGGTGAATCAGCCGATTGCCGGCATAACCAGGTGTGCTGTATTTTAACTCTTGAGGGTTTGAGGCTGCGCTAAAGACCTGAAGCGAACAGGTAAGGCCATCCAACAGCATCCTGTCGTCCCGAAGAGTAGACAATCGTTTTGCCCCAGTCGATACTTCCTGAAAGCTTTTTAACAGATTCGGTAGCTCCTGCGCCTGAATCGTAACCGTGTCTGCCAGCGGAAACTGCTGAAAATAGGTTCCCATCATGCGCACATCGACAAGCCGGGTGGTGTCTTCCCCCCAGCTAAAAGCCGCACTGGGTCCTGTTTCTTTGCCTTTCTGCCTAAAGATGAGCCGAAATGACTTCCCACCCGTCCATTGGACTTGCACAGTAGCGGGGCTGTCGAAAGAAGGAGAAATAGAACATTCTATTCGTTGCTGAGCGGGCAACTCTCCACTCACCATCAGTAGCAGAAACACGATTTTTTTCATCGGCTTACCAGACAAATTTCGGATGCTCGTTCAGGTTGAAACCAAGTTATAGCCAAATGCTGTTAGCAAACTACGTATTTTTGTCTACGAAAATCACCTGGTAACAGTTAATCGTTATCGCAAGGCTTTGAACCTTGTCAGATAAGTTATGAGCAAACACGGACGTATTCTTGTCGCCATGAGTGGCGGCATCGACTCTTCACTGGCAGCGGTGCTGCTCCACGAAGAAGGCTACGAGGTCATCGGGATGACCATGAAAACCTGGGATTACGCTTCTTCGGGCGGAACCAAAAAAGAAACCGGCTGCTGCAGCCTCGACAGCATCAACGACGCCCGCAACATTGCCGTCAGCCTTGGCTTTCCGCACTACATTCTCGACATCCGCGAGGAATTCGGTGACTATGTAATCGACCATTTCACAGGCGAGTACCTCGAAGGCCGGACGCCCAACCCCTGTGTTCTGTGCAACACGCACATCAAATGGGATGCGCTGCTCCGCCGGGCCGATCGGCTTGATTGTGAGTCGATTGCGACGGGTCATTATGCCCATATCCGGGAGGAGAACGGTCGGCATGTTCTCTCCAAAGGCGTCGATACTCTCAAAGACCAGTCGTATGTGCTGTGGGGTGTCTCGCAGGAAAGCCTGAGCCGAACCAAACTACCACTGGGGCATCTGCGCAAATCGGAAATCCGGGAAATGGCCAAAGAGCGCGGTTTTATCGAACTGGTGACCAAATCGGAATCCTATGAAATCTGCTTCGTACCCGACAACGACTACCGGGGTTTTTTAAAACGGCGCATGCCCGGTCTGGAAGCCGAAGTGGCCGGAGGCAATTTTATACTCGAAGGCACTGGAAAAGTACTGGGCCAACACCAGGGCTATCCCTTCTACACCATTGGTCAGCGCAAAGGGCTGGGTATGGCGTTCGGCCAGCCGATGTTCGTGACCGAAATCCGGAAAGATACCAATGAAGTGGTACTGGGGGTCGACAAGGACCTGTTCCGTGACGGAATGATAGTGAGTAAGCTGAATCTGCAGAAATACGATCGCCTGACCGCACCGCTCGAAACCGTCACGAAAGTGCGGTACAAAGACCCCGGTACTCCGGCAACGATCGCCCAGACCGGCGACCGCATCGAGGTGCTTTTCCACGAAGGTGTATCGGCCATTGCGCCCGGACAGGCGGCTGTATTCTACGAAGGCGATGACGTGGTAGGTGGCGGCTGGATCATGAAAAGTTTCCGGCAAAGTGACCGACAAGCGGAGACAGTAAACCTGATGGAACCCGTACACTAATTACATTTGCGACAGCTTAAGGATAGATTGTAACGATCTAAGCATCAGAGGTTAACATAAGTAAAAATACCCTAAAACAAATAGTAAATCATTTGTTTTAGGGTATTTTTACCGTTTACGTAAATCATCCGGGTAATAACACGATGATTTACGTATTTACCCTGTGTTAACTTACTCTCTATCCTCTTTCCATTCCATGAATAAGCCCGCATCCACCCCTGGTTCAACACCCATTACCTTAAACACTCGCGAACGTCAGTTTCTCCAGTTGGCCTGCTCTGAATTAACCTATGTACAAATTGCCGATCGGATGTGTGTCAGTCCACGCACGGTCGATGGCTACCGGGAAACCCTTTTCGTGCGGCTGAACCTGAAAAGCCGGGTCGGCCTGGCGCTTTGGGCAATACGAGCCGGGGTGGTACCTTTGTAGCCAGCCGAATTACTTATCTTAGCCCACTCGTTCGGGTTTCTGTATGCCTACACCCTCTCTCTCGTCGATCGCCAAACTGATTGACCATGCTTTGCTGCATCCTACCCTGACCGATTCGGAGCTTCGGGCGGGTTGTGAACTGGCCATGGCGTATAACGTCGCGTCGGTCTGCATCAAGCCCCATGCCGTTCCGCTGGCTCATGCGTTGCTGGCCGGTTCTGACGTATTGGTGGGAACCGTCATCGGTTTTCCGCATGGCTCCAGCACGACCCACGTTAAAGCAGCCGAAACGTTGCAGGCCTGCCGCGACGGAGCCGTCGAGATCGACATGGTTGTGAACATTGGGAAAGTTCTGAGTGAGGACTGGGCCTACATAACCAGCGAAATCCGGGTGATTCAGCAGGTCTGCCTGGATAACGGAGCCATCCTCAAAGTGATCTTCGAAAACGATTTTCTACCGGACGATGCCCCCAAGATTCGCCTGTGCGCCATTTGCACGACAGTCGGGGTGGCTTTTGTCAAGACCTCTACCGGCTTCGGGTTTGTCAAAGGACCTGACGGCAGCTACGATTACCAGGGCGCTACCGAACACGATCTACGGCTGATGCGGACCTATGTCGGGCCGAACGTGCAGGTAAAAGCGTCGGGTGGCATTCGTACGCTCGATGAGCTGTTGAGGGTTCAGGAACTAGGGGTCACTCGGGTTGGCACATCAGCAACGGCCGCTATTCTGACGGACGCCTACCAGCGATTCGGTCAGACGACTCTGTCGCGGCACCCCCGCCCGGACACCAACCCTCAAAGCTACTGAAAGACATTACTCATTGTTCATTATCCATTACTCATCACTCTCCTCAATGCTTCATCTCGGTTTTGTGTCGGCAATTCTGGCCGATTATGATCTCAACGGCGTTCTGAAATTTGCGGCTGAACATCGGTTCAAATGCGTTGAACTCATGTGCTGGCCCAGCGGCAAGGCCGACGCCCGGCGGTATGCGGGTGTTACGCACGTGGATGTCGACAACCTGAACGTCGAGCAAATTCACACGCTGACCAAACTTTACCGGGTTTCCATTTCAGGCCTGGGTTATTATCCGAACCCACTCGATCCGAATCCGGAACAGGCCGAGTTCTACCGGGAGCACATCAAAAAACTAATTCGGGCAGCCGCCAAACTGGGCGTACCGGTCGTAAACACCTTTATTGGCCGAAACCCGTCGCTGAGCATTGGCGAGAATCTGAAACTGTACGCCGAACACTGGCCGGCTATCGTGAAAGAAGCGGAAGCGTGTAACGTAAAGATTGGCATCGAGAATTGTCCGATGTGGTTTACGGACGATGAGTGGCCCGGCGGTAAAAACCTCGCTACGACACCGGCCATCTGGGATCGCATGTTCGAGCTTATCCCGTCGCGGGCGCTGGGCCTGAATTACGACCCGAGCCACCTGGTCTGGCAGATGATGGACGAAATCCGCCCGATTTACGATTACCGCGACCGACTGCATCACATCCACCTGAAAGACGTCAAGGTCTACCGGGATAAACTAAACCGCGTGGGCATTATGGCCAATCCGCTGGAATATCATTCACCCAAATTACCCGGCCTGGGCGATGTGCGCTGGGGTAATTTTTTTGCCGCCCTGACCGATGTTCGCTATCGCGGCCCGGTATGTATCGAGGTCGAAGACAAGGCTTACGAAGGGAGTGCCGAGGATGTGCAGACGGCCATCCTGACCGCCCGGAACTACCTGAGTCAGTTTCTGGTGTTGTAATCCTTTCCGCTCATTTTGTATCTTTACAAAAAAACGCGCTTATGGTAGTGGCTGTCCCTCTTGCCGAACAAATCGTCGACCGACTCAATCAGGAAAAAGTCGTGTTCATTCCGGCTACGCTGGATGAATACTGGACCGTACTGGATCAGTTTGGCGAGGAGCCTTTTCCGATCGAGTACGACATTGCGTACATAAACGGTCAGATAAGGGCACAGATTGGTATGGCAAGTGATCAGCATGAAACAATAGTTTTGAACATCGGCGCTTTATTGCGAACCGCTTTCTTCGATCAGTCAGACATCCGCGTGATGGGCAGCAATAAGCTGGTGTATGTACCCGTCTGCCAGTTAGCCACCAAGCCCGATGTACTGGTCATGAAAGGTCAATCCGAACTTTTCCCCCGAAAAGGCCAGGAATCCGGTATTACGAATCCGTACATTCTGGTCGAAGTACATTCCGACTCGACTTACCGGGAAGACATGCACATCAAGCTCCGCTGCTACAAACAGCTGCCATCCGTACAGCATATTGTTTATGTTGAGCAGGGAGTGCCCTTCGTGTCGGTTTATACGAAACAGCAGGATAGCCGCCACTGGCTCAACGAAGATTACGACGCGCTCGATATGGCCGTTTCCATCGGCGACGTTACGATTTCTATGCAGGATGTTTACCACAAAGTGATCCTGAACACGACCAGTGCTACAAACGCTTAACCGACTCGACACCGATCTCTTTCTCTGGCTCAACAGCTATTATACGCCCTGGCTGGACCCGATCATGATTGCTATTACGGAACGTAATACCTGGATTCCGTTGTATGCGCTGCTGGTTGGCTGGCTGATTTACCGCTACCGCAAGCAGGCTATTGGGCTGTTACTGACCATCGTGGCGGCCGTAGCGATGGGCGATCAACTGACCTCGTCGGTACTGAAGCCCCTCACCCATCGCCTGCGTCCCTGCCATGAGCTGGCGCTACAGAAGCTCATTCATCCCGTCATGGAGTGCGGGGGGCAGTACGGATTTGCGTCTTCGCATGCCGCTACGACCTTCGCCCTCGCGGCTAGTCTCTGGTTGCTGCTGGGAAAAACCTACCCCTGGTTCAGGTGGGCATTTTTATGGGCCGCCATTGTATCCTATAGCCGCATTTACGTAGCCGCGCATTACCCGCTCGATGTGCTTGCAGGCACTTTAGTGGGAATCTTATCCGCCTTGATCTGCGTGACAGCGTACCAGAAAATTAGCTCCCGCACCGGTCAGCGCCTGTTCCCCTGAATCTTCCTGATCAACGATTGTAGGCGGCCCCGTGCACAACCGTTTGAAAGAAACTTAAAAGCGGTTCGGCAACGTGCCTGTTTTTTCCGTACCTTTGCGGGAAATTTGTCCCGCATTCATGGCTTCGTACAATCCGGTTAAAATTTTTTCGGGCACTCAATCAACGTATCTGGCCGAAAAAATTGCGCATTACTACGGTAAAGACTTAGGCGGTTATACCTGTCGTCGATTTAGCGATGGCGAGATGTCGCCCAGTTTTGAAGAGTCGATTCGGGGATGCGATGTGTTTCTGATCCAGTCGACGCCCCCGCCCGGCGATAATCTGATGGAGTTGCTGCTGATGGTCGATGCGGCCCGACGGGCGTCGGCGCACTACGTGACGGTGGTTATTCCCTACTTTGGGTATGCCCGCCAGGATCGGAAAGACAAACCCCGCGTGTCGATTGCTGCCAAGTTAGTAGCCAATATGCTGGCGGCTTCGGGTGTGGATCGGCTGATGACGATCGACCTGCACGCCGGCCAGATTCAGGGCTTTTTCGACTTTCCGGTAGACCACCTGGAGGGTACGTCAGTGTTTGTACCGTACATCCGAAGCCTGAACCTGGATAATCTGGTCATTGCTTCGCCCGATGTGGGCGGTGCCAACCGCGCCCGCACGTTTGCGAAACATTTCAACGCCGACATTGTCCTGTGCGACAAACATCGCAAACGGGCCAATGAAATTGCTTCGATGCAGGTGATTGGTGATGTCGAAGGTGCCAACGTGGTGCTGGTCGACGACCTGATCGACACCGGCGGCACGATGGCGAAAGCGGCTCAGATCATCAAAGAAAAAGGGGCCTTGTCGGTGCGGGCGGTGTGTACGCACCCGATCATGTCGGGGAAAGCGCATGAAAACATTGCCAGTTCGGTTCTGGAGGAATTGGTGGTGGCGGATACGCTGCCGCTGAGACAGCCTAACGAACGCATCAGGGTACTGTCTGTGGCGGAGTTGTTTGCCAAAGCCATCGGCCGCATTCGTGATCATGAATCTATTAGTTCATTGTTTATAAGAAATTAACCGAAGTGCCGGATGTCCACGTCCGGAAATTATTCATCTTTTTTAGCCGAATGTGGACGTTCGGCGCTACAGAACATGAGAAAAATCGAGATTGTAGGGTATCAACGAGCGAATCTCGGCCGCACGGAATCACAAGCGATTCGGGCCGAGGGCAATGTTCCGTGCGTATTGTACGGTGGTCAGGAGCAAGTGCATTTTTACGCACCCGCCATCCTGTTCCGTGATTTGATTTATTCGCCCAACATTTACGAAGTAGCGCTCAACATCGAGGGAGCTGAATACCGGGCTATTCTGCAGGAGTCTCAGTTTCACCCTGTTAGCGACGCTCTGTTGCACGCCGACTTCCTGTTGGTGACCGACCAGAAGCCCATCAAAATTGCCGTTCCGGTTCGTCTGGTAGGCTCGGCGCCGGGTGTGCAGAAAGGCGGTAAGCTGGTGACACGCGTTCGAAAACTGCGCGTGAAAGGCACCGTAGAAAACATTCCTGATTTTATTGATGTCGATGTGTCGAACCTCGACTTGGGTAAATCAGTTCGGGTAGGTCAGATTCCGGTCAAAAACCTGGAAATGCTGGAACAGGCATCGAACCCGGTGGCCAGCATCGAAATCCCACGTGCACTGCGGGGTACGGTTTCGGCCAAGTAATCGTTTTTTTAAACTAATAGGCTATAAAAATACCCGACCAGTTATTGGTCGGGTATTTTTGTGTACATCGATGGGGGAGCGCAACCCTTATAGCTTCATCATCCGCAGGCGCAGGCTATTGCTGACAACGGATACTGAACTTAGGGCCATAGCTGCCCCGGCAATCATGGGGTTCAGCAAAAAACCGAAGGCTGGATACAACACACCGGCCGCCAGCGGAATTCCGATCAGGTTATAAACAAACGCCCAGAACAGGTTCTGCCGGATCACCTGCACTGTCTGCTTCGATAGTTGCAGGGCTTTGGGTACGCTGTTCAGATCGGATGTGATCAGGGTCATGCGCGCAACGTCCATAGCAATGTCGGAGCCTTTGCCCATGGCGATGCTCACGTCGGCCTGCGCCAGCGCCTGCGAATCGTTGATGCCATCGCCGATCATGGCCACGACCCTCCCCCCCGCTTGCAGTTCGCTCACGAACTGGGCTTTATCGGCAGGCATGGTTTCGGCCTTGTACTGACGGATACCGACTTGCGCGGCCACAGCAGCGGCCGTTTGCGGGTTGTCGCCGGTGAGCATATATACCGCAATACCACGGCGTTGTAAGGTTTCAATAGCCTCCTGCGAACCCACCTTCACCGGATCGGCAATGGCTATCAGAGCCAATATGGCTGTTGTATTCGCAAAGAACACGACGGTCTTCGCCTGATTCTGTAAGTACGTAGCCTGTTCGCCCAAGTGAGTGGACAAGGTGAGACCCTGTTCAGCCAGCAAGCTTTGGTTCCCAACGAAATAAGCCTGGCCCTGATGGTGGGCAGTTATACCCCGCCCCGTCACGCTGTCGAAGCTATCCAGCGATACCGGTTCGAAACCATGCAGATAAGTGGTCACAGCTTCGGCCAGCGGGTGTTCAGACTGCGCTTCCAGCGTGTAAAGGATGCGCTGAAACGGCACTTGCTCCAATTCGGGAACCAGCCACAGCATATCGGTGACGACCGGTTTACCTTCAGTGATCGTGCCGGTTTTGTCGAGTACCACCGCATCGACACGGTAGCCTATTTCGAGACTTTCGGCGTCTTTGATGAGTATATTGTGTTCAGCTCCTTTGCCCACACCGACCATAATGGCCGTTGGCGTAGCCAGGCCCAGGGCACAGGGGCAGGCAATGACCAGCACCGTTACGGAGGTTAAGAGCGCAGTGGTAAACGAATCGGTTTCCGGAGCAAGGTAGTGCCCAAACAGCATCCAGACCCCGAACGTGAGCAAGGCTATGCTCAATACGACCGGCACAAAAACCCCGGCGATCCGATCGACGGTCTGCTGCACAGGTGCTTTGCTGCCCTGAGCCTCCTGAACCATCCGGATAATCTGGGCCAGCAAGGTATCGCCCCCTACTTTCTCGGCCCGGAACCGAAAACTTCCTCTCTGGTTGATCGTACCGGCGAAGACTTTCGTGCCCGCCACTTTCTCGACCGGAACAGGTTCACCGCTGATCATGCTTTCGTCTACGTACGACTGCCCGGATTCGAGCAGCCCATCGACGGGAACCTTCTCACCTGGGCGTACCAGCAGCAAATTCCCCACCTGCACTGCTGCCATCGGAACATCGCGCTCGGTAGCCCCTTCGACCAGCCGAACAGTTTTGGGCTGCAACCCCATCAGCTTTTTGAGGGCCGACGACGTACTGGATTTAGCCCGTTCTTCCAGCAGCTTACCCAGCAGAATAAAGGCGACGACAACCGCGGCTGCTTCGAAATAAACGTGCGGATGTAGCCCCCGCCGATGCCAGAAGTCAGGATAAATCGTATTGAAAGCGCTGAATACAAAGGCGATGCCCGTACTTAAAGCCACCAGTGTATCCATGTTGGCTTTGCCATGGCGTGCCTGTTTCCAGGCATTGACAAAAAATGAGCGGCCCAGCCCAAACACCACCGGAGCCGACAAGGCCAGCATAAGCCAGTTGGCATAATTCGGCGAATCGGACGACGGGTCCATAAAAAACATACCGACGATGACGACAGGGACCGACAGGATCAGCGCCCAGAGCGTTCGCCGTTTAAGTGCCCGATAGTGTTGCTGCCGGGCTTCGTCCTGTACTTGTTGCGGGTCTTCGGCATCGACCACGATGTCATACCCCACGGCCCGAACGGCCGCCTGCAGGTCAGTGGGCGTCACTACGGCCGGGTCGAACTGAACCCAGGCCGACTGATTGGCATAATTTACCCCGGCATCGCTGACACCGGGCGTATGTTTCAGAGTCGATTCGACACTGACGGCACAGGCAGCACAACTCATCTCCAGCACCGGGTATGTTTTCCGAACCCCCGATGAAGGGCGTGACGCAGGGTTGTGTTCGAGCGGATTTTGAAGGGTTGTGTTCATACCAGAAATACCAGCCTGAAGCCGGTACGTTTACGATACCGGTTCGGCTTTATAACCCGCTTTTTCAATGGCCTGACGAATGTCGGCCAGAGAAGCGCTGTCGGTTTGGGCGGTCAGTAGTTTGTCGGGATTTTGGACGTCGACCTGCCAGTTGCCTTCCCCAACGGTTTTGTTTAGGAACGGCGTAACCGTGGCTACGCAGCCACTGCACTTGATATTGGTTTTGAATGTTAGCGTTTTCATACACCTGATCGTTTATACCTATAACCGAATTTCATCGCCAAAGGTCGCACGCCGGCAGGTCTTGTTCGTACATAATTGTAGGTAGATGGTGTACAATTGAGGCTCCTGCCACCGGCTCACGTGTTCTTGCCGGCCGCCTACAGCTTTAACCTTCTTTTAACCACGCATTAAGGCCGATTTAAGTCAGTATAAACACCTTTGTGTACTTAAAAGTACGCGCGCACCGTAGCTGGTATGAACAAATTCATCAAAGGCATTCTATCCTTCTCACTGAAGAATAAGTTTTTCATCTTTTTCCTGACAGCGCTGGCGGTCGTCGCTGGTGTCATCAGCTACCAGAGTACCCCGATCGAAGCGTTTCCCGACGTTACCAACAGCCAGATTACCCTGATCACGCAATGGCCGGGCCGGTCGGCGGAAGAAGTCGAAAAGTTCGTTACCATTCCCATCGAGATTGGCCTCAATTCCGTGCAGAAACGAACGGATATACGTTCGACATCGCTGTTTGGCTTATCGGTGGTCAAAGTGCTGTTCGAGGATGGCGTCGACGATGCCTTTGCCCGTCAGCAGGTCAATAACCTGCTCAACGGCGTCGAACTGCCCGAAGGAATTCGGCCCGACGTACAACCGCCGTATGGCCCGACGGGTGAGATTTTTCGCTATACCCTCCAGTCGCCGACCCGTACGGCCCGCGAGTTGAAAACCATTCAGGACTGGGTCATTGAGCGCCAGCTCAAGAGCGTACCGGGGGTTGCCGATGTGGTTAGTTTCGGCGGAGAGGTCAAGACGTACGAAATCTCGGTCGATCCGCGTCGGCTTATGGATTACAACATTACCCCCCTGCAGCTCTACCAGGCTGTTGCCAATTCGAACGTAAACGTGGGGGGCGATGTCATCGAGAAGAACTCCGAAGCTTACGTGGTCCGTGGGATTGGCCTGCTGCGTAATCAGCAGGACATTCTGGATATTATCGTCAAGAATATCAAGGGTACACCCATCATGGTGCGCAACGTCGCGCAGGTTTCCGAATCAGCCCTGCCTAAGCTGGGCCAGGCCGGGCGCGACAAGCGCGACGACGTAGTAGAGTGTATCGTGGTGATGCGAAAAGGCGAAAACCCCAGTGAAGTCATCGAGCGGGTGAAAGCCAAGATCGAGGAACTGAACACGAGTATTCTGCCCGGCGACGTCGAAATCAACACGTTCTACAACCGCGAAACCCTGATCAACTTCGCGACGCACACGGTTACGCATAACCTGATCGAGGGAATTGTTTTCGTAACGGTCATCGTCTTCATTTTCATGGCCGACTGGCGCACCACCGTTACGGTGTCGATTGTCATTCCGCTGGCGTTGCTGTTTGCATTCATTTGCCTGCGGCTGAAAGGCATGTCGGCCAACCTGCTGTCGATGGGCGCCATCGATTTTGGGATTATTGTCGACGGGGCCGTCGTGATGGTCGAGGGCATCTTCGTTACGCTGGATGAAATGGCCCACCACGAGGGGATGCCCAGGTTCAACAAACTGGCCAAACTAGGCGTACTGCGCCGAACCGGAACGGAGATGGGCAAGGCGATTTTTTTCTCCAAGCTCATCATTATCACCTGTCTGGTGCCGATTTTCTCGTTCCAGAAAGTCGAAGGAAAAATGTTCTCGCCCCTGGCCTGGACACTCGGATTTGCCCTGCTGGGTGCTCTGATTTTCACCCTCACGCTGGTGCCGGTACTGGCCAGTATTCTGCTTAAAAAGAACGTGCGCGAAAAACACAATCCGTTCGTGAACGTCGTGACCAAATACGCGACAAAAGCGTTTGGGTTTACCTTCGCCCACAAACGAATCAGTCTGCTGGTGACGATGGCGATCGTCGTTATCGGTTTATCCGGCTTCAGTCTGCTCGGCACTGAGTTTCTGCCGGAACTGAACGAAGGATCCATTTACGTACGGGCCACCATGCCCATGAGTATTTCGCTGCCCGAGTCGGTCAAGCAAACGGTGCAGATGCGGCACATTTTCGAGCAATTCCCGGAAGTGAAGGGGGTTATCTCGCAGACGGGCCGCCCCAACGATGGCACCGACCCGACGGGTTTTTATAACATTGAGTTTCTGGTGGATATCTACCCGCAGGACGACTGGAAGAGCGGGTTGACGAAAGAACAGCTAGTCGAAAAAATGCAGGAAAAGCTGGCGGTTTTCCCAGGAGTCAACTTCGGGTTTTCGCAGCCCATTATGGACAACGTAGAAGAAGCCGTATCGGGTGTAAAAGGATCTATTGCCGTAAAAATCTATGGTCCCGACCAGGGCATTCTCGAAGAAAAAGCGGGCGAAGTTCAGAAGCAGCTAGCCACGGTTCAGGGCATCGAAGACCTGGGAGTGATCCGCACCACCGGCCAGCCCGAAATGCGCGTGGAACTCGACGAGCGGAAACTGGCGCTCTATGGTGTGAGTAAAGCCGACGCCGAAGCCGTTATCGAAATGGCGATCGGCGGAAAGGCGGCCACCCAGATTTACGAAGGCGAACGCAAATTCGACCTGCGCATCCGGTACGACCAGCCGTTCCGATCCAATGAACAACAGATCAGCCGATTGATGGTGCCAACCGAAAGCGGCAGCATGATTCCGATCAAAGAAATTGCCCAGGTGTATACCCAAACAGGCCCTGTCCTGATTTTCCGGGAAGCCGGGCAACGCTACGGGGCCGTCAAGTTTTCCGTACGGGGCCGCGATATGGGAGGGGCGGTTGCCGAAGCGCAGCAGAAGGTACAGGCCCACGTCAAGCTCCCTTCCGGATATACGATCAAGTGGGCCGGCGATTTCGAAAACCAGCAGCGCGCTACGGCCCGTCTGGCGCAGGTAGTTCCGATCAGTTTGCTGGCGATCTTTTTTATTTTGTTCGTGCTGTTCGGCAATGTGAAAGACGCCGGTCTGGTGCTGTTCAATGTACCGTTTGCTATTATCGGCGGTATTGCCGCGCTACTGATCACCCACGTTAACTTTAGTATCTCGGCGGGCATCGGTTTCATCGCCCTGTTTGGCATCTGCATTCAGAACGGGGTGATCCTTATCTCGGTGTTCAAGAAGAATTTGCGAAATAGTCTGTCGCTCACTGATTCGATTCGAGAAGGAGTGGTGTCCCGTATCCGCCCCGTGGTAATGACGGCGATGATGGCAGGCATCGGACTCATTCCGGCAGCGGTATCGCACGGGATCGGTTCGGAAACGGCCAAGCCCCTGGCGATCGTAGTAATCGGTGGCCTGATCACTGCCACGCTGCTGACGTTATTTATCTTTCCGCTGATATTTTACGTCTTTTACCGCCATAAATTCAGCGACATTTAACGGCAATTTAACCAGCCAAATAGTCGCTTTTTTGCAACGTTTAATAATTTTAACCCGTGATTAGCGTTTTGTAATAGAGAACAACTTGCAACATTTGTTCTATTATTATAACCTTTGCATTCGCATTGCGACTATATTGCAATCCGAAATCCCAGATAGAGTCTTTCAAGGCTTTATCACCCGGAAAAGAACTTGCTTACTGTAGCATAAAGATCCTTTACAAAGGGAAGGTTGAACATCAAGATTTGGCGGCCGCCCGGTCGTCTGTCTTGAAATGGTGTGGATAGAAGCGGAAAGCCGCCCCGATATTCGGAGCGGCTTTTTTGTGTTCCGCCGATTCGGCACCCCATTCTCGTTTAACTCACTTTTAATACGGCTTTCAAGCTCTTTTAATACGGTTATCCGACCTTGAACGCCGAAGAGGTTTTGGTTGCTAGCCGGACTTAAGCACACCCAGTAGCGAATGAAGCCCCTTCTAAACTAATAAGTCGTTCTATCGTTTTTAAATCAGACAAGTGCTATGTATGTTTCTGACATGAAGATATTGGTGGTTGAAGATGAGCCGAAACTGGCCTCCTTTGTTCGCAAAGGTCTGGAGGAGCAATCCTGCGAAGTCGATGTAGCGTTTGATGGCCAGGTCGGGCGAAATATGGCGTTGAATAACCTTTACGACGTCATTATCATGGATATCAACCTACCTAAAATGAACGGGTTCGATGTCGTTCAGTCGATTCGTCAGGAGCAGAATCGAACGCCTGTTCTGATGCTGACCGCGATGGGTTCGGTAGACGACAAGCTCACGGGCTTCGAAGCCGGAGCCGACGATTATCTGGTGAAACCGTTCGAATTCCGTGAGCTGATGGCTCGTCTGCGGGCGCTGACCAAACGTAGCAGCGACGCTGGCATGCAGGCCAACATCCTTCGGGTAGCAGACCTGGAACTCGACCTGAACGAAAAAATTGCCCGCCGGGGCGACAAGCGCATAGAATTGACAGCCAAAGAGTTCGGCCTCCTCGAATACCTGATGCGGAACCGGGGCCGGGTGGTATCACGGGTCGATATTGCCGAGAAAGTGTGGGATATTCATTTCGATACGGGCACGAATGTTATCGATGTATACGTAAATTTCCTGCGTAAAAAGATCGACAAAGATTTTCCCCATAAACTTATTCACACTGTGATTGGGATGGGGTATATGTTAAAAGAAGAGTAAGGGCAGAGGGCATGGGGTATGGTACGTATGAACCGCATACGTTATAGCTCAGCCCAATGCCCCGTACTCCATGCCCTCTGCTTATGAACATCCGTACGCGCCTGACTTTGCTGTTTCTGCTGCTGGTCGCTTCGATCCTGCTGCTTTTTACGGTTTCGGTCTATTACTTATATGACCAGTTCCGGGAGCAGGAGTTTCAGCAGCGCCTGGAAGAGAAAGCATTTACAACAGTGCGCTTACGGGAGGATGTGGGCGAAGTGCCTAAGGACGACCTACCGTCGATGACCGATGAGCAGGTTACCATTTATAATTCACGCGGTGTCGTACTATACAATCAGGGCAATCAGCGTCCTCGGTTTCCGGTTTCAACGCATTTTCTATCGAAGATCACCCCCCACCATTCGCAGTACATTCGCATCGGCGATCTGGAAGCGGTGGCGGTCTGTCATCTCAACTCCCGGCACGAGCCGCTTATTATCGTCGCATCCGGAAACGACCGTTACGGCTTAACCAAACTGGACCGGCTCCGTGAGATTCTTTTTTCCGGCTGGCTGCTGAGTCTTATTATTGTGGGCATTGCGGGCTACCTCTTCGCCACCGATGCGCTGCGCCCCGTTTCCGAACTGATCGGTCAGGTCAATGCCATTTCGGCCACCAACATCCACGAACGACTGCGCGTGGGGCGGCAGCGCGACGAGCTGGCCGATCTGGCCCGCACGTTCAACGACCTGCTGACCCGTCTCGAAGAGGCTTTCGTTCTGCAGAAGAGTTTCGTGTCGCACGCATCTCATGAGCTGCGAACTCCACTGACGGTCATGATGGGCCAGATCGAAGTGACCCGACTCATGGCCCGCTCGCCTGAGGATTATGAGATCACACTGGACGGGCTGCTCGATGAAGTAAAGAGCATGATCCGGCTTGTCAACGGCCTGCTCGAACTGGCGCGCGCCAGTTCGGACGCGGTTACCCTAAATTACCAGCCCGTGCGGATCGACGAATTGCTCTGGCAGGCGCAGAGCCAGATTCTGAGCAAAACCCCCGATTACCACATCGATATCGACTTCGACAACCTGCCCGATCGGGAAGAAGAACTGGTGATCATCGGTGAAGAATCGCTGCTACAGACAGCTTTCCAGAACCTGATGGAAAATGGCTGTAAGTACTCCGCCGACAAAAGCGTATCGGTACGGCTTTCCTTCGAGCGTGGTCAGGTGTTGCTCACGTTCAGCGATCAGGGGTACGGTATTTCCGAAGAAGATCTGCCGCATATTTTCGAACCTTTCTACCGATCTGAGATGACGATGACCATCAAGGGCCACGGTATCGGCCTGGCGCTGACGCAACGCATCATTGAACTCCACCGGGGCCTTCTTCAGGTCGAATCGACGGTAGGCAAAGGCACTACTTTCCGAATAACCCTACCGATTCCCTACCGATCGACAGCGAAAGCAGACGAACCCAAAGCCCTGGAAGAAAGCCTGAAGCCAGAGCGGTCTTAGCCGACTTATGGCCAAGATGAACCATAAAAAAAGCCTCCCGGTGAGGAGGCTCTTGTGAATGAGAAAAACGATAGCCTATTGGCTGGCCATCTTTTTCTTCATCTTATGCTCTTTCTTCATCATTTTTGCCGAATCCGCCATCATGCCATCACCGGCTTTTTTAGCGTCTTTCTTCGCCATTTTCGCATCGTGCTTCATTTGCTTATGCGCTTGCTTGGCATCGTCCTGTGCAAAGGCACCTGTCATCAACAGAGTGGCCGCAGCAATCATCATTAACTTTTTCATTAGTCTATCTGGTTTGGTAGCTGACATACGCTAATAAAACTTCTGCACAGGCAAGTTGTTATTAAACTTCCATTAAAGCGCAGCAAATCAACTCACTAGATAGCTATTGACTACTCTGATTGCTCATTTTAGGCGACTTTTTACGGGCTTTAACATCCGATGGGCCGGTTCTGACGCTGCTGTTGGCATCCACCTTCGTAGTGCCTTTGTTAGACTGTGAGTTGGCCTGATACTGGTCGAGTGTAAGACCCGTTCCGGTCGAAGCACCGTTGGTTCCATCATGGGTGTTGGCCGAGCTAGTCGTCGAGCGGGCAGCATCGTTAGGGGTAATCGTACCGGTGGTGCCGTTGGGTGTTTTTTGGCTATTCGTTGCCCGGCGGGGTTGCTGCTGGGCAATCGTCGTTCCGCTCAGAAGCAGCGCGACGGCAAGAGTTGCGAGTGAATTTGTCATGGCTAGTTTTCAATTAACGTGAGTTATAGCTATAACAACTCCACTCGCTCCGGTTGGTTTCGGAAGGACGGAAGAATCTGCGAAAAGACTGCTTACGCGGCCACCTTGAATTCAGAAGTCAGGTGGAACTGAATATCGGGGTTGTTCTGCTGGTTCATGCGTAACATCCATTCCGATTCAGCCAGAAAGACCGGGTTTCGGTCTTTATCATAGGCAATTTGGTTGCCTTTCAGCCGGATAAATTCCGCCAGCTTGGCCGGGTTTTCGGCCGTAATCCAGCATGCTTTCGTGTAGTTGAGCGGCACCCAGCGGCATTTAGCCCCATATTCGTTTTCCAGCCGGTACTGAATGACTTCGAACTGGAGCTCACCCACAGTGCCAACAAACTTCCGGTTACCCAGTTCGAGATTGAATAACTGCGCTACGCCTTCGTCCGTCAACTGCTGGATTCCCTTGTCGAGCTGTTTCGACTTCATTGGATCGAGGTTGACCAATTCTTTGAAAATCTCGGGCGAAAAGCTTGGGATCCCCTGGTACTGAAGCTCCTCCCCTTCCGTCAGCGTATCGCCGATCTTGAACGTACCGGTGTCGTACAACCCTACTACATCGCCCGGAAACCCTTCATCCAGAACGCTCTTGCTATCGGCCATAAAACTGAACGGACTGGCAAATCGCACGTTTTTATCCAGGCGGGTGTGGTGGTAGAACTTATTCCGCTCAAATACGCCTGAACAGATACGAAGAAATGCGATGCGGTCGCGGTGGCGGGGGTCTAGGTTGGCGTGGATTTTAAACACGAACCCGCTGAACTGTTTTTCGTCGGGCAGTACCTCACGTTTGTCGGTTTGCCGGGCAATGGGTTCAGGCGAGATCAGGCAGAAGCCTTCGAGCAGTTCTTTTACGCCGAAGTTATTGACCGCCGACCCGAAAAATACGGGCGCCAGTTTGCCATCCAGATACGCTTTGTGGTGAAACTCGTCGTAAACGCCTTCGATCAGTTCTACGTCTTCGCGCAATTGAGCGGCATCCCGCTCCCCCACTTTCTCGTCGAGCAGGCGATCGTCGAGTTCAATGGGCAATACGTCGTCCTCGACTTTAGTTTTGTTAGCTTTGAAGAAATATAACTTTTTCTCGATCAGGCTATAAACACCTTTGAAGTCGGAGCCCATGTTTACAGGCCAGGTCATGGGCCGAACCCGGATGTTCAGTTTGGTTTCCAGTTCATCAAGCAAATCGAACGGATTACGGCCTTCGCGATCGAGTTTGTTGATGAAAATAATGACCGGCGTGTCGCGCATCCGACACACTTCCATGAGCCGTTCAGTCTGCTCCTCCACGCCCTTTACGCAGTCGATAACCAGAATGACACTGTCGACGGCGGTCAGGGTCCGGTAGGTATCTTCCGCAAAATCTTTGTGACCAGGGGTATCGAGGATATTGATCTTTAGATTATCGTATTCAAACGTCATGACCGAGGTAGCCACCGAGATTCCCCGTTGCTTCTCGATTTCCATAAAATCCGACGTCGCCGACTTTTTAATCTTATTCGACTTCACGGCCCCTGCGGTTTGAATCGCCCCACCGAAAAGCAGTAATTTCTCCGTCAGTGTTGTCTTCCCCGCATCCGGGTGACTAATGATGGCGAACGTCCGCCGACGGGCGGTTTCAGCCTGTATATTCGTTTGCATTATTCTCAGAATCAGAACACAAAGATAACAAAAAGTATGGGGCATGGGGCAAAGGGGGAAATAGAGATTGTTTTATTTCCCCTTTGCCCCATGCTCTACCCTTCACCGAAATGCCCACAACAACAGTGCCCAGCCGGCAATCATAGCGAGTCCACCCAGGGGGGTAATGGCACCCAGCCAGGTAACGCCGGTAAAGCAGAGTACATAGAGCGAACCCGAGAAAATTAGCACTCCTCCCAGAAATGAATAGCCCGACCAACTCAACAGTTTGACCATTGTCGGATTACTACCAAACAGATGGAGTAAAATACCCACCGACACCAGCGCCAGCGCGTGGTAAAATTGATACTTGACAGCGGTTTCGAAGGTAGCAGCCCGGCCTGATGCCTCCAGCATAGTCCGCAGCGCGTGTGCACCGAATGCGCCCAATGCAACGCCTAACAAGCCTAATACAGCGCCCGATTGAATAAAGAATTTCATAGATTGTCTGAACCGGGATTTAGTTTCTACTGCCAAAAATAGCGCTTCCGACCCGAACCATCGTGCTGCCCTCTTCAACCGCAATCCGATAATCGCCACTCATGCCCATCGAGAGATCACGAAACTGAACGTTGGGCCGCCGGATATCGGCCAGGCGATCATAAAGTTGCTTCAGGTCTCGAAACTCCTGCCGAACCTGCGATGCGTTATCGGTATTGGTCGCTAAGCCCATCAACCCAGTTACCCGGATATAGGCGAGGGCATCCAATTCGGGGGCGTTGAGCAAGGCTTCGGCTTCGTCGGGCGATAGGCCGAATTTGGTGTCTTCGTCGGCAATGTAAATTTGTAGCAGGCAGTCAATGACACGATTGTTTTTAGCAGCCTGTTTGTCGATTTCCTGCAAGAGTTTCAGGCTATCGACCGATTGGATAAGGGCCACGAAAGGCGCGATATATTTAACCTTGTTGGTCTGTAAATGTCCGATTAGATGCCACTCGATGTCGGCAGGCAGTTGTGGCTGCTTGTCGGCCATTTCCTGCACTTTATTTTCGCCAAATCGACGGCAGCCGGCCTCATAGGCTTCACGTAATAGCAGCACAGGTTTGGTTTTTGTAACGGCAATCAGAGCGGCTTTACCTTGTAGTTCACCTTCAATCCGGTGAATGGTATCGGCAATCGACATAATGGGCTGAGAGAATAGAGACGGATTCGTTTACTAAAATTATGCAAAGATAGGTTTGAGAACTAAGCGGAAACCTGTAGTTTTTGGCCGTAATTGCCAGGAATTTGCCCTGGCGGTGCAATAATTCATTGATTCGCTGGTTTTGAAAACAATTTAAGCCACAACTTATTACCCCGGTATGAACCCCATGGAACCCCGACCCCAGCCTCAAAACAACAGCCGCAGTTATTTATTAGTAGCCTTATTGATTCTTGCCGCATTAAACGTATTGCTGCTTTATTTCTATTACCAGGAGCGACAGGACAACAAAACCAAAGACGCCACCATTGCCGCCAAAACCGAAGAAGTTCTCGCAGCGAAAACCAAGCTCGACTCGATTTCGGCCCAGCTCGACGCGAAAATTGCCGAGATTCAGCGATTGGGCGGTAGTGTCGATTCGCTGATGCGCGTGAAAGTGCAGCTCGAAAAAGACAAACGTGAGCTGAGGAACGTAACGTCCTTCGACAGCAAAAAATACAATCAGAAAATTCGCAACTACGAATCGCTGCTGGCGCAGAAAGACGAGGAGATTGCCCGTTTGAAAGAAGAAAACGGGGTTCTGACGGTTCGAAATGATTCGCTAAGCCGCGAAAACAGCAGCCTTAAAACCGAACGGCAGAGCCTGAGCGATTCAGTGGCTTCGGTAGCCGCTGTCAACAAAGATCTGGCGGAAAAAGTAACTATAGCTGCTGCGCTGCGGGCCGAAACCGTTACGGTAAACGGCGTCAACGCTAAGGGCAAAGAAACCGATGGCGGCACGTATAAAGCCAAACGAACGGACAAAGTGCACGTTTCGGTGCTGTTAGCGCCCAACGGACTGGCTAAGCAGGACGAAAAAGAATTGTACCTGCGCATTCTGGACCCCAGCGGGGCGGTTATCTCCGATATGGCAACGGGTTCCGGCGAATTCACGTACAACAATCAGGGCATGATTTATACGGCTATGCAACGCTTTACCTTCACCAATAATCGCCAGCGGGTCGATTTTGTCTACGGTCGGGGTGGCCAGCGCTTCAACGAAGGGCATTACAACGTCGAAATTTATTGTGAAGGCTTCCGTATTGGCGAAGGCGAGTTCACAATCAAATAGCAGAGGGCTTGGGGCAAAGGTTGAAAACGTTATATCATTTTTAGCCCATGCTCTTTGCCCTATGCTTTTTTTTATCTACCTTTGCGGCCTCATTTCAAACCAATTACAAGAAAATGTTTCTTAATAACTACGAAACGGTGTTCATTTTAACTCCCGTTTTATCTGATGCTCAGATGAAGGACGCCGTTGACAAGTTCCGTAAAGTGCTGACCGATAATGGGGCGGAGCTTGTTCACGAAGAAAACATGGGTCTGCGCAAGCTGGCCTATCCGATCCAGCACAAGAATACAGGGTACTATCAGCTCTTCGAGTTTAAGGCTCCGGGAACGGCCATCGAGAAACTCAATACGGAGTATCTGCGGGATGAACGCATCATCCGTCATTTGACCATTGCGCTCGATAAACACGCTGTTGCGTACAACGATCGCAAACGGAATGGCTTAGTGGGTAAGAAAAAACAAACCGAAAACGCCGGATAGGCCCGACATCATGAGTCTGCAAAACGAATCCGTCTCGAAAACCGAGAACCGTAAAAAATACGACCGCTTCAAGAAAGCCGGCATCAAATACATCGACTACAAAGACGGCAACTTCCTGCTGAAGTTGTTGAACGAGCAGGGCAAAATTCTGCCCCGCCGGTTAACGGGTACAAGCCTCAAAAACCAGCGCAAAGTGGCCCAGGCTGTCAAACGCGCTCGGCATCTGGCTATTCTTCCCTACGTAGGCGATTCTTTAAAATAGTTTACAGGCTGCGGTTTCAGTGTGTTCGATAGACTCAACTGAAAACTAGCCATTGTAAACTGTAAACTCTTTTAAAAAAATGGACATCATTCTAAAAACTGATATCGCCGGCCTGGGCTATAAAAACGATACCGTCAAGGTAAAGCCCGGTTACGGTCGTAATTACCTGATTCCACAGGGATTTGCCGTTATGGCAACCGATTCGAACAAGAAGATCGTTGCTGAAAACATACGTCAGGCTGCTCACAAAGCCGAAAAAATCAAAACCGAAGCACAGAACATCGCCGATGGCATCGGTGATATGACCCTGACGATCCCGGCGAAAGCGGGGGATAGCGGCAAGATTTTCGGTCGGGTTACCAACACCCAGGTAGCTGAGGCCCTGCGGGAGAAGGGCTTCGATATTGACCGTAAAAAGATTACAGTTGAAGACGTCAAAACCCTGGGTACGTACGAGGCCTCGCTCGACCTGCATAAAGACGTCAAACATAAAGTGAAATTTGAAGTCGTAGCGGCTGAATAAGCAAGCTGGTTTCAAGCAAAACCGACTGGTACGTCAGAGGACGATGCCAGTCGGTTTTTTATTATATTTGGGTAAACCAAACCCGTCAAATGGCCGCGCTTGGTTTAGAGCCATTGCTGGATGCCCCCGAATCTGAAGCTGCTGATGCAACAGGCTGAGGTTTCCCTGCGCGACGAAGCCCGGCAACGGCAGCAGTTTTATGAGTGGGTTCATGAAGACCAAAGCCGAATTCATCGACGGTGCTATTGTTATGCAATCGCCGGCTAAAGAGCGGCATTGGGCGGCTGTTGGCAATCTGTACCGGCTAATGAGTACATTCGTTATCAAGCATCGGTTAGGCCGGGTGGCTTTTGAAAAGCGATGATTTCGCTTACTCGTAATGATTATGAGCCCGACATCTGTTTCTGGAGAAGCGACCGGTCCCGCGAATTTGCGGGCGAAATGATGCAATTCCCAGCCCCGGATCCGGTCGCTGAAGTCCTTTCAAAAAGCACAGAAAAGATTGACCGGAGAATCAAGTTCGACGATTATGCAGCTCACAATGTTCAGAAATACTGGATTGTAAACCCTCATAAACAACTTATCGAGCAGTATCTTCCGGTCCAGGATGTTCAGGCTTTTGCGCTCGGAAACACCTGCCGAATCAGCCAGGAAATCGAATCAGGAACTGTATCCGGATTTCGGATTCCGGTGGCCGCTGTGTTTGATGAAACGGCCAGCAACGAAACGCCAACATCGCTGCTTATCGATTGATTATCAGCAACTAAGGTAATGCATTTTTTATTCGTAGACGGACCTAAACGGTGCGTTTTTCTGTTGATAAAGTATGCAGTTTCATACCGAATTTTTGCCTGAATCGCTTCCCAATCCGGTTGGGCTGGAAAGCCGGATCGTGACCGTTGGCTCGTGCTTTGCTGAGGTTATGGGGCGTCGGCTTGCCGACCATAAACTGAATGTGCTGAACAATCCGTTTGGTACACTCTTCAATCCGATTTCGATTGCTAATGTATTGACTATGGCGCTCCAGGGCACCCACCCGGACGAAAGCCTGTACATCGAGCGCGATGGAATCTGGTTTCACTACGACTTTCATTCGTCACTCTGGGCGACCAGCCAGACCGAACTCCGCGATAAACTCGTCGATTGTTTGAATCAGACTGCCAGTGCCATTCGTCAGGCCGATTTTCTGCTGCTGACGCTGGGCACGGCCGTCGTGTACCGGCATATCGAAACGGGTAAAGTAGTGGCGAATTGTCATAAAATGCCCGGTAATCTGTTCGAGAAATACCTTTATCAGATCGATCATCTGCGCGATGACTTGAACAAACTAGTGAAAACCCTGCACCGAGCCAACCCAGCCCTGAAGCTCTTGCTGACGGTCAGCCCCGTGCGCCATACGCGCGATACTTTACCGCTCAACAGCGTCAGCAAGTCTACCTTACGGGTTATCGCCCATGAACTGACGACCTGGACCAACTGGATTTTCTATTTTCCGGCTTACGAGCTGATGATGGACGATCTGCGCGATTACCGTTTTTACGACGCCGATTTGATTCACCCGAACGAGCAGGCACACGAGTATATTTTCGGAAAGTTCGCCGAAAGTGCTTTCGACGCCAACCTCCGGCGTTTTGTAACGGACTGGGGTCAGATTCGTAAAGCACTGGCACATCGGCCGCTTTACGGGGATAAAAGTCCGGCTCATCAGCAGTTTCTGACAAAGTTGCTGACCCAGTTAGAAAATATGTCCGGGCTGGTGAATGTATCGGCGGAACTGGCAGAGGTACGAAGGCGTTTAGAAAATTGCGTACTGCACAATGCATAAGCGGCCGCTGTTGATCGGTCGTGCCGTTTACATTTTTCATTATACATTATTCATTTCCTGAATGTCTGATTACCGATTATCGAAAGAAGCTGTTCTAAAGGCGCTAAGTACCGTCGAGGAACCTGATTTAAAGCGTGATATCGTTTCGCTGAACATGGTGAAGGATGTAACGCTGGGCATTGGTTCCGTTCGCTTTACGGTGGTGCTGACAACGCCCGCCTGTCCGTTGAAAGAAGTGATTCGGAAGCGGTGCGAAGATGCGATTCATACCCACATCGGAGCGGACATTCAGGTAACGGTCGATATGACCTCCGATGTCACGTCGACCCGCAACAATACGCCTACGCTGCCGGGAGTAAAAAACATCATTGCGGTTTCGTCGGGCAAAGGGGGCGTCGGCAAGTCTACGGTAACGGCCAACCTGGCGATTGCTCTTCACAAATCGGGCGCTAAGGTAGGCGTTATCGACGCGGATATTTATGGGCCATCCATGCCTACTATGTTTGGGGCAGAAAACATTCAACCCCGCATTTTTCAGGTAGATGGCCAGACGCGCATGGAGCCAGTTCGGCAGTATGGAGTGAAAATGCTGTCGATGGGCTTGTTGGTCGATCCGGGCCAGGCGGTTATCTGGCGCGGAACGATGGCCGGGCGCGCTTTGCAACAATTCTTTTCCGACGCCGACTGGGGTGAGCTGGATTATCTGCTGATCGATCTGCCACCAGGTACGGGTGATATTCACTTAACGCTGGTACAAACTGTGCCGGTTACGGGGGCCATCATCGTGACGACGCCCCAGAAAGTTGCGCTGGCAGATGCGGTAAAAGGTCTGGCGATGTTCCGGCAACCGCAAATCAACGTGCCAGTGCTGGGCGTGATCGAGAACATGTCGTATTTCACGCCCGCCGAACTTCCAGATCACAAATACTACATCTTCGGCAAAGGGGGAGGTCAGCTACTTGCCGATCAATTTGACGTGCCTATGCTGGGGCAAATTCCGCTTGTGCAGAGTATCCGCGAGGCTGGCGACGAAGGTCGCCCGGCTTTCAGTGCTGGCGAACCGGTGGCCACAGAGGCTTTCCGATCGGCGGCCGAAGCCCTGGCTCAGCAGGTAGCGATCCGCAATGCCACCATCGACCGGACGGCGCGTGTTCAGGTTGCTTAATTTATCAAAGCAAAAAGGCCTTCTGAATGAAGGCCTTTTTGCTTTGATAAATTAACGCTAGTTTGTTTGCTTAACTGATTTCTTCACCAGTTTAGCCGTGTGCTTTGCTTTTTTGGCACTATCCGCTGTTACGTAATCGCCCTCCATTTTTGCTTCTTTTTTGGCGATTTTAGCATCATGTTTCAATTCTTTGGCTTCCATCTTGGCTACTTTTTTCGTGTTATCCTGTGCGACTGAAGCACCCGAGAAAAATAAAACCATAACCGAGGCAATCATTACATTTTTCATAACTGATAAGTGTTTTAGTGAACATAAAGCATCAAAGGTTATCCCAATAAACACAGGCCGGCAAGGCATGATTAGGATAGCCGCGTACATCTTTACTTCATAAGTGAATGGTGGTTTATGCGTATTAACTCATTAAGAACTGTCTTAAAACTTACGTTGCCAAGCCTAAAAAAACTTTACTTTTTCCCTAACAAATCGAATGGCAAAAAATGTGTAGATAAGTAGCGATGCTGTTTCTACGACAGCTTCAGGCTGATTACGCCCATAGAGTCCGGTTTTAAAATCCTGGGCCCAATCTAACAGGGCCAGGCAGTATAGAGTAAAACAGAGTAGCCCCCCTGCTATCATCAATAGAATCTGCGACTCCTGACGCATCGTAGTAAGACATGAATTAGTTCTATCAATAGAACTGAAACCTTTCCAGGAGGTTAGCTACTTAAGTAGAAATTCTATCGAGCGGTACTATTGAAATCGCTTATTTTCACTCCTTCCCAACAGGTAACCGCCTGTAAATAACCCACTTGGGTCAATACGGATTTTAACGCCACTTACCGACTAATTTCACGGTCACTTTTCAGGAAACTGTATAAGTTATAAGCGGTCAGCCCTATTTTTCTGCCGACTAATTCGCGGCTATTCACTTCGTAAGCTCTTCACGGGATCCAGCCAGGCGGCTTTGAGCGCCTGGTAGCTAACCGTCAACAAGGTGATCAGCAACGCCAGCCCCAGCACAACGAC
This sequence comes from Spirosoma koreense, assembly GCF_054777875.1. NCBI lineage: Bacteria > Pseudomonadati > Bacteroidota > Cytophagia > Cytophagales > Cytophagaceae > Spirosoma > Spirosoma koreense. The sequence goes on along the minus strand of NZ_BAAHAC010000005.1, from coordinate 13,385 downwards.
GAAGACGCCCGCACCAATCGTTATTTTATACGTGTAGTTTTCCAACCATTGATTCATGGCGTACCAGGCAATGGGGGACGCGATCAGACAGGCAATTACGACGAGCTGAACGAAGTCTTTCGACAACAAGCCCCATACATCAGCAACACTGGCTCCCAGCACTTTACGGACGCCAATTTCTTTGGTTCGCTGCTCGGCCATGAAGGAGGCCAGCCCAAACAAGCCCAGGCAGGAAATGAAGATGGCCAGCAGGCACACAATGGCCGAAAGATTGCCAATGAGTTCTTCATAGCTGAATTTTTTGGCGTATTCCGTGTCGGCAAACTTATAATCGAACGGATAGATCGGATTGTACTTATTAAAGATCGGAGTCATTTTCTCGATCGCTACCGAAGGAGATACCGCTGGGTTTATGCGCACGTTGATAAAGTTGACCCAGTTCTTAGCGAACAGAATCGTCATCGGTGCTACGTCACGGTACGGGGACCATTCCACTACAATATTGGGTATGACCCCTACGACGGTCCACTCTTTCCCGGCCCAGCGCAGTATTTCGCCAACGGGATGTTTCAAACCCATGCGTTTGACAGCCGCTTCATTTAAAAGCACACCGGCGGAATCAGTCACGAAATCTCTCGAGAAATCGCGTCCTTCCCGCATTTTGATTCCCAGTGTTTTGGTATAGTCATAACTCGTGGCCAAGGTCGTAAAAATGACGGATGCATCGTCGGGAGTGGCTCCTTTCCATTTCCAGCCACTGTTGTTACTCCACCATTGTGTAGGTGGAGCATTCGTCTGACAAACTGAGGCTACGGCTCCCGTCGCCAATAACTCGGCTCGAAGCGCTTCATAGTGGTCATTCAAATCTTTCGAAGAATTGACGGAAATAAGTCCTTGTTTCGTAAAACCAATGGGTCGGTTTTTACCATGCTGTATCTGCTGATAAATGATGAGGGTACCAATCATCAGCGCAACAGAAAACGTAAACTGGACAACCACGAGGATTTTTCGCGGCAACGAGGCATTTTTTCCGATATAGATTCCGCCTTTCAAAATCTTAACCGGGTTGAACGATGACAGATAAAGCGCCGGATAACTACCCGCTAATAGGCCCGTAAATACAGTGAAAAGAAGTATAATAACCCAGTAGACGGGATTCGCCAATTCGATAGACATCGTCTTCTCGGTTAGCCGATTGAAATAAGGTATCGAGATCAGAACAATGCCCAAAGCCAGCACCAGGGCCATACACGCAATTAGGGTCGATTCGCTTAAAAACTGCCCGATCAACTGCTGACGGCCTGAGCCAAGCGCTTTCCGAACCCCAACTTCCCTAGCCCGTTTCTCCGATCGGGCGGTGCTGAGGTTCATAAAATTAATACAGGCGATGATTAGAATAAACACCCCAAAAATGCCGAACAACCACACGCATCTAATAAAACCACCCGTATTTTTCCCATCGCTAAACTCCGAATAAAGCCGCCATTTGGCCATTGGATGCAGGAACAACTCGGGCTTTACGAGCTTTCTGATAGTAGCGTCACTGGATTGGTGGGCCAACACCACATCTTTTATTTTAGCGTTGGTTTTCGCCGGATCGATGCCATCTTTGAGTTGAACGAAAAGGCCAAAGTCGTTATTCCGCCAATCCGTTTTTGCGTATTTTACCCAGTCATACAGCTTCTCCTGCAAGCGCCAGGGGAGTAGATACTCGAATTGGAGCGTAGCATTCTTCGGTTGTTTAGCCACCACGGCCGTCACTTTTAAATCGGCCTTATCTTCCAGTCTAATGATCTTACCTATTGGGTTCTGAACCCCGAAAATAGCCTGAGCGGTTTCATCCGTGAGGACAATCGAGTAAGGCTCCTTAAAGGGGGCTTTATCGCCATTCAGAATGCTTAATGAGAACATATCTATGGCATCTTCGCCAATGAAAATGCCCTGTTTGACGAACTTCTGATTACCCACCATCAACGAACGGCCCCCTTCCGATCGCTGATACATTGCCACCGCTTTAAAGTCAGGGTATTTAGTTCTAAGCTCCTCGCCCAATGGAAACGGTATAGCGTCCTGCGTGCCCCGATGTCCATCGAAAGTTTGGTGCATTTTGACCTCATAGAGGGTTTCGTAGTTCTTATGGTGTTTGTTGGCTGATACCTCATCCTGTATCCAGATGCCAATGAGCATCGCCACCGCCATGCCTACCGCCAGTCCGGCAATGTTGATGGCTGAATACCCTTTATACTTGGCCAGGTTGCGAAAAGCGAGTTTTAAATAATTCCGAATCATGGTTGGCTGAAAAGTTGAGGGTTTAGAAACATCACTAAATCTCGAATAACGGGGCTTGAGCAAAGGGTCAGCCTGATGTTGCCAGAGCCTGGGGTGCACCAGCCGAACCAGGTCCCATACATACAGCCGACGGGCTTTGGCAGACCCATAGACTTGTACTCGTTTATAAAATAATTCATCCAGATCGCCCTGAAGCTCTTCGCGTAAGTGCGGGGCCGCAATGCGCTCCAGCAGGCGTTGCGCCCAGCGGGGTGGTTGGGCAGCGTTTCTCTGCTCGTGGCTCGTTTGGTTCGGATTCATGCCGGGCTCCCGCCAAAAGCGGCTTTAGAAATACCAGCCCACAATTCATTACGGATCCGCCGGGCTTCCTGCAACACCTGCTCGCCCAATGGTGTTACGGTAAACAGACGTTTCCGACGCCCGCCCCGCTCCGCTGTCGACTCACCGAATCGGGAAAGTACCAGCCCTTTTTCCTCAAGGCGCTGCATGGTTCGGTGAACAGCGCCCAAACTCATGGGCCGTTCCAGACGATGGCTAAGCTCTTCCATGACCGCTACACTGTAGGCATCATCGTAAAGCAGGGCGATGGTTAGTAGAACGATCTCTTCAAATTCTCCTAATTGAGCACCTTTCATCGACTGACATGTTTATCCTACTCATTTGTATAGCAAATAAGTGACCAAGTTCATAAATGGCTGTTTCAGCGATATAGAACGTGATTTTGCCATTACCGGCTGTCCGTAAGCGGACAAGCGCTGTTCACAGCCGGACAACCTACTACCGACATGGCTTTTTCCGTCGGGAATTTGGTAACGTAGTAATCAACTGACTATGTAGTATGCCTTGATAGCCATCGATATCACGGGATTAGCCGTACGGATAAAAATCGTGGTCGGATCGGCGAACGCATGAATGAAGCCTGGACAGATCAGAAAGTCGGGTCCTATTATGACCATGCACTACCAAAAACAGGTTTTGTCGAAGAGAAATCAGCCAGATAGGCGGTAGTAATATCTATCGGGTGTTCGATGCGGCCACGGTCGGTCATCAGTAATACCCAACCAGGGTAGTAACGGACCTTGGTTCCAGTTGGAGCTGATTGGCTGAAACTATAGCTTTTTCCAGCGTTTTTGTCGCACTTGTCACATAACGGGCAAACTGGTTGTTGCGAAGAGCCAAACCCTGCACGGGAAAAGAAGCCGGGCGATCAGTCATGTTGATACAAACCAGTACTACCTGCTTCCGGCTGACATCTTTATAAGCCGATATCATACACTGACCAGCCTCTTCTACCGGATTGCTGGTCGCCCCAATACGAACCCCAATCCGCTGCATGCCGGGCCGGACAAAACGGGCAAAATTGCCAAATGCCCAGAGTTGTTTTGAATCGAGGACCTGCCCATCCAGCCGGGCGTGGTCATGCTGTTTATATTGACCATCCGGGCCGTTGATGTACACCAGACCATCACTGTAGTTATACGGATTGATCGCCAGCCACCACTGCCAGGACGTCACACGGGCAACCGTCAGATCGTTATGAATAACCTTGGCGACGTACAGGCCGTACGCTATGTCGGTGTGGCGGGGACTACCGTTGTACTGCCCGCAGATGTCGCCTAAAACGCCGAATTCGCTTTGCCAGAGTTGAGGATTCCCAACCGACTGCGCTCGTTGAGCCGCTCGTTGCCGGATAGTCACCAGAGCAGAATCCCGGCAAGTGGTGAAATAACTATGATAAGCCCAGATCGGGGCTACATTAGGCAGGGTTCTGAGAGTAGTCGGCTGCGTTGAGCCAAAAAAGTAATCCAGTTGATTGCCACGGCCGCTCTCCCCTTGTCCGTACAGGTAATTCAGTTGACCGGCTTCGCCCATAACAACCATTGCTTTAGCATTGCGGGCAGTCAGTTTGCCGGATAAAGCCTTCGTTACGGCCAGTATGTCCGCATTCTGAGCGGGTGAACCTTCCTGCCCGGCTTTTCCATTTTTACCTGCCGTCCAGTCCCATTGCGGTTCATTGATGGGGCTTAGGTAATCGAAGTGGAAATGGTCTGCCACTGTTGTCAGAAAATCGGCGAAAGGCTCCAGCGCGGTCGGTTTGAGATTGAAGGCTTTCCCGCCTGGCGAAAAGGCTTTGCCATTCCGGGTCATGGATACGGGGGGCGAGTTGGTAAAGCCCAGTGTGTAGCGAACACCCCGCTGGCGAGCCGCCCCCAAAAACCACTGACTGCCGGCTTGTTTGCTCCAATCATACTGGCCATCGGGCGTTAGAAAACACTCTTCCCGTCGCCATTCATCCCCAATAGCACTACTGTCTTTCTGTTCATAGCTTCCTGCGCCAATATTCATCCGCCACAGCGATAAACCAATACCTCTGGGTTGTCCATTCGGCAGCGTATCCAGGCTAAATAACAGATCGGCAATCTGGTTCTTTTTGGCTTCGTCGCTCCAGGTTCCGATGAATTTTGCCGACCAGCAGTCGGATGCGCCAAAGCTGTGAATTGTCTGAAATTCTTCCCGTAGATTGACCGTCACCGGCTGATTCAATAGTTTATCCGGCGGTAACTGGGTTACATGATGGCTTGTGCTGGCCAGTAGACTAAGCACAAGCAGTGTCGTTATGGAAAGAAGTCTCATAAAAGGGTCGGGTAGTCGTTGACTTTAGCGGTTAATATGCTCGAAACTTACCATAAAAGCCAGAGGTAGCCTTATTAACAGCTACTTTATGAGGTGATCAGTAACGAATTTAGCGATAGGCGGCATTCGTGCCAGTAGGATACTGTTGTGGTTCAGACAAGAAATTATGTCTCCCCGAAACCAGGCATAACTATATCGGTAAGGAATGGGATTGTTTTTTAATTAACTTGCGTTATTAAACTAGTGAAGATGTAAGCTGGGGCAAAGGCTGCGTCAGGAGGAAAACTCGAATAATATCTTCGAAATCAACGCAGTACGGCAAATGCGGCAATTTACCGTAAATCGATATGTCAATGGAACCGGTAGTGAATAGCGACCAACTGATTACCAAAATAGAACGAGCCCTCGACAGCATGCGTCCGTATCTGGCGGCAGACGGCGGGAACGTGAAAATACTGGAAGTGACGGAAGACAAAACCGTCCGGCTTGAACTGATCGGTTCGTGCGGTACCTGCCCCATGTCGACCATGACGTTCAAAGGCGGCCTGGAAGAAGCCATTCTGAAAGCCGTACCCGAAATTGCGAAAGTCGAAGCAGTGAATTTAACACCTGCTTTTTAAGGTTTCTGGTTATACTACCAGACGTTATTTCAACAAGTCCAAAGGTTATGGGTGGCACACCTGTGTTTAAAGCGACACGTGTGCCGGTCCAATCGTTGTTTGATCATCTGGAACCAGGAATTTCAGCAGATGAATTTCTTGATGATTTCCCGACAGTATCAAAAGAACAGGTTATCCCAACGCTAAAAATAGCCGAACGCCTGTTAACATCAAGCAATCTCCATTCAATTTATGAGGCTGCCAACATCTCAATAGATACCCAACACCGGTAATTGTTCCTGATACGTACACAAATACGTATCCAATCCTACAGTCTGTCATACCAGAGTTACTTGAGATTTTACAGTTGTAGCTAACGCCAGGAGCCGTTGTAATAAAGCCTGAATAAGTAAGCCGCTAGTTTCCAGACCAGCGGCTTTTTTGTTTCTTTGCACCATAGACTGTCCCTCAATTCTGTGAAAATAGGCATTTTTTTCGGTGGACCGGCGCGTGAGCGTGAGGTATCTTATGCGGGTGGGCGAACTGCCTTAGCCAATTTAGACAAAGGTTTATTTGAGCCCGTGCTCGTATTCGTCGATGGGCGGGGGCGGTTCCGGCTGGTCGAACCAGAGTTTCTGCAAGCCCCGTCGCTACGCGAAGCGTTGCCCCAGGATGACTCCGGTTTTTCGGTCTACGACGAATCGGTGGCTCCTACAGCGCTTGACCAATGGCTTCCTGAACTTCGACCCGAACACTTTCGGGAGCATTTCGATATGGCCTTTCTAGCCATGCACGGTCCCGATTGCGAAGATGGTGCTATCCAGGGTTTGCTCGAATGGTATAAAATGCCCTATACTGGGCCGGGGCTGGCGGGTTCGGCGGTGGGTATCAATAAAATCCTGCAGAATGAACTGATCGCGCTGGCAAACGGTCAGCGAAAGAAAACGGCGACGATCGGTCGGAATGCCTACGAGCAGGCCAACAAGGCCCAGTTTTTTCAGTCGCTGATCAATCATCTGGGACTACCTATTGTGGTGAAAGCTCCGCATCAGGGTTCCTCGATCGGCGTTGCCATCGTGCGTGAGGCTGATCTGACGCAGTTCTGTCGGGCGGTCGAACAGTGTTTTTTTACCACGAGTATCCAACCCGATGGCTGGAGTAAGTTGAGCGAATGGGCTACTCTTTCCACGGATGAGAAACGGGAATTGGCTCAGAAAATGGTCAGTCTGGATTCCGGCATCAGCTTTCCGGTTGTCATTGAACAAACGGGGGAAATAATCGCCCATCCAAGAGAGTTTATCGAAAAGCTCGATACGCTTACAAACCAGCCGGGTGCTGGCATTACCCTGGCGTCTGTGAATGCGGAGGATGACGTTTTGTTTGAGGAATTCATCAGTGGCCAGGAGTTCTCATGTGGAGTAATTCAGGACGATGATCAGATCGCCATCGCTTTACCCCCAACCGAGATTTATAATGTTACCAGCTTCGATTTCGAATCGAAGTATAAGCTTAACACCACGAAGAAGCGCATTCCGGTCGAGACGAGTTTAGAGAACAACCGAAAGATTCAACTGGCAGTGGCCGACGTTTTCTCTCGGCTGGGTATCAACGTGTACGCCCGAATCGACGGCTTCCTGACGCCCGCTGGCGATGTTCTGCTTCATGATCCGAACACGATTCCGGGTATGTCGCCTTCCTCGCTGATTTTTAAGCAGATGGCGGAGATCGGGCTCAATCTGACCAATTCGCTGACTTACCTGATTCGCCAATCTTTGCACGAACGCATTCGTACGGGCAAGGATACATTTCATCTGAAGCAACTGCTAGCGAATCTTGATAACAGACTGGCCGACCGGAAACAAAATCCATTGCCCGAACGCGTAATCTCATTCGGTATCGACGATGAAGGGTTTACCGCTGCCAAACAGCAATACAACGAGTTAGCTGCTTCGGGTGCGGTGCGGCCATCTTTGATGTACATCAAAAGCAAAGAAGAGTCGCATGAGATTCCGGTCAATCTGCTCTTCAAGGAGACAATCGAGGAGCTGGAAACAGCGCTGACGCAACCCCGGCATCCGTTACTGGTCGAAACCACCGAGCGCGCCCATCATGTCACGGAACGTTATGTGTAAGAAATGAATAATGGATAATGTAAAATGAATAATACCTACCGAATTATAGCTCATTCATTTTACATTATCCATTATTCATTTCTTACAATAAAACCGGTTGGCCGGTTCGTACCGATTCGTCGCAGGCAAAGGCTATCTGAAGGCTATTGACCGCATCCTGCATATGGTCACTCAGATCCATATCTTCCTGAATGGCTTTCAGGAAATAGCGTTGTTCGCGGTTGCACAGTTCCTGGTGATCTGGCTCATCCTGCATGTCGATCCAGGTATCGGTCTGCACAAACTGGTCGTTTGCGTCTAAAGCCGCCCGGTGCACACGCAGTGATTCTGTCTTGGTATGCGAATCTACATTGTCGGATTTGCCCGTTCCTCCAGCATTTTTCGCCACAATAGATACGCAGCCATCGGGTCCAATGACGTCTTTCACAAAAAACGCCGTTTCGCTCATCATCGGTCCCCAACCCGCTTCGTACCAGCCCACCGACCCGTCTTCAAAGCGAATCTGCAACTGTCCATAATTGTAGTTATCGGCGGGAATGTCGTTGGTCAACCGCGCGCCGATCGCGTTTACCTGTACGGGTTTCGAGCGGGTCATCTGACACATGACATCGATGTAGTGTACACCACAATCGACGATAGGGCTCAGGCTCTTCATCAGATTCCGATGGACCGTCCACATCATTCCGTGGCTTTGCTGGTTCAGATTCATACGCATAACCAGCGGTTTGCCCATTTCGCGGGCTACTTCGACAAATTTTTCCCAGGATGGATGATGCCGCAGAATGTAGCCGACCACCAGTTTTTTACCTGCTTTTATAGCCGCAGCAACCACCCGCTTCGCTCCCTCGACCGTATCGGCAATCGGTTTTTCGATGAACACATGGCAACCCTGTTCGAATGCCATGATGGCAAACGCTTCATGAGTATCCGGATAGGTGGAAATACAAACAGCATCGGGTTTAGTGTCGGCCAGGGCCTTGGCATACTCATCGAACAGCGGGTAGCCACCACCCAATCGTTCGTTCAGCACAACTTTGCTGTTTCCAGTCGATACGATCCCGCAGATGTCGAATCCATCCAGGGTTTTATAGGCGATGGCGTGCGAAGAACCCATGTTGCCACAGCCGACAACAAGCACACGTAAGGGCTGAGAAGTTATTGACATATTACTCGGTAGCACTAGATAAAAAGGTTTGTAAACTTAGCTACAGAAGCGAAACAATACACCATTCTCCCCAGGCAGCGTTAAAAGAGAGTTCATTTTTACTACTCTAGTGGATATGGGTAATCTGCAGTTTATTTTCTCCCTGTGGTGTTCGTAAGGAGATTGATTCGCCCACGTGCTTACCGAGTAAGAGCCGGGCGATGGGTGCCGTAAAAGCAATCAAACCCTGGCTCGCATTGGCTTCATCTACGCCAACAATGGTAAACTGCATGGTTTTCGCTGCTTTATTAGTCAGGCTACGTAAGTCGACCGTAGCCCCAAACCGGACGCCATCCGAGGCCTGGGTGGGCGTATCAACCACTTTGGCACTGGCAATGCGTTGATTAAGGTTGGCAATGCGCCCATTCAGTTCGGCTAACCGGCGTGTCCGTTCGGTTTCGTCACCACTATCGATCTGTGCCTGAGCGCGTTCGGTTTCCAGTTCATCCAGCTCGGTATGTAACAACCGGAGCCCCCGCGGAGTAACGTAATTTGTGGTAGCGGGTGGTAAGGGAGCCCGCGCCGGTATAACCACCGGGTCATCTGCCGACTCATTTTTCAGAAAAGCCCTGCTCATCGTCGTATTTGTTTTATTCAAAAACGTCACCTGTCAGCAGTTGTTTAAAACGGCGCTACCCGTCTTATGGTGGCGTATCTCGCTTATTCGATTATCTACTGGACGTCAACCTGTTACGCATACGCAAACAGTTGAAGACGAATTTCCTACGGTTTATACCCTGAATACTACGCTTCGTAAATCTCCTGATTTCAGTACGATGACGGGTCTATTACTTTTGTCCGCAAGTGAACAAGGGTTGTCCAACTACGGACAGGCGAACTGATAAGACAACAAACTAACTAGCTGACTATCAATAGTTTTTCGTTTTGGCACAACCTTTGGCACATGTACAGTATCCAGTAAACAACATTTTTAACACACTAAACATTACACAACCATGTTTTCCCTAATGAACACCGCAGTCGCTACCCTCCTGCTGAACGCTTCTACCTTAACTAATCCGACCACGCCCAATACGTTGCCTTTCGATGCCAGTGCCTACGTGACGATCAACAACCAGATCCGGGTCGCCGTAGCGAAAAGCTCAGAGGTACCTGTTGAAGTTGTCCTTCGCAACGAAGCGCATCAGGTTCTTTTCATGCAGAATATCAGCAAGAAAGAAGCTAAGTATGCTGTGAAACTCAACGTGAATGAGTTGGCGGATGGCCAGTATGAACTAGAGGTTAAATCGGCGCAAGGTAGCATTCGTAAACAGTTGACCTTATCGACGAAACCGGTTCAGCAAAACAATCGCGTTGTTGCGATGCTGTAAGCAGTCGATTCTCCAATAAAAAAGACCAGATCAAGTCTGGTCTTTTTTATTTCTACACACCTCATTTGATCAGGCTACGATAATCCCTTTAGCTCGTCCTGCACAGCGAATGGTTGACTACGCAGTCGTTTGCCCGTTGCCTTAAAAATAGCGTTGGCAATAGCGGCACCCGCTGGCGGCAAAGACGGTTCACCAAGTCCCGTTGGCTCGATCGTGTTCTGAACGAAGTGTACTTCCACTTCCGCCGGAATTTCATTCAACCGAATAAGCCGGTATTCATTGAAATTCTTTTGTTCCGGTACACCGTCTTTAAAGGTAATATTCCCGTACATCGCATGACCGATACCGTCGACAATACAACCTCGTACCTGTTGCTGCGCTCCGCTCTGGTTTACTACAACTCCGCAGTCGGCGGCAGAATACACTTTTTGTATGACGGGTTTGCCTTTCTGCATCACCACTTCGCCCACCTGTGCTACGTAAGAACGGTGCGAAAAATAAACACTGAAGCCCTGCGCAACCAGTTTTCCGTCGGCTCCTTTTCGCTTGCCCCAGCCCGATTTTTCGGCGGCTAGTTCAATAACGCCCTTCATCCGGTCGATATCGTATTTAATAGCTCCAACTGGCTTTTGTTTGGCTTTGTCCAGCAACTCCAGGCGGAACTGTACGGGATCTTTGCCCGCTGCCTGTGCTACTTCATCGATAAACGCCTGTTCGGCAAAGGCCAGAAAGTTTGTGATAGGTGCCCGCCAGGGACCCGTCGTGATCGGCGATTTATGATCTACGCTATCAATCAGCAGGTTGTCGACGGCACCCGACGGAAAATTATCTTCCCGCGTCGAATTACCTGCATTGATGCTGGCTCCCCGTAGTTTGTAGCCGATCATGTTACCCTGCGCATCCAGAGCCGCTTCGAACCGATACCGCACGGCTGGACGATAGCTGCCTCCGGTCATATCATCTTCCCGCGTCCAGATCAGCTTAACGGGCGCGTTTACCAGTTTCGATACCTGCACCGCTTCGATGACGTAGTCTGCTTTGAGCCGACGCCCGAAACCACCGCCCATCCGGGTCAGTTGCACGGAGACTTTATCGGGCGAGATACCCAATAACTTAGCCGTTTCGTTACGAGCTAGCTCGGGTGTTTGAGTTGGACCAACCAATTCTGCTCCGTCGGGTCGCACGTGAGCAAAAAAGTTCATGGGCTCCAGGGGGCTATGCGGCAGAAAGGGGCATTGATATTCAGCTTTAACCACTTTAGCCGCGTTTTTGAAGGCTGTGTCAACGTCTCCATCCTTCCGGCGAACCGTGGCATTCGAGCTGTCCAGCATTTCCTTGAACAAGCGATTGTGGTCTGCTGTACTTTCAAGGGCGTCGGCCTTCTCCCACTCAATTTTCAGCGCGTCTTTCGCCTTCTTGACCTGCCAAGTCGACTTACCAACCACCGCCACATTGTTATCAAACGTCACCACGTTCACAATACCGGGCATCGTTTTTACGACATCAGCGTTCGACGATTTTAATTTATACCCAAAAGCAGGCCTTTGCAACATAGCAAACAGCATTCCATCCCGATAGAAATCTAAGCCGAACAACGGTTTTCCCGTGATAATTTTAGGATTGTCGACGTTTTTAATCGTGCTGCCTATCAGCTTGAAGTCCTTAACTTCCTTTAGTTTGACATCGGTCGGAACAGCTAATTTGGATGCTTCTGTCGCCAGATCACCATAGCTCAGCTTTCGTTTGCTGGTCGTGTGCACGACGAATCCTTTGTCGGTTGTGCATTCGGTTACCGGTACGTTCCACTGTTTCGCGGCTGCTTCTACCAACATCTGGCGCGCCGTGGCCCCTGCTTTACGCAGACGTTCCCACGAATGCGGAATCGAACCGCTTCCGCCGGCAACCTGACGTTCAAACTTTTTGGTGTCCAGCGGAGCCTGCTCAACAACGACCTTAGTCCAGTCGGCATCCAGCTCTTCGGCCACAATAATTGGAAAAGCGGTTTTAATACCCTGACCCACTTCTGGGTTAGGAGATAAAATAGTAATAACGCCTTGTGGGTTGATCGATAGATAACTATTAAAATCAACACCAGCCAGCGCAGAGGCTCCGGCTTCCGGTATGGGAAGTATAGTAGCCTCCGAATCGGTCCAGTTAAACCCCAGCAATAAACCACCCCCAGCCGCAGCGGCTACTTTGAGAAAATTTCTCCGATTGGAATTCGCTAACGTCTGCATGACTATTTGGTTTTTGACGTTTTAGTGGGCGTTGTAGCCGGAATCGTAGCGGCCAGTTTTACCGCTTCCCGAATGCGATGATAGGTCCCGCAACGGCAGATATTACCGGTCATGGTATCGTCGATCTCAGCCTGCGTCGGTTTAGGATTGCGTTTAAGCAGAGCTGCAGCCGTCATGATCTGACCAGCCTGGCAGTAGCCACACTGCGCCACATCTACTTTATCCCAGGCTTGCTGAACCGGATGAGTTCCGTCGGCCGATAATCCTTCGATTGTCGTTACTTTCGATTTACCGACAGCCGACACCGGCAACACACAGGAACGTGTCGCTTCGCCATTTAAATGTACAGTACAGGCTCCGCACTGCGCGATACCACAACCATATTTTGTGCCTAATAAACCCAGCGAATCACGTAATACCCAGAGTAAAGGCGTGTCTGGCTCAACATCGGCCTGGTAGTCGCGCCCGTTAATTTGTAGTTTGAAGATAGCCATCGATTGGAGAGTTGACCAAGAGTAGCTAATATAAGAAAAAGCCAGCGGTAGTCTACTGAAGCGGATGATTAAAAAAGCAAAAAGGCCGGCGATCGAATGATCACCGGCCTTGGTCTCATCAGGTGGCACCTTCCTACTCTCCCGCTTGTGACAGCAGTACCATCGGCAGTACGGGGCTTAACGGCTCTGTGCGAAATGGAGAGAGGTGTCCACCCGCCTTACCAGCACCAACCTGTTGACTCGTCTGAGAAGCTAACCTCTCAATATCTCTAATAGCTCGTGAGTCTTTTTTCCCACAGAGAGAAACCGGGCACTACCCGACTATCCGTCCGGCCAATCATCGATCTATCGTAAACAAAATAACAACTCACTCTCGGGGTCATTAGTACGGCTCAGCTCTATGCATCTCTGCACCTCCACCTGCCGCCTATCCACGTGGTCGTCTCCCACACCCCTTCTTATTGG
>NZ_BAAHAC010000004.1:0-13277 GCF_054777875.1 Spirosoma koreense | reverse complement strand
CTGAGCGTAATACTGCCGGTGAACTTGGGGATGGGCGATCCCAAGTAAGTGCGGTCATTGTCGGAGATCTTGCCGTCCCCATCCAGATCGGCAAACCGGAAGCGACCCGGAGCCGCTCCGATTTGCGTTGGAGCGGCTGCTACTTCTTCCCTGGAGTTGAACAGTCCAACAACTTTATAACCATAGAAGGATGATAAGGCATGACCGGCTTCGTTGCGGACGACGGGACCGCCAATGCGAGTCCCGCCACCCGTGAAATAGGGCACCTGGGGTGCAATGGACTGAATCTGATTGGCGAGCAATCCACCGATACCCGTTACTTCATAACTCAGTTCAGAAGAAATTTTCCCGCGAGTTGTAATCAAGAGATCGAGGCCCTGATTGCGCATGCTTGCCACGTTGACAAAGGGAGCAGCCGCTCGTATACCGACTACAGAAGGTAAGACTAATTGATACAACAAATCTTTAGTGTCCTTCCGCCAGAAGTCGAGAACTACTTCCAGTTTATTAGTGAAGAAAGACCCATCCAGCCCGATGTTAGAAGTAACAGAGGTTTCCCACTTAGCATCTGGATTTCCAATCTGTGAATTAAAAAAGCCGGTATTGATAGTGCTGTTTGTTGCCCCTAAATCATACCCATTTGCTGCGTTGGACGAGTAGAGATCGAACTGGTTAGTTGACGAAAGATAGTTCGAGTTACCCATCTGACCATACCCACCCCGAATCTTCAGCTCAGACACCCAGGGCAGATTCTTCATGAACTCTTCCGAGGAAATACGCCAGGCAGCTGAGAAAGCAGGGAACACGCCATAGCGATAGGAAGGACCAAACTGAGAAGAACCATCGCGCCGAATGACAGCCGTTGCAATGTATTTATCGTTGGCCATGTAATTAAACTGAGCAAATAACGAGTGAAAATTATTGCCCAGATTATAAGAGCTATTCACCTGTCGAGTGGCTCCCGATGTCGTCGTCGACAGGGTGACGTAGTTCGGATCCGTCGTAAAGGGATTAATACCCGAACCCGTAATGCTACGCCCGGCTCCGGTATTCAGCGATTCAATGCCGGCAAGCGCTGAAATATCGTGTTTACCAAATATTTGCTTGTAGCTGGCGGTATTGGTAAAAGTCCAGGCCAGCCCATAGGAAGTGCCTTCGGCGTAGGTAAAATTGGCGATGTTCTCCGAGTTTTCGTAGGTAGCCCGCGTGTAAGCGTTGTTGTAATTCGTATAGTAGTTACCACCCAAGCTTGATCGTAGGGTCAAACCGCGGAGTATATCATATTCCAGATGGGCATTGCCAAAGCCAAAGAGGCTGTAATTAAGATTGTTAGCAGCTGCCTGGCGGCTTGCCACTGGGTTACGGGGATTACTAAATCCAGGGGCTGCCGTACCTGCGTAGCCACCGAACGCATCAAAGACCGGAATAATGGGCGCCATCCGCAAGGCAGTCAGGATGTCATTTTCGTCCGAGGCAACACTCGAATTGTTGTTCGTTGCATTGCCTAACACATTGCCCACACTGCCCAGTAAACCCGTTGCCGATATATAGGCTAGCTGGATATTTTCGCCAAAGCGTAATTTTTTAATTAGGTCAAATTCCGTATTCGCCCGGAAGATATAGCGAGAGAAATTATTATTAATGACAATCCCCGCCTGCTGCTGCATCCCCAAACTGAGATAAAACCGACTAGTCTGGCTTCCACCCGAGAATCCCAGCGTATGGCGAGTTAGCGGGGCTACATGGGTAATGGCTCTATACCAGTCGGTGCCCTGTTTGTTGGCAGGAATAACCAGATAGAGCGGGCCATTCGTTGGGTTCGTGTTATATCGGCTGGCTTCGGTCGTTCGATT
The DNA here is from genome assembly GCF_054777875.1 of Spirosoma koreense. Classification (NCBI taxonomy): domain Bacteria; kingdom Pseudomonadati; phylum Bacteroidota; class Cytophagia; order Cytophagales; family Cytophagaceae; genus Spirosoma; species Spirosoma koreense. The sequence continues at coordinate 11,424 of NZ_BAAHAC010000004.1, read as the reverse complement.
AACCGATGAAGCTGCCACCCCGGCTCGATCACCGACGAGCAGATAATCAGGCAGAACAGGCATTTGACCTGAACCATACTGCCCATTCGCAATACCGACAAAGCTGTTGGGTTCAATCGTGCCCCCCGATTGAAAAATATCATTTCTGCGAACCTGCCAGGTCCAGTCAGCCTGCTCTTGTGGGGTAAGAACAGCAGGCCCTTTACCGGGGTCTGTTAGTCCGTAAAGAGCATCATAAGAGACCGATAATTTTTGTGCGTTCCGTTGTCCTTTTCGGGTGGTCAAGACAATGACGCCAGCCGCTGCGCGAGCCCCGTAGATCGAAGCGGATGCCGCATCTTTCAACACCGTAGTCGTTTCGATATCAGCTGGATTGATGAATTGAATGGTTTGTGTTGGCACACCGTCGACCACGTAAAGGGGCTGATTACCACCAAAAGAACCAAACCCACGAATTCGAATTTGCGACGACGTACCCGGCTGTCCGTTGGTGATGACCGTAACGCCCGCTGCCTTCCCCTGAAGCTGTTGCTCGACGTTAGAAGAAGGCATTACCTGAAGTTGAGCCGATTTGACGGTAGACACTGCTCCCGAGACATCCCGTCGGTTCTCCGTCGAGTAGCCGGTTACGACAACTTCATTTAATAGCTTCGTATCCTCAACCAGTTTTATGACGACCGTTCGTTCGCCAAAAAAATAAACGCTCTCGGAAATGTATCCTATAGACGAGATGAGCAGTCTGCCCGGTTGAGCAGGAACCGATAAGTTAAACTGCCCATTAGCAGTCGTTGTGGTTCCCGTCGTTGTATTCTTGAGCAGCACTGTCACACCAGGAAGTGCTTCGCCCGTTAGCGCAGTGATGGTCCCGGTTATCTGCCACGTTTGTGGTTTAGCGGCTGTGGTCGCCGTTTTATTGGTTGGAGCAGACGCCGTCTGATCTACCAACGGAACGATAGTTTCAGCTGATCCTTCCTGATAAAGAATGTAAATGAATTTGCTCCGCTTGAAAGTTATATGATATGGAGCCAGCAACTTTTTCAAGACTCGGTCAACGTTCGAACCCGAGAGTTTATCGACATCGATGGTAGCTGTTTTATTCAGTAAAAGATCCGTTTCATAATTAAAAATAACATGATAGCGCTTCGCTAATTCATTCAGGACTTGGATTAGTGAAGGTGACCTGGTGATATTGGTTTCTGACGGCGGAGAAGTAGCTGGAAGTTGCCCCGACATTCGCTGCTGGCACCACGAAGTAACAGGTATGCTGATGGCGAAACCACACAATAGGAGAGCAGTCAATAGTTGCTTTCTATACATATTGGCCTTGGGGCTATCGTCTGGTAACCTTTCGATACCGCTGTACTCAATCGACCAGATAGCCTCCTTTTACCGGTTTCGCATGGACGTTGTAGATCGTTTGAAGCTGATTATAAAAGTTAGCAACTGAGTCGGTAGGAACGGTTCCCGTAAATCGCTTTTGAAGCAATTCAGACCGTTTGACGGTCGTATGAACGCCGTAGCCATCTTCCAACTGTTGAAAGATTGACGCCAATGTTTGCCCGTTGAAAATCAGCATGCTGTGCAGCCAGGCGGTATATTGGTCTGTATCAACCTGTTCTTTTACGATCTCGTTTGACATTGCTAATAGAGTTGCTTTTTCACCAGGGACCATTACCGTTTTTTGGGAAGTTCCATCCAGTTGCACTTTACCTTCCTGCAAAACGATCTCTACATTCCCTCGGCGATCATTTACGTTAAAGACGGTCCCTAGGACATTAATGTGCAATCGATTCGTCTTTACCGTAAATTTCGCCAGCCCTGTTGATTGCTGCTGTTTTTTTACCCGAAACAGCGCTTCGCCCGTCAATTGAACCTCTCGGTCACGCCAGCTCCACCCTCGATAATACCTCAGCTGTGAGTTGCCGTTCATCGTAACAACGGAGCTATCGGGCAAAACAACCGTTCGCCTTTGTCCATACGCCGTTGCATACGAAACGGGTTGCTGATACCACCAGGCACTCACCCCGGCAAGGATGAGTACGGTAACGACTGCGGCTACTGAATACCACCGGCGCCAGAGCGGAGTCACAATTGTTTCCTCAGATCGTTCAACATGGGTGAAAGGGGTAATTTTTTGCTGAATGTGCTGCCAGTTTTCCGCCAACTCATCCTCGGAAAAAACATCCGGTTGCGACGATAACGCTCTGATCATTAGGACGGCTTCATCCACTTCAGGCCGCTTATAGGGATGCTGCTGCAACCATTGTCGCCAAAACGAATCGGACGCTTCAGTCGGATGGTTGACCCATTCGATAAAGGCGTCATCAGCTATGAAATCGTGACTGGAAAAAAGCTCGTACGAGCGCATACTATATTGGGCGTAGATTCTATGTATAAAGTGCAGAAAGTACAAAAATCTTCCCTTTATCAAGAATAAATTCTGCCGAAATGGCCTCTTTTATCAATAGGAGCCATTGCAGGCAAGTTCAGATCCAGCCATTAGCGAAAGTAGACCGTATTGGAATTCTTCATAAAACACAGTTATTGTCAGTAAACATAATTCAACATGCGGATAAAGATATGCTAAATCCTTGAAATAATTGTGCAATTATTCCGTACTTTAGTGCAACTAAAATCGGCATATAATAGCGTGGGATTAACAACGTTTTTAACCGTATTTCTTGCCTTGGCCCCGATTCAGTTGTTGCATTGTAGATATGGATCAAGACGACTTCCAGCCATCCTCTTCTCCGAAAAATCCCATCAATGATGCTGGTGAATCAACTAACACGCCCGAAGGACAGTTTGGAAATGGGCAATTGACGGAGGAACAACGGCAATGGGATCAGCTGCGGCAGCAGCAGGCGAATTCGCTGGCCTGGTTTTATCAGCAATATGGCCGGATGCTACACAACTATGGCTACCGACTTGTCGAAGATAGAGAGCTGGTCAAAGATACCGTTCAGGATTTGTTTGTGCAGCTCTGGCAAAATGCGCCGAAGTTACCGGCTATAAGCTCTGCGAAAGCTTATTTACTGGTGGCCATGCGCCGGGAAATTCTTCGCCGGATCACGCAGCAGCGACAATTCACCGAGTTGACAAATGATGAGGACGAAGCTGATCCATCGATTGAAGTACAAATCATTGAAAAACAACGCGATGAACAGATTTCCGAGAACCTGATGCATGTTGTTAATCAGCTTCCAGCCCGCCAGCGTGAGATTATTTTTCTAAAGTATTACAGCGCTTTATCCACCGAAGAAATCGCAACAGTCATGCAGTTGACGACGCCATCAGTATATAAACTCATCTACAAAGCGCTGGATCGACTCAAACAATTGTGTTCAGGCTGGGGCGAGGCAATCTGGGCGTTTATCATCCTGACGTTCGCAGGATTGTTCCGATAGGTTTTTAGAAAATAGCTGATGCTATTGTAAGCAAAATAGCATCAGCTATCTTGGCTACTCATCAAACGTAATGCTCGTTAATTTGAGAATTTCGTCGTTGGGTTTCGTACGTTTAATCGCGAAGAAATAAACATCATGCCGACCTGAGATAGGTCTGGTCAGTTGTCCGCTTCGTTTCTTTAAGGTGTCCCAATTGTCGGTTGGCCCGTAGGTGGTCCGGCTCACAATCGGCCCGGCCTGCGAATCAATCCGTACCTCAATCTCGCCCGTCTGATTAGCCGCTGCATATTCGTAGGTAAAGCCTTTGATATGCGTCAAATCAACCCCCTTCAGAAGAATGTAGGATTTGTGTGCGCCAGCCGACAGATTATCCCGAAACCGGGCGAAACCGACGTGGGCATCGGCATAAGCCGTTTTAACGGTAGCGTTTCGCAGCATCACCACATCAGTACCCGTCAGTGATCCAACCTGATTTCCCCCTTTGTCCTTATAAGATGCAATGAGGGTGTACTGTCCTTTAAAATCATCGTTCGGGTGATCCTTTAGACTTAATGTTCCCTGCATGGGTAGGACTGACATCGTCTTTTTGGGGTCAGTCAGCGAATAAATGTAGCGGACCATTTCCTGAGCATCCTGCGTAGCGAGCTGCGGGTGTGCGCTCATCACATGATCACTGCTCCAATTCCCTCCCCCACCATTAATGATTTTCGTTGCCAGTTTCTCCAAGGCACCAGCCTGCCCTTTGTAACGCTGCGCGATGGCCAGTAGCGACGGACCAACGGAGACTTTATCAACCGTATGGCACGCTTTGCAATCGCTATTATCCATCAATGTTTTTCCTAAAGGAGTCGGTTCCTGGAGCGCAACTAATGGTGATTTTAGGGAGGAGTTTTCCTGTGTACTGGGTTGAGGATTGTAGCTATAGAAGACCTTAACCTGCTTTGTGTTAACCTTGGCATCTTCCCGATCCTTCACCTTCACTACATAAGGAAACGATTTCCCCGCCCAGAAGAACGACTTATTGGCTGGACTTGTAATCGTAACCGATGGTTTTGTATTACCGACGTATACCATGACGGTATCCCGACCAAGTAGACCCGCTTTGTCTTTCACCTGGAGAATAGCCTTGTAAGTACCTGGCTTTCTATAGATGTACGTTGCCCCTGGGGTTATCGCGCCAACCGTTTTGCCATCGAACAGCCATTGGTAGCTAATCGCATCATCATCATCTAGGTCGCGGCTACCCCGACTGGAAAAGGATACGCGCAGGGGAGCCTGCCCGTCGGCTTCACGCAGCATCGGAAAATTTCGGCGTTCGGAGGTTAAAAATACCGATTTATCAATGCGGGCTTCCACAACCGAATCGGTAATACTAGCCAGTGCAACAGGCGCACGATTGCCTATGTTGTATTCAATTTTTACCAGTCGCGCATCGTCATTATCAGCCCCATAGACTGACCCGTATTCCAGCATATACATCACGCCATCGGGCCCAAACGCCAGATCAATCGGTCGACGGAAATCACCATTAGCCGCCATGAAGGGTTCACTCCGCAGGTAATTCTCTTTATCGTCGAACCGCAGGGCCATCACCCAGTTGCGCATCCAGTCGAAAACAAACAACGCTCCATCGTAAAAGTCCGGGAATTTGTTGGGCGAGCTGGCGTTTCTGTTGAATTCATAAAACGCGCCAACCATGGCGCTACGCCCGCCGAGTCCTAGTTCCGGAAATTCCTCCGACGCAGCATAGGGATACCAGATCATGGCAGGCTGAGCAGGTGGTAATTTATTCAGTCCCGTATTGTTTGGGGAGTTGTTGATCGGTGCTGTGGGATCGAATTTGGAACCAGCCGTATTGGTCGCAAAATCCCAGTGTGCATACGCTGCGTTATTGCCCATGAAATACGGCCAGCCGAAATTCCCCGCTTTCCGGGCCTGATTGAACTCGTCGTAGCCGCGCGGTCCCTGAAGGCCGTCTTTACCCGCATCGGGACCAATTTCCCCCCAATACAACACAGACGTTTTTGGATTGACCGCAATTCGGTACGGGTTTCGGCAACCCATGATGTAAATCTCAGGTAACGTTTTCGGCGTGCCCTTTGGAAATAAATTCCCAGCTGGAATGGTGTATGTACCATCTGATTCTGGGTGAATTCGAAGAATTTTCCCCTTGAAATCAGCTGTGTTTCCGGCCGAACGCTGTGAGTCAAGGCTATAATGATCTTTACCCGGTCGTTCGTCCATTGGCGAATACCCATTAGAAGGAAATGGACTGGAACTGTCGCCCGTAGATAAATACAGATTGCCATCTTTATCCCAGGCCAGTGATCCACCGTGGTGTGATCCGCTGTTTTTCTGGACCGGCACTGTCAACATGATTTTCTCGGAAGCCAGATTCAGCGTGTTGTCAGTATTCAGCGTAAATCGCGAAAGCTGAAAGGCCAGATTATCTTCGGTCAATCCGGCAGGGGCATAATATAGATAGAGGTTACGATTCTGGGCAAACTTCGGGTCAAGCGCTATACCGATCAAGCCAGTGCCCCCCATATTAGTAATTGGTAGTTTATGGATCAAGGTCGATTTACCTGTTTTAGGATCATACATGGACAGATTCCCAAACAGTTCCGTAAAGAAAACGCGACCATCCGATGCTATAGCCAGCTCCATCGGCGAATTCAGGTCATTAACCAGAATCGTTTTCACAAACCGATTTTGCTCGGGTGTTACTTTGGCGTATGCTTTCCGATAGTCGAGCGGTTTATTATTCCCGATGGCGTATTTGATGCCGCCAAGCAGATGACTTAAAAATAAAGGCTCACTGAAGCTTTCAACTGTATGCCCACCACCCGTATAAAATGCCCGTCCACCGTCGAATTCGTGATACCAACTAATGGGATGGTGCGCCCCATTAGTCCCCCCTTCATAGGTGTTCTCATCCAGTTCGGCCAGCACGTTTATACCCGTATAGAATGAACGGTAATTGTACCATTCGTCGGTGCGTTCCCAACGGTCGGGTAGCATCGACGTAGCGGGAAGAGCTTTATTGATTACGTCGACCGTGGCTTTTCGAACATTTGGATTATGGGGATGACTGGTAAAAAAAGCGCCCATTAATTTGCCATACCAGGGCCAGTCATATTCCGTATCAGCCGCAGCATGAACGCCCACATACCCGCCACCCGCCTGTATATAGCGTTCAAAAGCAGCCTGTTGTTCCCCATTCAGTACGTTCCCCGTCGTACTCAGCCAGATGACGGCCGCATACTGTTTTAGGTTATCATCGGTAAATAAAGCTGAGTTGGTCGTAGTGTCTACCCCAAACCCATTGGCACTGCCAAGTTGCTGGACAGCCGCAATGCCAACTGGAATCGAGGTGTGATGCCAGCCTTTTGTTTTCGAAAATACCAGTACTTTGGGCGGGTTGGCCGCCTGTCGGATGGTCATACCCGAATAAAGGAGCATGGTCAGTCCAAGCAGACTGGCTGCGAAAAGCTTTAGAAAAAAAGACATTAGTCAGGTTGTAAGGTGAAAATCAAGGGATTTTCGGGGTTGTGACCTTGGCGTAGTTCAGGGGTTCGTTCTTCCCGATAGCGTACTGAATACCGCCCAAAATATGTTTTTGGAACAATGCATTGGCGTAAGCCGCATCCAGATGCCCCAACGCCGTGTAAAACGCCCGTCCCCCATCGAATGAATGTTTCCAGGCTAATGGATGGTACGTACCTTCGCTACCGCCCTGATAGGTACTTTCGTCAGCCGTCAGTAGCACATGGACATCGGTCATTCGCTTTTTAAAGTTATACCACTCATCTTTCCACGGCCACCGCTTCGGCAGATGGCGCGTCGACGGGTCTTTCTGATCAACCACCTGTACGACCCCGTCAACCGGATCGGGGGGATGATTGACAAACACTGCGCCCGTGAGTTGTCCAAACCAATCCCAGTCTTTTTCCGATGCAGAAGCGGAGTGAATACCGACGTAGCCGCCACCGGCCTGAATATATCGTTTGAACTCGGATTCCTGGGTTGGATTCAGCACATCCCCTGTGGTACTCAGCCAGATTACGGCCGCGTATTTTTTTAGGGTGTTTTCCGTGAAAAAGGCCGCGTTTTTGGTCGTATCGACATCGAATCCGTTTTCCTGACCAAGCTTTGTTATGGCGGCAATACCGGCCGGAATGGATTCGTGATAGTACCGCAGGGTTTTGCTAAAAATCAGCACTCGCGGTTTGGTCGACTGTGCCTTGCTTATACTGGATAGGCAAAGCAGGAAAAGTATAAAAAGGTTAATCAATTTAGTCATAGTCGTTCAGGTTGATGGATCGATAGGAAGCTACACGCCACGCTTGTAAAAAACCTGCTCCAGAGCTTTTCGGGCCTCGCCGTCAGGATCATTGCGGACTTCGGGTTTCTTATCGAAAATCATGGTTTCACCCTTTTCGATGGTAAAGGCTGGCCAGTTCGGTAATCCCTTGTGATTCGGGTTGCCCGTTCGGAAAAAACTTAACCAGGCCTGACTCATCTGATTGCCTAGCGCTCTTGCTTCGTCACCACCGCCGGTCATGGTTTCGCAACGGTCGGTATTGGCAAACACAAACGGAATTTCAGCGCAATGGAACGCCCTAGGTCGTCCATCGAGCACGGGCGTTTGCCACGAAAACAGGTATAAATAAACCGGAGCGCCCCCTTGGGCGGCTTTACGTTCCGCCTGTAAGTAAGCCATCGGATTGTACGGGGCGATGTAAGACAGAATTTCAACCGGCTTCGCTTTAAGATGTACCTTGCGCAATACCTGATAAATTGATTCACTTTTGTCGGCAAACCGTTCGGTTAGTTTTTGCTTCAGGCCAGCCTCGTCAAGGGCTTCATTCGGAGCGTTGTTAATACTGGCTGATGCTTCGTTGCGATTCGTGCCGATAATCATCGGAATGTTCGCCGAATACGCCGGAACCGTTGGCTCGAAGGGATGCGCCGGTATGATCGTACCGTCAACGACCGGTTGCCAACCAGACCGGCCAACGCCAGCGGGGAAATTAGTGCCTAGTTTTTTCTCGGCGGCAAGTCCCGCTTCGGTCAAGCGAGGAAACGAAATTTTATGGATATCAGCGAGATTAGCCTTCGATAATTTTAGTTCGGTCAGCACGAGTCCTGCCAGTTGACTGGCGTAGTCATGCGTTGCGACCTGAACCGTCGAACTGCTTTCCGAAATTCCTTTATGAAACAATCCTTTCGCCGATGGCATTGCCATCAATGTGGTTACTTTGGCCGCTCCGCCCGATTGGCCTGAGATCGTTATATTACCCGAGTCACCGCCAAACTGAGCGATGTTGTCGCGAACCCATTCCAGGGCTAATACCAGATCAAGCATGCCCACATTTCCCGACTGTACATATTGACTGCCGTAATCCGATAGATCCAGAAAGCCATAAACATTTAGTCGGTGATTGACCGAAACGACTACGATATCCCCCATTCGGCTCAAATTTTCGCCATCGTAGGAAGGGTGCTCCTGACTAGAACCGGAAAAGAAAGCCCCACCATGTAACCAAAATAAGACAGGCCTTTTTTTACCATCATTCACTGCTGGCGTCCAGACGTTCAATCGTAAACAATCTTCACTTTGATACCCATCATTCCACTGGTACAAAAATGCGTATTCTTCAGCATTCCACCCCGCATTCGGGCGTTGCGGACAAACCGGACCATAGACTAGCGAATTACGAACGCCGGTCCAGGGAGTTGGCTTTTTGGGCGGCATGAAGCGGGCTTCACCAGCAGTCGTTGCTCCATACGGTATGCCTTTGAAATTGACGATGCCGTTATGCGTATATCCACGAACGTTACCGGCGGTAGTTTCTACAACCGCGTTCGATTCGGCAGCTATTATCTTGTCTTTAGCATTCGAAGCCGTTGGCTTTGTCCTTTCTGCTATAGGAAGCGATGAATCAAAGCCAAGCGCTGTAGCACCCAGGCTCAACTTCTGAAGAAAATCTCTGCGGTTGTTTTTCATGTCCCAATACGAATAATGATTCTGACAGAATGGCCTATCCATTCTGTCAGAATAAGATCGAATTAATATCCTGGATTCTGCGTCAGAATACTTTTTCCCTGATAGTCAATCTGTGTTTGGGGAATTGGAACGTACTCATCGCGCCCGGCCGTAAACTTGCCACCGCTGTAAGCAACGGGCAGTTTGGCTTTTTCATAATCCAGGAAGGCATTCAGCACGGTCTGCGCCGTACCCCAGCGAACGAGGTCAAAGAAGCGGTGCCCTTCACCTGATAATTCAAGCTTGCGTTCAAATTGAACAGCGACACGAGCAACTTCTTTCGTAGTGAAAGTTGAAGCTGGATAAGTATTGATCACATAATTGGCGGCAGCCGCACCCGATGCGTTTTTCACCCAGACCGCCTGATTGGCAGCTCGTGTACGAACCAGGTTCACGTAAGTCCGGGCGGTTTCTAAACTACCCACTTCGACTTCGCATTCAGCCGCCATCAACAGCACATCGGCAAAGCGGATAACGTTGTAGTTTATAGCCGAGTAGGTATCGGTTGATGCCGTCGCATCCGATAGCGTTTTCGACTGTGATTTGTAGTGAATAAATTTTTTAGGCGAATAAGGACCGGCAAAACTCTGATCCCGGATCCAGGAATAGCCAGGGTGAACGCCCCAATCCAGATAGGGAATTCCCCTACGTCCGACCGACCAGTCAAGACGCGGGTCAACCGGCCCGGTGTCGGGGATAAATGCCTGATCAGAGAAAATACCCTGATCCGTTTTCAGTTGATTGGTACCCGAGTTGTAGGATCCATCGAGTAGTGGCAAGCCATTTGCATTGACACGGAATGAGTTAGCCAATTCAAAACTAGGTGGGAAATAGCCGCAGCAGCCGCCTGGTGCACTCGACCCATAAGGATAGTTCAATCCCAGATCGGTGTTGGCATTGTCCGTACTTCCCGTGTTGGCAGCCGCCTGAATCGCAAAGATGGACTCCGAGTTTGTTTCCGTTGCGGCATTGAAAATATCCGGATAGTTAGGGACCAGGGCATATTTGATGCCACCTGGCGTTTTTCCATTGGTAATAACCTGATCAAACAGCGCTTTGGCATCAGCGTATTTTTTCTGGTATAAATACGTCTTGGCCAGGTAAGCCGTAGCCGCCCATTTATTCGCTCGGCCCACCAATGTCTGAGTTTCAGGCAGATTATCCATCGCATATTTAAAATCAGCTTCGATCTTAGGCCAGATATCCACATTGTTAGGGACTTTGTCAATACCATTGCCGTAAGTTAGGGTTTCATCGATAAACGGAGCCATGTTGAAAACACGCTTTAAATCGAAATAGTAATGGCCTCGCAAAAACCGAGCTTCCGCCGAAATCCGTTGTTTATCAGCAGCCGTTACATCAGTGGTAGCTGAAGGCAACATGCGCAGCACGACGTTCGCACGACTAATGCCTTCGTACATGGCGCTCCACTTCTGGCCGATATCAAATAAACTAGGATACAGTTGATAGGTCATCCAAGGGACCAGATCACCATAGTCACCGGAGTTAGAACCCTTATTGGCATCGCCACCCGAAATACTACCTCGTAGCCAGTTATCAGTACTGGTCACGCGCCGGAATCCCCGACCATTCATCTCAGCATAGGCCGATACTAAAAGCCCTTCCAAGCCTGCCTTTGAGGTTAACTGGGCAGCCGACAATTGCCCGGTAGCCGGTACTTCCAGGAATTTTTCTTTACAGGAAAAGGTCGATAGCGAAAGCAGTGCCGTTGCTATCAGGATTGTATGAGAATGTGTTTTCATGAATGAATCTCTTTGTCTAAAATTGGACAGCCTATTGTATCTACTAGGTCAGTTTTGGCGGGTGATGTTAGAAGCCAAAGCTTAAGCCCACGTTATAGCCGCGGGTTACGGGATAGTTTCCAACATCCACCCCAAACACTGAATCAGCTGAACCACCTACCGCCGGATCAAGCCCACTGTATTTAGTGATGGTGAATAAGTTGGT